>NZ_CP107913.1:1486666-2230000 GCF_036014115.1 Streptomyces sp. NBC_00448
CTACCGGGTCTCGCGCATCCCGGTCCGGGAGGCGCTGCGCACCCTGGAGTCGGAGGGCTTCGTCCACTCGCGGCCGTACGCGGGCACCTTCGTGGCGGAGTTGAGCGAGGCCGAGGCGGAGGACCTGCTCGGTATAAGGCTGTTGATGGAGCCCTTCGGCGCGGAGCGGGCGGCGCTGCGCCGCACACCCGTACAACTCGCCACCCTGGAACTGCTGATCGCCGAGGCCCGTGAGGCGCTGGCGGCCGGATCGGCGGTCGGGCCGGCCGGACTGGCCGCCCTCAACACCCGCTTCCACCAGGTGCTCGCGGAGGCGTCGGGGAGCCCGACGCTCGCCGCTCTCGTGGCGCAGCTCGGCTACAAGATCTCGTGGGTGTATTCACTCGGCCTTCCCCGGCGGGCGGCGGAGTCCTGGGACGAGCACGAGGGCATCGTCCGGGCGCTGCGCGACCGCGAACCCGAGCAGGCCCGGGAGCGGGTCGCCGAGCACATCCGGAAGGCGCAGGCGGCGTACCGCCTGCGGCGGCGCACCTGATCCTGCCCGCGTCCTGGACCGGCGCGGCCCGCCCGAGCCGATCGCGTCCACCCGGCGCTGCCGCCACCGCGCGCGCCGGGTGGAGAGGACACGGAAACACGGCCGTCATCGAAGTGCACCGAACCGTGTAATCAGCCATTTGTATACACCTTCCAGGAGCCCGAATCCGCTGCCGCGGAACCCGGAAGGAGCGTCCCGTGTTCGACCTCGTACTGCGTCGCGCGAAGATCGCCGAAAGAGAAGACCTCGTGGACATCGCGGTCGCGGGCGGCCTGATCACGGCGGTGGGCGCGATACCCGCGGACGCCGCCGCGGCGGAGACGATCGACTGCGACGGTCTCGTGGTGCTGCCCGGCCTGATCGAAGCCCATCTGCACCTGGACAAGGCCCTGCTGGACCGGGACCGCCCCAACCTGGCGGGCACCCTCGCCGGCGCGATCGAGGTCACCGGCGCGCTCAAGCGGGACTTCACCCCGCAGTCGGTACGGGCCCGCGCCGAGCGGGTGCTGCGGTGGGCGGTGGCGAACGGCACCACGCTGATCCGGGCGCACCCCGACGTGGACCCGCTGGCGGGCCTGACCGGCCTGGACGTGATGCTGGAACTGCGCGAGTCGTACCGGCACCTGGTGGACCTCCAGGTCGTGGCGTTCCCCCAGGAGGGCATCGAACGGGCCCCGGGTACATACGCGTTGCTGCGCGAGTCGCTGCTGCGCGGGGCGGACGTGGTGGGCGGCTGCGCGTACAACGAGGGCGACCTCGACGCGTGCCGACGGCACATCGACACCGTGTTCGCGCTGGCCGCCGAGTTCCGGGTGCCGGCCGACCTGCACGCCGACTTCGCCGACGACGCGGGCGACGCCCGCTTCGCGCTGGCCGAGGCCGTCGCCGACGCGACCGAACAGCACGGCATGGCCGGCCGGGTGACGCTCGGCCACGTCACCTCACTCGCCGGCCGACCGCCGGCCGAGCGCGCCCGGGTGATCGCCCGCCTCGCCGAGGCCGGCGTCGCGGTGGTCGCGCTGCCCGCCACCGACCTGCACCTGGGCGGCCGCACCGACCCCCAGGCCGTACGCCGAGGCGTCACCCCGGTCCGCGAACTGCTCGACGGGGGCGTGCTGACCGGCTTCGCCTCGAACAACATCCGCAACGCCTTCACCCCGTTCGGCAACGCCGACCTGCTCGACATCGGCCTGCTGCTGGCGCAGACCTGCCACATGGGCAGCCCCGCCGACACCGAGCGCATCCTGCGGATGGCCACCACCGACGCCGCCCGGATCACCGGCACCGACGCGGACTACGGGCTGCGGCCCGGCGCCCGCGCCGACCTCGTGGTGCTCGGCACCCGGCGCCGCGAGGACGCCCTCACCGACCGCCCGGACCGGCGCTACGTCGTCAAGCGCGGCCGGATCGTGGCCCGCACCACCCGCACCAGCGAAGTCCTCGACGCGCGGGTGCCGCAGGCCGTCTGACCTCCCGTCCGACCGTCCCTCCGCCGCCTCCGCCCCTCCGCCCCTCCCCCTCCGCGCTCTCTCCGCCCGCCGCGCGCCCGCGCCGCCGCCCGGTGGCTCCCCTCGCTCGCGCCGGGACCTCACCGCACCGCGTCCCACCTCACCACGTCACCGCACCGCAGCCCTCCTCACCCCGACCGCATCCCGCCAGGAGCCCGCCATGCGCGAACGCGTCCCGCACGAGATCGCCGCCTCCGTACTCGCCGCCACCACCGCCTTCGTCGGCGGCACCGCCCTGAACCTGCCGCCGTGGGCGATCTTCGTCTCCTGGGCCGGGCTGCACCTGATGGGCCCGCTCAGCCTGGCCAACGCCGCACGGCTCTGGGCCGCGATGCCGGTGGGCTCGGCGTTCGCGCTCGCCATCGTGCTGGCCGACCAGCACCTCGGGCCGCACGTGGACAACGGCCGCTGGGCCCAGGACGCGCTGCTCGCCGCGATCATCCTGGTGCTCAACACGGCCCTGATGTACACCGGCCGGCTCCGGGCGACCTCGCTGGTGCCGGGGATGTTCCTCGGCTTCGCCTCCTACTTCGCCACGTTCTTCGGCGGCTTCGGCTACCACGCGGGAAGCGTCTGGGCGGCCTGGGTGAGCGTGGTGGCCATGAACGCGCTCGGCCCGGTCTACGCCTACCTCGCCGGCCGGCTCACCTTCGCCCGCGCCGAGCCGGGCGACACCGCGACCGCGACCGCGGCGCACGCCGCACCGGCCGCCCAGGCCGGCCCGTCCCCCGCACGGGCCCGCTGACATGGCCGCCGACGTGCCCGCCCACCCCCCGGGTGCGCGGATCGACCACCCCAACGTCGTCGCCGAGGTGACCGCACTCGCCGACGCGTACGAAGACGCGCTGACCGGCAACGACATCCCGGTCCTCGACGCGATGTTCTGGGACGGCCCGCACACGGTGCGGCTCGGCGCGACGGAGGAGCTGTTCGGCACCGAGGAGATCGCGGCCTTCCGCCGTGGCCGCCCGGCCGCCGGGCTGGACCGGACCCGCACCCGAACCGAAGTCACCACCTTCGGCACCGACTTCGCGGTCACCACGACCGTGTTCGTACGCGCCGGCGTCCCGGGGGTGGGCCGGCAGTCCCAGACCTGGGTACGGCTCCCCGAGGGCTGGCGGGTCGTGGCCGCCCACGTCTCCCAGCGCCCCGGCGCCGGGACCGACCGGCCCGCGCCCGTGTCCCCGCACCCGCCCGTACCCGTACACGCCCCACCGTCCCGCGCGCAGCCGCCGCGGGTGTATGCACCGGACCACCCGACCGACGAACAGGGGACCCGACCGTGACCGGACCCGATCGCCCCGCCGCCGGCACGGGGGCGGAGTACGAGCACACCGCCGTGCCGGCGGGCGCCCGCAAGAGCCTGCTGTCGGTCGCCGGTGTCTGGGGCGGCTTCCCCATGTGCCTGGGCAACGCCGTCTTCGGCGGCCTGATCGTGTACAACCTCGGCCTGCGCGAAGGGTTCTGGGCCATCCTCGCCGGCAACCTCGCCCTGCTCGGATACGTCGGTGCGCTCAGCCACCACGCCGGTCGCACCGGCCGCAGCTTCGCGATGCAGGCGGCCGACGCGTTCGGCCCGCGCGGCAGGCTGCTGGTCACCGGCCTGCTCGCGACCGTGGTGATCGGCTGGTTCTCCTACCAGGTGGGGCTGACCGGCACCACCCTCCAGCAGGTGCTCGGCTGGACCCCGGTGTGGGGCGCCCTGCTCGGCGCGGTGGTCTACGTCGCCCTCACCGTCACCGGCATCCGCGCGCTGTCGCTGGTCGGCCTCGTCGCGGTGCCGCTCTTCCTGCTCACCGCCGGGCTGGCGTTCTGGTACGCGGCCCGCGGCGGCGCCACCGCGAGCGGCGCCCTGTCGTACCGCGGCCACGACCACGGCATCACCTTCTGGTCGGCGGTGGGGATCGTGGTGGCGGGGTTCGCGGACTCCGGCACCATGACCGCCGACTTCACCCGGTGGAGCCGTGACGGCCGCTCGGCCGTGTACGCGACCGCGGCGGCGTTCCCGTTCGGCAACACCGTGGCCTACCTGGTGGGCGGCGCGGTGGTCGCCACGGGCGGTGCCGCGCACCCGGCCACCGACGGCGGCTCCTTCCTCGGGCTGCTGGACGGGCACGGCGGCTGGATCACCGCGCTCGCGGTGCTGTTCACCCTGGCCAACCTGGGCTCGGTCGCCGCGCACTGCCTCTACAACGCGGCGGTGGGCTGGTCAGGGCTGACCCCGCTGCGGATGCGCCCGCTGGCGGTCCTGCTGGGCGCGGCCGGAGCCGCGCTGGCGCTCACCGGCGTGTGGACGTCGATCGTCAGCTGGCTGCAACTCCTGGGCATCCTGGTGCCGCCCATCGGCGCGGTGCTGATCGTCCACCAGTTCCTGGGGCGCCGGGCGGAGAACGGGGGTGCCGAGGGCTCCGCCACCACGGCACCAGGAGCCGTCACCGGAGCCGTCACCGCGGCCGGTGGTCCCGGCCTCCCCGCGGCCCTGCCCGGTAGCGTGCCGGTCCGCCGGGACCACGGGCTGCGGTGGCCCGCGACGGCGAGTTGGGCGGCCGGTTCGGGCGCCGCCTGGCTGCTGCACCACCTGGAGCCCGGCTCGCTCGACGCCCTGCTGGGCTTCTGCGTCGCCGCGTGCGCCTTCGGCGGCCACCACCTGGTGACGGCCAGGGTCCGTCCGCACGCGCCGGGCGGGCCTGCCGCCGCCGCGGTCGCCGCCGGGGCGGCGCGGCGGTGACGCCCGCCGAGCGCGACGCGCTGTGCTTCCTGCCTGCCACGGAGGTGGCCGCCGCCGTGGCGGCCCGGCGGTTGTCGCCGGTCGAGGTGGTGGACGCCGTGCTGGAGCGGATCGAGGCGGTGGACCCGGAGTTGGGGGCCTTCTGCACGCCGGTGCCCGACCGGGCCAGGGCGGAGGCGGCGGACCTCGCGGACCGCCTCGCCCGTGGGGAGGCGGCCGGCCCGCTGGCGGGCGTGCCGCTGGGGGTGAAGGACCTGATCGCGACGGCCGGCATCCGCACCACCTCGGGCTCGCCCGCCTACCGCGACCACGTGCCCGACCAGGACGACATCGTGGTGGAGCGGGTGAGGGGCGCGGGAGGGGTGGTGCTCGGGAAGACGAACACGACCGAGTTCGGCTACAGCCCGGCAGGACACAACCCGCTCTTCCCGCCCACGCGCAATCCCTGGGCCCCGTCCCTCACCCCGGGCGGCTCCAGCGCGGGCTCGGCCGCCGCGGTGGCCGCCGGGCTCGGTCCGGTGGCGCTGGGCAGCGACGGCGGGTGCTCGCTGCGCGTGCCGGCCTCCTTCTGCGAACTGGTCGGCATGAAGCCCTCGATGGGCCGGGTACCGGTCTGGCCCGGCTGTCGCGACGAGCGCTTCCCCGGCATGTCCGGATGGGAGAGCGTCGAGCACCTGGGAGCGCTGACCCGGACCGTCGCCGACACCGCGCTGCTGCTGTCGGTGCTCGCCGGGCCCGATCCGCGCGACCGGCACTCCGTTCCCTGCGGCGACGTGGACTGGCGCGCGGCCGCGCGGGCCGGGGCCGCCGAGGGGTGCGCGGGCCTGCGGGTCGCCTACAGCCCGGACCTGGGCTACCTGCCGGTGGACCCGGAGGTGCGCCGGGTGGTCGGTGAGGCGGTCGGCGCCTTCACGGACCTGGGCTGCGTGGTGGAGGAGGTCGTGCCCGGCTGGGCGGACCCGGCGGAGGCGTTCCAGGCGGTGATCACCGCCGAGACCGACCTGAGCGGGATGCGCGCCCTCGTGGACCGGTACGGCACCGAGATGTCACCGCACCTCGTCGCCTGGATGACCCGCGCGTGGACGGCGCGGGAGCTGACGGACGCGAACATCGCCCGCAAGGCGCTGGCCAACCGGATGGCCGGGCTGATGTCCCGCTACGACCTGCTGGTCACGCCGACCGCGGCCGTGGCGCCGTTTCCGGTCGGCGTCCAGGGGCCGGAGCGGATCGACGGCCGCGCGGTGGCCGACATGGCGTGGATCGGCTTCAACTACCCCGCGTCGCTGACCGGGCAGCCCGCGGTGAGCCTGCCGGCCGGCCGGACCCGCGACGGCCTTCCGGTCGGCCTCCAAGTGGTCGGCCGCCACCTCGCCGACGGCACCGTCCTGCGGGTCGCCGCGGCGTACGAGGTGGCGCGGCCGTGGGCGCACCGCCGTCCGCGAGCGGGGGACGCCGCCCAAGGGACAGCCGGCCGGGGGACGGTCGGCCGGGGGGCGTGAACCCGGCGCGCCGGTGGGCGCGCCGTCGGCGGTGGCGACCGTGATCGGCCCCGCCAGGAGTGGGCCGGGCGACTCGGGGCAGGTGGGCGTCATGGCCGTACTGAGGAGATTCGCCCGCCCGCTGCTCGCCACCACGTTCGTCGGCGGCGGCTTCGCCACTCTGCGCGAGTCGGCGGCAGCCGCCCCGGTCGGGCCGTCCGCCCCGCACGACCGGTACGACCCGCGGGGCGCTCCGGCGCCCGACGACGGGCTCTCGCCGGCCGACCGGCTCCGGCGGATCGCCCAGGACCCGCGGCAGGTCGCCCTGGTCACCGGCTCGGTACGGCTCGGCGCGGGCGTGCTGCTCGCCCTGGGCCGCTTCCCGCGCGTGTCGGCGGCCGCGCTCGCGGCGACGCTCGTGCCGACCGTGCTCACCGAGCAGCCGTACTGGCGACTTGAGGACCCGCGGGAGCGCGCCCGCGAGCGGGCCCGCTTCTTCCAGGACGTCTCGCTGCTCGGCGGTCTGCTGCTGGCCGCGGCCGACACGCACGGCAAGCCGTCGCTGGCCTACCGCACCCGCCATGCCGCCTCCGACGCGGGCGACTCCCTGCACCACGCGGTCGAGAGCGTCACCGACGGTGTGAAGGACCTCGCCGACGAGGTGAAGGAGTTCGCCGTCGACGTCCGCGACCGCCTGCCCGGCGCCTGACCCGGATCTGGGTGCCCCCGCTCCCCTTGGTCCGGGGGCGGGCCGCTCAGCCGTCGCCGCTCAACTGTCGCCGCCCCGGCGCTTGCCCGCCCACACCGCGAGCGCGACGACGGCCACGATGACCAGCAGCACCACGAAGACCGTCGACAGGCCCCCCGAGCCCCCGCCGCTACCGCTGCCGCTGCCGTAGCTGTGGTGATGGTGGTAGCTGTGGCCGTGTACGCGTGTCAGTCCCCCGAGATGCATGGCGTCGATCGTAGGGGGCGCGGCGCGGCGGACGGTCGCCTTCCGGTCACAGGCATGCCACAGGAAGATGCGCGCCGCCGTATCGGGGGACACGGCGCGGCGCACCCGCGATCACCAGGGACTTCGCGCCGGGCTGTGGCAGCATCGGCGCATGCTCGTGCTCGATCTGGCCGGAGTGGGCGACCGGCAGGAGTTCATGGACCGGGTCTCCGCCGACCTGCGGTTGCCCGACTGGTTCGGGCGCAACTGGGACGCGCTCGCGGACTGCCTCACCGACCTGTCCTGGTGGCCGGTCGAGCCCGGCGGCCGGCGGCTGCACGTGCGCAACTGGCAGGGTTTCGCCGCGGAACTCCCGCGGGAGTGGCGGATCGTCAAGGACATCCTCCGGGACGCCGAACTCTTCTGGCGCCACACCGACAGCGAACTGGCCGTCATCGTGGAAGGCGAGGACCCCACCGACACCGCGGCTTCGGGTGGCTAGCGGACCCTCTGGGGTGGTGCGGCCTCTTCCCCGGAAGAAGGGGGCGCCCCGAACGGGCGCGCGGGGGTACTCCCCCTGGCTCCGCCGGGGGCGCCCCCACCCGGGCGAAGCTCCGGGAGAACCGCGCGAGCAGCCCGCCACCGGCGGGTGATCCCCCAACCGACGGAACCACGCACCCCGGAGGGTCACGCCACTGGCCACCCCTCCGATCCCGGCCGCCGTGCCGGGTGAGGGCCCCGGCAGGTGTCCATCCCGGTCGGCAGGGCAATGCGGACTTCCCCTCGCGACCGCACTCTCAGATCTTCGGGACCGGGTCGTCGTGTCTCCGGGATCAGGGGTCGGGCCGCCGTACCGTGTGCACCAACTACTGTTGCTGCACCTCTAGTTGCACACCTGTACCTGATTTCCAGTGCTTCGGGCCCACCGGCCGGCGACGGCCGGCGGACTCCCAGCACGGTCTGGAGTTCCATGGCCCGCCTGCTCCGGCCGGCCGGCGGGTTCTCCCCCACCGGCCAAGCACCCGAATTACGAGAAGGATTGTGAAATGACGTCAGCCGACGTGTCGACCAGGCCCGGTCCGCGCCCTGCCACCGATGAGCCGCGCCAAGTGCACCTGGTCGACCTGACCGTGATGCCAAGCGTCCGCTACAGCGCCGTACTCGGCTACATGCAGGCAGCCGCCCAGGCCGACCCGGAGCTCGCCGCGAGCTGCTCCTTCACCAAGCACGTGTACATGAAGGCCGGGGACGCCTTCGAGGGCGCCTGCGCCAAGGTGCTGGACGCCCTGGACAACCCCTTGGCCGTCGCCTTCACGGTGTACTACTGGAACCGGGCCAGCTCCACGGAGTTGGCCCGCAGGGTCAAGGAGCGCTGGCCGAGCTGCCGCATCGTGCTCGGCGGCAACGACGTGACGCACCAGCAGGAGGCCGTGTTCGCGGAAGCACCCTGGGTGGACGTCCTCGTCCACGGCGAAGGAGAGATCCGCTTCCGCGACCTGCTGCGGGTCTTCCTGCACCAGGAGGAGCGGGCCGCTGCCGAGAAGGAACTGGCCGAAGTTCCCGGCATCAGCTTCCTGCGCACCGACGGCGAGGTGGAGACCACCGCCGAGGCCCCGCGCATCGCCGACTTCGACGAACTGCCCTCGCCGTTCGAGGGCGACGTCTGGTCCGACGAGGACATCGCGCGGTCCCAGATGCTGGTGTACGAGACCAACCGCGGCTGCCCCTACTCCTGCTCCTTCTGCTACTGGGGAACCGGGGCCACCAACTCCAGGGTCCGCCAGTTCTCGATGGAACGCATCAAGGCCGAACTGGAGCGGATCATCCGGGTCTGCGCCGACAACACCCGGATGTTCATCGCCGACGCCAACTTCGGCATGCTCGCCCGCGACGTCGAGATCGCCGAACACGTGGTGGAGCTGTGCCAGCGCTACAACAAGCGGCTGCTGGTGATGACCAACTGGGCGAAGAACACCAACGGCCGCGTCGTGGAGATCGCCAGCATCCTGTACAAGGCGGGGCTGACCGGCGCCATCACGCTGTCCGCGCAGTCCTTCAACGCCGAGGTGCTGCAGATCGCGAACCGGAAGAACATCCGGGTGTCGCACTACCGCCGGATGCAGACCCAGTTCCGCGCCCTGGACATCCCGACCTACACCGACCTCATCTGGGGCCTGCCCGGTGAGACCCTCGTATCACTCCTGGAGGGCATAGAGGAGGCGATAGCCTCCGGCGGCTCCCCCGTCGTCTACCCGCTGTTCCTGCTGAACAACACCGACTACACGCACGAGCGGTTCCGCGACGAGCACGGTCTGAGGACCACGCACATGCCCTGCGACCCGGGCAGCACGGACCTGTATTCCGATGTGGTGACCGAGCACTCGCGGATGCCGTTCGAGGACTGGCTCACCGGGATCGTCCTTCGGCTGCCGCTGACGCTCTTCCACAAGTGCCTGCTGCGCTGCACGCTGCGGGTGCTCGCCGAAACCTCCGGGGCGCGCACGGTCGACCTGCTCCAACTGCTCGAGACCTTCCTGCGCGAGAAGGTCGAGGACCCGGTCGTGGCCTGGCTGATGGCCGACTACGAGCGTGCCTGGCGCGAGCCGGACAACTTCGACGCCAAGACGATCTACGGCCACGCGGGGCGGTCGATGATCCAGGAGGAGATCCACTACCAGGCGATACTGCGCCGGATGGTGAGCGACGAGGGCCGCGCCGCCCGGCATGCCCGCGCCGCCGTGGACTTCCTGTACGAGGCGCTCGCCGAGCAGGGACGTCCGCTCCCGGACCGCGCCGAACTCGACAGGGTGACCGAACTGGACATGGCCGCAGCGGCGGTGTTCCGGGCCGGGATCACCCACGAGGCGGAGCAGCACGACATCGCCGTTCCGGCGCCGATGTACGAAGTGCTGCGGTCGTACGGCGACGTGCCCGCCCAGTCCGGCCTGGCCTCGTCGGCCGACGGCCTCGTGCACGGCCGTGTCGAGGTACCCGAGTTCCGTGCGCGCTACCCCTTCAGCCCGTACACGCTGTCCGTCTGGCATGCGAGCGGACGCCCCTTGCACGATGTCAACATCAGCCTGACCGTGCAGCAGCTGCCGGAACGCGGCATGGACGAGAACGAGGCGGACGCGGTGTCCCACATCGCGTAGTCACCGACACCGAACGGTGCGGCGCCCGCCCCGCGGGGCGGGCGCCGCACCGTTCGCTCTCCGCCAACGCCCCTCGGGCTTCCGGCGGTTCACCCCGATCACCCGGGGCGGTCAGACACACACGACGTACCCGGGGCTCGTCCACCGTACTGGCGGGCTGCTCCGGGGTGGTGCGGCCTCTTCCCCGGAAGAAGGGTGCGACCCGAAGGGGCGCGGGGACCGCGCGAGCAACCCACCACCGGCGGGTGGTCCCTCAACCGACGGAACCACGCACCCCGGAGGGTCACGCTAGCCACCCGTGGCCAGCGAACCGTCCGGGTCGACCCGGTCCAGCGCGGGACGGGGCGCCGGCCCGGTGGAGTGCAGCAGGAAATCCGCCGCGGCCGTGTCCGTCACGAGGCTCGTCACCAACCCGGACCGCAGCACCGCGTTGATCGCCTCGGCCTTCCGCATCCCCCCGGCGATGGCGAGCACCTCCGGAATGCGGCGCAGCCGATCCGCGTCGATCGTGATGCACCGATCCCGCAGATCCCGTCCGACCCGGCGCCCGCGGGCGTCGAAGAGGTGCGACGACATCTCCGCGGCCACCCCGAGGCTCGCGTAGTGCTCGCGCTCGGCACCGGAGACGGCGTCGTACACCGTGGAGATCCCGGCCTCCCACGAGCCGATCGAGACGACCGCGACGGTGACCTTCTCGAAGTAGCTCATCGCGGCGGCGATCTGGCCCTGGGCGCGGAGCGCGGCGGCGGTGGCGGGGTCGGCGAGCACCATGGGCGCGTACAGCGGGTGGGCCTCGCCGCCGGAGACGGCCGCGGCGGTGCGGACCGCCTCGACCGAGCCGCGCTCGGCGGTGCCGACGTCGTACACCCCGGTGAGCTGGACGACGGTGCAGGGCGCGAGCCGGTCCAGCGCGTTGGCCATGGTGATGATGGAGCGGCCCCAGGCGAGGCCGAGCACGTCGCCGTCGCTGACCAGCTCGCCGAGCAGGTCGGCGGCGACCGCGCCGAGGTTCTCCGGGTCGGGCGCGTCGGCCTGGTCGGCGGGGGTCTCCACGACAACCGCGTGCCGCAGCCCGTAGTGGGCGCGCAGCGCGTCGGAGCGCTCGGCGTCGAGCTCCGCGGGCACCCGGATCTCGATCCGCACCAGGTCGCGTTCGAGCGCGGTCTCCAGCACCCGGGCCACCTTGAAGCGGCTGACCCCGAACTCCTCCGCGATCTGGATCTTGGACTTGCCCTCCAGGTAGAAGCGACGTGCCATCGCCGCGGCCTGGACCATCTCGCCCGGGCCCATGCGCACCTGTGCGCGGCCTGTGCTCACGTCGGCTCTCCCCAGTCACCCATCTGATCAGCTCCGCTGCCATCTTCCCAGACGCCGGGGGTTACGGGCGCGTAGTCCGGGGCCGATCCGGCCGTACGGAGTGATCCGCTCCGACCGTTCGACCGCCGGTCCGCTGCCGTTCCCCCGGCGTACGGAACGCCGCCGTACCGGACGCCGCCGCGTGAGGCGGCACCGTACGGCTCGCCGGCGCTCAGTGCGCGCCGACCGCGTCGGCCTGCGCCCGCAGCGACCGGATCGCGGCGGCCGGATCGTCCGTGCCGTAGACCGCGGAGCCGGCCACGAAGACGTCGGCGCCGGCCTCGGCACAGCGCTCGATGGTCTCCGCGGAGACCCCGCCGTCGACCTGGAGCCACATCTCCAGGCCGTACTTGTCGATCAGTGCCCGGGTACGGCGGATCTTGGGCAGCATGATGTCGAGGAACGCCTGGCCGCCGAAGCCGGGCTCGACCGTCATCACCAGCAGCATGTCCAGCTCGGGCAGCAGGTCCTCGTACGGCTCGATCGGGGTGGCCGGCTTCAGCGCCATCGAGGCGCGGGCGCCCTTGGCGCGGATCTCGCGGGCCAGCCGGACCGGCGCGGCGGCGGCCTCCACGTGGAAGGTGACGGAGCCCGCGCCGGCCTCGACGTACCCCGGCGCCCAGCGGTCGGGCTGGTCGATCATCAGGTGGCAGTCGAGCGGGATGTCCGTGGCCCGGCCCAGCGCTTCGACCACCGGCAGGCCCAGTGTCAGGTTCGGCACGAAGTGGTTGTCCATCACGTCGACATGGAGCCAGTCGGCACCCTTGGCCGCGTCGGCCGCCTCGGCGAGCCGGGCGAAGTCGGCGGACAGGATGCTGGGGTTGATCTGCGCGGTCATGGTGCCCAAGCAAACCAGATCCGACGCGCGCGTGTGCGACGGCCCGTGACCGCGGGGTGCGGCCGGCCGGTCCGCGGGGCCGCTACGGGGCGGGCGCCGGGCCGGGCGGGGGCCGGGCGCGCGCCGGGCGGGGGCCGGGCGCGCGCCGCGGAAGGCGCGCGCCGCCGTGGGCAGAGGCGTGAGCAGGGCATGGGCACGGCGTCGGCAGGGGCGCGGGCAGGGGCGTGGCCGGCGGCTGTGGTACCTCCCGGTAACCCGCCGCAGCGCACTCCCGTCAGAACTCTTGACGGAGTATCAACACAAGCCGACACTTCGTCGTGCCGACTTCCAACACCGTCGGTCATTTTGCAACACGCGGCGGTGGGCGCCGCCCGCTCCGCGCCCCATTCACGGTGCCCGCGCGCCCCTCCCCCCACCGAAGGAGACGGCACGATGCGCCCCACAGCACCCGCACGACCAGCGCTCCCGCACGGGTACGCGCGCCCGCTCCGCCGGCCGCTGGCGGCAGCGGTCGCGGCCCTGCTGATGCTCTCCCTGCTCGTCCTGTTCGGCTCGACCCCCCGGGCGCACGCCCTGGACAACGGCCTGGCCCGTACGCCCCCGATGGGCTTCAACGACTGGAACGCGTTCGGCTGCAGCGTCAGCGAGCAGCTCATCGAGCAGACCGCGGACTACCTGGTCTCCTCGGGCCTGAAGGACGACGGGTACACCTACGTCAACATCGACGACTGCTGGATGACGAAGAACCGCGACTCGGCCGGGAACCTCGTGCCCGACCCGGCGAAGTTCCCCGACGGGATCAGCGGCACCGCGGCGTACGTCCACGCCAAGGGCCTCAAGCTCGGCATCTACGAGAGCGCCGGCACCGCGACCTGCGCCGGCTACCCCGGCAGCCTCGACCACGAGCAGCAGGACGCGAACAGCTTCGCGTCCTGGGGCGTGGACTACCTGAAGTACGACAACTGCAACAACCAGGGCGTGCCCTGGGAGCAGCGCTACGACGCCATGCGGGACGCGCTCGCCAGTACCGGCCGGCCCATCGTCTTCAGCATGTGCGAGTGGGGCGAGGACAACGTGTGGACCTGGGGGGCCGCCACCGGCAACCTGTGGCGCACCACCGGTGACATCAACGCGTCGTTCGGTTCGATGCTGTCGATCTACCACAGCAACGTGCAGCTCGCGCAGTACGCAGGGCCGGGCGCCTGGAACGACCCGGACATGCTGGAGGTCGGCAACGGCATGTCCTTCACCGAGGACCGCAGCGAGTTCAGCCTGTGGGCGGAAATGGCCGCGCCGCTGATCGCCGGCACCGACCTGCGCTCGGCCACCCCGGCCACGCTGTCGCTCTACGGCAACAAGGCGGTCATCGCGGTCGACCAGGACTCGCTGGGCAAGCAGGGCACCCAGGTGTCGTCCTCCGGCGGGCTCGACGTGCTCACCAAGCCGCTGTCCAACGGCGACGTGTCGGTGGCGCTGTTCAACGAGAACTCCGGCACGGCCACCATCAGCACCACGGCCGCCGCGGTCTCCGCACCGTCCGCCTCGTCGTACAAGCTGACCAACCTGTGGACCAACGAGGTCAGCACCACCAGTGGCGCGATCTCGGCCTCCGTGCCCGGCCACGGCACCGTGATGTTCCGGGTCTCCCCCGGCAGCGGCAGCAGCGTCGGCACCACCCACCCGCTGCTCGGCGCCTCCTCGCACCGCTGCCTGGACGCGAACGGCGGCGCGACCGCCCCCGGCACCGCGATCGACATCTGGGACTGCGACGGCGGCAGCAACCAGGCCGTCACCCTCACCTCGGCCGGTGAACTGCGGCTGTACGGCGGGACCCAGTGCCTGGACGCCTACGACAACCAGACCACCTCCGGCACCAAGGTCGAGCTGTGGACCTGCAACGGCGGCGCCAACCAGCAGTGGCACCTCAACCCGGACGGCACCGTCACCGGCACCCAGTCCGGCCTGTGCCTCGACGTCACCGGCGGCGACAAACCGGCCGGCAACACCAACGGCACCGCGCTGGAGCTGTGGTCCTGCAACGGCGGCGCCAACCAGCAGTGGAGCCTGTCCTGACCCCACCCCTCCGAACCGCGGCCCCCGGCGCGCACCACACCCGCGCCGGGGGCCGCCCCCTCCCACGGACGACCGCGTGTCCGGAGTCAGCGGCGGCGGAGGAGGGAGAGGTACATCGCGTCGGTGCCGTGGAGGTGCGGCCACAGCTGGATGTCGGGGCCGTCGCCGAGAGCGGGGACGCCGGGGAGCAGGGGGCGGGCGTCGACGGGGTCGGCGTCGGGGGCCTGCGAGGAGCGCAGCACGTCGTCGACGACCGCGCGGGTCTCGGCCAGGTGCGGGGAGCAGGTCGCGTACGCGACCACGCCGCCGGGCCGTACCGCCGTCAACGCCTCGGTGAGCAGGGCGCGTTGGAGCGGTCCAAAGCCGCCGACGTCCTCCGCGCGGCGCCGCCAGCGCGCTTCCGGGCGGCGGCGCAGCGCGCCCAGACCGGTGCAGGGCACGTCGACCAGCACCCGGTCGAAGGAGCCGGGCCTCCACACCGGGCGGGTGCCGTCCGCGACGACCACCTGGTAGGGACCCGGGTTGCCGTGCAGCGCGCGCCCGACCAGCCGGGCCCGGTGCGGCTGCTTCTCCGCGGCGACCAGCAGCGCGCCGCGCTCGGCGGCCAGCGCCGCGAGGAGCGCCGCCTTCCCGCCGGGGCCCGCGCAGCCGTCGAGCCAGCGCGTGTCGGGACCGTCCAGCGGCGCCGCGGCCAGCGCGGCGGCGACCAGCTGGCTGCCCTCGTCCTGGACCCCGGCGTCCCCGTCGCGGACCGCCGGCACCGCGGCCGGGTCGCCGCCCTCGGCGAGCCGGAGCGCGTAGGGCGACCAGCGGCCCGGTTCGGTCGTCTCCGGGGGCAGCGAGGAGGCGATCTGCTGCGGGGTGCTGCGGCCCGGGCGGGCCACCAGCGTGACCTCGGGCCGCTCGTTGTCGGCCGCGAGCAGGTCCTCGATGCCGGCCCGGCCGCCGCCGAGCGCGTCCCACAGCGCCGTCACCACCCAGCGCGGGTGCGAGTGCACCACGGCCAGGTGGTCCTCCGGGTCCTCGTCGTACGGCGGGGCGACCTGTGCCAGCCACCCGTCCAGGTCCTGCGCGGAGATCCGGCGCAGCACCGCGTTCACGAACCGCGCCCGCCCGTCGCCCAGCACCACCCGGGCCAGCTCCACGCTCGCGGAGACCGCGGCATGCGTGGGGATACGGGTGCCGAGCAACTGGTGGGCGCCCAGCGCCAGTACGTCCAGGACCGGCGGGTCCACCTCGCGCAGCGGGCGGTCCACGCAGGCCGCGATCACCGCGTCGTACGTGCCCTGGTGGCGGAGCGTGCCGTACACCAGCTCGGTGGCGAGCGCCGCGTCCCTGCGGTCGAAGGTGCGGCCCTTCTTCACCGCGTCCTGCTCCGCGGCGCGCAGCAACCCCGGCAGCACCAGGTTCGCGTACGCGTCCCGCTCCCCCACCGCCCGCAACGCCTCGAACGCCAGCACCCTGACGGGGTCCTTCTGCGGACGACGGTACGGCTTGCCCTGCGTGCTCTTCAAAGGTGCTCCGGTCATGTCTTACGGGGGTACGGCTCGCCTACAAGCGTAAGGGGCCGCACTTACAGAACAGGCGCCCCGGGGGCTCAGGCCCCGAACCGGCTCCCGGGTTCGATCCGGGTGCCCCGGGCCCAGTCCGCGGCCCCCATCATCTTCTTGCCGACCGCCTGCACGTCGCCGAGCCGGACCGGATGGCTGCCGGTGCCCACGAAGACGGCCTTCTTGGTGACCGAGATCTCCCCGGGCGCGAGGGCCTCCGCGTCGGGCTCGGGAACGACCGGCCCGAGCTTGACCCGCTCACCGGCAAGCAGCGTCCACGCCCCAGGGGCAGGCGTGCACCCCCGGATGAGCCGGTCGACGCGCAGCGCGGGCGCGGTCCAGTCGACGGCCGCGTCCTCGACGGTGAGTTTGGGCGCGACGGTGATCCCGTCGGCGGGCTGCGGCCGGCCGACGAGGTCGCCGCTGTCGATGCCGTCCATCGTGGCGACCAGCAGCCGCGCCCCGCTATGCGAGAGCCGCGTCAGCAGGTCACCGCTGGTGTCGCGGGGCCGGATCTCCTCGGTGACGACACCGTAGACGGGCCCGGAGTCCAGTCCCTGCTCGATGAGGAAGGTGGACGCGCCGGTCACCTCGTCCCCGGCCATCACGGAGTGCTGCACGGGCGCGGCGCCGCGCCAGGCGGGCAGCAGCGAGAAGTGCAGGTTCACCCAGCCGCGGGCGGGCACGTCGAGCGCCACCTTCGGCAGGAGCGCGCCGTAGGCGACGACCGGGCAGCAGTCCGGGCCGATCTCCCGCAGCCGGGCCAGGAAGTCCTCGTCACGCGGCCGGGCCGGCTTGAGCACCTCGATCCCGGCCTCCTCGGCACGCTGCGCGACCGGGCTGGCCAGCAGCTTGCGGCCGCGGCCGGCGACGGCGTCCGGCCGGGTGACGACGGCGACGACCTCGTGCCGGTCGGAGGCGAGCAGGGCGTCCAGTGCGGGTACGGCGACCTCGGGGGTGCCGGCGAAGACGAGCTTCATCGTGCGGGGTGTACCTCTCGGTGGGCGGCGGCTCGGCGGGTGACGGTACGGCGGGTGTCGGCTCGGCCGGCGGGGGCTCGGTGTGCTGCCGCACGGCTCACAGGGCGCGGCCGAACGTGTCGTGCGGCGAGATCTTCACCTGCGGGGCGCCCTGCGCGCCCCAGTCGGCCTCGCGGATCGCCTTCATCGCCTCCTTGCGCCGCTCGGCGTCGAGCCGGTCGACGAAGATGATGCCGTCGAGGTGGTCGGTCTCGTGCTGGATGCAGCGGGCCAGCCGCTGGGTGCCGTCGAGGGTGACCGGGTCGCCGTACATGTTGAAGCCCCGGGCCACGACGCCGTACGCGCGCTCGCAGTCGTAGGTGAGGCCGGGCAGCGACAGGCAGCCCTCGGGGCCGTCCTGCAACTCGTCGCTGAGCGTGAGTTCGGGGTTGATCAGATGGCCGAGTTCGCCTTCGACGTTGTAGGTGAACACCCGCAGGGACACGCCGAGCTGGGGCGCGGCCAGGCCGGCGCCCGGGGCCTCCAGCATGGTGTCGGTCAAGTCCTTGACGAGGTTGCGCAGTTCGAGGTCGAAGGTGGTGACCGGCTGCGCCGTCATGCGCAGCACCGGGTCGCCGAACAGGCGGATGGGCTTGACGGACACGGGCACGGTCTCCTGGGGCGGTCGGGGCGCCGGGCGCACCACGGGCGGACGACGGGCGGGGGTCAATTCTAGGGCGGTCCGCGACAGGGAGTGCACGCGGACGGCGCGCGCCCCCGGGGCGGCCGCCGCGCCGGTCGGGCGTGACTCCTGGGGGCGGTGGCGCGTTGGTCAAGAGAGTTTGACCGAAATCGGGCTCGCACACGGCTACAACGTGCGGCCCGATCCTTGTCATCGTCGGTTGGAGAGGCTTGTTGATGCCCGACCACGCAACTCCCGATGCTCAGGCACGGGCCAGCCTGCACCTGCTGGTGCGGGACATCGAACGGGTCCGCCGGCAGGTGGACGCGCTGCGGACCCTGACCGCCCAGCTCGGGAACGTCTACCGACCGCGGCGCGGCGGGCCCTCGGCCGGGTTCGTGGTGTACGGGCGGGCGCCGGCTCCGACGGTGCGGCTCGCCCAGGAGTTGCGGGACAGTGTGGAGACCCTGGTGACGGCCGCGGTGGAGTTCGACCGCTCGCTCGGGTTCTCCTGGGACGCGGTGGGGTCCGCGCTGGGGGTCACGAAACAGGCGGTGCACCGCCGGTACGGGTCCCGGCGGGCTCCTGCGGAGGGCGCCGCGCCGACGGTTCCTGCGGCTCGCTCCGTGGAGGAGGATCAGCCCGTGCAGTCCGTTGGCACGGGGCCTGAGCGGACCCACGGCGCCCCCTTCCCCGGGCCCCGGATGCCCTGACGGACGACGGCGCCCCAGGGGCGCTGGGGGCACCTCCCAGGCGAAGCTCTGGGGGAGGAACTGCGCGACAAGCCCACCACCGGCCGGTGGTCCGGACACGACAGCAACAGCCCCTTCGGACCGGTGGCGACGCGCGCCACCATCGCGGCTGGTCGCTGGGGGTCCCCCCTCTGGGGGAGTTCCCCGCGCCCCTGTTGATGGATGTCTTCCACCCCGGCACCCCGCCAGGGACGACTTCCGCGCGGCGCCGCAGCGCTTATCCGATGTCGGGGGGGTCCATACGGAGTTGGAGGGGGGCCGTGTTCCCGCTGCGGGCCGCGCGCGCGACCTGCGCGGCCTTGAGCGCGGCGGCGAGCGCGGCGCCGGTGCCCGGGGGCACCCGGAAGAGCAGGCGCTCCCAGGGCTCGGTGCCGGCGGGGCGCCGTACGGGCACGGGCCCGAGCAGATCGGTGCCCGGGGGGAGGCGGACGAGATCGGCGAACTCGGCCACCGCCGCAGGCGGCCCGGCGACCGCCGCCATCCGGGCCACCGGCGGAAAGCGCAGCTCGGCACGTTCGGAGAGCTCGCGCACGGCATGCCCGGCCGGGTCCCACCGGACCAGCGCCTGCACCGGCCGCAGCGTCGGCTCGGCCAGCACCACGACGGTGCCGCCCTCCCCCGCCGGCCGGACCAGGGCCGCGGCCAGCGCCCATCGCCGCAGCGCCTCCTCGGCCGCGCGCAGGTCCGGGCGGCCCAGCAGCGCCCAGCCGTCCAGCAGGAGCGCCGCCGCGTAACCCTCGTCCGCGACCGGCTCGGCCCCGGGCGTGGCGATCACCAGCGCGGGAGCGCCGCCGACCGTGGCCAGCACGGTGTCCCGCCCCGACGTCCGCACCGGCACCCGGGGGAAGGCCCGCCCCAGCTCCTCCGCCGTCCGCCGCGCCCCCACCACCCGCGCCCGCAGCCGGAACCCCCCGCACTCCTGGCAGTGCCAGTCCGCCGCCGGCCGCCCGCACCACCCGCACGCGGGGGTGCCGCCCTCCTCGCGCACCTCCAGCGGCCCGGCGCAGGCCGCGCAGCGGGCCGGCGCCCGGCAGGTGTCGCAGCCCAGCCGGGGTACGTAGCCGCGCCGGGGCACCTGGACCAGCACCGGGCCGCGGGCCAGCGCGTCGCGGGTGACCTGCCACGCCAGCGACGGCAGCCGGGCCGCGCGGGCCGCCTCGTCGCGCGCCTGGTCCAGGTCGCCGACCGTACGGACCAGTGGTGCGGCCGCCCGCACCTGCTCGCGGGCGGCGGCCAGCGGCAGCGCCCAGCCGCTGTCGACGAGCTGCGCGCCCTCGACGGTGGTGGTGACCCCGCCGAGCAGGAACGCGGTGCGCTCCTCGCGGGCCCGCAGCAGCAGCACGTCACGGGCGTGCGGCTGCGGGGCGTGCGGCTCGGCGTGGCTGGAGTCGCCGTCGTCCCACAGGGCGACCAGGCCGAGGTCGGCCACGGGTGCGAACATCGCCGCGCGGGTGCCGACCACCGCTTTGACGGTGCCGCGGCTGACCGCGAGCCAGCGCCGGTAGCGCTCCTCGGGACCGGCGTCCGCGGTGAGCAGGACATGGCAGCCGGCGCCGAGCAGTTCGGTGAGGGCCGCGTCGACGCGCGCGGCGCTGCGCCCGTCGGGCAGCACGGCGAGCGCGCCGCGCCCGGAGGCGAGGGTGGTGGCCAGCGCGGTGGCCAGCTCCTGCGGCCAGTGCGGCCCGGGCAGCGCCAGCCACACCGCGCGGGGGGTGTCGCCGCGCGCGAGTGCCTGCAGGTAGGCGGGGCCGGTGGCGTACCGGGACCAGGTGGCGGGCGGCGGCACCGCCGGATCGGGGCGGGGGTCGGGCGAGGGGTCGCGCTCGGCCCGGGCCATCCGGGGCGGCACGGCGAGCTGCACCACGTCGGCGAGCGCGCCCGCGTACCGGTCGGCGACCTGGCGGCACAGCCGCAGCAGCGGCGCGGTGAGCACGGGCTCGGTGGACAGCACCTGGGCCAGCGGGGCGAGCGGGCCCGCGTAGTCGCTGTCGGTACGGCGCTCGACCACGAAGCCGTCGTGCAGGGTGCCGCCCTCGCGGCGGCCCTTGACCACCCGCGCGCCGAACCGGACCCGGACCCGCACCCCGGGCTGGGCGTCGGCGTCCATGGCGGCGGGCACCGCGTAGTCGAAGAACTGGTCGAGGTGGACCAGGCCCTTGTCGACCAGCACCCGGGCCACCGGCAGGCCCTCGGCGAGCGCGGCCCCGCGCCAGGTGCGCGGCTTGGCCCGCGGCTGCTGGGACTTGCGGACCGTCTCCCGGATCAGCGCGAGCTGCTCCCCGCCCCCGGTGCTGCGCCCCGCCTCGGAGGGCTCGCCGCCCCCGGCCGCCTCCTCGGAGGCCCCCCGCTCGGGTCCGTTGTCGCCGCTCACCCTGTGATTCTTACCAGACGTCTACGACAGCACCGCGCCCCTGGACGGGTGCGGCTCCTCCGCGAAGGAGGAGCGCGCACCCCCAGGGGCGCGAGGACACGACAAGCCACCGGCTACCGCAAGGTCCGGGAACCCTGCTCCAGAGGCTGGGCGGGCGGACCCGTTACAGGCCCACCGCGGCGCGGAGCGCGTCGACCCGGTCGGTCTTCTCCCAGGTGAAGTCGTCCAGCTCACGGCCGAAGTGGCCGTACGCGGCGGTCTGGGCGTAGATCGGCCGCAGCAGGTTCAGGTCGCGGATGATCGCGGCCGGGCGGAGGTCGAAGACCTCACCGATGGCCTGCTCGATCTTCTCGACGTCGACGTTGGCGGTGCCGAAGGTCTCGACGAACAGGCCGACCGGCTCGGCCTTGCCGATCGCGTACGCGACCTGGACCTCGCAGCGCGACGCCAGCCGCGCGGCCACCACGTTCTTGGCGACCCAGCGCATCGCGTACGCGGCCGAGCGGTCCACCTTGGACGGGTCCTTGCCCGAGAAGGCGCCGCCGCCGTGCCGGGCCATGCCGCCGTACGTGTCGATGATGATCTTCCGGCCGGTCAGACCCGCGTCGCCCATCGGGCCGCCGATCTCGAAACGCCCGGTCGGGTTGACCAGCAGCCGGTAGCCGTCGGTGTCGAGCTTGATGCCCTCGTCGAGCAGGGCCTTCAGCTCCACCTCCACGACGAACTCGCGGATGTCGGGGGTGAGCAGCGACTCCAGGTCGATGTCGGAGGCGTGCTGGGAGGAGACCACGACGGTGTCCAGCCGGACCGCCTTGTCGCCGTCGTACTCGATGGTGACCTGGGTCTTGCCGTCGGGCCGCAGGTAGGGGATGGTGCCGTTCTTGCGGACCTCGGTGAGCCGCTTGGACAGCCGGTGCGCCAGCGTGATCGGCAGCGGCATCAGCTCGGGCGTCTCGTCGGAGGCGTACCCGAACATCAGGCCCTGGTCGCCCGCGCCCTGCTTGTTCAGCTCGTCCTCGTCGGTCTCGCCACCCTCGACCCGCTTCTCGTAGGCGGTGTCGACGCCCTGCGCGATGTCCGGCGACTGCGCGCCGATCGACACCGAGACGCCGCACGACGCGCCGTCGAAGCCCTTCTTCGAGGAGTCGTAACCGATCTCGAGGATCTTCCCCCGCACCAGCGAGGCGATGTCCGCGTACGCGGTCGTGGTGACCTCACCGGCGACGTGCACCTGGCCGGTGGTGATCAGCGTCTCGACCGCCACCCGCGAGGACGGGTCGGCGGTCAGCAGGGCATCGAGGATGGTGTCGCTGATCTGGTCAGCGATCTTGTCGGGGTGACCTTCGGTCACGGACTCCGAAGTGAACAGACGGCGGGACACATCGCTCCCTGGGGTTGCAGCGGCTGCTGGCTCAAGCTGGTGGAGTGCACAGGGCTGCGCCCGGCGCTCCGCAGTCAGCTTAGCGTGAGCGTCCCGGGGACGGGCCAGGCATCTCGTTCTTTGGATATGCCACAACCTGCGACTCGATGTCCACTCACCGGCCACTCGCCGCCCGTTCGTCAGCCGATCGTGTCGCTTCCGGTGACCGCCGACGACCGCTCCCGGCAGGGTGCCGCGGCCCGTGAGCTGCGCGGTCCGCCCGGCCTGCGCGCAGCTGTGCACGTGCAGCCGGTCCCGGCCGGTGGAACGGACGGGCGCCGGCTCATTTCACCGACTGTTCACGAATCGACCGTTCGCGGTCGGCGGACGGCTCAGTGCTGAGCGCTCTGGGCCAGCCGGGCGGCGACCAGGTCCCACACCTGATCGGCCAGCGCCTCCTTCGGACCGTGCGGCACCGGCGTGGCGCTGCCGTCGGAGCCGAGGATCACCGCTTCGTTGTCGTCGGTGCCGAACGCCTTGCCGCCGCCGACTTCGTTGACGACCAGCAGGTCGCATCCCTTTCGGGTGAGCTTCGCCCGGCCGTTGACCAGCACGTCGTCGGTCTCGGCGGCGAAGCCGGCCACGATCTGCCCGGGGGCGCGGTGCGCCGACAGCTCGGCGAGGACGTCGGGGTTGCGGACCAGCTCCACCGGCGCGGGCCCGGCACCGTCGTCGCTCTTCTTGATCTTGCTGGTGGCGTACGCGGCCGGGCGGAAGTCGGCGACGGCCGCGGCCATCACCACCGCGTCGGCGTCGGCGGCGGCCTTCAGCACGGCCTCGCGCAGCTGCTCGGCGGTGCCCACGGCCACCACGTCGGCGCCCGCGGGGTCGGCCAGCGCGTCGGTGTTGGCGGCCACCAGGGTGACCCGGGCGCCGCGGGCGACGGCGGTGCGCGCCAGGGCGTACCCCTGCTTGCCGGAGGAGCGGTTGCCGAGGTAGCGGACGGGGTCGAGCGGTTCGCGGGTGCCGCCGGCGCTGACCACGACGTGGCGGCCGGCGAGGTCCGGCGCGGTCACCCCGCGGGCGAGGACGCGGCGGCAGACCTGGTGGATCTCGTCGGGGTCGGGCAACCGGCCCTTGCCGGTGTCGGCCCCGGTGAGCCGGCCGACGGCCGGCTCGATGACCACCGCGCCGCGGCGGCGCAGCGTGGCGACGTTCTCCCGGGTGGCGGGGTGCTCCCACATCTCGGTGTGCATGGCGGGCGCGAAGACCACCGGGCAGCGGGCGGTGAGCAGGGTGTTGGTGAGCAGGTCGTCGGCGAGGCCGTGCGCGGCCTTGGCGAGCAGGTCGGCGGTGGCGGGGGCGACCACGACGAGGTCGGCGTGCTGCCCGATCCGCACGTGCGGGACGCCGTGGACGCCGTCCCAGACCCGGGTGGAGACGGGCTTGCCGGACAGCGCGGCCCAGGTCGCCTCGCCGACGAAGTGCAGTGCCGCGTCGGTGGGCACCACCTGGACGTCGTGCCCGGACTCGGTGAAGCGGCGCAGCAGTTCGCACGCCTTGTACGCGGCGATGCCGCCGCCGACACCCAGTACGACCTGTGGCCTGCTCATGCCCGCTCCGCTCCGTTCCGCCGCGCCGTCACGTTGCCGTGCTCACTCGCTCGCACACCCCATGACACACCACGGGCCCGGCGGTCGCGCCGCCGGGCCCGGGATGTGTGCTGGTGCTCACCTCACTGGGTGGGCGGCGCCTCGACGGCCTCGGAGGTCAGCAGGCCGGCGTTGATCTCGCGCAGCGCGATGGACAGCGGCTTCTCGTGGACGTGGGTGTCCACGAGCGGGCCGACGTACTCCAGCAGGCCCTCGCCGAGCTGGGAGTAGTACGCGTTGATCTGGCGGGCGCGCTTGGCCGCGTAGATCACCAGGCTGTACTTGGAGTCGGTGGCCTCGAGCAGCTCGTCGATCGGCGGGTTGATGATGCCCTCGGGCGTGGTGATGGAAGAGGACACGCTCTACCTACCCCTACTTGTGGAAGGACTTCTGGGCGACGCCCCCGGACCGGGGGCTCGCTGCCGGGTGACCGCGCGGTGCTCGCGAGGTCACCCGATTTTCATCAAGGCTAGCAGCTCACGCGCTACATCCTCGACCGAGGTGTTGACAAGCGTCTCGTCGAACTCGGACTCGGCGGCCAGTTCAACCCTCGCGGCCGCCAGCCGCCGTTCGATCACCTCGGGCGACTCGGTGCCCCGGCCGGTGAGCCGGCGGACCAGTTCGTCCCAGCTCGGCGGGGCGAGGAAGACCAGGTGCGCCTCGGGCATCGAGGTACGCACCAGCCGCGCGCCCTGCAGGTCGATCTCCAGCAGCACCGGCGCACCGGCGGCGAGCCGGTCGAGTACGGCGCGACGCGGAGTGCCGTACCGGTTGCCGGCGAACTCCGCCCACTCCAGCAGTTCGCCGTTGGCGACGAGCTTGTCGAACTCGTCGTCGTCGACGAAGTGGTACTGCACCCCGTCGCGTTCACCGGGGCGAGGTCTGCGGGTGGTGGCGGACACCGAGAGCCATACCTCGGGGTGGGACGCGCGCAGATGGGCGACGACCGTGCTCTTCCCGACCCCGGAGGGGCCGGAGAGCACGGTCAGTCGCGGATGTCTGACCGGGGCGGCCGGGGAAGCCCCCTGCGAGGCGAGGGGCTTGGCCGCCCCCGGTGAGGCTGGAGAACTCATGCAGCGATTATCCCCGGTTCCCGAGAGCGGCGGGACCCGGAGTCATGGCCACGTCCGACGGACAGCGCCGTCCCGCCTGCACGGCGGGCGGCATCCGTCGGGCAGGGCCTAGGCGGGGGCGCCGCCGAACTCGCGTTCAAGGGAAGCGATCTGGTTGGAACCCAGGCCACGCACCCGGCGACTCTCGGAGATGCCGAGCCGCTCCATGATCTGCTTGGCGCGGACCTTCCCGACGCCAGGAAGGGACTCAAGGAGGGCGGAGACCTTCATCTTGCCGATGACATCGTTCTCCTGGCCCTGCTTGATGACCTCGTGCAGGCTGGCGCCGGAGTGCTTGAGCCGGTTCTTGACCTCGGCGCGCTCCCGGCGAGCCGCGGCGGCCTTTTCGAGCGCGGCAGCGCGCTGTTCAGGGGTAAGGGGCGGAAGAGCCACGCCTACGTCACCTCGGATGTAGAGCAATCGGATAGGGAGTACGAGCCGACCGGGGGTACCGGTCGACCTGCGGCGCACCTGGGCGGCGCGCTCCTGTCGGAGACTAGCGGTCCCGGCGGCCCAAGTCAGCGAGAACAGATGAAAAGTCCTGGTCAGACTCGATCCAGCGGGATATACGGGACAAACCGGAACAGGTTTCGGCGTCAATGGGCCAGGTTGTTGAAAGCGGCCCTTTTTTTGACCGTTTCCCGACCCTATTACCCGCCGGTAATACCGCTCGATTCACCCGTGCCGGTCACGGCCTCCCGCACCTGATCCACATAAGCTCGTACCGATTTCAACAAAGCAACCGGGTCGGGACCGTGCCGCAGCACATCCCGGCTCACGCTCGGCAGCACATTCGGCAGCGCGGCCCCGAAGAGCGCGGGCAGGTCGGCCGGGGTCGCGCCCTGGGCGCCGACACCGGGGGCCAGCAGCGGGCCGTTCACCGCGAGGTCCGCGCCCGCCTCGGTGAGCGTCGCCCCGACCACCGCGCCGACCGAACCCAGCGGCCGCACACCGGAGTTCTCCGCCGCGATGGCGTCCAGCATCACCTGCGCCACCGACCGGCCGTCGGCCGCGGTCGCCCGCTGCACCTGCCCGCCCTCCGGGTTTGAGGTCAGCGCGAGGACGAACACGCCCGCGCCCGACGCCGCGGCGGCGTCCAGTGCCGGGCGCAGCGACTCGAAGCCCAGGTACGGGCTGACCGTGAGCGCGTCGCTGAACAGCGGTGAGCCCTGGTCGAGATAGGTGGCCGCGTACGCCGCCATGGTGGAGCCGATGTCGCCGCGCTTGGCGTCCATCAGCACCAGCGCGCCCGCCTCCCGGGCCCGGGCCACCGCCTTCTCCAGCACCGCGACTCCGCGCGAGCCGAACCTCTCGAAGAACGCGGACTGCGGCTTGAACACCGCGGTGTGCTCGCCCAGCGCGTCCACCACGGTCAGCGCGAAGCGCTCCAGGCCGCCGGGGTCGTCGCTCAGGCCCCAGTCGGTCAGCAGCCGCGCGTGCGGGTCGATGCCGACGCACAGCGGGCCCCGGGTGTCCATCGCCCTGCGCAGCCGGGCGCCGAAGGGCTCGGGCTGCCCTGGCCCCGATCCGGGGGCGCCCGCCTGCGGGTTCGTGCTGCCGGTCATGCGGTCACCTTCCGGGACTGCGCGCCGACCGCGTCGGCGAGAGTGGCGTACGGGCTCGCGGCCAGCCGGGCGGCCAGCCCCTTGTGCATGCCGCGCATCCAGAACGGACCGCGGTAGATGAAAGCGGTGTACCCCTGGACCAGGGTGGCGCCGGCGAGGATGCGCTGCCAGGCGTCCTCGGCGTCCTCCACGCCGCCGACGCCGACCAGGGTGACCCGGTCGCCCACGCGGCCGTACAGCCGGCTCAGCACCTCCAGCGAGCGGGCCTTGAGCGGCGCGCCCGACAGGCCGCCGGTCTCCGCGGTCAGCGCCGGGTCCGAACGCAACCCGTCCCGGCCGATCGTGGTGTTGGTGGCGATGATGCCGTCCAGGCCCAGTTCCACCGCCAGGTCGGCGACGGCGTCCACGTCCTCGTCGGCGAGGTCGGGGGCGATCTTCACCAGCAGCGGCACCCGGCGGGTGGTGACCGTGCGGTCGGCGGCCTCGCGCACCGCCGTCAGCAGCGGGCGCAGCACCGCGGTGGCCTGGAGGTCGCGCAGGCCCGGGGTGTTCGGCGAGGACACGTTCACCACGAGGTAGTCGGCGTGCGCGGCCAGCCGCTCGGTCGACGTCACGTAGTCCGCGATCGCGTCCTGCTCGGCGACGGCCTTGGTCTTGCCGATGTTGACGCCGACGGTGGTCCGGAAGACCTGCCTGCGCGCGGCGAGCCGGGCGGCCACCGCCGCCGACCCGTCGTTGTTGAAGCCCATCCGGTTGATCAGCGCGCGGTCGGCGACCAGCCGGAACAACCGCTTCTTCGGGTTGCCCGGCTGGGCCTGGCCGGTGACGGTGCCGATCTCCACATGGCCGAAGCCGAGCATCGCCATCCCGTCGATGGCGACCGCGTTCTTGTCGAAGCCGGCGGCCAGCCCGAACGGGCCGTGCATCCGCAGGCCGAGCGCCTCCGTGCGCAGGCTCTCGTACCGCGGCGCCAGCGCCGCCGCGAGGAACGTCCGCAGCACCGGCGCCCGTACGGCCAGCCTGATCCACCGGAAGGCCAGGTGGTGCGCCTTCTCGGCGTCCATCCTGCGGAACACCAGCTCGAAGAACAGCTTGTACATCGTCTCGCCTGTCATCTCGGGGTAGGGCATCGTGCCCCGAAGGTGGGCGCCCCGAAGGGGCGCGGGGAACTGCGCGACCAGCCGTCCACCGGCCGTCGGTCCGGGGACATCGCCGCGGGGGCTGGGCCTGCGGGCACGGCGCGCCACGACGACGGTCGCGCGCGCCGTTGCCCGCACCCCCGGAGGCGCCCTTATTCCGCCCGGGCCAGCGCCAGCGACGCCGCGTGGTCCTGGAGGGACCGCACCCCGATGTCGCCACGCGTCAACGCGTCGATGCCCTGGACCGCCGCGGCCAGCGCCTGCACCGTGGTCAGGCACGGGACGCCCCGCGCGACGGCGGCCGTACGGATGTCGTAGCCGTCGAGCCGGCCGCCGGTGCCGAACGGGGTGTTGACGATGAGGTCGACCTCGCCCTCGTGGATGAGGGTGACGACGGTGGGCTCGCCGTCGGGCCCGGTCCCCTCGCTCTGCTTGCGGACCACCCGCGCCTCGATGCCGTTGCGGCGCAGCACTTCCGCGGTGCCGGAGGTGGCCAGCAGCTCGAAGCCGTGCTCGATCAGCGCCCGCGCCGGGAAGATCAGCGCCCGCTTGTCGCGGTTGGCGACCGAGATGAACGCCCGGCCCTTGGTGGGCAGCGCGCCGTACGCGCCGGCCTGCGACTTGGCGTAGGCGGTGCCGAAGACCGCGTCGATGCCCATCACCTCGCCGGTGGAGCGCATCTCCGGGCCGAGGATGGTGTCCACCCCGCGGCCCTGGACGTCGCGGAAGCGGCTCCAGGGCAGCACGGCCTCCTTGACGGAGATCGGCGCGTCCAGCGGCAGGGTGCCGCCGTCGCCGGTGGCGGGCAGCAGCCCCTCGGCGCGCAGTTCGGCCACGGTCGCGCCGAGCGAGATTCGCGCGGCGGCCTTGGCGAGCGGCACGGCGGTCGCCTTGGAGGTGAAGGGCACGGTGCGCGAGGCGCGGGGATTGGCCTCCAGCACGTAGAGGATGTCCCCGGCCAGCGCGAACTGGATGTTGATCAGGCCCCGCACCCCGACGCCCGCGGCGATCGCCTCGGTGGAGGCGCGCAGCCGCTTGATGTCGTGGCCGCCGAGGGTGATCGGCGGCAGCGCGCACGCGGAGTCGCCGGAGTGGATGCCGGCCTCCTCGATGTGCTCCATGACGCCGCCGAGGTACAGCTCGTGGCCGTCGTAGAGGGCGTCGACGTCGATCTCGATGGCGTCGTCGAGGAACCGGTCGACCAGCACCGGGCGGGTCGGGCTGATCTCGGTGGACTCGGCGATGTACGCCGCCAGCCGCGTCTCGTCGTAGACGATCTCCATGCCGCGCCCGCCGAGCACGTAGGAGGGGCGGACCAGGACCGGGTAACCGATCTCGTCGGCGATGGCCTTGGCGCCGGGGAAGGAGGTGGCGGTGCCGTGCTTGGGCGCGGGCAGGCCCGCCTCGGCGAGCACCCGGCCGAACGCGCCGCGGTCCTCGGCGAGGTGGATCGCCTCGGGCGAGGTGCCGACGACCGGCACGCCGTTGTCCTTCAGGGCCTGTGCCAGGCCGAGCGGGGTCTGCCCGCCGAGCTGGACGATCACACCCGCGACCGGTCCCGCGAGGGTCTCGGCGTGCACGATCTCCAGCACGTCCTCCAAGGTGAGCGGCTCGAAGTAGAGCCGGTCGGAGGTGTCGTAGTCGGTGGAGACGGTCTCCGGGTTGCAGTTGACCATCACGGTCTCGTACCCGGCGTCGTGCAGCGCGAAGGAGGCGTGCACGCAGGAGTAGTCGAACTCGATGCCCTGGCCGATCCGGTTGGGCCCGGAGCCGAGGATGATCACCGCGGGCTTCTCGCGCGGCGCGACCTCGGACTCCTCGTCGTAGGAGGAGTAGAAGTACGGCGTGCGGGCGGCGAACTCGGCGGCGCAGGTGTCGACGGTCTTGTAGACCGGGCGGATGCCGAGGGTGTGCCGGACCTCGCGTACGACGTCCTCGCGCAGGCCGCGGATGCTGGCGATCTGGGCGTCGGAGAAGCCGTGCCGCTTGGCGTCGGCGAGCAGGTCCGGGTCGAGCCGGTCGGCGGCGGCCAGCTCGTCGGCGTGCTCCTTGATCAGGAAGAGCTGGTCGACGAACCACGGGTCGATCTTCGTGGCGTCGAAGACCTCCTGGGCGGTGGCGCCGGCCCGGATCGCGGCCATCACGGTGTTGATCCGGCCGTCGGTGGGCACGCCGGCCGTCTCCAGCAGGGCGTCCTTCGCGGCCGGGTCGACCGGGCTCGCGAAGTCGAACTGCGAGCCCTTCTTCTCCAGCGAGCGCAGCGCCTTGTTCAGCGCCTCGGTGAAGTTGCGGCCGATCGCCATCGCCTCGCCCACCGACTTCATGGTGGTGGTGAGCGCGGCGTCGGCGGCCGGGAACTTCTCGAAGGCGAACCGCGGCACCTTCACCACCACGTAGTCCAGGGTGGGTTCGAAGGACGCCGGGGTCTGCTCGGTGATGTCGTTGGGGATCTCGTCGAGCGTGTAGCCGACGGCGAGCCGGGCGGCGATCTTCGCGATCGGGAAGCCGGTGGCCTTGGAGGCGAGCGCGGACGAGCGGGAGACCCGGGGGTTCATCTCGATCACGATGACCCGGCCGTCCTCGGGGTTCACCGCGAACTGGATGTTGCAGCCGCCGGTGTCGACGCCGACCTCGCGGATCACCGCGATGCCGATGTCGCGCAGGATCTGGTACTCACGGTCGGTGAGCGTCATCGCGGGCGCGACGGTGATGGAGTCGCCGGTGTGCACGCCCATCGGGTCGAAGTTCTCGATGGAGCAGACGACCACCACGTTGTCGTGCTTGTCGCGCATCAGCTCCAGTTCGTACTCCTTCCAGCCGAGGATGGACTCCTCCAGGAGCACCTCGGTGGTCGGCGAGAGCGTCAGGCCCTGGCCGGCGATCCGGCGCAGTTCCGTCTCGTCGTGGGCGAAGCCGGAGCCGGCGCCGCCCATGGTGAAGGAGGGCCGGACCACGACCGGGTAGCCGCCGAGGGTGTCGACGCCGGCCAGCACGTCGTCCATGGTGTGGCAGATCACCGAGCGGGCGGACTCGCCGTGCCCGATCTTCTCCCGGACCGCCTCGACCACGCCCTTGAACAGTTCGCGGTCCTCGCCCTTGTGGATGGCCTCGACGTTGGCGCCGATCAGCTCCACGTCGTGCTTGGCCAGCGCGCCGCTCTCGTGCAGCGCGATCGCGGTGTTCAGCGCGGTCTGGCCGCCGAGGGTGGGCAGCAACGCGTCGGGGCGCTCCTTGGCGATGATCTTCTCGACGTACTCGGGGGTGATCGGCTCGACGTAGGTGGCGTCGGCGATCTCCGGGTCGGTCATGATCGTGGCGGGGTTGGAGTTGACCAGGATCACCCGAAGGCCCTCGGCCTTGAGCACCCGGCACGCCTGCGTGCCTGAGTAGTCGAACTCCGCGGCCTGGCCGATGACGATCGGGCCGGAGCCGATGACCAGGACGGACTGGATATCGGTGCGCTTAGGCACGCTGGCCCTCCATCAGAACTGTGTTCATCAAAGACGTGAAGCGGTCGAACAGGTACGCGGCGTCGTGCGGGCCCGCGGCCGCCTCCGGGTGGTACTGGACGCTGAAGGCCGGCTTGTCGAGCAGCCGCAGCCCCTCCACCACGTTGTCGTTGAGACAGACGTGGCTGACCTCGGCGCGCCCGTAGGGGGTGTCGCTGATCCGGTCGAGCGGGGCGTCGACGGCGAAGCCGTGGTTGTGCGCGGTGACCTCGACCTTGCCGGTGGAACGGTCCTGCACCGGCTGGTTGATGCCGCGGTGGCCGTACTTGAGCTTGTAGGTGCCGAAGCCCAGCGCGCGGCCGAGGAGCTGGTTGCCGAAGCAGATCCCGAACAGCGGGGTGCCGCGCTCCAGGACCGCCTGGATGACGGTGAGGTCGGCGGTGGCGGGGTCGCCGGGGCCGTTGGACAGGAACACCCCGTCGGGCGCGGTCGCGTAGACCTCCTCGACGGTGGCGCTTGCGGGCAGCACGTGCACCTCGATGCCGCGCTCGGCCATGCGGTGCGGGGTCATGCCCTTGATGCCGAGGTCGAGGGCGGCGACGGTGAAGCGCTTGGTGCCGATCGCGGGCACGGTGTACGCCTCGGTGGTGGCGACCTCGGCGGACAGGTCGGCGCCGGCCATCTCGGGGGCCTGCCGGACCCGGGCCAGCAGGGTGCCGTCGTCGGACAGTGCGTCGCCGGAGAAGATGCCGACCCGCATGGCGCCGCGCTCGCGCAGATGGCGGGTGAGCGCGCGGGTGTCGATGCCGCTGATGCCGACCACGCCCTGCGCGGTCAGCTCCTCGTCGAGGGTGCGGCGGGAGCGCCAGTTGGACGGGACGCGGGCGGGGTCGCGCACCACGTATCCGGCCACCCAGATCCGGCGGGACTCGGAGTCCTCGTCGTTGACGCCGGTGTTGCCGACGTGCGGGGCGGTCATGACGACGACCTGGCGGTGGTACGAGGGGTCGGTCAGGGTCTCCTGGTAGCCGGTCATACCGGTGGAGAACACGGCCTCGCCGAAGGTCTCCCCCACGGACCCGTAGGCGCGGCCGCGGAAGATGCGGCCGTCCTCCAGGACGAGTACGGCGGGCGCGGTTGCCGCCCGGGTGGAGGTCGTCATCGTGCGCCTTCCTTTTCGGTCTTCTCGGTGCTGAATGCCACGGCGCGGTCGCCGCTCAGCTCGGTGATGGCCTCGGCCCACGCCGGGTGCTGCGCGGCGTGCTCGGAGCGGAAGCCGGAGTCGATGAGGGTGCCGCCGTGCTCCCAGGTGACGACGAGCAGGCCGCCCTCGGGCAGCACCTTGCCGGCGATGGCCTGGTCGAGCCGGGCGCCGCGCAGGGCGGCGGTCGGCACCAGGAAGCCGGGTGCGCCGGTGCGCTCGACCAGCAGGCCGCGCGCGGTCAGGGTGAGCCGGGCCCTGCTGCGTACGCCGAGGCCGTGCGCGACGATCCGGTCCAGCCACTGCCCGGCGGTGGTGGAGCCGTGGTAGCGGCCGTCCATCACCAGCAGCGGCTCGCCCAGCTCGGCCGGGTCCTCGGGGGCGGCCGGCAGCTCGGGCAGGCCGCCCTGGAGGGTGCGGCGCCACTGCCAGCCCTGCCGCATCAGCCAGTAGACCAGGCCGATCACCAGGACGAGCCCGATGATCCAGCCGAGCCGGTCCGACCAGTGGGTGACCTTCGCGGAGTGCTTGCCGCCCTCGGCGGCGGTGGCCGCCAGCGCTGTCAGAGTCGTCACGTGAGCTTCCCGTCCATGACCGTGGCGTGGCCCCGTAGGAAGGTCGCGATGACCCGGCCGGGCAGCTCGCGGCCCTCGTAGGGGGTGTTGCGGCTGCGGGAGGCGAAGCCCGCGGGGTTGACGGTCCCACGGTATGCCGGGTCGAGCAGGACCAGGTTCGCGGGCTCGCCGACGGCGATCGGCCGACCGTGCCCCACCAACCGCCCGATCGCGGCAGGCCGGGTCGACATCCGGTCCGCGACCCCGGCCCAGTCCAGCAGCCCGGTGTCGACCATGGTGTGCTGCACCACCGACAGCGCGGTCTCCAGCCCCACCATCCCCATCGCGGCCGCGGACCACTCGCAGTCCTTGTCCTCGTGCGGATGCGGGGCGTGGTCGGTGGCGACGCAGTCGATGGTGCCGTCGGCCAGCGCCTCCCGCAGCGCCACCACATCCGCCTCGGTCCGCAACGGCGGGTTCACCTTGTAGACCGGGTCGTAGGTACGCGCCAGCTCGTCGGTGAGCAGCAGGTGGTGCGGGGTGACCTCGGCGGTGACGTCCCAGCCCTTGGACTTCGCCCACCGCACGATCTCCACCGACCCGGCCGTCGACAGGTGGCAGATGTGCACCCGCGAGCCGACGTGCGCGGCCAGCAGCACGTCCCGGGCGATGATCGACTCCTCCGCGACCGCCGGCCACCCGGTCAGGCCCAACTCACCCGAGACGATGCCCTCGTTCATCTGCGCGCCCTCGGTCAGCCGCGGCTCCTGCGCGTGCTGCGCCACGACCCCGTCGAACGCCTTCACGTACTCCAGCGCGCGGCGCATGATCACCGCGTCGTCCACGCACTTCCCGTCGTCGGAGAAGACCCGCACACCGGCCGCGGAGTCGGCCATCGCCCCCAGTTCGGCGAGCTTCCTGCCCTCCAACCCGACGGTGACCGCGCCCACCGGCTGCACATCGCAGTACCCGGACTCCTTGCCGAGCCGCCACACCTGCTCCACCACACCGGCGGTGTCGGCGACCGGGAAGGTGTTCGCCATCGCGTGCACCGCCGTGTACCCGCCGACAGCCGCCGCGCGAGTGCCGGTGAGCACCGTCTCGGAGTCCTCACGGCCCGGCTCCCGCAGGTGCGTGTGCAGGTCGACCAGGCCGGGCAGCAGGATACGGCCCTCGCCCTCCACGAAGTCGGCGCCCTCCGCGGTGAGGTCGGTGCCGACCGCGACGACGGTCCCCGCGTCGATCAGGACGTCCCGGGCCTCGCCGCCGAGCAGCCGAGCACCGCGGATCAGGATCTTGCTCATGGTTACTTGCTCTCCTCGGTACGGGCGGCTTCGGTGGGGCGGGGGGCGTCGGTGGGCCGGGCCGGCTCGGCGGTCTCGGCGGTCTCGGTACGGGCCGGGGCGATCGCCGGCTCGGAGCCGCCGAGCAGCAGGTAGAGCACGGCCATCCGCGTGCTGACGCCGTTGGCGACCTGCTCGACGGCGGTGCAGCGGGGCGAGTCGGCGACCTCGGCGGTGATCTCCATGCCGCGGTTCATCGGGCCGGGGTGCATGACGATGGCGTGCTCCGGCAGGGCCGCCATCCGCAGCCCGTCCAGGCCGTAGCGGCGGGCGTACTCGCGCTCGGTGGGGAAGAACGCGGCGTTCATCCGCTCGCGCTGCACCCGCAGCATCATCACCGCGTCGGACTTGGCGAGCACCGCGTCCAGGTCGTAGGAGACCCGGCAGGGCCATGTCTCGACGCCGATCGGCAGCAGCGTCGGCGGGGCGACGAGGGTGACCTCGGCGCCCAGGGTGGTGAGCAGCAGCACGTTGGAGCGGGCCACCCGGCTGTGCAGCACGTCACCGACGATGGTGATCCGGCGCCCGTCGAGGTCGCGGCCGACGCCTGACAGGTGGCGGCGCATGGTCAGCGCGTCGAGCAGCGCCTGGGTGGGGTGCTCGTGGGTGCCGTCGCCCGCGTTGACCACCGAGGAGTTGATCCAGCCGGAGGTGGCCAGCCGGTGCGGGGCGCCGGAGGAGTGGTGGCGGATGACGACCGCGTCGGCGCCCATCGCCTCCAGCGTGAGCGCGGTGTCCTTCAGGGACTCGCCCTTGGAGACCGAGGAGCCCTTGGCGGAGAAGTTGATGACGTCGGCGGACAGCCGCTTGGCGGCCGCCTCGAAGGAGATACGGGTGCGGGTCGAGTCCTCGAAGAAGAGGTTCACGACGGTGCGGCCGCGCAGGGTGGGCAGCTTCTTGATCGGCCGGTCGGCGACGCGGGCCATCTCCTCGGCGGTGTCGAGTACGAGGATGGCGTCGTCGCGGGTGAGGTCGGCGGCCGAGATCAGGTGGCGCTTCATGCGGACAGACTCCGGGGGCTGGGCGGCGGGACCGGGCGGGTGCGGTGGGAGTTCGCACCCGGGCGGCCGGCCGGGCGTGCGGGCTCGGGCGGTGCGGGCGGTGACGGGGGCGCGTGGTGCGTCGCAGGGCGCGCCGGGCGCGGGCCGGCCAGGCGTTTCGGCCCGGCCGGGGCGCAAGGGCGCCAGGGGCCCCGTGCGGGGGCCTGGTGCGGGGTGGGTGCGCTAACCGTCCGCGGAGTGGCCCGCGCGCGGGCCGGGGTCCTTCTGGCCGAGCAGCACGCTGTCGCGGCCGTCCTCCTCCGCGAGCAGCACCTTGACGGTCTCGCGCAGCGAGGTGGGGAGGTTCTTGCCGACGTAGTCCGCGCGGATCGGCAGCTCGCGGTGGCCGCGGTCGACCAGGACGGCGAGCTGGACCGCGCGGGGGCGGCCGATGTCGCCGAGCGCGTCGAGCGCGGCGCGGATGGTGCGGCCGGAGAAGAGCACGTCGTCGACGAGGACGACGAGGCGTCCGTCGACGCCGTCGCCGGGGATGTCGGTGCGGGCGAGCGCGCGCGGCGGGTGCAGCCGCAGGTCGTCGCGGTACATGGTGATGTCCAGCGAGCCGACGGCGGTGGCCCGGCCGGTGATCTCGGCGAGCTTGTCCGCGAGCCGGCGGGCGAGGAAGACCCCGCGGGTGGGGATGCCGAGGAGCACCACGTCGTCGGCGCCCTTGGCGCGTTCGACGATCTCGTGGGCGATGCGGGTGAGCACCCGGGCGATGTCCGGGCCTTCGAGCACGGGGCGGGCGGCGCCGGGGCCCTGGGCCCGGGCGTGCGCGCCGAGCGTGGTGCTCGCGCTGGTACTGCGGTCGTCGACCATGGGTCGGGGACCTCCTTCCCCGCCTCACGGGACGGGTCTTAAAGGACGTCTGGGGGTACGCCGTCCACCGTATCAGGCGACCGGGACGGCCCAGGTCAGGCACCGGTCGGCGGCTTTCCGCTTGACGAGCCCGGATTACGCTGCGTAACCTCACAGTGAGTCACCGAGTTTCCGTCCGGGGAGCCATATGTCCAGCGATTACGCCAAGCAGCTCGGAGCCAAACTCCGGGCCATCCGCACGCAGCAGGGGCTGTCCCTGCACGGCGTCGAGGAGAAGTCCCAGGGCCGCTGGAAGGCAGTGGTCGTGGGGTCCTACGAGCGCGGCGACCGTGCCGTGACCGTCCAGCGCCTCGCCGAGCTCGCCGATTTCTACGGCGTCCCGGTGCAGGAGCTGCTGCCGGGCACCACGCCCGGTGGCGCCGCCGAGCCGCCGCCGAAGCTGGTGCTCGACCTGGAGCGGCTGTCCCAGGTCCCGCCGGAGAAGGCCGGCCCGCTGCAGCGCTACGCGGCCACCATCCAGAGCCAGCGCGGCGACTACAACGGGAAGGTGCTGTCCATCCGCCAGGATGACCTGCGCACTCTCGCGGTCATCTACGACCAGTCGCCCTCGGTGCTGACCGAGCAGCTGATCTCGTGGGGCGTCCTCGACGCGGACGCCCGCCGCGCGGTGCAGCACGACGAGGGCTGACCGCTCTCGCGGCAGCTCTGCTGCAGAAACGTCCCCTCGCCCGGGGCGGCGCCCTGTCATGGGCCGCCGCCCCGGGCGAGTCGTATGTCCGGGCGACGCCACGTAGCCCGAACGCCCATCGGCGCACACCATTTCCCCACACCGCCTCCATCCCGCTGTTACATTTCAACAGGCCCTGAGTCATGGGCCGTTGTTTGCGCCCAGTTGGTAAAGCGAAGTCCTTGTGGGGGGAACTCTTGACCAGACGCAGCCATGCCCTTTTCCGGCGCAGCGGGAGGCTGGTGGCGGCGCTCGCGCTCGGCGGCTCCCTGCTCGCCACCGCCGTCCCGGCCGCGCAGGCGGCCGCGGAGCCGGGTGAGCCGAACGACGTCGCGGTGAAACTGCCGACCGCCTCGTACTCGCGGATGCTGGTGGACCAGGCACGCGGGCGCGTGTACGTGACCACCGGCAGCGGGGTGAACGCGGCCACCGCCGAGTTGCTCGTGTACGACTTCGACGGAAACCTGTTGAAGACCGTCAACATCGGCAGCTCGATGTTCGTCGCGAGCGCCATGATGCTCTCCGCCGACGGCAGCATCCTCTATCTCACCGCCGCCAGCGACGTGCTGATCTTCAACGCCGACACCCTCGCCCTCACGGGCAACGGCTGGGTGCGACACGACTTCTTCCAGGGCGAGTGCGCCGGTGACATCGGCACCGCCGGGGGCAAGTTGTGGTTCACCCGCATGACCAGCCAGGCCTATCCGAAGGACTGCACCACCGAGCCCCAGGCGCTCAACTCCGGCCGCTTCGACGGCGGCGGGGGTTTCGTCCGGGGGGTGTTCAGCTACGTCGACGCGAAGTTCGCCACCTCGCCGGGCGTTCCGGACCGGCTCGTCGAGACCTTCACGAGCAACGGCACGCCGAAGCTGTACGTCGGACTCTACGACGCGACCACCACCGGTCCACAGCAACTGGCCCTGCGGTCGTACGCCGCGGCCACCGACCCCTCGGCGCTGCCGCGGGACGTCGCGATCAGCCCGGACGGCGCGGTCACCGCGGTCGCCGCCGGCACCGCCGGGACCAAGGTGCTGTCCACCGCCGACCTCTCCGACGCCTCGCCCGGCTACGGTTCGCTGCCCGCGGGCACCAGTTCCACCGCGGTCGCGTTCAGCCCCGACGGCTCGCTCGTCGCCCGCGGCGGCGCCGTCGACGGCGCCGCGGCCGACCTGCTGGTCCAAGGTGCCGACCCCGCCGAGGGCGACACACCCCGGCAGTACGCCTTCACCGACGGCGCGGACGGCGGCGACCGGATCGCCGACCGCGGTCTCGCCTTCAGCGCGGACGGCTCACGGCTCTTCGCGATGACCACCGACGCCGCCGGGGACGCGTTCTGGCTGCACGTCATCACCAACCCGGACGCACGCTGGCACTCCGCCTTCGACGGCCCGCTGACCGTCCAGCCCGACCACCCCTACGCGGGCGGGTCCGTCCGGATCGCCGGGAAGCTGCGGCTGAACGGGCCGGCGCCGTCCGACCCGGTGCGGGTGACCGCGGTGCGCCACGACGCCGACGGCGACCACACCGTGCCGTCCGCGACGGCCGGCGCGGACGGCACCTTCACCCTGGCCGACACTCCGTCGACCACAGGAACGGCCGTCTACACCGTCTCCTTCGCCGGCGACGCGGCACACGATCCCGCCCCGGACGCGACCGTGACCGTGGAGGTCGCCAAGGCGCCCACACAACTGGCGCTCGACCCGCCCGGCACCGCGACTCCCGACGGTGTGGACCTGCACGGCACCCTGAGCAGCAGCGGGGCGACGCTGCCCGCCGGCACGGTCGTCAACGTGCAGCGGCTGACGAGCGGGGGCGCCACCGACCTGCCGGACACGGCCGTCGCCGCCGACGGCGGCTTCACCGTCCACGACGTGCCGCCCGCCGGCGCGGGGAACGTGCTGTACACGGTCGTCTACGCCGGCGACGCCCTGCACGACGGCTCCGCGGACTGGGTCACGCTCAAGATCACGAGCTGACACGGAAGGGCGCCCAGCGGACCGGCCGGAGGTGCGAGCCGGGTGGTGCGGGCCGTATCGGTCCGCACCACCCGGCAGGTGCGGCTCCCCGCGGGGCTACCGCGCCGAGCCTGCGCCGGTCGCCCCGGCCGGGGCCGGGGCGTAGCCGACCGGGCGGGTGGTGAAGGTGCCGCGGCCCTGGGTGCGGCTGCGCAGCCGGGTGGCGTAGCCGAAGAGCTCGACCAGGGGCACCGTGGCGGTGACCACGGTGGTGCCCGCGCGGGCGGTGGAACCGGTGACGCGGCCGCGCCGGGCCGCGAGGTCGCCGAGCACGCCGCCGACGGCGTCGTCCGGAACCGTGGCCGTGACCTCGACCACCGGTTCCAGCAGCACCATCGCGGACGCCCGCAGCGCCTCGCGCAGCGCGAACCGGCCCGCCGTGCGGAACGCCATCTCCGAGGAGTCCTTGGAGTGGGTCGCCCCGTCGGTGAGCGTGACCCGCACGCCCGTCACCGGGTGCCCGCCGATCGGGCCCTCGGCGAGCGCGTCACGGCAGCCGTCCTCGACCGCGCGCACGTACTCCCGCGGCACCCGCCCGCCGACCACCGTCGAGTCGAACGCGAACACCTCCGCCGTACGCTCCGCACCCGCGCCTCCTTCCGCGCATCCTTCCGTGGACTGCGCGCCGGGCCGCAACGGCTCGACGTCGATGACGACGTGGGCGAACTGCCCGGCGCCGCCGTCCTGTTTGACGTGCCGATAGACCAGGCCGGTCACGCCGCGGGCGACCGTCTCGCGGTAGGCGACCTGCGGCCTGCCGACGGCGATCTCCAGCCCCTGGGCGCGGCGGATCTTCTCCACCGCCACCTCCAGGTGCAGCTCCCCCATCCCCGACAGCACGGTCTGCCCGGTCTCCGGGTCGGTCCGCACCGCCAGCGACGGGTCCTCCTCCACCAGCCGGGCCAGCGCGGTGACCAGCCGGTCGGTGTCGGTGTTGCGGCGCGCCTCGACGGCGACGGAGACCACCGGCTCGGCCGCGGAGGGCGGTTCGAGCACCAGCGGGTCCGAGGCCGCGCACAAGGTCGCCCCGGCGCGCGCGGACTTCACCCCGACCACGGCCACGATGTCGCCGGCCACCGCCTGGTCCAGCTCGGTGTGCCGGTCGGCCCGCATCCGCAGGATGCGCCCGACCCGCTCGGTGCGCCCCGCGCCCGCGTCCAGCACCGTGTCCCCCTTCCGCAACGTGCCCGAGTACACCCGTACGAAGGTCAGCCGACCGGTCGCGGTCGAGTTCACCTTGAACACCAGCCCGGCGAACGGCGCTTGCGGGTCGGCCGCGCGTTCCCGGGTCCGGTCCTGGCCGGCCGCGAGCCCGCGCCCGGTGGCGGTGCCGCGCACCGGCGGCACGTCCAGCGGCGACGGCAGGTACGCCACGGCCGCGTCGAGCAGCGGCTCCACCCCGCGGTTGCGGTAGGCGGAACCGCACAGCACCACGACGGCCTCACCGCTGCGGGTGAGGTCGCGCAGCGCCGCGACGAGCGTCGCGTCGCGCACCGCGGAGTGCGCGCAGAACTCCTCCAGCGCGGCCGGGTGCAGTTCGGCGACCGTCTCCTCCAGCAGCCGGCGCCGCCGCCGGGCCTCGTCCAGCAGGCCGCCGGGCACCTCGCCGTCGGCCATGTCGCCGCCCTCGCTCCAGGTCAGCGCGCGCATCGCGACCAGGTCCAGCACGCCGGTGAAGCCGTCCTCGCGCCCGATCGGGAGCTGGACCACCAGCGGCACCGTGTGCAGACGCCGCCGGATCGACTCCACCGCCGAGTCGAGGTCGGCGCCGGCCCGGTCGAGCTTGTTGACGAACGCGATCCGGGGCACGCCGTGCCGGTCGGCCTGCCGCCACACCGACTCGCTCTGCGGCTCCACGCCGGCGACCGCGTCGAACACCGCGATCGCGCCATCCAGCACCCGCAGCGAGCGCTCGACCTCGTCGGCGAAGTCGACGTGCCCGGGGGTGTCGATCAGGTTGATCCGGTGGCCGGCCCAGTCGCAACTGGCCGCGGCGGCGAAGATGGTGATGCCGCGGTCGCGCTCCTGCGGGTCGAAGTCGGTGACGGTCGTGCCGTCGTGTACCTCGCCGCGCTTGTGGGTGGCGCCGGTGAGGTAGAGGAACCGCTCGGTGACGGTGGTCTTGCCCGCGTCGACGTGGGCGAGGATGCCCAGGTTGCGTACGGTGGCGAGCGGGTCGGCGGTGCGTGGGACGGGGTTGCTGCGCATGGCCGTCGGGCCTTTCGGGACTGATCCTGGTCAGGGCAGCGCGATATCGCGGCCGAAGCAGCCGACATGGCCGAGCCGCACCACAACAGCCAGAGGGCCGTTGAGGGTTGGGGCTCGGATGGTGCGAACGTCAGGCTGTCGTCGCGGACTTCCGGTGCCGGGCGCGCAGCGGGCACCGGGCGGACGTGGACACGAGGAGCACCTGGTGCCCGGTCGGGGGAACAACTGCAGCGGTGCGGTGGCGCACGGCGGGCTCCCCTCTCATGTCCTGCGACGGATACGTCAACGGCCGCGCCCGGCAAGGCTGTTGCCGAGCGACCGGGTCGACCTTAGCGAAGCACACCCGCCGCGGCACCCGGTTTTCCGCCCGGTTCCCGCCTCCTGATCCGGAGCCCCGCCGGGCGCGTTCAGCCCACGTAGAGGCGGGAGACGACCTCGGGCAGGAGGCGTTCGGTCAGCGCGGGCGGAAGGGCCTGGAGCACCGCGAGGACCGGGGCCATCCGGGCGGGCAGCACCCCGTCGGCGCCGACGCCGGCGGCCTCCAGCGCGAGGCCGGCCTCCTGCGGGCTCAGCGCCTCCGGGTCCAGCGTGCCGGCCAGCTCGACCAGCGCCGGATCGACCTCGGGCGGCCCGAGTTCGCGGGCGCGCCCCACCGCGGCGCCGAGTTCGGCGAGCAGTTCGTCGATGCGCTCGGGGTCGGCGACGGCCGCCGTCACGGTCAGGTGCAGGTTCGCCGGGGAGTTCGCGAACGCGGGCTGCGGCTGGAGGTACCAGCCGCGCAGCCGCATCTCGTCGCCGACCACGAACGGGTCCACCGCCGCCTCGGTGGAGGCGACCGCCACCAGCGAGGCGTCCGGTTCGCCCAGCACCCGCAGGCCCTCGATCCGCCGCACCCCGTCGGCGAGTCGGCGGGTCGCGGCGTGCACCCGCCGGGCGAGGTCCACGTACCCGTCGGTGCCGACGTGCCGCAGCACCGCCCACGCGGCGGCGAGCGGACCGGCGGACTTGGTGCCCTGGAGGGTCGCGTTGACCACCGGGTAGCCGGGCCAGGACGCGTGCGCGAACCACCCGTGCCGCCGTAGTTCCGCGTCGCGGAAGAGCAGCACCGACGCGCCCTTCGGCGTGTACGCGTACTTGTGCAGGTCGACGGAGAGCGAGGTGACGCCCGGCACCGCGAGGTCGAACGGCGGCGGCGCGGGCAGCTCCGCGGCCAGCCGCCGGTGCCCCAGGTACCAGCCGCCGATGCAGGCGTCCACATGGCACAGCACGCCCCGCGCGGCCGCCGCCGCGGCCACCTCCGGCACCGGGTCGACCACCCCGTGCGGGTACGACGGCGCGGACACCACCACCAGCGCCGTCCGCTCGGTGAGGGCCGCCGCCACCTCCTCGGCCCGCACCCGGTACGAGTCCGGGTCCACCCCCACGGTCACCACGCTCAGGCCGAACAGGTGCGCCGCCTTGTGGAAGGCCGCGTGCGCGGTCGCCGGCAGCACGATCTCCGGCGCGGTCACCCCCCTGGTGCGGCGGGCGTGTTCGCGTGCCGTGAGCACCGCCAGCAGGCAGCTCTCGGTGCCGCCGCTGGTGAAGGTGCCCGCGGTGCCGCTGTCCTGGCCGCCGCCGAGCAGCGCGGCGGCCCGCGCCACCACCTCGTTCTCCAGCGTCACCACGCTGGGGAAGACGGTCATGTCCAGGCCGTTGACACCGGTGAGGGCGGAGTGCGCCCGCTCGGCGATCCCGACCAGCTCCGGCAGCCCCGCGTCGTACACGTACGCCATCGTCCGGCCGCCGCGCACCGGCAGGTCCTCCGCCCGCAGCTCGGCCAACCGGGTGAGTATGTCCGCGCCCTGATCGTCCATGCGGAGACCTTACGGCCGCGCGACCGTCGGGTCAGCCCGTCACGGAATTCCCCGCGCTGCCTGGTCGGTGGCCCTCTTTTCGCGAAAGGAGCCGCACATACGCAGGGGCGCGGGGAACTGCGCGCGCAACCACCCACCGGGAGGTGGTCCCTCAACCGGCGGAACCCACCACCCCGGGGGGTCCCGTTACCGCTTGAGCGTGGGCTTGAGCTCCATCAGGCGGCCCAGCAGGCCGTTGATGAACGAAGGCGACTCGTCGGTGGAGAACTCCTTCGCGAGCTGGACCGCCTCGTCGAGGACGACGGCGTCGGGGACGTCGTCCTCCCAGATCAGCTCGTACGCGCCGAGCCGCAGGACGTTGCGGTCCACGGCCGGCATCCGGTCGAGGGTCCAGCCGACGGCATACCCCGCGAGGAGCTCGTCGATCCGCTGGGCGTGCGCGGTGTAACCCTCGACGAGCTGCATCGTGTACGCGGTGACCGGCGGCTGCCGGTCGTCGGTCCGGGCGAGCCGAATCCAGTCCGCCATCACGATCGTGGGAGCCGCACCCCGCTGCTCGGCCTCGAAGAGGATCTGGAAGGCGCGCTTGCGGGCCTTGTTGCGGGCAGCCACGGTTAGCTGTTCACCCGGCCGAGGTAGTCGCCGGTGCGGGTGTCGACCTTGACCTTCTCACCGGTGGTGATGAAGAGCGGGACGCCGATCTCGTAGCCGGTCTCCAGGCGCGCGGGCTTCGAGCCACCGGTGGAGCGGTCTCCCTGCACACCGGGCTCGGTGTACTCGATGACCAGCTCGACGGCGGCCGGCAGCTCGATGTAGAGCGGCGAGCCCTCGTACATCGCGACGACCGCCTCGAAGCCCTCCAGCAGGTAGTGCGCGGCGTCGCCGACCACCTCGGGGTTGACGGTGATCTGGTCGTACGTCTCCGAGTCCATGAAGACGAAGTCGCTGCCGTCCTTGTAGGAGAACTGCATGCCGCGCTTGTCGACGTTGGCGGTCTCGACCTTCAGCCCGGCGTTGAAGGTCTTGTCGACGACCTTCCCGGAGAGCACGTGCTTCAGCTTGGTGCGCACGAAGGCGGGGCCCTTGCCGGGCTTGACGTGCTGGAACTCGACTACGGTCCAGAGCTGGCCGCCGTCGAGCTTGAGCACGAGGCCGTTCTTGAGGTCGTTCGTGGTGGCCACGGTTGCGGAATCTCCTGAAAGTGCTGCTTCGGGACCGAGGACGTGCCCGGCCCGACCACCCTAGGTGGTCACAGCGCGAGGAGTTCCTTGGTCGTGATGGTGAGTAGCTCGGGTCCGCCGTCCGCCACGGGGCGTACGACGAGTGTGTCGTCGATGCGGACACCGCCACGGCCCGGAAGGTGGACTCCCGGTTCGACGGTGACCGGCACGCAAGCGTCCAGTTTACCCACGGCCGCGGGTGACAACTGAGGGTCCTCGTCGATTTCGAGGCCGACGCCGTGTCCGGTCCATGCCGCCAGGCCCTCGGCGTGGCCCGCGGCACGCAGCGGCTCGCGGGTGGCACGGTCCACGTCGCGGCAGGCCACGCCCGGTGCGAGGGCCTCACGGCCGGCCCGCTGGGCGGCGAAGACGAGGTCGTACAGCTCGATCTGCCACGACGCGGGGGCGCTGCCGATCACGAAGGTGCGGCCCACCTCGCAGCGGTAGCCGTGGTAGCACGCGCCGAGCCGTACGGTGAGGAAGTCGCCCTCCTCCACCCGGCGGTCGGTGGGAACGTGGCGGGCCACGCCCGAGTGCGGGCCGGTGCCGATGCAGGTGGAGAAGGCCGGGCCGTCGGCGCCGTGGTCCACGAGGCGGCGCTCCAGCTCCAGCGCGAGGTGCCGCTCGGTGCGGCCGACCAGGATCGACTCCAGCAGTTCGCCCAGTGCCTGGTCGGAGATCTCCGCCGCGATGCGCAGGCTGGCGATCTCGTGCTCGTCCTTGATCAGCCGGAGCTGCTCGACGGCGCCCGCCAGATCGGTGAGGCGTACGCCCGGGGCCACGGAGCGCAGGGCGCGGTGGCGGGTGACGGTGAGGTGGTGCTCCTCCACCGCGAGGCCGTCGGCCTGCTGCTGGCGGGCGAGGTCAGCGGCGGCGACCGCGGCGTCCGCGTCGGGCGAGGGCAGCACGACGTTGCGCAGGTCGTCGGTGGGCTGGGGTGCGTCGTCCGGGGGCGGGCGCAGGTGGACGAGGGTGTCGTCGCTGCCCGGCCCGACCAGGAGGGCGGCGCCCGGGGGGGCGCAGCCGGTCAGGTAACGGACGTTCGCGGGCTGTGTGACCAGCGCGGCGGCAGCGCCCGCCGCGGCGCAGCGCTCGCGCAGCCGTGCTCTGCGTACCGTATGCACCTCCGCCATGCGGCGAGCCTACGACGGCGCTCCCGGGTTGGCCTCTCCACGAGTCCCTCCGGGGGTAACGGGCCCCCCGTCCAGCCGTCTCCCCCGTTCTCGGGACCACCTCTCGGTGGACGGCGCTCCGGGGTCCCGCCGCGACGGTACGGATTTCCTCCCGGCTGCTCCTGGCCGTGGGCTACGGTTCCCCGCCGCGACGGTTTCGCCCTCGCGCCCGGCTGCCGCCCGGTGGGTGGCTTGTCGCGCAGTTCCTCCCCCCCAGAGCTTCGCCCGGGTGGGGGTGCCCCCGGCGGAGCCAGGGGGAGTACCCCCAGCGCCCCTGATTACGTGCGGCTCCTCCGCGACCAGAGCCTGCGTGCACCCGCACCCAACAGCGGCGGCCAGCCCAAACAGGGGCGAGGGGAACTGCGCGACCAGCCCACCACCGGCGGGTGGTCCCTCAGGCGGCGCGCCGGGGCACCCGGGTGGGTCCGCGGCGGGAAAGGGGCACCGTGAGGACTGTTGCCGCACCCGCGAGGGACATCGCAAGGGGTGGGCCGAAGGGGAGCGCGAGGGCGCCGAAGAGGGCGGGGGCGACTCCTTGGAGGGTCATCGTGCCGGACCCGAGGAGCCCGAAGGCGTGCCCGTGGGCGTCGGCGGGGAGGGCGTCGAGGAAGGGCCGCTGGAGGCCGAGTCCGTAGGCGAAGCCGACACCGGCGAGGAGAAGGAGGAGCGCGCCGGCCGCGAGCCCGGGCCGGGCGGCGAAGAGCAGGAGGGGCAGTCCCATCAGGGCCATGAGGGGGGCGACCAGCCGTTCACGGGTCGCCGGCCGCAGCATCCGGCCGACGAGGACGTCCCCGACGAGCATCCCGACCGGCAGGCACGCCATGAGCACGGCGTACCCGCCGGAGGCGAAGCCCTGGGAACCGGCGTACGCGACGATCTGCCCCTCGGCCCCGGCCACGCACGCACCCGGCAGCCACTGCGCGAGCAGCAGCCGCCGCGGCCGGCGGGCCCGTAGCAGCGCGGCGGTGGCGGCGAGGCTGGCCCGTACCGGGGATGCGGGGGACGCGGTGGGACCCTGCGCGGGGAGCCGGGGCAGCGCGAGCCGTATGCGGCAGGCGGCGACGGCGTACAGCGCGGCGCCCGCCAGCAGCGCGTGGCGGGCGCCGAGCAGGGAGACGGCGGCGCCGCTGAGGCCGAGGCCGGCGAGCTGCGCGGCGGAGGAGGCCATGTTGTTCAGGGAGCGGCCCAGCACGTAGGCGTCGCCGGTGAGGGAGCGGGCCACCAGCGCGTTGGCGGCGCCGCCGAAGACCGGGGTGAGGAAGGCGATCAGGGCGATCAGCACCAGGCTCACGGCGATCGGCAGCGCGGCGAGGGCGAGCAGCAGCGCGGTGGCGCACTCCAGCAGGTAGCCGGCGGTGATCAGGCCGCGGGGCGGCAGCCGGTCGGCGAGCGAGCCGAGCAGGGTGGCCCCGAACGCCTGCGGCAGGAATCCCGCGCCGAACGCGATACCGCTCAGCAGCGGCGAGGAGGTGGTCGCGTAGACCAGGACGGAGAAGGTGGAGATCCGCAGCGAGTCGGCGGTGATCGCGAGCACGCGGGTCGCGAAGATCACCCGGAAGCGGGGCTCGGCGAGCACGTCGCGGTAGGTCGTACGGGCCGGGGTGAGGGGCGCGGTGCCGGTGGAGGCCATGTCCGGCAGCCTCCCGGGGGCGGGCCGCAGAGCGCGAATGATTCGCCGAGGGACGTAAGGTCGCGGCGCCGAGGACGTAGGGTCGGCGGCATGCTCCGGCTCGAAGTCGCCACCGAGGACCTGCTGCGCAGCCGCTTCGCGCTGTCGCCGGCGTTCGAGCTGAACACGGTGCTGCGGGCACTGAACCGGGGGGACGGGCGGCTGCCGGCGGCGTGGGCGGCGCGGCTGCGGCCCGGCTTCGAACGGCTGCGCCGGGAGACCGAGTTGGACGCGGTGCTGGCCCTGCAGACGCCGAAGGCGGGTGCGGACTTCGTCGCGGTGCCGCCGCGCGGGCCCGCGCAGAGCTGGGCGGACGACCTGGCGGCGATCCGCGCCACCGCCCCGGAGCAGGCGCGGGCGGAGATCACCCGGCAACGCGCGCGGCAGCCGGTGCGTGACCCGCGGGTGCGGGCCGTGCTGGACGCGCCGGATGTGGTGGAGCGGATCGCGGCGGCGCTGGACCGGGCCTGGCACGAGCTGGTGGCACCGGACTGGCCGAGGCTGCGGGCGCTGTGCGAACGGGACGTGGTGCACCGGGTCGGGGTGATCGGCGAGCGCGGCTGGGCGGCGGCGATCGGCGAGCTGCACGACGGGGTGCGCTGGCACGACGGCGGGATCGAGCTGGCGCCGATCGACGGCGGCACGGTGCGGTTGCGGGGCGAGGGGCTGCTGCTGATCCCGTCGATCTTCACCTGGCCGGGTCTGGCCGTGTACTTCGAGGACCCGTGGCCGCGGACGCTCGTCTACCCCGCGCGCGGCACCGCCGTCCTGCACGAGACGCCCGCGCCCCCGGCCGCGGACGCGCTCGCGGCCCTCCTCGGCCGTTCCCGGGCCCGGCTGCTGGCGGCGCTGGACGCTCCCGCGAGCACGACCCAGCTCGCCCGCCAACTCGCGTTCGCGCCCGGGGCGGTGGGCGACCATCTCGCGGTGCTGCGCAGGGCGGGGCTGGTGGCGCGGGCCCGTTCGGGCCGTTCGGTGCTGTATCGGCGCACCGCGCTCGGGGACGGGCTGGCCGCGTCCGTACCCCTGCCCGACGAGCGGGACCAGCGGCCTTGAGACGGCGGCGCGCTACCAGATCGGCGGGCCCTGGAGGCTGCGGGCCACCACGCGGTCGAGGGCGGCCGAGGCGGCTTCCACGTCGAGGTGGGAGTTGTCGATGATGGGCAGGCCCGAGCCGTACCAGCCGGCCATCCGGCCGTGAATACGGGCGACTTCCTCGTCGGACAGCCGGCGGTTGCCGGAGCGTTCGGCGTTGCGGGTGAGCACGATGTCCAGGCCGGGCAGCAGGACGACGGGCAGCAGCCCCGGGCCGACGTGCCGCTTCCAGCCGCCGAGGCCGACCGTGGGGCGGTCCGGGAAGACCGCGTCGTCGATGATGCAGGACACGCCGTTGGCGAGGAAGTTGCGGGCGGCGAAGCCGCAGGTGCGGCGGGCCAGGCGGTACTGCGCCTCGGAGTTCTCGTTCCACCCGGCCTGCGGGTCGGCGAAGCCGGAGCGGACCCATTCGCGTACGTCGTCCAGGCTGATGTGGGCGGTGGGGACGCCGCGGTGGTCCGCCCAGTGCCGCGCGATCGTGGTCTTTCCCGCGCCGGCCGCGCCGATCAGCAGCACGGCTATCGGGCCGTGCGCCGCGCCCGGGAGTGAGCCCCCGCTGGGTACGGCCGGGACCTGGACCGGGGCGGGGGCGGGCATCGGGAAGTGGCCGGTGGTGCCGGGGGCTGCCGCTTGGCCCTGACCCTGGCCCGGCGCTTGGCCCTGGCTCTGGCTCTGGCTCTGGCTCGGCGCCTGGCCCGGCACGGGCGCGGGTCCCTGACCCGGGCCGGGCGGCTGGGGTGCCCCCACGGCGTGCTGCATGTCGGCCACTCCATCCCGTACCGGAGGTCTGTGCGGTTCGCTCTGCGTGACCAGGGCGCGCCACGGCTTGAACGGTACCGTGCGGTTCGGCTCACGCCCAACCGCCCCTGGGCGCTTGGGCGTCCCGCCCCCGGGGGTGGGGTGCCCCACGCGGGCGGGCGATGCCTGCCCATGGCCTTGGGCGCCCTTGCGGATGGGGGTGCCCCGGGGCCCGCAGGCCCAGCCCCTGCAACCTGTACCCGGACCACCCGCCGGTGACCGGTCGGCCGCGCAGTTCCCCGCGCCCCTGAAAGGTCGACGCCCCCCGCCAAGCGAGCCCCATCCCGACAACCCGACAACGGCCCCCAGGCCCAGCCCCTGCGACGTGTGCCCGGACCACCCGCCGCTGGTCGGCTGGCCGCGCAGTTCCTCGCGCCCCTGAAAGGTGGACGCCTCCCGCCAAGCGAGCCCCGTACCGACAGCCCGACAACGACCCGCAGGCCCAGCCCCCGCGACCTGTGCCCGGACCACCCGCCGGTGGCCGATTGGCCGCGCAGTTCCTCCCCCAGAGCTTCGCCTGGGTGGGGGTGCCCCCGGCGGAGCCAGGGGGAGTACCCCCAGCGCCCCTGAAGGTGGACGCCTCCCGCGAAGCGGGCCCCACGCCGGGGAGCAGCTGCCCGCCCCTCTGAAGGGCGGAACGCCCTCCCGCGGAGCCGGCACCATGCCGGGGGGGCGGGGCTATGTGGCCAGGTTTTCCGATAGGGCGCGGAGGGCCAGGTGGTAGGAGCCGATGCCGAAGCCGGCGATCGCGCCGGAGGCGACCGCGGTGAGGACGGACGTGTGGCGGAACTCCTCGCGAGCGTGCGGGTTGGAGATGTGCACCTCGATGAGGGGGGCGGTGCGCTGGGCGGCGGCGTCGCGCATCGCGTAGGAGTAGTGCGTGAAGGCGCCGGGGTTGAGGACGACGGGCAGGCGGCCGTCGGCCGCTTCGTGGAGCCAGCGGATCAGCTCGGCCTCGTCGTTGGTCTCGCGGACCTCGACGTCCAGACCGAGTTCCGCCCCGAGCTTCGTACAGGACTCGACGAGGCCGGCGTAGGAGGTCGCGCCGTAGACGTCGGGCTCGCGGGAGCCGAGGCGGCCGAGGTTGGGGCCGTTGAGGACGAGGACGGGGCGGGTCACTCGGTCACCTCACCGTAGGCGGCGAGCAGGACCGCGGGGTCCGGGCCCTCCAGGACGGTGGGCTTGGCGAGGCCGTCCAGGACGATGAAGCGCAGCAGGTCACCGCGGGACTTCTTGTCCACCTTCATGGTCTCCAGCAGGCGGGGCCACTGGTCGCCGCGGTAGGTGAGCGGCAGCCCGACGGAGCCGAGCACGGCGCGGTGCCGGTCGGCGGTCGCGTCGTCCAACCGCCCGGCGAGGCGGCCGAGTTCGGCGGCGAAGACCATGCCGACGGAGACGGCGGCGCCGTGCCGCCAGTTGTAGCGCTCGTTCTTCTCGATGGCGTGCGCGAGGGTGTGGCCGTAGTTGAGGATCTCGCGCAGGCCGGACTCCTTGAGGTCGGCGGAGACCACCTCGGCCTTGACGCGGATGGCGCGCTCGACGAGTTCGGCGGTGTGCGGGCCGGCGGGGTCGCTCGCGGCCTGCGGGTCGGACTCGACGAGGTCGAGGATGGCCGGGTCGGAGATGAAACCGGCCTTGATCACCTCGGCGAGGCCGCTGATGTAGTCGTTGCGCGGCAGGGAGGCGAGCGCGGACAGGTCGCACAGCACGCCGGCCGGGGGGTGGAAGGCGCCGACGAGGTTCTTGCCCTCGGCGGTGTTGATGCCGGTCTTGCCGCCCACGGCCGCGTCGACCATGCCGAGCACCGTGGTGGGCACCGCGATCCAGCGCACCCCGCGCAGCCAGGTCGCGGCGACGAACCCGGCCAGGTCGGTGGTGGCGCCACCGCCGACGCCGACCACCACGTCGGTGCGGGTGAAGCCGGTCTGGCCGAGCGCCTTCCAGCAGTAGGCGGCGACCTCGGCGGTCTTCGCCTCCTCGGCGTTCGGGATCTGGATCGCGACGGCCTGGTAGCCCTGTTCGGCCAGGTCCTCGCGGATCGCCTCGCCGGTGCCGGCCAGCGCCTCGGGGTGCAGCACCGCCACCCGGAGGGCCTTGGGGCCGATCAACCCGGGCAGCTCGCCGAGGAGTTGGTGGCCGACGAGCACCTCGTACGGTTCGGTGCCGGCGGTGCCGGCGACCTGGATGCGGGTGGGCGGCGCGGCCCCGCTCCACGCCTCGTTGCCCTGGCCGGTGCCGCTACCCGTGCCCGTGCCGTCGCTGTCGTGCCGCCCGGCGGCCTCGCGTGCCTCTGCGTCGCTCATGCGTCCTTCAGTTCCAGTGCGTCCAGTACCGCCGCGGCCACCTCGTCCGTGCCGCGGTCGGCGGTGTCGACCACCGCGCGAGCCACCTCCGTGTACAACGGGCGGCGCTGCTCCATCAGTTCACGCCAGCGCTGCCGCGGGTTGACCGCGAGCAGCGGGCGGGGGGCGTCGAGGCCGACCCGGCGCACCGCGTCGTGCAGGCTGACGTCGAGGAAGACGACGGGCAGCCCGGCGAGGCGTACGCGGGTGCCGGCGTCCATGACGGCGCCGCCGCCGAGCGAGAGCACCCCGTCGTGCCCGTCGAGGGCGGCGGCGACGGCGGCCCGCTCCAGGTCGCGGAAGTGCGGCTCGCCGTCGTCGATGAAGATCTCGGCGATCGGCTTGCCCGCGGTCCGCACGATGTCCTCGTCGGTGTCGCGGTAGGTGACGCCGAGCAGGTCGGCGACGGCGCGGCCGACCGTGGTCTTGCCCGCGCCGGGCGGGCCGACCAGCACGACGACGGGGGCGGTCACCGGATCGCCAGGTGGTCGAGGAAGTCCTGCACGTTGCGCCGGGTCTGCGCGACCGAGTCGCCGCCGAACTTCTCCGCGACGGCATCGGCGAGCACCAGGGCGACCATCGCCTCGGCGACGATCCCGGCGGCCGGCACCGCGCACACGTCGGAGCGCTGGTGGTGTGCCTGGGTGGCCTCGCCGGTGGTGACGTCCACGGTGGCCAGGGCGCGCGGCACGGTCGCGATCGGCTTCATCGCGGCGCGCACCCGCAGCACCTCGCCGGTGCTCATGCCGCCCTCGGTGCCGCCGGAGCGGCCGGTGGCGCGGCGGATGCCGTCGGGGCCGGCCACGATCTCGTCGTGCGCCTTGGACCCGGGCACCCGGGCGAGGTCGAAGCCGTCGCCGACCTCGACGCCCTTGATGGCCTGGATGCCCATCAGGGCGCCGGCCAGGCGGGCGTCGAGCCGCCGGTCCCAGTGCACGTGGGAACCGAGGCCGACCGGGGCGCCGTAGATCAGGACCTCGACGACGCCGCCGAGGGTGTCGCCGTCCTTGTGGGCCTGGTCGATCTCGGCCACCATCGCCTTGCTCGCGTCGGCGTCCAGGCAGCGCACCGGGTCGGCGTCCAGCCGCTCCTGGTCGGCCGGCACCGGCACGACCCCGTACGGGGCCTTCGCCGCGGCCAGTTCGACCACGTGGGAGACGATCTCGATGCCCGCGGTCTCCTTGAGGTAGGAGCGGGCGACCGCGCCGAGCGCGACCCGGGCCGCGGTCTCCCGCGCGCTCGCCCGCTCCAGCACCGGGCGGGCCTCGTCCAGGTCGTACTTCTGCATCCCGGCCAGGTCGGCGTGGCCGGGACGGGGGCGGGTCAGGGGCGCGTTGCGGGCGAGTCCGGCCAGGATCTCCGGGTCGACCGGGTCCGCGGCCATCACCTGCTCCCACTTGGGCCACTCGGTGTTGCCGACCATGATCGCCACCGGGCTGCCCATGGTGCTGCCGTGCCGCACCCCGCCCAGGAAGGTGACCTGGTCCTGCTCGAACTTCATCCGGGCGCCGCGGCCGTAGCCGAGCCGGCGCCGGGCCAGGGCGTCCGCCACCATCGCGGTGGTGACGGGCACCCCGGAGGGCAGTCCTTCCAGCGTCGCGACAAGTGCGGGTCCGTGCGACTCCCCCGCGGTCAGCCAGCGCAATCTGCTCAACGGTGCTCCCTGGAAAACGACCATGCCACTATGGCCCGATCCTCCCACGTTTCCCGTACCTGCCAGGACGGGTGTCCGGAGGGCGGACCGGGGCCCGGCACGGGCGGTGGCGGCCGCCTCATCGGGCGGCGAGTGCCACCTCCCCGGCGACGCGCATCGCCTTCAGCGGGGCGGGCGCGATGCCGGTGTGCTGTTCGACCTGGAGGACGGCCTGGTGGACCAGGAGGTCGAGGCCGCTCGTGACCCGGCCGCCGCGGGCGGTCCAGGCGGCCGCGAGCGGGGTCGGCCAGGGCTCGTAGAGCACGTCGAAGAGGGTGCCGGGGGCGGCCGGGACCGCTTCGGCGAGGTGGTCGGCGGCGCCCGCGGGAGTCGTGGCGATCACCAGCGGCGCGCGGAGCCCTTCGGCGGCGGCGCTCCAGTCGGCGGTGCGCACGGCCACGCCGAGCCGCTCGCCCCAGCGGGCCATCTCCTTGGCGCGGGCCGGGCCGCGCACGTACGCGGTGACCTCGCCGGTGCAGACCCGGGCGAGCGCGGCCAGCGCGGAGGACGCGGTGGCGCCCGCGCCGAGCACGGCCGCCGACGGCACGGAGGTGACGCCGTGTTCGGCCAGTGCCGCGACCATGCCGGGGATGTCGGTGTTGTCGCCGTGCCGCCGCCCGTCGGCGCCGAGGACGACGGTGTTGACCGCCTCCACCGAGGCCGCGGTGTCGCTGATCTCGTCCAGCAGCGGGATGATCGCGCGCTTGAGCGGCATCGTCAGCGACAGCCCGGCCCACTGCGCCGGGTCCAGGCCCGCGACGAAACCGGGCAGCGCCAACTCGTCCACCTCGAAGCGGTCGTACCGCCGGCGGTCGAGACCGAGAGCGGCGTACGCGGCGCGGTGCAGCACCGGGGAGAGCGAATGCGCGATCGGGGAGCCGAGCACGGCGGCGCGGTAGGCGCCGCCGTGCGGCCGAGCGGTGGTGTCCAAGGAGAGCGCCCTGCTACTGGGAGTTGTACTGCTGGTAGAGCTTGTCGAACTCGGCCTTCGTCTCGGTGAACTTCGTGGTCTTGCCGTCCAGCGAGATGAAGTACCACCAGTTGCCGCTGTCCGGGGCCATCGCGGCCTTGAGCGCGTCGATGCCGGGGTTGCCGATCGGCCCGGGCGGCAGGCCCTGGTGCTTGTAGGTGTTGTACGGGCTGACCAGCGAGTTGATCTCGTTGTGCGAGATGTTCGTCTTGCTGGTGTTCTTGACGTAGTTGTACGTCGAGTCGAACTGGAGCAGCCCGAGGGTCTCCGGGTTGTTGGGGACCATCCGGTTGTAGACGACCTTGGCCATCTTCTTGAAGTCGTCGTCGGTCTTGCCCTCGGCCTGCACGAGGCTGGCGACCGTGACGAGTTCGAGCGGGTTGTCCAGCCCCTGCTTCTTCGCCTCGCCGGCCATGTCGAACTGGGCGTACTGCTTGTTCGCCTCGTCGATCATCTGCTTGAGCAGCACCTCGGGCTTCTCGCCCTTGGAGACGCTGTAGCGGGAGGGGAAGAGGAAGCCCTCCAGCGGGTCCATGACGTTCGGGCCGGGCTTCGCCCAGGACGGCAGCCCGAGGCTCTTCGCCTGGTCGTGCGCGGTCTTCTGGGTGGTGCCCGCCTTCAGGCCGAGCCGGGTGTCGATGGCCGCGTAGATCTGCTTGTCGCGCATGCCCTCGGGGATGATCAGCGCGTTCTGCGACTTGGGGTCGAGCATCATCGTGACCGCCGCGGAACCGGACATCTGCTTGTGCAGGTCGTAGACGCCGGCCTGGATGAAGCCGCCCTTGGGGTTCTTGCCCGCCGCGGCGGTGAAGGCGCCGACGCTCTTCACGACGCCGGCCTTCTTCAGGATGTTGCCCATGGTGGTCGCGGACGACCCCGAGGGGATGTCCACCTGGACGTCGCCGCTGCCCTGGCCCGAGTAGTCCGGCGGCGGGCCGAAGCGGCTCTCGTACATGTTGTAGCCGACGTAGCCGATGCCGCCGACGCCGCCGACCAGGACGGCGAGCACGACCACGCAGGCGCAGCCGCTGCGGCGCTTCTTGCCGGGCTGGGGCTGGGACCTGCCGGATCTGCGGCCGCCGGTCCTGGTCGGCTCGGGCGCGTGGTCGTCGTCATCGTCGTCGCGGCCGGCGAAGAAGGCGTGGTCGCTGGGGTCGCCCTCCTCGTCCGCGTCCCACTCGCCGGTGTTGGCCGGGGCGGTGCGCAGCGGGTGGGCGCCGGGCTCCTGGGGGTGGCCCGGTGCGGCGGTGCCGGGACGGGCACCGGACTGCCCCATGCCCGGCTGGCCGGCGCCGGGTTGACCCGGACCGGGCTGGCCGGCGCCGGGCTGGCCCGGTCGGCCCATGCCGGGCTGCTGCGGCTGCTGCTGCCCCTGGGTCTGTTGCTGCTGTCCCTGGTACTGCGGCTGCTGGGGCTGCTGGGGCTGCTGCTGCGGGTAGCCCTGCTGCTGCGGCTGCTGGGGTTGCTGCTGGCCGTAGTAGCCGGGCTGCTGCCCGTACGGGTCCTGCGGCTGCTGACCGCCGTACGGGTCCTGGCTGTACCCGGTGACCTGGCCGGTCTGGTACGAGCCGGTGTCGTAGCCCTCGTAGCCGTCGTAACCCTCGTACCCGGCCTGCTGGTAGCCCTGCTGCGGGTGGCCCTGCTGGGGGTACTGCGACTGCTCGGGGTACTGCTGCTGGCCGTACTGCTGCTGCGGGTAGCCCTGCTGGGGCTGCTGCGGGTACTGCTGGTGCTGCTGACCGGTGGCGTACGGGTCCTGCCAGTCGCCCTGCTGCTGAGGGTGCTGGGGCTGCTGCTGCGGGTACCCCTGGTCGTACACATCGCCGAAGAGCGGGTCCTCGGGGTGCCACGGTTCGGAGCCGGAACCCCGGCCATAGTCAGTCATCGGCATCCATCAGTCGGTCTTCCTGCTCGCACCCTCCGTGGCAGACCCCGGTCCTCGGTCTTCCACTCCGGCTGCTCGGGCGTCAGCCCTCGGTCCCGTCGGTACGCGGTCGGCATCAGGCCCGCCGACCTTGCGAAACGGGCGGCGCCCGTAGGCACCGCCGTGTCGCGCGGAACGTTACCGTATCGCGATCAGATGACTACTTCGACGTTCTCGCCCGGAGCAGTGCCCGACACCCGCTCGGTCTCCAGCGCGCTCTGCAGAATAACGACTGCGGCCGCCTGGTCGACTACGGAGCGTCCCTTTTTTGCACTGACTCCGGACGCGCGCAGCCCGTGGGTGGCGGTGACGGTGCTCATCCGCTCGTCCACGAGGCGGACCGGCACCGGGGCGATGATTTTCGCCACAGCGAGGGCGAAGCCGCGGACCTTGGCCGCGGCCGGGCCCTCGGTGCCGTTCAGCGACCGGGGCAGCCCGACGACGACCTCGATCGGGTCGTACTCGGCGACGAGGGCGGCCAACCGGCGCTGCGCGGCGGGCACATCGCGGCCGGGCACGGTCTCCACCGGGGTGGCGAGGATGCCGTCCGGGTCGCACGAGGCCACCCCGATCCGGGCGTCCCCGACGTCCACGGCCAGCCGCCGGCCACGCCTGATCCCGCCGGGACCGCCGGCGCCGTGGGAGCCGCCCGTGCCTTCGGGACCGCCCGCGCCTTCCGGGCCGCCCTGGACACCGGGACCGCCGGGACCGCCAGAAGCCGCAGGGTGACCGCCTCCCGCGCCGCCGGGCGCACCCCGCTCCCCGCCGCGGCCCGCGGCGGAGCGCCGGGCCCGCGGCCGCTCACGACCGCGCTCCGCGCCCCGCCGCCGCTCGGTCATGTCACGCCTTCTCGCCGACGAGCCGCCGTACGGCCTCGATCGCGTCGGGCACGGCCGCGGGGTTCTGGCCGCCGCCCTGGGCGACGTCGTCCTTGCCGCCGCCGCCACCACCGAGCGTCTTCGCCGCGGTGCGGACGAGTTCGCCGGCCTTGAGGCCGCGCTCGCGCCCCGCCTCGTTGGTCGCGATGACGGTCAGCGGACGGCCGTTCGCCACGGTGAACAGCGCGACGACGGCGGGCCGGCCGCCGCTGATCCGCTGCCGCACGTCGAGCACGAGCTTGCGCAGGTCGTCCGCCCCGGTGCCCTCGGGCACCGCGCCGGTGACCAGGGCGACGCCCTTGACGTCCTCCGCGGCCTCGGCGAGCCCGGCCGCGGCCTGCAGCACCTTCTCGGCGCGGAACCGCTCGATCTCCTTCTCGGCGTCCTTGAGCTTGGCGAGCATCCCGGAGATCTTGTCCGGCAGTTCCTCGGGACGGCCCTTCACCAGGTCGGTGAGCTGGGCGACCACGGTGTGCTCGCGGGCCAGGAAGTTGTAGGCGTCGACGCCGACCAGCGCCTCCACCCGGCGCACGCCGGACCCGATCGAGGACTCGCCGAGCAGCTTCACCAGGCCGAGTTGGGCGGTGTTGTGCACGTGGGTGCCGCCGCACAGCTCCTTGGAGAAGTCGCCGATGGTGACCACCCGGACGTGCTCGCCGTACTTCTCGCCGAACTCCGCGATGGCGCCCTGCCGCTTGGCCTCCGCGATCGGCATCACCTCGGCGGTGACGTCGAGTTCGCGGGCCAGCACCTCGTTGATCTTCTGCTCGACGTCGGTCAGCACGGTGCCGGGCACCGCGGCCGGGGAGCCGAAGTCGAAGCGGAAGCGGCCGGGCGAGTTCTCCGAGCCGGCCTGGGCCGCCGTGGGGCCCAGCGCGTCGCGCAGCGCCTGGTGGGTGAGGTGGGTGGCGCTGTGCGCGCGGGCGATGGCGCGGCGCCGGGTCAGGTCGATCTGGGCGTGCGCGGCCGCGCCGAGGGTGACCTCGCCGACCTGGACGACGCCCTTGTGCACGCTGACGCCGGGCACCGGGCGCTGCACGTCGCGGATCTCCACGACGGCGCCGCTGTCCAGCCGGATGCGGCCGGTGTCAGCGAGCTGGCCGCCGCCTTCGGCGTAGAAGGGGGTGCGGTCGAGGACGATCTCGACCTCGTCGCCCTCGGTGGCGGCCGGCGAGGGCAGGCCGTCGACGAGCAGGCCGACAACGGTGGCCTCGCCCTGGTCGTGGAGGTACCCGGTGAACTCGGTGGCGCCGGAGCGGTCGGCGACCTCGCGGTAGGCCGACAGGTCGGCGTGGCCGGTCTTCTTCTTCTGCGCGTCCGCCTTCGCCCGGTCGCGCTGCTCCTTCATCAGCCGCCGGAAGCCGTCCTCGTCGACGCTCAGCCCCTGCTCGGAGGCCATCTCCAGGGTGAGGTCGATCGGGAAGCCCCAGGTGTCGTGGAGCAGGAACGCCTGCTCGCCGGGGAGCACCCGGCCGCCCTGGGCCTTGGTCTCGGTGACCGCGGAGTCGAGGATGTTGGTGCCGGCCGAGAGGGTCTTGAGGAAGCGGGACTCCTCGGCGAGCGCGACGGACTCGATCCGCTTGCGGTCGGTGATCAGTTCCGGGTACTGCTCGCCCATGGTGCCGATGACGACGTCCACGAGCTCGGCGACCACCGGGCGGTCGGCGCCCAGCATCCGCATGTTGCGGATCGCGCGGCGCATGATCCGGCGCAGGACGTAGCCGCGGCCCTCGTTGCCGGGCGTGACGCCGTCGCCGATGAGCATGACGGCGGTGCGCATGTGGTCGGCGACGACCCGCAGCGAGACATCGGAGTCCTTGGCGCGGCCGTAGTGGACGCCGGTGAGAGCGGTGGCCGTGTCGATGACGACGCGCAGGGTGTCGGTCTCGTACATGTTCTGCACGCCCTGCAGGATCATCGCGAGGCGTTCGAGGCCGAGGCCGGTGTCGATGTTCTGGGCGGGCAGGTCGCCGAGGATCTGGAAGCCGTCCTTGCCCTGGCCGGGGCCGCGTTCGTACTGCATGAAGACCAGGTTCCAGATCTCCACGTACCGCTCGTCGTTGACCGCGGGGCCGCCCTCTTCACCGAACTCGGGGCCGCGGTCGTAGTTGATCTCGGAGCAGGGGCCGCAGGGGCCGGGGACGCCCATGGACCAGAAGTTGGGGCCCATGCCGAGGCGCTGGATGCGCTCGGCGGGGACGCCGACGACGTCGCGCCAGATCCGCTCGGCCTCGTCGTCCTTCTCGTAGACGGTGATCCACAGCTTCTCCGGCTCCAGGCCGTAGCCGCCGTCGGCCTGCGAGCTGGTCAGCAGCTCCCAGGCGTAGGTGATGGCGCCTTCCTTGAAGTAGTCGCCGAAGGAGAAGTTGCCGCACATCTGGAAGAACGTGCCGTGCCGGGTGGTCCGGCCGACCTCTTCGATGTCCGGGGTGCGCACGCACTTCTGGACGCTGGTGGCGCGGTCGAAGGGCGGCTTGACCTCGCCGAGGAAATACGGCTTGAACGGGACCATGCCGGCCGGGACGAGCAGCAGCGTCGGGTCGTCCGCGATGAGGGAGGCCGACGGCACCACGGTGTGCCCGCGCTCCTCGAAGAAGCGCAGCCAGCGGCGGCGGATTTCTGCCGACTCCATCAGTGTTCGTCCTTCCGGTTCTTGTGCTTGCGATCCCCGCGCCTGGCCTTCGTGGGCAGGGCGGGGGTGCCGCTGCCCGCGGTGCTCCCGGGCAGGGTGGCCCGCGGGGCGGGCAGCGGCTGGGGTGACTCGGGTGCGCCCTGGGTACGCAGGCCCAGGGCGTCGTGCAGTTCGGTCTCGCGCTGGGCCATGCCGACCCGTACGTCCTGGGCGAACAGCCGCAGCCGCGCACCGGTCTCCAGGGCGCGGTCGGCGGCGGTCACGGCGAGGCTGTCGGGGTTGAGACGGCGCACCGCGCGGCCCACCTTGACGGTGGCCCACGCTCCGGTGGCGGCGCCGGTCACGAACCAGAACAGACGGCGGAACATGGCCTCAGTCCTTATTACGGCGGTCGCGGCGTTCCCGGCGTTCCCGGCGCGCGGCGGGCAGCACCCTGCCGGTGAGGGTACGGGCCCGCGCCTTGCCGGCGTCGCCGGACTGCATGCCGACCGCGCGCCGCACGCCGTATCCGAACGCGGCGACCTTCACCAGCGGGCCGCCGAACGTCGAGGCGACGGTGGACGACAGCGCCGACGCGTTCGCGGTCACCTCGGCGACGTCGGAGGTGATGGTGTCGACCCGGTCGAGTTGCGCGTTCGCGCTGCGCAGCGCGTCGGACGCCTCGCCGAGCAGCGGCACGGCCTGCTCGGTGATGCCCGCGACGAGTTCCGTGGTGCGCCTCAGCGTCTGCGCCAGCCGGGCCAGCGCGACGGCCAGGAACGACACGAGGATCGCCCAGAACACGGCGACGATGAGGCCCGCCACCTCTCCACCGGACACGCTGCCGCACTCCCTTTTCCGACCCTCACCACTGTTGTTGCGAGCTTATCGCGTCGCGGGGACAGGACCCTCCAGGCCGCCCCGTACCGTCGGTTCAGGGACCACCTGCCGGCGGGGGGTTGCTCGCGCGGTTCTCCCCCAGAGCTTCGCCTGGGTGGGGGTGCCCCCGGCGGAGCCAGGGGAGTGCCCCCACGCGCCCCTGGTTTGTCCGGGTCTTCCGGGAAAGGGCACACAGCGGGTTGTACGTTGCGCTAGCGAGCACGTACGCTCCGTAGACCATGTCTTCCGCGGAATGCCTGCCGGCCGAACTCACCGGATTCGTCGGCCGCGACAGCGAACTCGCCGACCTGGCCGAACTGTTGGCGATCAGCCGGCTGACCACGGTGACCGGCACCGGTGGCGTCGGCAAGACCCGTCTGGCCCTGCGCGCCGCAGGCGCCGTACAGAACCGTTTCCGCGACGGCGTGCGCGCGGTGGACCTGTCGGCGCTGCGGGACGCCGAACTCCTCGACCACACGGTCGCCGACGCGCTGCGGGTACCGGACCACACCACGCGCGGCCCGCGCACGGCCCTCGCGGAGTACGTCGCCGACCGCGAACTCCTGCTCGTGGTGGACGGCTTCGACCGGGTCCGTACCGAGTGCGCCGTGCTGACGGCCGAGTTGCTGCGCCGGGCACCGGGACTGCGGGTGCTCGCCGCGGGCCGCCGCCCCCTGGGTATCACCGGGGAGCGGCTGCTGCCGCTGGCGCCGCTGCCGGTGCCGGGCGACGGGGTGCGGCTGTTCACCGAGCGCGCCGCCGAGGTCGTGCCGGGCTTCGCCGTGACCGAGGCGGACAGCGCGACCGTGACCGAGCTGTGCACGCGGCTGGACGGCCTGCCGCTCGCCCTGGAACTCGCGGCGGTGCGGCTGCGCGCGCTGTCGGTGGCCGACGTCCTGCACCGGCTGGACGACCGCTTCCGCCTGCTGACCGGCGGCGACCCGACCGCGCCGGCCCGGCACCGGGCGCTGCGCACCGCGATCGGCTGGAGCCACGAACTGTGCACGCCCGCCGAACGCCTGCTGTGGGCACGGCTGTCGGTCTTCGCCGGCCGGTTCGACCTGGACGCGGTGGAGTACGTCTGCGCGGGTACCGACCTGCCCGAGGCCGACATCGCGGAGACCCTGGCCGGGCTGGTGGCGCAGTCGGTGGTCAGCCGCGAGGCGGACGACCCGTCCGACGGCACCCGCTACCGGATGCTGGAGAGCGTGCGGGAGTACGGCGCCTCCTGGCTCGCCGCACTCGACGACGAGCAGCGGATGCGGCGCCGGCACCGGGACTGGTACCTGGGCCTCGCCACCTGGTGCGAGCTGGACTGGTTCAGCCCGCGGCAGGAGGAGGTCGCCGCACGGGTGTCCGACGCCCTGCCCAACCTGCGACTGGCACTCGACTTCAGCCTCGACGGACCCGCCGAGGACCCGGTCGTCGGCCAGTACCTCGCGGGCACCCTGTGGTTCTGCTGGGTCGGCTGCGGGCGGCTGGCCGAGGGCCGGCACTGGTTGGACCGCGCGCTGGAGGCGTCGGCCGAACCCAGCGACGCCCGGGCGAAGGCGATGTGGGTGGCCGGGTACGTCGCGCTCCTGCAGGGCGACTCGACCGCGGCGCTTTCCGTACTCCAGGAGTGCCGCGCCGAGGCCGACGAGAGCGGGAACGCCACCGCGGCCGCGTACGCCGTGCACCGGCTCGGCTGCCTGGCGCTGGTCTCGGACGACATGCCGGTCGCCGAGCGGTTCATCGGCGACGCGCTCCGCCGCTACCGGCAGATCGGCGAGCTGAACAGCAACGTCCTCATGGGCCAGGTGGAGCTGGCGATGGCGGTGGCCTTCCAGGGCGACGTGCCCCAGGCGGTCCGGCTCGCCGAAGAGGTCCGGGACATCTGCGGCGACCACGGCGAACGCTGGACGCTCGCATACGCCTTGTACGTCCTCGGATACGCGGCCTGGCTGGCGGGCGAGCCGGGCCGGGCGCGGCGGCTCGCGGAGGAGTCGCTCGCCATCAACCACGCCTTCCACGACCTGGTGGGCGCCGTCCTCGCGCTGGAGCTGCTGGCGCTGGTCACCGAGGACGAGGGGGCGCCCCACGAAGCCGCCGTGATCCAGGGCGCGGCCGGTCGGCTGTGGGACTCCGTCGGCCTACGGCTCTTCGGCTCCCGCCACTTCAACGCGCCCCACGCCATCTGCGAGCGCCGCCTCCGCGAACGCCTCTCCGACCGCGCCTACACCGCCGCCCTCCACGAAGGCAGCCGTCTCTCCTTCGACGAAGCGGTCCTCCGCGTCCTGGCACTCCCCCGCCAACACCCCTCCAAGGGCCGCCCTCTCCCCGCCGCCAACCACAACCCCTGACGAAACCGGCACCCACCAACGCAACCGCGCCCCCGAAGGGGCGCGTGGGGGCACTCCCCCTGGCTCCGCCGGGGGCACCCCCACCCAGGTGAAGCTCTGGGGGAGAACTGCGCCGGAAACCACCCACGGAGGCGCACCCGGCACCACACCCGCACCCCAGCGACGCACCCCGACGGAACGTGCACCCAACAACGCAGCCGCGCCCCCGAAGGGGCGCGGGGAACTGCGCGACAAGCCACCCACTACCGGTCACCCGGCACCACACCCGCACTCCAGCGGCGCACCCCCGACAAGGCGAGCCCCTCCATCGCGGCGCAGCCAGAAGCGCAACGGCAACCCATTACCGAGAAGCGCCGCAGGCGGTCAGCGGGCGTAGTACTCCACGACCAGCTGCTCGTCGCAGATGACCGGGATCTCACGGCGGTTGGGGTCACGGTCCAGCCGGAACGCCAGCGCCTGGAGGTTCACCTGGAGGTAGCGGGGCGTCTCTCCGTCGGGCGCCCAGCCACCCTCGCGCGCGACCAGGAACGGGGTCTTCTCCCGGGACCGCTCGCGCACCTGCACGACGTCTTCGGGGCTGACCCGGAACGACGGCTTGTCGACCTTGCGCCCGTTGACCTCGATGTGGCCGTGCACGACCATCTGCCGGGACTGGTAGATCGTGCGGGCCAGCCCGGAGCGGAGCACCAGCGCGTCGAGGCGCCGCTCCAGCTCGACGATCAGCGCCTCGCCGGTCTTGCCCTCGACCTTCTTCGCGCGGTCGTACGCGCGCTGCATCTGCCGCTCGCTGATGTCGTACTGCGCGCGCAGCCGCTGCTTCTCCAGCAGACGGGTCTTGTAGTCGCTGTTCTGCTTGCGACCACGGCCGTGCTCGCCCGGCGGGTAGGGGCGGGCCTCGAAGTACTTGACGGCCTTCGGGGTGAGCGCGATGCCGAGCGCCCGGGACTTCTTGACCTTGGGACGCGACTGATTCACGTGCGTCGAACCTCCGTGTAGATTAGGTAAGGCTTACCTTAGCTGAGGAGTACGCATGATTCGACCCGGGAACCCCGCACCCGAACTGCCGTCGCGACAGCAGGAGAACGGTCAGCCGCGTCCCGAAGTGGAAGAGGCGCCCCGGCAGCCCTCGGCCGCCGAACGCGCGCGCACTCTTGTCGAGGGTAACCCGTCCCTCGCGCTGGCCATTCCCGCGCTGCGCCCGGCACCGGACGAGCCGATGGTGCCGCTGCGCCGCTCCGTGGGGCCCGAAGGCGACGTCTTCCTGCTCTTCCCCCGTGACCACCCCGCGGTGCGGGCGGTCCGGCACGCCACCGACGACGAGGTGCCGGCTGTGCTGGAAGTCACCGACGTGGCGCCGGTCGCCGTCCCGCACCGCATCCGCGGCCGCGCCTGGATCGCCGGGTGGCTCACCCACGTACCCGGCGGCGGCTTCGAGTCCGACGCGGAGCTGCTGCGCCTGGAACCCGGGGAGATCTCCGTGGACGACCTGTGGGGTGCGGCTCTCGTCGAGCCGGACGAGTTCGCCGCCGCCGGGCCCGATCCGCTCGCGCCCTTCGAGACCGATGTCCTCCAGCACCTCGCGGCCGCCCACCCCGAGGAGGTCGCGCTGCTGTGCGGGCTCGTCGGCGAGCCCTGTGCGGGCGGCACCGCCGGCGCGGTGCCCCTGGCACTCGACCGGTTCGGCCTCCGGGTCCGCTTCACCGGGTCCGCCGGTACGTACGACGCCCGCTTTGATTTTCCGAGCCCGGTGGACGGGCCGGCGGCCGCCCGCCGCGCCCTACGGCACCTTTTCGCTTCCGCGCGGGCCTGACCTTCCGGGGGTGCCCCCACGCGCCCCTCGTTGGCGACCCTCTTCTCGCGGAAGAAGTCGCACAACACCAGGGGCACGGAGAACTGCGCGAACAACCTCCGCGGACCACAAGGTCCCGGAACCACGCGGACCGACCGCCCCGGAGGGTCAGTTGCCGCCGGAGAGGCGTTCCCGGACGCGGTCGAGGACATCGGCAACGCGGGCTTCGGCTCCGTAGCGGGTCGGTTCGTAGTAGCGGCGGTCGGCGATCTCGTCCGGCAGGTACTGCTGCGCCGCGATCGCGCCGGGTACGTCGTGCGGGTAGAGGTAGCCCTGGGCGTGGCCGAGCTTGGCCGCGCCCTTGTAGTGCCCGTCCCGCAGATGCATGGGCACCGGGCCGGCCTTGCCCGCCCGGACATCCTCCAGGGCCGCCCCGATCGCGGTGGTCGCCGCGTTGGACTTCGGCGCGAGGGCGAGCGCGATCGTGGCGTGGCTGAGGATGAGCGACGCCTCGGGGAACCCGATCATCGCGACCGCCTGCGCCGCGGCGACCGCCGTGGGCAGGGCGGTCGGGTCGGCCAGTCCGATGTCCTCGCTCGCCGAGATCATCAGCCGGCGGGCGATGAAACGGGGGTCCTCCCCGGCCACGATCATCCGTGCCAGGTAGTGCAGCGCCGCGTCCACGTCGGAGCCGCGGATCGACTTGATCAGGGCGCTCGCCACGTCGTAGTGCTGGTCGCCGTCGCGGTCGTAGGCCACCGCGGCGCGGTCGACGGCCTCCTCGACGGTGGCGAGGGTGATGGTGTCCTCGCCCTTGGCGAGGGCGGCGCCGGCGCCTGCCTCCAGGGCGGTCAGCGCGCGCCGGGCGTCACCGCCGGCGATCCGCAGCAGGTGGTCCTCGGCGTCCTGCGGAAGGGTGACCGCGCCGTCGAGCCCCCGCTCCTCGGTGAGCGCGCGGCGCAGCACCCCGCGGATGTCGTCGTCGGTGAGGGATTCGAGGGTCAGCAGCAGGGAGCGGCTCAGCAGCGGCGAGATCACCGAGAAGTACGGGTTCTCCGTGGTCGCCGCGATCAGGGTGACCCAGCGGTTCTCCACGGCGGGCAGCAGCGAGTCCTGCTGGGCCTTGCTGAAGCGGTGGATCTCGTCGAGGAACAGCACGGTCTCGCGGTTGTACCCACCGGCTTGGCGCTTGGCGCTCTCGATGACCGCGCGGACCTCCTTCACGCCCGCGGTGATCGCCGAGAGTTCCACGAACCGCTTGTTGGTGGCCTTGCTGACCACGTACGCGAGCGTGGTCTTTCCGGTGCCGGGCGGGCCCCACAGGATCACCGAGGAGGCGCCCGCGGGTCCGGTGCCGTCGTCACCGACCAACCGCCGCAGTGGTGAGCCCGGGCGCAGCAGGTGCTGCTGGCCCACCACCTCCTCCAAGGTGCGCGGGCGCATCCGCACCGCGAGCGGGCTGCTGCCCGGGTCCCGCTCCCGCCGCTCCTCGGCCGCCGCACTGAACAGATCTGGCTCCACCCGTGCAGCGTATGCCACCCCTGTGACACTCCCCGACCGCGCGCCGCCGAAGCACCGTCGCGGGGACGGATGTTTCGCCGTCGTCGCAGGTCAGGCGGTCAGATGACGGTCTTCCAGTAGTACCAGAAGTGGGTCAGGATCAGCAGGCCGATCACCGCGTACCAGACCACCGGCACCACCCAGTGGAACTCCAGCACGGCCGAGCGGACCTTGCCCGGCACCTTGATCAGGCCGTGCCTGATGTTGTGCACGGCCGTGTACCAGAAGATCAGGATGGTGACGACCCAGGCGAGGCAGCACCACAGGCAGACCGCGTGGATGTTGTAGATCGTCTGGTACTGGAGCCAGCTGATGAAGCCGACGCCGAACAGGCCGCCGGCCTGCAGGCCGTACCAGAACCACGGCTTGTAGCCGCGGCCGCCGGCGAGCACACCCATGGCGACGCAGATCACCACGCCGTAGGCGACCAGGCCGATGATCGGGTTCTGGAAACCGAAGGCGTGCGCCTGCTTGCTCTCCATCACGCTGCCGCAGGCGATGACCGGGTTCAGGCTGCACGAGAAGTGTGTGGGCTTGCCCTCGACGGTGTTCTGCAGCAGGACGAACTTGTCGTTGGTGATGACGAAGGACGCGACCAGGCCGAGCACGCCGGAGATCAGCAGCAGCCAGGTGAATGCCTTCGTCGGCGCAATCCCGCCCGGTTCCTGCGGTTCGCGGTCGCCGTCCGTTCGCGTCTCGTCCAACGCGGAAGTCGTCATGATCGCCGATCTCTCAGGTCCGTGGGGCGGGCACCAAACATTGTGCACCAGGGCGGTGAGAACGGCGTAAGGTCTGCCGCCCTGGTACACGGACGAGCGGTTTAAACCAGCCGTTCCTTGACGGTTTCCGCCACCTCGGCGAGCGTGACCGGGCCCTGCTCGCCGCTGGCGAGGTCCTTGAGCTGGACCACGCCCTCGGCCAGGTCCCGCTCCCCCGCGACGATCGCGAGACGGGCACCGGAGCGGTCCGCGGACTTCATCGCGTTCTTGATGCCCTTGCCGCCGAACGCGAAGTCCGCCGCGATCCCGGCCCGCCGCAACTCCGTGACCAGCGCGAACAGCGCGCGCCTGGCCTGCTCGCCGAGCGGCACCGCGTACACGTCGGTGGCCGCGGGCAGCGCGAGTTCCACTCCCTCGGCCTTGAGCGCGAGCACGGTGCGGTCCACGCCCAGCGCCCAGCCGACCGACGGCAGCGACGGGCCGCCGATCATCTCGGACAGGCCGTCGTACCGCCCGCCGCCGCCGACCGCGGACTGCGAGCCGAGGGCGTCGTGGACGAACTCGAAGGTGGTGCGGGTGTAGTAGTCCAGGCCCCTGACCAGGCGCGGGTCGTCCTCGTACGTCACGCCGGCCGCGGTCAGCAGGTCGCGGACCTGCTCGTGGTACTCCTTGCACGCCTCGCACAGGTGATCAATGATGAGCGGCGCGCCGGCGAGTTGACGCTGCACGGCCTCCCGCTTGTCGTCCAGCACCCGCAGCGGGTTGATCTCGATCCGCTTGCGGGTGTCGTCGTCGAGGTCGAGGCCGCGCAGGAAGTCCTGGAGGGCGGCCCGGTAGGCCGGGCGGCACTCCTTGTCGCCGAGCGAGTTGAGCAGCAGCCGGAAGTCGCGCAGGCCGAGCGAGCGGTACGCGTCGACCGCCAGGATGATCAACTCGGCGTCCAGCGCCGGGTCCTCGGCGCCGATCGCCTCGGCGCCGACCTGCGAGAAGTGCCGGTACCGGCCTGCCTGCGGGCGCTCGTAGCGGTAGTAGGAGCCGGAGTACCAGAGCTTCACCGGCAGGTTGCCGGCCTTGTGCAGGTTGGCCTGGAGAGCGGCGCGCAGCACCGACGCGGTGCCTTCGGGGCGCAGCGCGAGTTCGGTCCCGCCCTTGGTGGAGAAGGCGTACATCTCCTTGGTGACGATGTCGGTGGACTCGCCGACACCGCGGGCGAACAGTTCGACGTGCTCGAAGCCGGGGGTCTCGACGTATCCGTAGCCGGCCCGGCGGGCCGGGGCGGCGATCGCCTCGCGCACCGCGAGGAACGCCGCGGAGTCGGGCGGCAGAAGGTCGTACGTGCCCTTGGGGGCCTGGAACGTGCTCACGGCAGTGACAGTCACAATCCTCGTCGTGGAGCCGGGTCGTCGCCGGTTCCGTGGCCGCCGGCCACCTTGCCCAGATAGGGGTTGGTGGCGCGTTCGCGGCCGATGGTCGTCTGGGGGCCGTGCCCGGAGAGCACCACCGTCGAGTCGTCGAGCGGCAGGCACACGCGGGCCAGCGACTCGTAGAGCTCGGCGGTGTCGCCACCGGGCAGGTCGGTGCGTCCGACGGAGCCGGCGAACAACAGGTCGCCCGAGAAGAACACCGACGGGATGTCGGTGGTCGGGGGCAGCCGGTAGGTCACCGACCCCTTGGTATGGCCGGGCGCGTGCGCGACGCCGAACTCCAGACCGGCCAGGGCGAGGGTCTCGCCGTCGGTCAGTTCCCTGAGGTCGTCGGGCTCGCCGACGGTCAGATCCGCGAACAGCGGGGCGCCGACGGCCATGCCGATCGCCTTCTCCGGTTCGCTGAGCATGTAGCGGTCGGCGGGGTGCAGCCAGGCGGGCACGTCGTGCGCGCCGCAGACCGGCAGCACCGAGGCGACGTGGTCGACGTGGCCGTGGCTGAGGATGACGGCCACGGGCTTGAGCCGGTGCTTGGCGAGGACGTCCTCGACGCCCTGGGTCGCGTCGACGCCCGGGTCGATGATCACGCACTCTTCGCCGGCGGCGGGCGCGACCACGTAGCAGTTCGTGCCCCACGCCCCGGCGGGGAACCCGGCAATGAGCACGTTCGTCCTTCTGTCGTCCGCGGTCGGCTGCCTTGAGCCTACCGGCGAGCGGGGCGCGGCTGCGAACCGGTTGTCGGGCGGTGCGCGGACTGGACGGCAGGTGTGGCGTGACGCGAAGATCTGCGGCACGTACATTCGCATACGGCAGCTTCGGCACCGGCTGTGTCTCCTCGGATACAGCCGGCGCACAGGAAACATACAACGCAAAGCGTCGGTGCGCGGCACCTGGCGGACAACCGACACTCAGACGACGGAGACGGCGAAGTGACCACCAGAGATCAGCGGCGGCGGCAGCTCGCCCGGGACAAGTTCGCGCGCCAGCAGCAGCGCCGGGTGAGTGCACAGCGCAAGACGCGGGTGCGCAACTCGGTGATCGCCGTGGTGGTCGCCGTGGTGGTCGCCTCGCTCGGCGGGGCTTACGCGGCAGGCGCGTTCGACGGCAGCAGCAAGAAGAAGGACGACGCGGCTGCGACCAGCCCGACCCCGTCCGCGGCGCCGACCACCTCCGCGGCGCCCAAGGGACCGGACCCCTGCAAGAAGGCCGCGGCGGGCAAGCCCGGCACCAAGCAGTGGAAGAAGGAGCCGGCGATGTCCATCGACAAGTCCGCCGCCTACACCTTCGACCTCCAGACCACCTGCGGCGACATCTCGATGGCGCTGGAGACGGCCAAGGCCCCGCACACCGTCAACTCGTTCAAGTTCCTGGCCGACCAGGGCTTCTTCGACCACACCGTCTGCCACCGGCTGACCACCACCGGGATCTACGTCCTCCAGTGCGGCGACCCGACCGGCCAGGGCTCCGGCGGTCCGGGATACACCATCCCCGACGAGAACCTGAAGGCGTTCGGCAAGGCCGACGCGACCTCCGGTTCGGTCACGTACCCGGCGGGCACCGTCGCGATGGCCAACACCGGCCAGGCGCACACCGGCGGCAGCCAGTTCTTCCTGGTCTACAAGGACAGCCCGCTGCCCCCGCAGTACACCCCGTTCGGCACGATCTCCAAGGCCGGCCTGAAGGTGCTCGACAAGATCGCCGCCGACGGCGAGAGCACCGGCCAGGGCGACGGCGCGCCGAACGCGACCGTGGTGATCAACAAGGCGACGGTGGAGAAGTCCTGACCCCCGGCCGGGCCGCGACCGCTACCTGACCATGATCGGACCGAGTCCTGATCGGTATCCGAATTCGCGATTGGGCGCGCATCGGATGCGGACAGCCGGGGCGCCGGTCGCCTATGTTGGCGTTGGGACCGGTCAGGGCGTGCGGCCCGGCCGGAGAGACACTGTGGACGATGCCCGCCGGCGGTGACGTAAGTGGGCATCACATGAGGGAGGCGCTGTGAGCAGCGACCCGTGGGGCCGCGTCGATGAGACGGGGACCGTGTACGTGCGTACGGCCGACGGTGAGAAGGAGGTCGGTTCGTGGCAGGCGGGCTCCCCTGACGAGGCGCTCGCCTACTACGAGCGCAAGTACGAGGGGCTCGTCGTGGAGATCGGCCTCCTCGAACGGCGGGTGCGGACCACCGATCTGGCGCCCAAGGAGGCGCTGGCCGCGATCGAGCACCTGCGTACCGCGGTGACCGAGGCGCATGCGGTCGGCGACCTGGCGGCGCTGGGCACCCGGCTGGACGCGCTGGTGGCGCTGGTGGACACCCGGCGCGAGGAGCGCAGGGCGGTCCGGGCGAAGCAGAGCGAGGAGGCGAAGACCGCCAAGGAGAAACTGGTCGCCGAGGCCGAGGAGTTGGCCGAGAGCGAGCAGTGGCGCACCGCGGGTGAGCGGCTGCGGGCTCTGGTGGACACCTGGAAGGGCCTGCCCCGACTGGACCGCAAGGCCGACGACGAGTTGTGGCACCGCTTCAGCCACGCCCGTTCGGTCTTCTCCAAGCGGCGCAAGGCGCACTTCGCGTCGCTGGACGCGCAGCGCGAGGAGGCCCGGCGGACCAAGGAGAAGCTGGTCACCGAGGCGCAGTCGCTGTCAGGTTCGACGGACTGGGGGCCCACCGCGGCCCGCTACCGCGAGTTGATGACGGAGTGGAAGGCGGCCGGCCGCGCCCAGCGCGAGGCCGAGGACGACCTGTGGAACCGGTTCCGCGGTGCGCAGGACGTCTTCTTCGCCGCCCGTTCCGAGGTGTTCGCCGAGCGGGACAGCGAGCAGCGGGACAACCTCGCCCGCAAGGAGGAGTTGGTCACCGAGGCGGAGAAGCTGCTGCCGGTAACCGATCTCAAGTCCGCGCGGGCGGCGTTCCGTTCGATCAACGAGCGGTGGGAGGCGATCGGCCATGTGCCGCGCGACGCCCGGCCGCGGATCGAGGGGCGCATGCACACCGTGGAGCGGGCGCTGCAGGACTCGGAGGAAGCCGAGTGGCGGCGCACCAACCCGGAGGTCCGGGCTCGTGCCGCCGGCCTGACCGGCCAACTCCAGTCCGCCGTGGAGAAGTTGCGCGGCCAGATCGACACGGCGCGCGCCGCGGGGAACTCCGCGAAGGCCGACAAGCTCCAAGCCGAGCTCGACGGCCGCCAGGCCCTCCTGGACGCGGCCCTGAAGGGCATGGGCGAGTTCGGGGGCTGACCCCGCCCACCGGTTCCCCGCGCCTCTGCTGGTGCGGCTCCTCCCGCAACAGGGGTGAGCCGTCAGCAGCAAGGGGCGCGGGGAACCGCGCGAGCAACCGTCCGCGAACCGCGAGGTCCGGGCATATCCGCAACCAGGCAGCCCAGGCGCCCGGGCGGTCCCGTTGCCGCCTACCGCTGCCGGCCGGCGGGCTACCGCCCGCGTTCGCCGGGGCCGAGTTCGGTCAGGTCCAGGGCGTGCTTGAGCACCTCGCATGCCTGGATGTGGTTGCCGGACTCCTGGAGCAGGTCGGCGAGGCGCCGGCAGACCTGGACCGCCTCGGGCCCGAACGACTTGTGGGTCTCCATGAACGCCTGCTCCAGCACCTCGACGGCCTCCCGGCTCCGCCCGGTGTCGGCGAGCAGTTCCGCCAGTTCGAGCTGGACGGCGAAGTTGTTCGCCCCGGTGCCGGGCGCGCCTTCCTGCAACGCGAGCCGCAGCACCGGCAGCGCGTCCCTGCTGCGGCCCACGGACCGCAGCAGGCGGGCGAGGTTGAGCCCGGCGGCGAGCATGGCCGCCCGCACCTCCTCGCGCAGCACCGGTCCCGCGGGGACGGGTTCGGTGGCGGCGGCGCGGTTGCGGACCAGCGGCAGGCGGCCGGTGTTGTTCTCCTGGTGGCGCTGCGGACGCGGGCGGTTCTTGGCCCGCAGCCGCACGTCCAGCAGCTGGTAGATCGTCTCCAGGTCGATGAGTTCGGGGCCGTCGTCGATGCCCAGGCGCATGATGTCCAGGAGTTCGCCGGTGAAGGCGGTGTACCTCTCGCCGTCGGGCGCCAGTGCCACCCGGTCCCGGGGCGAGGCCGCGAGCACGTAGGCGCCGTCCACCGCGGTCTCGTCGGCGATGCCGCCGTCCAGGGCCCGCGCGGCGCGGCCGCTGAAGCAGCAGTCGAGGACGATGATCTTGCGGCGGGCCCGGGACTGGCGTACGGCCGTGCGCAGATGCTGGTAGGCGACGGCGGTGTAGCCGGTGTTGGCCCGCGACCCGGACAGGGCGAGGTACAGGTCCGCGGATTCCGCGTCCCGCAGGCCGTGGCCCGCGTAGTACACCAGCAGCGTGTCGGCGGCCTCGTCCCCGGCGCGGTGCACCGGGTCGAGCAGCGCCGAGGAGTCCTGCGGGTCGGTGACCACCAGGCAGTGCGGGTCGGGCAGGCCCCACAGCATCGGATCGCCCAGTGCCTGTGCGAGGTCGCGCAGGTTGGCGTTGACCGCGGGCAACTGCTCCAACTGGAGGTAGGCGGCGGTGCCGATGAGCACGGCACGCGAGGCCATCGGGTCAGGAAGGCGTTCCATCACCTTCCGGCTCTTCCGTGAGGCGGGCGGGGATGTTCTCGTCCGGGCGGGGCGCCGGGGTGTGCGCGGCAAGGGAAGACGCGGGAGCGGGCGCAGGCGCAGGCACGGGAGCGGCAGACGGCGGGGACGGGAACGGAGGCGGAGGCGGGGACGGAGGCGGGGACGGAGCCGGAGGCGCGGGGATTCTCGGAGGTGTCGAGGGCATGGGCGGTGGTGGAGGGGCGGCGGCCGCGATCGCCATCTGATCCGCCGGAACCGGTCCTCGTGCCTCCGCCCCGTCGGGACGCTCCGCCGTCAGGAGTTCGACGGCGCGGGCGAGCGTCGCCGCGTCGACCTCCGGCGTCGCCGGAATCTCCACCGTCATCCGGCCCCGCCGCAGCGTGATGGCCGGCGGCCGATGCCGGGCGTCACGCCACTGGAGGAGGGAGACCAACAGAGCCCCGGCGGACAGGCCGGAACCGATGGAGAGTTGCAGGATGTCGAAGGCGCCGCCCATCCTGCCGGGTTGGGGCGGCGTGCCGTCGCGGACCCGGCCGTCCGCGCGGCCTGCCAGGTTCTCGTCGGCGCGCACCCAGCGCAGCAGGGAGCGCAGGTCGTCCTCCGCGCTGTCCCCCGGGTCGCCGGCCGTCCTCACATCGATCTCAACCACGTCCGGTGCCCCTTTCCGCTTCGCATCGCTCGCTCACCGCGGAGAACAGCGCCACGGCCTCTCCGCCCGCGCCCAGCCGGGACAGGCACATCGCCTGCCAGAACTGGGCGGCCAGCGTCGTGGGGTGGTCGCGGCCGAGGGAGGTCGGGCAGACCCGGGCGAGCGTGCCGAGAATGCGCACCGCCTCCTGAAGGTCGCCGCGGTGCACGAGGGTGACGGCCTCGCGCAGCCGGGACGTCGCCTTCGGCTCCGTCATGCCGCTCATCACCATCTGCTGGGTGGTACCGCTGAGCGCGAGCCGGTCGGAAGCTCCCGTCGTGGGCCACTGCGCGGCCTCCTGCTCGGCGGTGGACCGCGGCCCCCCGAGGGTGACCTGCGGGTTACCCAGATACTCGGGGGTCTCGGCCGGTGCGGCCGCCGCGTCAGGCGCGCCCACCGCGTCAGGCGCTGCCGGCGATTCAGGAACGTCCGGCACGTCCGGCACGGTGAACCCGTCCGGTACGAGCGCGGGCGCGACCTGGTGAACGCTGGCCACCGCCTGGTCCCGTACGCACCTGGCGACCATGTCCCGTACCAGCTGCGTGGTCTCCGGTGCGGAGCCGAGCGGAAGCGCGTCCAGCACCTCGGCCGCGCTCGCAGGCCGTCGAACAACGTCCCGCTCGGTCAGCGCGTCCACGAGCGCGGCCAGTCGCTCGGGTATGCCGGGTGTGCCCGCGAGCCGCGGCACCCCGACGTCCACGACCTGGAAGACGATGCCCGCGACCTCTTCCTCGTCGGTGAACGGCTCCCGCCCGGTGAGCATCGTGTACATGCAGGTGCCCAGCCCGTACAGGTCGGCGGTGGGCCGGGGCGAGGCGCCGCGCATGGTCTCCGGCGGCAGGTGCCGCGGGGTGCCCACGACGTCGCCGACCCCGGTGAGCGGGGTGTTGTCGAGGACCCGGGACAGCCCGAAATCATGGAGCACGACCCGGCCGGACCGGGTGACCATCACATTCGACGGTTTGACGTCGCGGTGCACCACACCTGCCTCGTGGACTGCTTCGAGGCCCCTGCAGATGCTCACCGCGACGGTCTCGACCACCTCGACGGGCAGCGCTCCCTCGCGCTCGACGAGGGTCAACAGCTCGACGCCGTCGAGGAGTTCCATCACCAGGAAGGGGGTGCCCCCGGAGTCCGCGCCGGCGTCCTGGACCCGGACCACCGAGGCGGAGCTGATCCTGGCCAGCGTCTCGGCCTCGCGCCGGAAGCGCTCGAAGACGACGGGATCGGCGTTCAGTCCGCCGGCGGCGAGGACCTTGACCGCCACCCGGCGGCCCAGCGTCAGGTCCTCCGCCTCGTAGACGCGGCTGGTGCCGCCTGCCCCGAGCGGCCGGAGTAACCGGTAGCGGTCGCCGAGTACGCCGCCCCCTGCCGTCGCCATCCCCGCCTCCCCGTCCCCGACATGGCCCACGATGAGGACGATCCTATGCCGCCGGGCGGGGCTACCGCTGCCGGCCGGAGGTCACCCGGTAGACGTCGTAGACGCCCTCGACACCGCGGACGGCCTTCAGGACGTGGCCGAGGTGCTTCGGGTCGCCCATCTCGAAGGTGAACCGGGAGATCGCCACCCGGTCGCGCGACGTCTGCACCGCCGCCGACAGGATGTTGACGTGCTGGTCGGACAGCACGCGTGTGACGTCGGAGAGCAGCCGGGCCCGGTCCAGCGCCTCGACCTGGATGGCGACCAGGAAGACCGAGGACTGGGTGGGCGCCCACTCGACGTCGATGATCCGCTCGGGCTGCTGGGAGAGCGAGTCGACGTTGACGCAGTCGGCGCGGTGCACCGAGACGCCGTTGCCCCGGGTGACGAAGCCGATGATCGGATCGCCCGGCACGGGGGTGCAGCAGCGGGAGAGCTTCACCCACACATCGCTCTCGCCCTTGACGATGACGCCCGGGTCGGCGTTCTTCCGCCGCTTCGTACGGCCCTGGGTGGGCGTGGTGATCTCGGCGATGTCCTCGGTGGCGCCGTCCTCCCCGCCGAGCGCGTCGACCAGCTTCTGCACTACGGACTGCGCGGTGATGTGCCCCTCGCCGATCGCCGCGTACAGCGCGGAGATGTCGGGGTAGCGCATCTCGTGGGCGAGGGTGACCAGCGAGTCGCCGGTGAGCACCCGCTGGATCGGCAGGTTCTGCTTGCGCATCGCGCGGGCGATGGCTTCCTTGCCCTGCTCGACCGCCTCCTCGCGGCGCTCCTTGGAGAACCAGGCGCGGATCTTGTTGCGGGCCCGGGGCGACTTGACGAAGCCCAGCCAGTCCTGGGACGGCCCGGCACCGGACGCCTTGGAGGTGAACACCTCCACGGTGTCGCCGTTGTCGAGGGTGGACTCCAGCGGCACCAACCGCCCGTTGACGCGGGCACCGATGGTGCGGTGGCCGACCTCGGTGTGCACCGCGTAGGCGAAGTCGACCGGGGTGGCGCCGGCCGGCAGCGCTATCACGTCACCCTTGGGGGTGAAGACGAAGACCTCGCTCTGCGACAGGTCGAACCGCAGCGACTCCAGGAACTCGCCCGGGTCCTCGGTCTCCTTCTGCCAGTCGAGCAACTGGCGCAGCCACGCCATGTCGTTGACAGCGTCGTCCTTCTTGTCCGAACGCGGGCTGTCGGTACGCACCTTGGAGGCGCCGGCCACCGCTTCCTGCTTGTACTTCCAGTGCGCGGCGATGCCGTACTCGGCGCGGCGGTGCATGTCGAAGGTGCGGATCTGCAGCTCGACGGGCTTGCCGCTGGGGCCGATCACGGTGGTGTGCAGCGACTGGTACATGTTGAACTTCGGCATCGCGATGTAGTCCTTGAACCGGCCGGGGACCGGGTTCCATCGCGCGTGAATGGTGCCGAGTGCCGCGTAGCAGTCCCTGACGGTGTCGACCAGCACCCGGATGCCGACCAGGTCGTAGATCTCCGCGAAGTCCCGGCCGCGAACGATCATCTTCTGGTAGACGCTGTAGTAGTGCTTCGGCCGGCCGGTGACGGTGGCCTTGATCCGGGCCGCGCGCAGGTCCTGCTGGACCTGGTCGGTGACCACGGCGAGGTACTCGTCGCGCTTGGGAGCGCGCTCGGCGACGAGGCGGACGATCTCGTCGTACATCTTCGGGTAGAGGATCGCGAAGGCGAGGTCCTCCAGCTCCCACTTGATGGTGTTCATGCCCAGCCGGTGGGCGAGCGGGGCGTAGATCTCCAGCGTCTCGCGGGCCTTCTTCTCCTGCTTCTCCCGCTTCAGATAGCGCATGGTGCGCATGTTGTGCAGCCGGTCGGCGAGCTTGATGACCAGGACCCGGGGGTCCTTGGCCATCGCGACGACCATCTTGCGGACCGTCTCGGCCTGCGCGGCCTCGCCGAACTTGACCTTGTCCAGCTTGGTGACGCCGTCGACGAGCAGGGCGACCCGGTCGCCGAAGTCGCGGCGCAACTGCTCCAGGCCGTACTCGGTGTCCTCGACGGTGTCGTGCAGCAGCCCGGCCATCAAGGTGGCGGGGTCCATGCCCAGCTCGGCGAGGATGGTGGTGACCGCCAGCGGGTGGGTGATGTACGGGTCGCCGCTCTTGCGCTTCTGGCCGCGGTGCCAGCGCTCGGCGACCTGGTAGGCGGCCTCGATCTGCCGCAGTTGCGCGCTGTCGCCCTTGGGGTCGTTGCCCCGCACGACCCGCAGCAGCGGTTCGAGCACCGGGTTGTACGCGCTGGAGCGCTGCACGCCGAGCCGGGCGAGCCGGGCGCGGACCCGGCTGGAGGACGGACCGGGGCGGGTCGGCGCGACGCTCCCGGGGGTGCGGACCGGCCGGATGGCGGCCGGGGCGGGCTTGGGCGCGAGTGTGGCGCCGTCGCGCTCCCCGTCACGCTCCCTGTCGCTCTCCGGCTGCGCCGTCTCCGCCGTGTCGGGCGCGGGCGCGGACCGGGGCGCGGACGGAGGTGGGCCCGCGGACGAGGAGGCGGACGCGGGCGCCGGCGTGACAGGCGCGGGCGTGCCCTCCCCGCCGTCGGCCGGACCCCTCCCCTGGGCGGTCCCGTCAGCGGCGTTGAGCGGCTGGGCCTGGTCTGGCAACGGCACTCCTCACGCGGTGGAAGTCCCATGGTAACGAGCGGCGGCGCCCGGCGGGCGGCCCGCCAGGGGCAAGGCGGCCCCGGCCGGACCTCCGCGGGCCCCGGAAGGCGCGGAGCGCGGGCGTACACCGGTGCGCGCCGGTGTACGCCCCCTGGGGCCGCCAGGGTGGCCCGGCCCGCCGCTCGGCGCCCCAGCGGCTCCGGCGGCCCCGTTACGGACTCAGACCACCACGAGCGCGTCGAGCGGCACGCCCTTCAGCGCCGGGGCGAGCCGCTCCCGGCCACCGAGCACGGCCAGCTCCAGCAGCACCGCCAGGCCGACGACGCTCGCGCCGGTGCGGCCGATCAGGTCGAGCGCGGCCTCGGCGGTGCCACCGGTGGCGAGCACGTCGTCGATCACGATCACCCGGTCGCCGGGGCCGAAGGCGTCGGTGTGCACCTCGATCTCGGCGGTGCCGTACTCCAGCGCGTAGCCCTGCGCGAGGGTCGGGCCGGGCAGCTTGCCCGCCTTGCGGACCGGTACGAAGCCGAGCCGGGCGCGGGCGGCGGCGGGCGCGGCCAGGATGAAGCCTCTCGCCTCCAGGCCGACGACCTTGGTGGCCGCGTGCCGGCTGCACAGCCCGGCGAGCGCGTCCACGAGGGCGTTGAACGCCACCGGGTCGGCGAGCAGCGGCGTGATGTCCTTGAACATCACCCCGGGCTGCGGATAGTCCGGCACGTCGCGAATCCGGGACAGCAGCAGGTCCCGCAGCTCGGAGGAGGCGGCTTCCGTCGTGGTCATGGTGCTTCTTTCGGTACGGGGTCCGGTACGAGGAGCGCGCGGGCCCGCCGTCCGGGCGCCGGGCGGTACGAGGACGTGAAAACGCCCGCCGCCGCCCGGTGAGGTGCTTCCGGGCGGCGGCGGGCGGCGGATCAGTGGCGCTTGCCGGAGGGGCGGTTGCGGCCGCGGGTGCCCCGGTTGGAGGGCTGGTTGCGGGTCGGGCGGGAGGCGGAGTCGCTGCCGCCGGTGCGCTGGGCGCCGGGGCCGACGACCGCGGGTGCGGCGCCGTCCTCGTCGTCCTCGGGCCGGTCGTCGCTGTCGTCGGGGTCGGCCGGGGACTCGCCGGCGGCGAGCCTGGCCTTCGCCTTCGCCGCCTCGGAGGCCCGCTTGGCGAGCACCCGCTTGCGCAGCGACTTCATCTGCGGCTCGTGCTCCTTCAGCTCCGCCACGATCGGGGTGGCGATGAAGATCGAGGAGTACGCACCGGCGGTGAGGCCGACGAACAGCGCGAGCGCGATGTCGTTGAGCATGCCGGCGCCGAGGATGCCGCCACCGATGAACAGCAGCGCGGCGACCGGCAGCAGCGCCACCACGGTGGTGTTGATCGACCGGACCAGGGTGCTGTTGAGGCTGCGGTTGGCGACCTCGCTGTAGGTGGCGGTGTTCTTCTTGGTGATGTCCTTGCTGGCTTCCTTCAGCCCGTCGAACACCACGACCGTGTCGTAGAGCGAGTAACCGAGGATGGTCAGCAGGCCGATCACCGTACCGGGCGAGACCTCGAAGCCGACGATCGCGTAGACGCCGACGGTGATGGTGAGGTCGTGCAGCAGGGCGACGAGCGCGGCCACGGCCATCCGCCACTCGAAGGCGATGGCGAGGTAGATGACCACCAGCACGAGGAAGATGATCAGACCTTCGACTGCCTTGTGGGTGATCTCCTTGCCCCAGCTCGGGCCGACGATCTCCGCGTCGATCTTCGACGCCGGGAGGTCGAGGTCCTTGGCGATCTCCTGCTGGACCTTCTTCGACTCGTCCGTGGAGAGTCCGGCGACCTGGACGCGCATGCTGCCGTTGCCGAGCTTCTGCACGGTGGCGTCGCGGCCGTCGGTGTCCCCGGAGATCTTGCTCTGCACGTCGGAGACGGACATGGACGTCTTCGGGGTGTTGAAGACCGCGCCGCCGGAGAAGTCGATGCTCTCCTTCAGGCCGTTCACCACCAGGCCGACGATCGCGACGATCGTGACGATGATGGAGACCGTGTACCAGATCTTCCGCTTGCCGACGAAGTCGTAGCTGACCTCACCGCGGTGCAACCGGTGACCGAGGGTGCCGAGCTTGGACATCAGGCTTCCTTCGTCTCGGAGGACTGGCGGCGGATACGGCGCAGCGGCGGAGTGACGCCCAGGCTCTCCGCGTTGAGGCCGGACCACTTGTGGCCCTTGGCGTAGAAGGCCTTGCGGGCGAGGATCGTCATCAGCGGCTTGGTGAACAGGAACACCACGGCGACGTCGAGCAGGGTGGTCAGGCCGAGGGTGAACGCGAAGCCCCGAACCTTGCCGACCGACACGACGTACAGCACGGCCGCGGCGAGGAAGGACACGAAGTCCGACACCAGGATGGTGCGCCGGGCGCGCGGCCAGCCGCGGGCCACCGCCGGTTGCAGCGACCTGCCGTCGCGTAGCTCGTCCCGGATTCTCTCGAAGAAGACGATGAACGAGTCCGCGGTGATACCGATGGCGACGATGGCGCCACAGACCGCCGGCAGGTTCAGCGCGAATCCGACCGCCTCACCCAGCAGGCACATGATCGTGTAGGTGAGCCCGGCGGAGACCAGCAGGCTGAGCACGGCGACGAAGCTGAGGCCGCGGTAGTACGCCAGCAGGTAGAGCACGACCAGCGCGAGGCCGACGGCACCGGCGATCATGCCGCCGTGCAGCTGCTCGCCGCCGAGCGCGGCCGAGACGGTGGTCTTGTCGGAGATGTTGAAGGCCAGCGGCAGCGAGCCGTACTTCAGCACGTTCGCCAGGTCGGTGGCGGACTGCTGGGTGAAGTCACCGGAGATCTGGGCGGTGCCGCCGGAGAGGGTCGAGGAGACCGAGGGGGCCGACACCACGTTGCCGTCGAGGTCGATGGCGAACTGGTTGTTCGGCGACTGCTGCGCGGACAGCGCCTTGGTGACGGAGGTGAACTGCGAGGAGCCCTTGCTGTCGAAGCTCAGGTTCACCACCCAGCCGTTGCCGCCCTGGGTGTCGAAGTTGGCGTTGGCGCTGGTGACGTGCTTGCCGTCGATCTCGGAGGGGCCGAGCAGGTACTTCACCCACTGCTTGCCCTCCTGGCCGCAGGCGACGACCGGGTCGGTGCCCTTGGTGCCCTCGGCCGCCTTGGCCCGCTCGGCCGCCTTGGTGCAGTCGATGGCCGCGTACTTGGCCTGGAGAGCGGCCGGCACGTTGGCCGTCGGGTCGCTGGTCGCGCCGCTGGTGTCGGTCGGATCGGGCGAGGTGGTGCTCGGCGTCGTCGCGGTCGGCTTCGGGGTGGGGGCCTTGTCCGTGCTCGACTTCAGGGCGTCGGTGACCGCGCGGCCCTGGCTGCTGGTGGACGACGGGCTCGCGGTGGACTTCGACGAGCTCGACGGCGTCGTGCTCGACTTCGGGGTGGCGGAGCCGGACGACTTCGGGGTGGTGCTGCCGGAGGGAGTCGGCGTCGTCGTCGGCGTGGGGGCGCCGGCGCCGTCGGCGAGGACCGGCCGGAAGTAGAGCTGAGCGGTGGTGCCCACCTGCTGCTCGGCCTGGTCGGCGTTGGTGCTCTTGGGGATGTCGACGATGATGTTGTCGCTCCCCTGGGTCTGCACCTCCGCCTCGGAGACGCCCAGGCCGTTGACGCGGTTGTTGATGATGTTGACCGCGGTGTTCATGTTCGCCTTGGAGACGGCCTTGCCCTGGTCGGGCTTGGCGGTCAGCGTGATCTCCACGCCGCCGGCGAGGTCGATGCCGAGCCGCGGGGTCTTGTGGCCGGAGAGGAAGATCCCTCCGGTCAGCGCCACCAGAGCGACGAGGATCACGGCCAGAGCGCGTCCGGGGTATCCCTGGCTCCCCGAGGACCTGCGGCCCTTCTTGGCTGCTGCCACCTTGTTGTCTCTCCCTGTCCTACCGCCCCCGGGCATGCGTGCCCAGGGGTGGCCACGAGTGGATGAAGCCGGACGCTTACTTGGAGGCGGAGCCGTTCTGCTCCTTGGCGGCGTCGTCCTTGGCGGCGGAGCCGTCCTGCTCCGCGTCAGCGTCGGACTTGTCGAGGCTGATGGGCTCCTCGTCGCCGTCGGCCGCCTTGTCCGCGTCCGTCACACCATCGGCCGATGCGGCGTCCCCCGCGGCCGCGTCGGCGCCGTCCTCGGCCTCCTCGTCGAGCCCGGTGGGCTCCTCGGGCTCGATGCCGTGCACGATCCGGTTGAACTCCTCCTCGGAGAGCACCGTGCCGATGGCGGACTTGGTGAAGTGGGCGTGAACACCGTCCGTGATCTCCAGGAGGACGGTCTCGTCGTTCACCTCCTTCACCACGGCGTACATGCCACCGATGGTGCGCACGCCGGTGCCGGGCTCCATCTTGTTGCGCATCTCCAACGCCTGGCGCTGCTTGGTCTTCTGCGACCGGGTCATCATGAACATGACGCCGACGATCAGGATCAGGGGGAGGAGAATTCCGATGCTCACGGTGTGGACATTCCTTCGCACGGCCAACGTGGGGGATGGCCTGGATTTCGGGATGTGGGTGCCGATCCAGAGGAAGGGCGTCGGCGGAGTCTAAGCGCTGGCTCGCCGATGGAACAACGCCCAGCATTGCATGGGGGTTCCTAATCGGAAGAGTCTAACCGAGGTCAGGTTCCGAACAGGCCGGTCTGTCCGGTTCCGCCCTGACTCGTCCCACCGCCCTGCTGGGGCGGTACGAGGCCCAGGTGGGACCAGGCCGCGGGGGTCGCCACCCGGCCCCTGGGCGTCCTTGCGAGCAGCCCTTCCCGCACCAGGAACGGCTCCGCGACCTCCTCGACGGTCTCCCGCTCCTCCCCCACCGCGACGGCGAGCGTGGACAGGCCGACCGGGCCGCCCCCGAAGAGCTTCAGCAGCGCGTGCAGGACCGCCCGGTCCAGCCGGTCCAGGCCGCGGGCGTCGACTTCGTAGACCTCCAGGGCCTGGGCGGCGATCTCGCGGTCGACCGCGCCGTCGGCCCGTACCTGGGCGTAGTCCCGCACCCGGCGCAGCAGCCGGTTGGCGATCCGCGGGGTACCGCGGGAGCGGCCGGCGATCTCGGCGGCGCCGTCGGTGTCGATCCTCACGTCCAGCAGCCCGGCCGAGCGGTGGATCACCCGCTCCAGCTCGGCGGGGGCGTAGAACTCCATGTGACCGGTGAAACCGAACCGGTCGCGCAGCGGTGGCGGCAGCAGTCCGGCCCTGGTGGTGGCGCCGACCAGGGTGAAGGGCGGCAGCTCCAGCGGGATCGCGGTCGCGCCCGGGCCCTTGCCGACGATCACGTCGACCCGGAAGTCCTCCATCGCCATGTAGAGCATCTCCTCGGCCGGCCGGGACATCCGGTGGATCTCGTCGAGGAAGAGCACCTCACCCTCGGTGAGCGAGGAGAGGATCGCGGCGAGGTCGCCGGCGTGCTGGATGGCCGGGCCCGAGGTGATCCGGATCGGCGCGGACATCTCGGCCGCGATGATCATCGACAGGGTGGTCTTGCCGAGCCCGGGGGCCCCCGAGAGCAGGACGTGGTCGGCGGTGGCGCCCCGCTGGCGGGCGGCCTTGAGCACCAGGTCGAGCTGCTGGCGCACCCGCTCCTGCCCGATGAACTCGTCCAGCTCCTTGGGCCGCAGCGCCGCCTCGACCGCCTGGTCCTCACGGTCGGCGGCCGACCCGACCAGCCGGTCGGGCGTATCGGCGGGGGCGTCGTCCCAGTTCATGGCAGGTCTCTCGGGTCGGGCGGGCGGAGGTCGGACACGGTCGGGCGGGTGGTTTCGGATGAACGGCTTCGGATGAACGGCTCCGGGTGGACGGGGAACCGGTCGGCGGTGCGGGCTGGGGCGGAGGGTACGGGGTGCGCGGACGGTATCGGCTGATGCGACGGCGGTGCGGCGTCAGCGGGCGCGGTTGAGGGTCTGCAGGGCCGCGCGCAGCAGGGTGCCGACATGGGGCTCCGCGGCGGCCTCGGCCTGCGGGGTGACCGCCGCGACCGCCTCCTCCGCCTCGCGCGGCGCGTAGCCGAGCCCGACGAGCGCGGCCAGCAGCTGCTCGGACCAGGACGGCGGCACCGCGGCTCCGGCACCGCGGCCGGCTGCGGTGCCGGTGCCCAGCGGCGCCCCCAGCCGGTCCTTCAGCTCCAGCAGCAGCCGCTGGGCGCCCTTCTTGCCGATGCCGGGCACCGCGGTGAGGGCTTTCTCGTCGCCGGCCGCGACAGCGGCGCGCAGGGCGTCGGGGGCGTGCACGGCGAGCATCGTCTGGGCCAGCCGCGGGCCGACCCCGCTGACGGTCTGGAGCAGCTCGAAGACCTGCCGCTCGTCGTCGTCGGCGAAGCCGTAGAGGGTGAGGGAGTCCTCCCGGACCACCAGGGAGGTGGCCAGCCGGGCGGGCTCGCCCAGCCGCAGGGCGGCCAGGGTGCCGGGTGCGCACTGCACGGCCATGCCGATCCCGCCGACCTCGATGACCGCGGTGTCCGGGGCGAGCGCGGCCACCGGGCCGCTGACGAAGGCGATCACGGGGTGGGCTCCTGAGTGGGTACGGGCGGCCGGGCGGGGGCGCGGCGGGCGGTGCCGCGGTGGGTGGCGGCGGCGCGCTGGGCGGCGGCCGCCTGCTGGAGACGGTTGCCGGCGACGGCCTGCTGGAGGCGGTTGGTGGCCGGGGAACGCCAGATGTGGCAGATGGCCAGCGCCAGCGCGTCGGCGGCGTCGGCGGGCTTGGGCGGGGCGTCCAGCCGCAGCAGCCTGGTCACCATGGCGCCGACCTGGTCCTTCCCGGCCCGGCCGCTGCCGGTGACGGCCGCCTTGACCTCGCTGGGAGTGTGCAAGTGCACCGGCAGGCCGCGCCGGGACGCGCACAGGATGGCGACCGCGCTGGCCTGGGCGGTGCCCATCACGGTGCGGACGTTGTGCTGGCTGAAGACGCGCTCGACGGCCACGGCCTCGGGGCGGTGCTCGTCCAGCCACGCTTCCAGGCCCCGCTCGATCAACACCAGCCGGTGGCCGATGTCCGCGTCGGCGGGCGTGCGGATCACCCCGACGCCGGCCATCGTCAGCGCCCGGCCGGGCACGCCGTCGACCACGCCGACACCGCACCGGGTCAGCCCCGGGTCCACGCCGAGCACCCGCATGCCGCCCCCTTCCCGCGCGCGTCCACCGCCGTCGGCGCCACTCGCCAACCTGTTCGTGCAGGTTATCGGTTGGCACCGACAAACAGCGGAGGGGCCGACGGGGTGTGTCCCGTCGGCCCCTCCTGACCGTCCGTCAGCGGCGGCTCAGGCGTCGACCTTCTCCATGACCTCGTCGGAGACGTCGAAGTTGGCGAAGACGTTCTGCACGTCGTCGCTGTCCTCCAGCGCGTCGATCAGCTTGAAGATCCTGCGGGCCCCGTCCTCGTCCAACTCGACCTGCATGGTGGGCAGGAAGTTGGCGTCGGCGGAGTCGTAGTCGATACCGGCCTCCTGGAGGGCCTTGCGGACCGGCACCAGGTCGGTGGCCTCGCTGATCACCTCGTAGGACTCGCCGAGGTCGTTGACCTCCTCGGCGCCGGCGTCCAAGACCGCGCCCAGGACGTCGTCCTCGCCCAGCTCGCCCTTGGGGACGATCACCACGCCCTTGCGGTTGAACAGGTACGACACCGAGCCCGGGTCGGCCATCGAGCCGCCGTTGCGGGTCATCGCCACGCGCACGTCGGAGGCGGCGCGGTTGCGGTTGTCGGTCAGGCACTCGATGAGGACGGCGACGCCGTTCGGCCCGTAGCCCTCGTACATGATCGTCTGGTAGTCCGCGCCGCCGGCCTCCAGGCCCGCGCCGCGCTTCACCGCGCTGTCGATGTTCTTGTTCGGGACCGAGCTCTTCTTGGCCTTCTGGATGGCGTCGAAGAGGGTCGGGTTGCCGTCCGGGTCAGCGCCGCCGGTGCGCGCCGCGACCTCGATGTTCTTGATCAGCTTCGCGAAGAGCTTGCCGCGCTTGGCATCGATCACGGCCTTCTTGTGCTTCGTCGTAGCCCATTTAGAGTGGCCGGACATCCGACAGTCTCCTTCGCGTCACCAGTGCTGTTCTTCGTCGCGTGTTCTTCGTCGCGCGCTCGATCCTACCGGGATACGGTCAGCTCCCCGCGCGCACGGCGGACACGAAGAGTTCATGCACCCGGTGGTCACCGGTCAGCTCCGGGTGGAACGACGTGGCCAGCACGTTTCCCTGCCGTACGGCGACGATGTGGCCGTCGTACTCGGCGAGTACCTCGGTGTTCGCGCCGACCGACTCCACCCACGGCGCGCGGATGAAGACACCCTCGACCGGGCCGCCGGGCACGCCCCGCACGTCGACGAACGCCTCGAAGGACTCGTTCTGCCGGCCGAAGGCGTTGCGGCGCACGATCATGTCGATACCGCCGAACGTCTCCTGCCCCGAGCGGGGGTCGAGGATCTTGTCGGCGAGCATGATCAGGCCGGCGCAGGTGCCGTAGACCGGCAGCCCGTCACGGATCGCGGCGCGCAGCGGCCCGGTCAGCCCGAACAGCGCGGCGAGCTTGGAGATGGTGGTGGACTCGCCGCCGGGTATCACCAGCCCGTCCAGAGCGGCCAGTTCCTCGGGGCGCCGGACGGCCGTGGCCGCGGCGTCCGCCGCGGCCAGGGCTGTCAGGTGCTCCCGGACGTCGCCCTGAAGGGCCAGGACGCCGATGGTGGGAGAACTCGTCATCGTCGCCTTACCAGCCGCGGTTCGCGTAGTGCTCGGACTCCGGCAGGGTGTCGATGTTGATGCCGACCATGGCCTCGCCGAGGTTGCGGGAGGCGTCCGCGATGACCTTCGGGTCGTCGAAGAAGGTGGTGGCGCGGACGATGGCCGCGGCGCGCTTGGCGGGGTCGCCGGACTTGAAGATGCCCGAGCCGACGAAGACGCCCTCGGCACCGAGCTGGCGCATCAGCGCGGCGTCGGCGGGGGTGGCCACGCCGCCGGCGGAGAAGAGCACGACCGGCAGCTTGCCGAGCTCGGCGACCTCGCGGACCAGCTCGTACGGGGCGCGCAGTTCCTTGGCGGCGGCGAACAGCTCGTTGTTGTCCAGGCCGCGCAGCCGGGAGATCTCGCCCTTGATCTGCCGCAGGTGGCGGACCGCCTCGACCACGTTGCCGGTGCCGGCCTCGCCCTTGGAGCGGATCATCGCGGCGCCCTCGGCGATCCGCCGCAGCGCCTCGCCCAGGTTGGTGGCACCGCACACGAACGGGGTGGTGAAGGCCCACTTGTCGGAGTGGTTGACCTCGTCGGCCGGGGTCAGCACCTCGGACTCGTCGATGTAGTCCACGCCGAGCGCCTGGAGCACCTGGGCCTCGACGACGTGGCCGATCCGGGACTTGGCCATCACCGGGATGGACACGGCGCCGATGATGCCGTCGATCATGTCCGGGTCCGACATGCGGGCCACACCGCCGTCCTTGCGGATGTCGGCGGGCACCCGCTCCAGCGCCATCACGGCGACGGCGCCGGCGTCCTCGGCGATCTTCGCCTGCTCGGGGGTGACGACGTCCATGATCACGCCGCCCTTGAGCTGCTCGGCCATGCCGCGCTTGACGCGGGCGGTGCCGGTCTCGGGGGACGGGGAAGCGGACGGGGAAGCGGTGGACACAGTGACCTCACTCCTGGCGACGGATGTCATTGGCTCCATCGTCCGGCGGCGCCCGGACCACCGGAAAGGGCCAATTCGGCGCAGGTGGCTCCCCCGACACGCCTACGAGGTGGTGGCGCCCCCCTCGGCGGTCAGCACCGCCGGCGGCTCGTCGTCCATCTCGAAGGCGAGCGGGAACGGGGCGTGGCCGGCCAGTCGCAGCCAGCGCACCACCCGGTGCCGGCGGACCGCCCGCGCGGCGCGCACCGCGTCGTTGTGGAACCGCCGGGCCATCGGCACCCGGCGCACCGCCCGGGTCAGCTCGCCGACCGCCTCCGTCCCGCCGGGCGCCGCCCCGATCTCCGCGACCGCGTCCGGCTCGGCGAACACCACGCGCAGCGCCTGGCTCAACTCACTCTCGGCCACCTCGCGTTGGTCCGGCTCGGCCTGCCGGGCCGCGTGCGCGGCCTCGTACAGCACGATGGACGCGGCCGGGTCCAGTACGCCCGAGGTCGCCAACTCCTGCGCGACCGAGGCGCGGCGCAGCAGCTGCGCGTCCAGCGCGGCCCGCGCCGCGTCGATCCGCGCGTGGAGGCGGTCCAGGCGGCCCGCGGTCCAGCTCAGGTACAGCCCGAGCACGATCAGTGCGGCTACGACGCAAATCAGGGTGGTCACCCTGTCTCCTTCGAGGATGCCCCGACCCTTGGGTGGGGGAGGAATCGATGCTCCTGCGGGGCAGGGCAGGGAAAGCCGGATCGCCGCCGGGTGATCCGGCGTCCACCACCGTGGCGGTGAGCATGCCCACCAAGATCAAGCGTTCTCAACTGTCAGTCCTCCCGGATAGGTTCAGATGTATGACGACGGAAGCGAAGACGAAGACCCATGGGCATGCCCGGTGGACGTTTCGCCTACGCATGTCGTCCACTGCCCGCACGGCGCTTGAGGCGGAGTGGGACCGGTGCCGCTGGGTATGGAATGAGTCGGTCGCCAAGGCCAAAGCCGTGCACGCCGAGAGCCGCAAGACGGGCGAGAGGCTGACGTGCGGTCCGGCGCAGCTGGACAGGATGCTGACCGAAGCCCGTGGCCGTACGCCATGGCTCGCGGACGGGGCGAGCGTTCCGCAGCAGCAGTTGATACGAGACTTCGCGAAGTCCCGCGCCAAGGCTTTGAAGGACATCAAGGCCGGGTTGCCGATGCGGCAGTGTGCCGGGATGCCTCGGTACAAGAAGAAGCGCGAGGCGTTGCCGACGCTCAACTACACGCGGCGTGGGTTCCGGTTGAACGACGGGCGTCTGCATCTGGCGGGCGGCATCGTCGTGCGTCCGGTGTGGTCGCGTGAGCTGCCCGAGCAGCCGTCCAGCGTGCGCGTCTACCGCGACAGCATCGGGCATTGGTACTGCTCGTTTGTTGTCACTGCGACCAGCAAGGAGCTGCCTGCTACCGGCCGTGTGATCGGTATCGACTGGGGCGTGAAGGAAAGCGCCACCACCACCTCCGACGCCCACGACCTGTCGCACGCCCAGCACGGGCGCGTCGCGGCGACCAAGCTTGCCCGCTACCAGCGGATGATGGCCCGCCGCCGCCCGCCGAAGGGGCAGGCCGGATCGAAGGGTTACCGGCAGGCCAAGCAGCAGACCGCGAAGCTGCATAAGAAGGTCGCCCGGCAGCGACAGGACACCGCCCGTAAGTGGGCTCGGCGCGTGGTCCGCGACCATGACGCTTTGGCGGTTGAAGACTTCAAGCCGACGTTCCTGGCGAAATCGACCATGGCTCGTAAGGCCGCCGATGCGGCGATCGGCGCCACCAAAGCGGCGCTGGTCGAGATGGCACGTAAGCACGGCCGGATCGTGCACCTGGTGCACCCGGCGCACACCACCATGGATTGCGCAGACTGCGGAGCGAGAACCAAGCACGCGCTGCCTCTCTCGGAACGAACGTATACCTGCACCGCATGCGGAGTGTCCCGGCCTCGGGACAAGAACTCCGCCCGCGTAATGCTGGTCCGGGCTGGTCTCTGTCCCGGCTAGTGCTGATCGTGTAAGACCTGTACCCCCGCCGGGGGCCAGGCGACGTGAGCTAGGAATCCCCCTTGTTTACAAGGGGGAGGAGTCAACGCGGCACCCTATTCCCCCGGAATGCCCGTCCCGGTCCCCGCGGGACCTCGCGCCCGGTCGGTGGTCCCTGAACCGTCAGAACGCACCACCCCGGAGGGTCAGGGCGCCGGCCGAACGGCCTCCGCACCAACGGTGACCGTCTCGTAGACCGACAAGATCTCCGCGGCGACCACGGCCCAGTCAAAGCGCCGTACATGCGCGGACGCGCGGGTACGCAGCCGCTCGCGGCCCTCCGCATCCCCGAGCATCCGCACGGCGGCCGCCGCGAGCGCGTCGGCGTCCCCGTTGGGGAACAACTCCCCCGCACTGCCCTGCGCCAGCACCTGCGCGAACGCGTCGAGGTCGGAGGCGAGCACGACCGCCCCCGCGGACATCGCCTCCACCAGGATGATCCCGAAACTCTCTCCGCCGAGGTTCGGCGCGACGTAGAGGTCGACGCTGCGCAGCAGCCGCGCCTTGTCCTCGTCGCTGACCATCCCCAGGAACTCGACCCGGTCGTGGAGTTCGGCCGGGAGCGGCTCCAGCGCCTCCCGCTGGTCGCCGCGCCCGGCGACGAGCAGCCGGGCACCGGGCCGCTCCCGGAGGATGCCGGGCAGCGCCCGCATGAGGACCTGCAACCCCTTGCGGGGCTCGTCGATGCGCCCGATGAACCCGATCGTGTCGCCCTGCCACTCGGGCCGCGGCTGCGCGCGCGCGAAGAACCCGACGTCCACGCCGTTGGGGATGACGACCGCGTCGCCGCCGAGGTGTTCGACCAGGGTGCGCCGGGCGTACTCGCTGACCGCGATCCGCGCGCTGATCTTCTCCAGCGCGGGCTGGAGGATCGGGTAGGCCGCGATCATGGCGCGCGAGCGGGGGTTGGAGGTGTGGAAGGTCGCCACGATCGGGCCGCGGGCCGCCCAGCAGGCGAGCAACCCGAGCGACGGGGAGGTCGGTTCGTGGATGTGGATGACGTCGAACCCGCCGTCGTGCAGCCAGCGGCGCACCCTCGCGGCCGACAGGAAGCCGAAGTTCAGCCGTGCCACGGAGCCGTTGTACGGCACGGGCACCGCGCGGCCGGCGGAGACCGCGTAGGGCGGAAGCGGCGTCTCGTCGTCGGCCGGGGCCAGCACGGACACGTGGTGGCCGAGGGAGATCAGATGCTCGGCCAGATCGCGGATGTGGTACTGGACGCCGCCGGGGACGTCCCAGGAGTACGGGCAGACGATCCCGATCCTCAAGTTCTCTCCGTCCCGGGGCGCTCGGTGGGCGCGGTGGATTCGGTGGGCGCGGTGGATGCGGCGGACCGCGACCCGTCGTCCGGCGCGGAGACGTCCGTCGACGCGGGTACGTCCGTCGCAGCGGACTCGTCACTCGAAGCGGGTATGTCGGCCGGCTCCGGCGCGCCGGCGGATTCCGGCGCCTCCGCCGAGGGGGACGCCTCCCCCGGCCCCGCGGGTTGCCCCGCGTCGGCCGCCCGCTGCGGCAGGTCGCTCAGCCAGAGCCGTTGCAGCATGTGCCAGTCCTGCGGGTGCTCGGCGATCCCGGCCTCGTACACGTTCGCCAGCACCTGCGTCATCACCGCCGTGCGGCTCGCGCGGTCGCCCTCGGCCGGGACCTCGACCGGGGGGTGCACCTTGCCCTGCATGACGGGCGAGTCGTCGTACCAGAGGGTGACCGGCAGCAGCAGCGCGCCGGTCTGCTGGGCGAGCATCGCCGGGCCCGCGGGCATCCGGGTCTTCTCGCCGAAGAAGTCGACCTCGACGCCGCCCCTGGACAGGTCGCGGTCCGCGACCAGGCAGACCAGGCCGCCCGCGCGCAGCCGCCGCGCCAGGGTGCCGAAGGCGGCGCCGCCGGTGTGCGGCAGGACCTCCATGCCCAGGCTCTCGCGGTAGGCGACGAACCGGTCGTAGAGGGTCTCCGGCTTCAGCCGCTCGGCGACGGTCGCGAACGGCGTCTCCAGCTTGGTGGTGACCCACGCCCCGGCCAGGTCGTAGTTGCCCATGTGCGGCAGCGCGAGGATGACCCCGCGGCCCGCGGCGAGCCCGTCGGTGAGCCAGTGCACGTCCTGCGGGGCGAAGCCGCCGCGGATGCGGTCCTTGCTCCAGGCCGGCAGCCGGAAGGACTCCATCCAGTACCGCAGGTAGGAGCGCATGCCCTGCCGGGACAGCTCGCGCAACCGGTCGGGCCCCGCGCCGGGCACCACGCGCGAAAGGTTCGCCTCCAGCCGCTGGACGCCCTTGCCGCGCTGCCGCCAGGCGGCGTCGGCGATGGTCCGGCCGAGCGCCCTGGCCGCCGGTTCCGGCAGCGTCTTCACCGCGCTCCAACCGAGCCCGTACAGGCCGTCGGTGAGGCGTTCCTTCACACGCCGCTCCCCTGGCCGACCGCCTGCTCGGCGGCCTCGGCCTCGGCGGCTTCCCGGCGCACCGTGACGACCCGCTGGATCAGCGTGATGAGGCTGCCGACGGCGACCACCCACAGGGCGATCGGCAGCAGCCACTGGATGCCGGGGACGCCGAAGGTGCGGTGGAAGCCGGCGAGGCCGCACAGCACCAGCGTGATGACCAGCCGCTCGGAGCGCTCGACCAGGCCGTTGACCGCGACCTTGAGGCCGATCGCCTCGCCGCGCGCCTTGGTGTACGAGACCACCTGCCCGCTGGCGAGGCAGAAGATGGTGACCGCGCACAGCACGAGGTTGTCACCGCCGCCGGCGTACCAGAGCGCGAGGCCGCCGAAGACGGCGCCGTCGGCGACGCGGTCGAGGGTGGAGTCCAGGAACGCGCCCCAGCGGCTGGAGCGGCCGGCCTGCCGGGCCATGTTGCCGTCGACCAGGTCCGAGAAGACGAACAGGGTGATGACGACAGTGCCCCAGAAGAACTCGCCCCGGGGGTAGAAGGCCAGTGCGCCGGCGACGACACCCGCGGTGCCGATCAGGGTCACCGTGTCCGGTGACACCCCCTTGCGCAGGAGGAATCCGGCGAACGGCGTGAGAACACGCGTGAAAAACGCACGCGCGTACTTGTTCAGCATGGCCTTCCCGACAGGTCGGTGGAGTTCGGAGCAAGGGTGTACGAAGCGGCCGAACACGGCGGCCGGTGCGGCCGCCGGATGCCCCATCGTAGTCAGACGCGGATGTGGGTGCCCCTGACCCTCCAGGGTGGTGTGTTCTGTCGGCTCAGGGACCACCTGTCGGTGGTGGGCTGGTCGCGCAGTTCCCGGCGCCCCTGTGTATGTGCGGCTCCCTCCGTCCTCAAGGGTTCGCGCGCCCCATTTCGGGCGTACCGTCGAAGGGAACCTGTACGCACCCGCGGAGTGACCCCCGGGAGGCGGGAAACATGAGTGGTGGCGGTAGGAAGGACGCGGTTCCAGGGGCCGCCGGAGGCGTATCCACGGCGGCTCCCGCCGGGAGTCGCCCCGAGGCGGTGCGCAACGTGGTGCTGGTCGGCCACAGCGGCGCGGGCAAGACCACGCTGGTGGAGGCGCTGGCCCAGGCCACCGGGGCAGTGGGCCGGGCCGGACGGGTGGAGGACGGCGGTTCGCTGTCGGACCACGACGAGATCGAGCAGCGCCAGCAGCGCTCGGTGCAGTTGTCCCTGGTGCCGGTGGAATGGGGCGGAGTCCGGGTCAACGTACTGGACACCCCCGGATACGTCGATTTCGTCGGGGAGTTGAGGGCCGGTCTGCGAGCAGCGGACGCGGCCCTCTTCGTCGTCTCGGCCGCGCAGGACGGCGAGGGCATCGGCGGCGCGACCCGGATGGTGTGGGACGAGTGTGCCGCGGTCGGCATGCCGCGGGCCGTGGTGGTCACGCACCTGGAGTCCGCGCGGGCCGGCTTCGAGGAGACCGCCGCGCAGTGCGCGAGCGAGCTCGGCGGCGACGACCCGGACGCGGTGCTGCCGCTGTACCTGCCGGTGCACGGCGCGGCGGGACCCGACGGCCACGCCCCGGTCACCGGCCTGGTCGGGCTGCTCACCGGCCGGGTCTACGACTACTCCACCGGTGAGCGGGTGGAGGCCGACCCCGACGCCGAACTGGCCCCGCGGCTCGCCGAGGCCCGCGACCGGCTGATCGAGGGGATCATCGCCGAGAGCGAGGACGAGACGCTGATGGACCGCTACCTCGGCGGCGAGTCGATCGACGTCGGGACCCTCGTCACCGACCTGGAGCGGGCCGTGGCCCGCGGCACCTTCCACCCGGTGCTGGCCGCCGCCCCCGCCGCCGAGGGCTCCCGCCAGGGCCTGGGCACCGTGGAACTCCTCGAACTGGTCACCGGCGGCTTCCCCACCCCGCTGGAGCGCGCCGCCCCGCCGGTCACCGACCCCGACGGCCGCCCCCGCCCGCCGGTGACCTGCGACCCGGACGGCCCGCTGGCCGCCGAGGTGGTCAAGACCACCTCCGACCCCTACGTCGGCCGGCTCAGCCTGGTACGGGTCTTCTCCGGCACGCTGCGGCCCGACGAGACGGTGCACGTGTCCGGGCACGGCATGGAGGACCGCGGGCACGAGGACCACGACGTGGACGAGCGGGTCGGCGCGCTGTCGTCGCCGTTCGGCAAGCAGCAGCGCCCGGTGCCGTCCGCGTCCGCCGGCGACCTGGTGTGCGTGGCGAAGCTGACCCGCGCCGAGACCGGTGACACCCTCTCCGACCAGGACCACCCGCTGCTGATGGCGCCGTGGCGGATGCCCGACCCGCTGCTGCCGATCGCGATCGAGGCGCACAGCAACGCCGACGAGGACAAGCTCTCCCAGGGCCTGGCCCGGCTGGTCGCCGAGGACCCCACCATGCGGCTGGAGCAGAACCCCGACACCCACCAGGTGGTGCTGTGGTGCATGGGCGAGGCGCACGCCGACGTGGCGCTGGAGCGGCTGCGCAGCCGCTACGGGGTGCAGGTCGACGCGGTCGCGCACAAGGTGCCGCTGCGCGAGACGTTCGGGCAGCCCGCGACCGCCCGCGGCCGGCACGTCAAACAGTCCGGCGGGCACGGGCAGTTCGCGATCTGCGAGATCGAGGTGGAGCCGCTGCCGGTGGGCTCGGGCATCGAGTTCGTCGACAAGGTGATCGGCGGGGCGGTGCCGCGCCAGTTCATCCCGTCGGTGGAGAAGGGCATCCGCGCCCAGGCCGCCCGCGGGGTCGCGCTCGGCTTCCCGGTGGTCGACATCCGGGTCACGCTCTCCGACGGCAAGGCGCACTCGGTGGACTCCTCCGACGCCGCCTTCCAGACCGCGGGCGCGCTGGCACTGCGGGAGGCCGCCGCCGAGTGCCCGATCCACCTGCTCGAACCCGTGGACGAGGTCGGGGTGTTGGTGCCGGACGCCTACGTCGGCCCGGTGATGAGCGACCTGTCCAGCCGGCGCGGCCGCGTCCTGGGCTCCGAACCGGCCGGCGAGGGCCGCTCGATGGTGCGGGCCGAGGTGCCCGAGATCGAGATCGGCCGGTACGCCATCGACCTGCGCTCCCTGTCGCACGGCACCGGCCGGTTCAGCCGCCACTACGCCCGTCACGAGCCGATGCCGGCGCAACTCGCCGCGAAAATGCACTACTTGGAAGAGGCGGAACAGCAGACGGCGCGCGCCAGGTGACGCCGCGCCGGTAATGTGGAAAGTGCTCCGAACGTGTGATGCGGCCCTGTGCGGGGAATGGGCTGGTCGGAGCCTGCCTTTCAGGGTGCGGTCGGATGGCGAGTGGGGGCTGCGGTGACAGACGGGTTCGACTTCAGCCCGGGAGCGCAGGTCCCGCTCCTGGGTACCGACGGCGAGACGGCGGCGACACAGGCGCTCGCCTCGGCCGCGTACCGGGACTCCACGATGGAGGACCTGATCAGCATCAGTGACGGCGCCAAGGTGACGCCGCCCCGGCTGTCGCTGTTCGAGCCGAACCTCGGCGAGGCGTTCGCCCGGGCGGTGCAGGTCCGGATGCTGGGCGCGGCCCGCGGCGAACTCGTGCAGTCCTTCGGCATCGAGCCGCAGACCGTCGTCGAGCACTGCCTGGCGGCCACCCGGATCAGGCAGGAGCGCGACAACCGGCTGAGCGTCGTGATGGGGGTGTGCGGGCTGCTGTTCCTGCCGGGCACCTTGCTGTGGCTCGGCGCCTTCCAGCTCCGCCGCTCGCTGACCGGCCTGAAGGAGAAGGGCAACAAGGCGGGCGTGCTGGGCGGGGCGGTGCTCGCGGTCGCGGCCGTGCTGGCGGTCCTGCTGGCGATCCGGCCGCCGTTCAGCGGGTTCTGGGCGCTGTACTTCCGCGTGGTGATGATCGTGCCGGTGATCGGCTGGTTCCTCGCCCGCCGGATCTGCGAGCGCACCGCCAAGGACCTGCGCGACCGGTGGGGCGAGCTGGCCGGCGGCTCCGGGGTCGGCGCGAAGATCCCCGAGGCGGTGCCGCGCAACCCCAACCAGCTGCGTGCCGAAAGCCTCCGGCAGAGCCTGGCGAAGCTCGCCGCCGAGCAGAGCAGCAACGTCGTCTTCTACGCGGGCCCGCGCGGGATACTCGGCATGGGCAGCCGCTGGGGCAGCTGGCAGATGGCCGAGGAGCTGGTGCCGCGCGAGGACATGAAGGAGATCAACCCGTTCCGCAGCTGGGATGTGATCCGGGCGATCCACGACCGGCTGCGGATGCTGGAGCGCGGCCCCCTGCACACCGGCGGCTTCCCCAAGCCGTCGATACGGCACTGGGTGGTGGCCCCCATCAGCGAGGGAGCCGGCAGCATCTCCCGCCCCACCGGGACCGAGGTCGAGGCGTACACCGTCAAGGACTTCGAGATCCAGCGGATCTGCAACACCCAGCAGTTCGGCAAGGGCAACCGGCACTACCTGGGCATCCAGTTCGTGCTGTGGGACGGCAACCTCGTGATCACCCTCATGGTCACCGTGACCGTCCTCGCGCAGACCCTCCGCGTCGAGGTCACCGGATACGCGCTCGGCCCGATCAAGGGCCTGTTCACCTCCAAGCCGTCCGCGCCGACCAAGACGGTCAGCAAGTCCGTGAAGTTCTGGGAGACCAGGACCGTCTCGCTGCCGGTCGTCAATCCGTCCGAGGTGGTCCGCCTCACCGCCCGCGCGCCGCTGACCCGGTTCCCGTCGATCCTCGACCACCTCGGCGGCTCCCTCAAGCTCCCCGAGCCGTTCGGCCTGCGCCACACCTGGGCCGACAAGCCCTGGCAGCACCGCTTCATGGCCGACGACGCGCTCCGCGCCGCCACCCCCGTCCTCCGCGCGGTGCACGCCGCCGCGATCCAGGTGATGGACGAGAACGGTGTCGACATCACCCAGTTCACCAGCCGCTCCATGGCGCTCGGCGGCATGGTCCAGGGCGTCGAGCCCAAGAAGGCCGACGCCTACGACGCGTAGGGCGGTGCCTCGGGTCTTGTGCGGCTCTCTTCGCGGAGGGAGCCGCACGTGCTCAGGGGCGCGTGGGGGCACTGCCCCTGGCTCCGCCGGGGGCACCCGCACCCGGGCGAAGCTCGGGGGGAGAACCGCGCGAGCAACCCACCACCGGCAGGTGGTCCCTCAACCGGCAGGACCCACCACCCCGGAGGGTCAGTTCGGCCAGGCGTCCGCGAGCAACTTACGGGTGTCGGCCAGAAGCTGCGGCAGCACCTTCGTATTGCCGACCACCGGCATGAAGTTGACGTCCCCGCCCCAGCGGGGCACCACGTGCTGGTGCAGGTGCGCCGCGATCCCGGCCCCGGCCACATCCCCCTGGTTCATCCCGATGTTGAACCCCTGCGCCCCGGACGCGGCCCGCAGCGCGGTCATCGCCTGCTTCGTGAGCAGCGCGACCTCCGCCGTCTCGCCGTCGTCGAGGTCCGTGTAGTCCGCGACGTGCCGGTAGGGCACGAGCATGAGGTGCCCGCTGTTGTACGGGTACAGGTTGAGCACGGCGTACGCCCGCTCCCCGCGCGCGATGACCAGCCCGTCCTCGTCCGACTTCGACGGGATCGCGCAGAAGGGACACCCGTCACCCGCGCCGGGCCCGGTCGGCTTGTTCTCGCCCTGGATGTACGCCATCCGGTGCGGGGTCCACAGCCGCTGGAACGCGTCCGGACCCCCCGCCCCACCCCGCTGCTCCGGCTCACTCGTCATGCCGATCAGCATATGGCCAACCCCCCGTCCCGCGTGTCGCCGGGGCCGTCGCCGACCGAGGCCCGCGATCCTGGCCGGATGGCCGACGACCCCCGCCTCGCCCGGTGGAAGACCCGCAGCGAACGGCCCCTGTTCGCCGTGTCGCTGCTCTTCCTGACCGCGTACGCCGTGCACGTGCTGGCCCGCGGGATGCCCTCCGCCGGGCACGACGCGTGCCTGGCGGTGGTGTACGGCGCCTGGGCGGTGTTCCTCGTCGACTACCTGGTGCGGTGGCGGCTGGGCCCGCGGCGCTCGCTCCTCGCGCACGTGCGCCACCACCCGCTCGACACGGTCGTGCTGGTGCTGCCGCTGCTGCGCCCGCTGCGCTTCGTCAGCATGTACCAGGCGGTCCAGCGGCGCCGCGACGAGCCGCGGCTGAGCCTGTACGGGCGGGTGATCGCGTACGCCGGGCTCTCCGCGGTGCTGCTCGGTTTCGCGGCCGCGCTGGCGGTCTACCAGGTGGAGCGGGACGCGCCGGGCGCGACGATCCGCACGTTCGGCGACTCGGTGTGGTGGATGTGCTCCACGATCACCACGGTCGGCTACGGCGACACCACCCCGGTCACGCCGGCCGGCCGCACCATCGCGGTCGGGCTGATGGTGTGCGGCATGGCGCTGCTGGGCGCGGTGACCGGCGCGTTCTCGTCGTGGCTGTTCCAGGTCTTCGCCCGCGAGGGCGAGAAGCCCCCGCTCCGCTGAGGTACGGCGGAACGGGGGCTTCTCGCGTGCGCGGGGACCGGCTCAGACCTGCACGCGGCGCTCCACCACGTCCACGAGCTTCGCCAGCGCCTCGTCGCGCGGGACGTTGTTCTCCTGCGAGCCGTCGCGGTAGCGGAAGGACACCGTGCCGTGCGACATGTCGTCGTCACCGACGATGATCATGAACGGCGGCTTCTGCCGCTGCCAGGTCCTGATCTTCTTCTGCATCCGGTCCGAGGAGGCGTCGACCTCGACCCGCAGGCCCTTGCGCTTGGCCTCGTCCGCGAACTCCTGGAGGTAGGGCACGTGGGCGTCGCCGACCGGGATGCCGACCGCCTGCACGGGGGCGAGCCAGGCCGGGAAGGCGCCCGCGTAGTGCTCCAGCAGCACCGCGAAGAACCGCTCGATGGAGCCGAAGAGCGCCCGGTGGATCATCACCGGCTGCTGCCGGGTGCCGTCGGCCGCGGTGTACTCCAGCTTGAAGCGGGCCGGCTGCTGGAAGTCGACCTGGATCGTGGACATCTGCCAGGTCCGGCCGATCGCGTCACGCGCCTGGACCGAGATCTTCGGGCCGTAGAAGGCGGCGCCGCCCGGGTCCATCACCAGTTCCAGGCCCTGCTTCTCGGCGGCCTGCCGCAACTGCTCGGTGGCCTCGGCCCATTCGTGGTCCTCGCCGATGAACTTGTCGCCCTCGCCGCGGGTGGACAGCTCCAGGTAGAAGTCGCTGAGGCCGTAGTCCCGCAGCAGGTTCAGCACGAAGGTGAGCAGGGAGTCCAGCTCGTCGGGCACCTGCTCCTTCGTGCAGTAGATGTGCGAGTCGTCCTGGGTGAAGCCGCGGGCCCGGGTCAGGCCGTGCACGACGCCCGACTTCTCGTACCGGTACACCGTGCCGAACTCGAACAACCGCAAGGGCAGTTCGCGGTAGGAGCGGCCGCGGGCGTCGAAGATCAGGTTGTGCATCGGGCAGTTCATGGCCTTGAGGTAGTAGTCCTGCCCCTCGAACTCCATGGGGGGGAACATGCCCTCGGCGTAGTGCGGCAGGTGGCCGGAGGTCTCGTAGAGCTTCGCCTTGGTGATGTGCGGGGTGTTGACGAACTCGTACCCCGCCTCCTCGTGGCGCCTGCGGGAGTACTCCTCCATCTCCTTGCGGATCACCCCGCCCTTGGGGTGGAAGACGGCGAGGCCCGAGCCCAGCTCGTCGGGGAAGGAGAAGAGGTCGAGTTCGGCGCCGAGCTTGCGGTGGTCGCGCTTCTCCGCCTCGGCGAGGAAGTCCAGGTGGGCCTTGAGCTCGTCCTTGGTGGGCCACGCGGTGCCGTAGATCCGCTGGAGCTGCGGGTTCTTCTCGCTGCCGCGCCAGTACGCGGCGGCGTTGCGCATCAGCTTGAAGGCCGGGATGGCGCGGGTGGTGGGCAGGTGCGGGCCGCGGCACAGGTCCTTCCAGCACAGCTCGCCGGTCTTCGCGTCGAGGTTGTCGTAGATGGTCAGCTCGCCGCCGCCCACCTCGACGTCCGCGCCGTCCTCGGAGTTCGCCGCGGAGCCCTTGAGGCCGATCAGCTCCAGCTTGTACGGCTCGTCGGCCAGCTCCTCGCGGGCCGCGTCGTCGGTGATCGCGCGGCGGGAGAAGCGCTGGCCGCGCTTCTGGATCTCCTGCATCCGCTTCTCGATGGCCTTGAGGTCATCGGGGGTGAAGGGCTGCGGGACGTCGAAGTCGTAGTAGAAGCCGTCCTTGATCGGCGGGCCGATGCCGAGCTTGGCCAGCGGGAAGAGGTCCTGCACCGCCTGGGCCATCACGTGGGCGGTGGAGTGCCGCAGGATGTTCAGCCCGTCGGGGCTGGTGATCTCCACGGCCTCGACCTCGTCGCCGTCGGCGACCGGGTAGGCGAGGTCCTTGAGCGCGCCGCCGACGCGGGCGGCGACCACGGCCCGCTCGCCCTCGAACAGATCCGCCGCGGTCGTGCCCGTCGTGACCACCCGCGCTTCCGGTTCGGCGGAATCGCGTTTGATGATCACACGGAGGTCTGACACCGGTCTGCTCCTGACTTGAGGCTTACGAGCGACTTGAGGCTCACGAGCGCGGGCGGGTCGTCTTCCGCCGCTGCGCTGAATCGTACCGAGCCGGGGCGGGCGATCGCGAAGCCGCGGGGTCGGGAGCTGTGCGCGGGGGCAGGAACCGCGCGCGGAGCCGGGAGCTGTGCGCGGGCCGCTACCCGCGGGCCGCCTGCCGTGCGCGCAGGACCTCGGCGGTGCGCTCGTACCACTCGCGGTTGCCGCGCTCGAAGGCGAGACCGCGCAGGCAGGTGAGGTAGGGGCCGATCCGGGCGCCGTGCCGCAGGTACTCCTCTTCGGTGGCGTCGCCGCGCATCCGGCGCAGCAGCCCGTCGAACAGCTCGATTCGGGCCTGTGCGAAGGCGATCCGCTCGGCGAGGCGGGCGGTGAGGACGTCGGCGTCGACGTGGTCGGCGGCCTGCACCTTGACCATGAGGTCGTCGCGGATCAGGGACGGCTTGCCGGTGGTGGCGGCGAAGCGTTCCAACTCGGCGAGACCGAGGTCGGTGACCTCGTAGACGCGTTTGTCGGGGCGGCCCTCCTGCACCACCTTGCGGCCGGTGACCAGGCCGGCCCGCTCCAGCTTGGGCAGTTCCGCGTAGAGCTGCTGCGGGGCGGCCTGCCAGAAGTTGGCCACGCCCAGGTCGAACGCCTTCGCGAGCTGGTACCCGCTCAGCTCCTCGTCGAGCAGCGCCGCGAGAACGGCGTGGCGCAGCGCCATCCGGTCGGCCTCCTCCCCGGTCGCGGAGCGGGTCGGCCAGGGTTGTCCTCGGCCGCTCGGCGGGGTTGTCCCCGGGCCCGCATCCGTGCATCATCATACTCAAGAAACTGAGTACTCACATCGTTGAGTATCGGAGGGGAGCGCTGCCGTCATGACCGCGACCGAAACCGCCGTGGACCGTTTCCGCACCGCCGTCGAGCAGCGTGACCTCGGCGCGATGGAGGGGCTGTTCACGGAGGACATCCGCGTCTACAGCCCGGTGAAGTTCCGCCCCTTCGAGGGCCGGCCCCTGGTGCTCGGCCTGTTCAACGTCCTGCTGCGCACCTTCGAGGACTTCCGCTACGTCGGCCGGCTCGACGGCGCCGCCCAGACACTCGCCGACGGCGCCGAGACCCCCGCCGCGGTGCTGCTCTTCCGCGCCACCGTCAACGGCCGCGAGATCAACGGCATCGACCTGATCCACCTCGATCCGGCCGGCCTCATCCGCGAGTTCACGGTCATGGTCCGCCCGCAGTCCGCGGTCCACACCCTCGGCGAAGCGGTCCTGGCCGGACTGGTCGCGGACGGCCTGGCCCCGGCGCAGCCCTAGGGCCCGCCGCCGCGCCCTACTGCTTCCCGTCCACCGCCCGCCGTACCGTCGCCATGGGCGCCACCGCCCGGACGGTGGTGGGCGGGTGAGGTGTCACCGTGTCACCCGCCCACCGTGCCGACCCGGTCCGCGCGCGTCACATGGCTCAGCCGAGCGGGAGTTCCAGGCTGGCTTCCTCTCCCTTCGGCGAGCTGATCGTGGTGGTGCTGCCGTCCTCGCCGGCGAAGGAGTACAGCTTGTCGCGGCTGTTGACGACCAGGACGAGCCGGTGGCGGTCCGGCAGGTCGTAGGCGGCGGGCTGGAGTTGCCAGCTGACCGAGCGGTCCAGGTTGGGGGTCAAGTCGCTGACGGTGTACGGCTCGTGGGTGATGATCCGGGCCGTGCCGTCCGGGGCGGCGTCGAACAGGTAGGCCACCATGGTGGTGGCGTCCGAGGTGCTGCGTACGGTGAACCGCACGGCCGCGGTGCCCCGGATGCGCCGGGCCACACCGTCCTGGCCGGCGAGCGGCTCGGTCGCCCAGACCAGCAGCTGCGACCTTTCGAACTTCGCCGGGTCGTAGATCTTGGGGTTGCCGAACCACTCCTGCTGCCCGGTCTGCAGGATGGCGCCCATCGCGGTGGCGGAGGTCAACTCGCCGGCGGTGAAGTCCCGGGCCCATCCGTCGGTCGGCGTCTCGGCCAGCGCGCCGTCGCCGTTGCCGCGGGTGGCCGTGAGATACCAGATCTCGCTGCCGGTGGTGACGTCGTCCCACACCGGACGCTGTTCACGGTGCGCCGGAACGGTGATCAGGTGGGTGCCGCCGGGGATCGGGATGGTCCGGTAGGTGAACATGACCTGGTTGTCCACCTCCGCCCACGTCGGCACGTCGTTGTCGGCGTCGAGCAGGTAGTGGTCCAGCCAGTCGTAGGCTTCCCGCATCGGGACGCGCAGGCCGGGGAACGGCAGACCGGTCAACAGCCCGGCGAGGCCGGGACCTTCGGGCGCGCCGTGGTCGCCGATCCACATGTTCAGCCGCTTCGGCACGGTGAGCTGCGTGAACGTCTCGATCACCTGGCCGGCCGGGAAGAGGCTCTCGTGCCAGGTGTTCGAGAAGAAGGTCGGGGTGCCCCGCTCGTTGGTGAGGCGCACATACGCTTCCGGGGAGCGTTCCGTGCCCCAGGCCACCACGTCATCGAGGTGGTGGCCGCCCAGGAAGTCGGTGAGGACCTGCCGGGTCTCCTCGTCGAACTTCTCCTCCATCGGGCCGCCGGTGAAGTCGATCAGCGCCTGGGCGGCGGCGAGATGACGGGTGTGGTGGTGGTACAGGCTGGTGGCCAGGTTGCCCCAGGTACTCAGCGCGACGACCACGGAGACCCGGTCGTCCGGGTCGTGCGCGGCGATGAGCTGGCTGATCCCGGAACCGTAGGACTCGCCGAGAAGGCCGATCTTGCTCGGGTTGAAGTGCTCCTGCGCGTAGTCGATCACCGTCGACCCGTCGGCCCAGTCCTTGGGCCCGGCGACATCGACGGTGCCCTCGGACGTGGACGGCAGCGCCGGGTCGCCGATTCCTCGCGGGGTGTAGGCCAGCACGTGGTAGCCGCGGTGCGCCAGCGTGAGGTAGGCGTACAGGAAGGGCAGCCAGCCGTACGGGCTCCAGCCGGCGGGCACGATCACGACGGGGTGGGGCGTCGGGTCGCTGAGTTCGATGGAGAAGGCCGACAGGCGGACTCCGTCCGACGCGACGATGCGCGGGAAGCCGATGGAGGCGCGCCGCCGGACGGCGTTCGCCAGCTCCGCCAGTTCCGGTGGGAGCGCGCCCCCGGGGCTGCCCTGGAGTGCGGCGACCAGGGCGTTGGCCAGATCGATGACGGAGGGGGTGAAGGTGAGTCCGGAGTCCCAGACACCGTTGGTGGCGATGTCGGTGAGCGTTGCGTCGGTGATCGACGCGATCGGTTCTCCGCCGGCAGCAGTCATACGATCCACCTTTTCCATGACGGACGCGAAGCCCCGAGGAACGGGCGCTCGCGGAAGTGACGCGGGAGCTTGCCGCTCCGGCGGGCACGGCCGGACGGCCACCGCCCAGCACCATGGTCAGCGGAAGACGGAGAGAGACCGTCGCGTCACCAGGATGTTCACTGCATGGAGTTAAGGCGCCGCTCCAAACCCGGCCGGCACCGGTGGCGAGCAGATCCAGCCAACCGGGCCCGACCGCAAGACGCTGGAGGTCACCGCCGAAGTCCCTTGCACCCAGGGGTGTTGGCGTGCTCGCACGAGAAGGGCTGCGGCGCCCTCGGCTTCGCCCCTCCGGTCAGCTCCGCACCTCCGGCACCGCGGCCAAGCGGCTGCGGGTCCGGACGCCGGCACCCGCGCGGGCGGTGGCGGCGGCGAGGCGGCGTTCGAGGTGGGCGCGGCGCTCGGGCCACTCGTCGGCGGTGATGGAGAAGATCGCGGAGTCGCGCAGCCGCCCGTCCTCACCGGGCGCCCAGGACCGGGACCAGTTGCGGAGCACGCCCTCGAAGGTGGCGCCGACGGACTCGATGGCGGCGCGCGAACGGAGGTTGCGGGCATCGGTCTTGAGGTCGACCCGGCCGACCTGCCAGGTCTCGAAGGCGTGCCGGAAGAGCAGGTACTTCGCCTCGGTGTTGACGCCGGTGCCCTGCGCGGAGCTCGCCAGCCAGGTGAAGCCGACCTCGATCGCGGAGAGCCGGTCGGGGGTGAGCGCGAAGCGCGGCTCCCAGAAGGAAGTGGCGCCGACCGCCCGCCCGGAGGACCTGAGCACCTGGGCGTACGGCGCGAGCCGACCGGACGCTGCACGCCCGAGTTGCTCGTCGACGTAGCGCCCGACCTCCTCGGCCCGGGGCACCCACGTGAAGCCGTACGACCCGCGGTCCTCCTCGGCGGCCGCGGCCAGCTCCGGCACGTGCCGGTGCTCCAACGGCTCCAGCCGCACCAACTCGCCCTCCAGCACCGGCCCGTCCAACGTGAAGCCCACGGCCACCACCCACCCCCTCGTCCCGCCGCCGCCCGTACGGCGCGCACCGCGCATCGTGCCAGGTCCGCGGCGCGCTGTCGTACGAATTATCCGCGGCGGCACGGCTCACAGGAGCAGGTGGTAGTCGCGCGGGCTCCACGCCGCCAGTGTCTGCATCTCCACCAGCGCGGCCTGGGTGTTGACGGCGAGCCCCGCCTTCGCCGGCAACAGGCGGGTGGACGGGTCGACCGTCCCCCACAGGGCGTCCGCGCAGGCGCGCTGCGCGCCGCGGTAGCGCTCGTCGGGGTCGATCGAGTGCAGCAGCAGCATGTTCTTGAACAGCACCACGGCGCCGGGGACGTCGGAGGCGAAGCTGTTCGCGAAGTCGTAGGTCCCCAGCGCCCGTTCGGCGATGTCCCGCGCCTCTTCGAGGTAGCCGCGCTCGCCGGTGGCCAGGTGCAGCAGCGCCGCGGCGCCGAGCATGTTGCCCTGGTTGTAGGCCAGTTGCGCGGTGTCCACGGTGCCCTGGAGGTCGACGTGGTCCCAGTACAGGCCGTTGGGGGCCTTGAGGTGGCGGTCGACCCAGTCGAACATCTCGATGGAGTGCCGGAGTATGTCCCGGTTCCCGGTGAGCAGGTACAGCCGGGCGCCGATCTCCACGCCGAGGGCGTTGGAGACGGTGTTGCGGTCGTGGTTGTAGGTGGCCTGGGTCCAGAACGTTCCGCCGGGATCGGGGTGGCCGGGGTCGTCGTCCCAGCCGTAGCGGATCAACGCGAAGATCAGCCGGGCGCGTTGGAGGGCCGCCCGGTCACCGGTGATCCGGTACTGCTGGAGCGCGGCGAGGCCGAGCCACTCGTTGTCGTCGTAGAAGAGGTCGCCGCCCTGGCCCAGCGGGGGCAGCAGGTAGGACGCGTAGCCGGGCGGGCTGGCCGGGGCGGGCGGGCTCAGCGGGTTGGCCGACACGGGCGAGGGGTTGTAGTAGCCGGCCAGCGCCTCGTCCCGGTCCCGTACGGCCGAGGCGTAGCGGCGGTCGAGCCGGAGCAGGCCGAGGGTGGCCGTGATGACCCCGGAGAACGGATAGACGTAGGCGTACGGGTTGTCGCCGGGCTGGGCGGGGTGGTTCGGCGCGTAGAGCTTGACGTCGGGCGCGTAGTAGAAGCGCTGGAGCGCGTCGTACGCCGCGACCGCGCGTCGCGCGTAGCCGCTCCGGCCCGTGTCCGGCCGCGCCGGGCTCGCGATCGCCGGTGTCGCGGCGAGCCCGAGGACGAGGGAACCGCCCGCCACCGCCGCGGCCTTGCCGAACGCCCGCCGGCTCGTCCCCGATTCACGCTGGTCTTCGCTTGACATCGTTGTCAGCACCTCCGCGTACGCGGCATCGACATGTTCGTCCGGGCGCGAGCGAATGTAGACCCGCGTGATCTTCGGGTCAATGGCGGTGACGCGTACGGTCGGTGGCGGGGGCCGTTCACTCGTTTCCACGTTTGCTCGTTTCCTCGCCTCGACGGTCATGACGGCCTTGCCGACCTCGACGGTCTCGCCGACTTCCGGGCCGCGGGCGATCCGTTCCTCCTGGTCCGTCTGCCCCTTCAGGTCGGGCGAGAGGGGGCGACGAGGGGGTCGGGCCGGCGCCCACCGGATGAGGGGTCGCCGCTATGGCGCCGTCATCCGGTGGGCCTGGACAGCGCCCTGCGCGGCCGGGCCGAGGTCCGGCGACAGCTGGTCCGAGCCCGGAGCGCCGTACACCTCCTCCGCCGATGCGCCTCCACCCACCTTCGCGGGGCCCACCTTCCGCAGGCGCGCCGGCGCCCGGTCGCCGTGGGCCTGGTCCGCACGGAGAATGAGAGGAGGGGTCGGGCATGCGGCCCGCCCTGCCGGACCACCCGGTTTCCCCCACTCCCCGCGGGCGAGGTGGCGACGATGCCGACGTGGCGACTGCGCGACTACCACGACGACGACCTGGACCGGGCGATCCAGATCTGGGACCAGGACCGGCAGGCGGACGACGCCCACCCGGTGTTCCCGGTCTCCGAGGTGATGGCCGCGGCCAGGTCGGGCGAGCCCGCCGTGGTCGCGGTGGTCGGCGAGGAGGTCGTCGGCATGGCCGTGGCCCGGGCGCAGGGCGAGCGGGCCTGGATCACGCTGGTCGCCCTCGCCGCGAACTGGCGCAACCGCGGCATCGGCAGCGCCCTGATCGCCGAGCTGGAGCGGCGGCTGCGCGGCCAGGGGGTGCGAAGGATCGGCGCGCTGCTCGACCCGCGGACCACCGGCACCGCGGCCCTGGAGAACTCCGGGTACCGTGCCCGCACCGGACTGGTCTTCTACGAGAAGGTCGAGCGCCTCGGCTCCGGCGACGCCGGGCTGCTGGCGGAACTCGGCGGCCGGGTGCAGCCTCCCGGACTGTGGAGCGCCCTCGCGGGCATGGACCGTGAGAAGGCTGCCATCGAGCGCCGGATCGTGCTGCCGCTGACCGAGCCCGCGCTCGCCGAGCGCTACGAGGTGACGCCGCCGAAAGCGGTGATCCTCTTCGGTCCGCCCGGCACCGGGAAGACCAGTTTCGCCAGGGCCGTCGCCTCCCGTCTGGACTGGCCCTTCGTGGAGTTGTTCCCGTCCCGGCTCGCCGCAGGCGACACCGGCGGCCTGGCCGCGTCGCTCAGGGACGCCTTCGCCGACCTCGCCGAGTTGGAGGCGGTGCTCCTCTTCGTCGACGAGGTCGAGGAGATCGCGGGCGTACGGTCCGGCCTGGCCGCCGACCCCGGGCACGGCGTCACCAACGAACTGCTCAAGCTGATTCCGGGCTTCCGCGACCACGACGACCGCCTGCTGATCTGCGCCACCAACTCCGTACGTTCGCTGGACCCGGCGTTCCTGCGCCCCGGGCGGTTCGACTACGTGATCCCGGTCGGCCCACCCGACCCGTTGGCCCGCGAGGCGATCTGGCGCCGCTATCTCGGGGCAGCCGCCGAAACGGTGGAGTTGCCCCGCCTGGTGGCCGCGAGTGAGATGTTCACGCCCGCGGACATCGAGTTCGCCGCTCGCAAGGGCTCGCACGCCGCGTTCGAACGCGAGGTCGCCGACCGCCGCGGGACGCCCGCCGGCACCGAGGACTACCTCACCGCGATCGCCGACACCCGCCCCACCCTCACCGCCCAGGCCCTCTCCGACTTCGAGGAGGACATCTCCCGCCACGCCCGGTTGTGACGAGAGCCTGGGCCGGGGCGTGAGAGGAACTCAGTGCCGGGGGGCGTCGCCGTCGCCGAGGTCGGGGAGTTCGGTGGACAGGAGGTGCTCGGCGCCTCCTTCGAGGAGCTTGGCGGTCTCGGCGGAGCGCGGGAGCATCGTCGTCTCGTAGGCGCGGACGGCGTCGTCGACGGTGGGCTCGTTCGCCAGGGCCAGCGCGAGCTCGGTGGCGTCGAGCATCGCGAGGTTGACGCCGACGCCGAGCGGCGGCATGACGTGGGCGGCGTCGCCGAGCAGGGTCACGGTCGGGTGGTGGTCCCAGGTGTGCGGGACGGGAAGGGCGAAAATCGGGCGGTCCACGTAGGGACCGTCGTTGTCGGTGATCAGCCGGCGCATCCGGGGCGACCAGTGGGCGTACTCGTCGAGGAGCAGGGCGCGGACGGCCTCGGTGTCGGCGACGGTCAGGCCGCTGCGGGCGATCCAGTCCACCGGGACCCGCCGGATGACGTAGACGCGGATGTGGTCGCCGCTGTTGCGCTGGGCGAACAGGGCGCGGTCGCCGTCGGCCGCGTGAGCACCGCCCTGGCCGACCAGTTCGGCGATGTCGGGGTGGCGGCGCTCGACATCCGAGTACCACGCCTCCAGGAAGCTCACCCCGGTGTAGCCGGGACGGGCGGCGGACACGGCCGGGCGAACCCGGGAGAAGGCGCCGTCGGCGCCGATGACCAGGTCGGTCTCGACGGTCGTGCCGTCCGCGAAGTGGAGTTGCCGCGGCCCGTCGGCGGGCCCGCCGATCCGGTCGAGGGACCGGCCCCAGCGCACGGTTCCCGGCTCCAGGGAGCCGAGCAGCAGGTCGCGGAGCTGTCCGCGGTCGATCTCCGGCTTGAACAGCTCGCCCTCGTCCGGGAGTTGATGGGACGTGAGGGCGCCGGTCAGGTCCAGTTGGCGCATTTCCTGCCCTTCGGGGCGGGCCAGTTCGAAGAACTCGTCGAGCAGGCCGGCCTCGCGCAGGGCGATCTGGCCGTTGTCGGCGTGCAGGTCGAGGGTGCCGCCCTGGTTGTGCGTGTCGGGGCCCTCCGCGCGGTCGTACACGGCGACCGGGATACCGCGCCGCTGGAGGATACGGGCGCAGGTCAGGCCGCCGGGTCCGGCGCCGATGACGCCGATCCTGGCATGGGCGGGCGGCAGGGACTTCGCGGGGGTGAGCGGGTTCGGAGGGTTCGTGCGGTCCATGGGGGTCCTTTCGTCGGCGCCGGATCACAGCCGCGGCGCTGTGCCGCGGGCTCGTGGGCACCCGGCGGGAGCCCACCGGACGCCACGATATTTGCAACGACTCCAAATATACAACCACTCCAATTATTTCTCGGGTCGGATAGTCTTGCGGGCATGGCGGAGACGATCGAGCAGGCAGGAGCGGGCGGGCGGCGCGAGCGCAAGAAGGCCGCCACCCGCCAGGCGATCGCCGACACGGCACTGCGGCTGTTCCTGGAGCGCGGCTACGAGCAGGTGAGCGTCCGCGAGATCGCCGAGGGCGCCGACGTGTCGGTGTCGACCCTGTTCAACTACTTCCCGCACGGCAAAGAGGCCCTGGTCTTCGACGAGGACGCCCGTAACGAGGAAACCCTGGTCCGCGCGGTCACCGACCGCCCGCCCGGCCAGACCCTCCCCCAGGCCCTGCGCGCCTACCTCGTCGGCTTCGTGGTGACCGGCCACGCCCAGGACCCCCGCTTCGCCGGCCTCCAGAAACTCATCCGGCAGACCCCGGCCCTGCGCGAGTACTCCCGTGCGATGTGGCTGCGCCACGAACACGCGCTGGCCCGCGCGCTCGCCGACCAGGCCGGCCGCCCGCACGACGACCTCCTCTGCGCCGCCTACGCCCGCTTCACCCTGGAGACCATCCCGTTCGCCGGTTCCCACCCCGACCCCGCCGCCGCCGTCGACCAGGCATGCCGCCTGCTCGACCACGGCTGGACCACCACGATCAGCCCGAACACCGGCCCGCCCCAACAGAGTTGACGTAGCCCAGCGCTTCCCGCCGGACGCCGACACACCTCGGTCGGGCCAGCCTGGAACGGCGCCATGACGCGCGAAAGCGGATGGTCGACCGGTTGCGCGGCCCGTCCGTCATACCGCAGCCCCACGGTGCGCCGCCCACGACCGGGCCGTGGTCTCCATGGCCTTGAGCCATGCGGCGTCAGGCCGTCGCTCCGCGAAGCTCCGGTACATACGGAGGTTCGCCGATGCGAAGGCGTCGATCGCGCGCGGATCGGCGTCAACCCATGCCGGGCACCGGCCGGCCCATGCCTCCGCGTCCTCCGGAGAGTGCCCTGCCGCGACGAGCTGAACCACCAGGCAAGCGGGGTCGATGAAGGCCGCGCCCCGCGTGGGCCACGACCAGTCAACGGCCCATGTCCGTCCCTCACCGATCATGAAGTTGCTCGGATTGATGTCGCTGTAGAGCAACGCCCCACCCTCGAAGAGGGCCGCATCCACCGCGTCATCGGCGAAGCGATTCCATCGCGTCTCCGCCCATCCCTCGGCGACCCCGGGCAGGGGGAGTTCGCCGATCCGCCCCAGCAGTCCGACGACCGCGCGGAGGTCAGGCGAGCCCACATCGAACTTCGCCCCCCGGGCCTCGACCGCCTCGAAACCGAGGACGATCCATTCGTCGTTCTCCGCTTGCCACTTCAGAGGAGGCGCGAGAGGGACGACGAAGGGATTGACCCGCGCCTCCCGGATGAGGGAGTCTCGGCGACCGCCGAGGCGGTTGCGCATGGCCTTGACGAAGAAGGGCCCCTTTTCGCACTCGACGATGGCCGTCAGGTCCGAACTGAACCCCCGGGCCGTTCGGTGTACGTCGCCCAGGTCCCCTGTATGCGGGTTGAGCAGTGCCCAGAAACCCGCTCCGGGAAGGCTGTCGTTCACGTCATCCTTCAGGTCCTCGGGGTGCACTCACTTCCCGGAAAGCCCGGGGTGCACTCGGTCTCCGTGGGATCGCACGGATCGCCGCCGACCGTGACCGCCCGGATCTTCGCGCTGATCTCCGCCATGGCACTCCCACCGAGAATATCGGCGAGGTCGGTCTTCTCGACGTTGCCGACACCGAGGTGCCCCGAGAACACACACGGCGAGACGGTACCGTCAGGGCCCACGGCCGCCGTACCGTCACCGCATCCTCCGCAGAGGTGCGACAACTCCGGTTCCTGGCCCTCGCCTTCGCCGCCCCGACCGAAGGGACGCACGCGATCAACGCTGATCCGCGTCACGCCCAAGCGGGCCAGGTCGCGCCGCGCGGCGTCGGTCTGGCAGTCGCCCTCAGTCGTGACGATTCCGACGCGTACGGGGATGCCAAGGCCGACGGCCTGGCTGATGTTGGCCCGGGTGCGACGGTGCGACGGGCGACGTGTCACCGTGTCATGCTCCGTTGCTCGGTCGGAGTAGTACGACGTAGCGAGCGTCAGGCCCTGGCGCTGGAACAACTCCCAGCACCGCCGGGAAACATGAACGAGGTTGCTGTACACCTCGACATGCAGGCCGATGTTCAGGGCGTGGTCCACCAACTCGGCGAAGTGGGGGTGCATGGTCGGCTCACCGCCGATGAACTGGACGTTCCGCACCCCGTAGTCGGCCGCCTGGTCGAGCACACGAAGCCAGCCCTCGCGACTCATCGTCCCATGGCCGCCCTGCGGCCCCGACTCGTTGTAGCAGTGGATGCAGGCGAGTTGGCAGCGCCTGGTCAGGTCGAGCCACAGAAGCCGCGGTGGGCGCGGCCGGCTCGGTAACTCGTCAATGCTGTTCACGGTGCACTCCCCTTGTCGGATACCGCGTGATTCGTAGCCATATGATCGGCCACGCGGAGGCACCTGAACCATGCTGCGTCTGTCACCAAACACATTCTGTGGACAGAGACTTGAGGAGCTGTTCGGATCATGCAGTCGAACAACGAAACCGACCCGCGGAATTTCCGGTGAGGCGGCTGGGCTGCGGGGAGGGATGCGCCGCGGGCACTCGGGGCGTCACCGAGTGGGTTCGGAGCCGGGTGCCATGTGCGGCGGACTGTCGACGTCAGGCCGGGTGATCTCGCCATGGGGCAGCCGGGCCGGCATGTCCGCGTCCAGCATCTCTGGCAGCACCTGGTGGGCAACACCGTCATATTCGTCGGCCCTGCAGGCGGGGCGGAACTCCATCGGACATCGACACACCGGCCCTCGCCATGACTTCGGGTCTCCTGGTGCCACGGAGCGGACACGCCAGGTAGCCGCGTTCAGACCCGGACCGCAAAGAGTGCCCCGTCCGGTCGGACATGGGCACTCGTCATTCGCCGAATACCGCGCCTACACGTCCCCGAAGTCTCCGGCCTCGACGCCGCCAAGGAACGCCACCCACGCTTCCCGGGTGAACGAGAGTGCCGGACCGGTCGGGTTCTTGCTGTCGCGGGTAGCGACGCGGTCTTCCGCGTGCGCCACCTCGATGCAGTCCTGGTTCTCCGAGCCGCTGTAGGACGACTTGCGCCAGCCCGTGAGAACCGACGCGTCGGGTATACGGCAAGCATTCATTCGGCGCACCCTTTCAGGTAACGATGGATCACGTCGAGAGATTCGTTCTCCGGCAGGGCCTGGGAGCGAGCCACATCGAACCGCTGGACGAGCGCCAGTACCCCGCTCGGGGACTCTACACCGTTGCCTGAAGCGAAGCTTTCGACCAGACCCACAGTGCCGTCCCCCAACGTCAGTAGCGTCAGGCTGCCGCCCATCATCGGATGGAGCCCCTTGGGAAAGGGCAGTACTTGGAGCGTGATGTTCGGACGAGCGGCCATCCGGATCAGATGCTCCAACTGCTGAACCGTGGTCTCCCGGCGCAGGCTGCCGCGCGCCAGCACCGCCTCATCCATGATGGCCCAGTACAGCGGCGGGTTCTCACGCTCGAAGATGGCGGCCCGCCGTTTCCGGGCCTCGGCCCTTGTCTCCGCTTCCGGCACGCGGTCTCCGGCGACGCCGACCGTGAACGACTCCCGTGTGTACGCCTCGATCTGCAGGAGCCCGGGAACGGTGCTGCTCGTGAACACCTGGATGCGTACGGCGTCGCCCTCCTTGGCGACGATCTTCCGGCTGTAGTCGGCGATAAGGCTGTCGTGAGCCATGGCCAACAACTCGACGAACAAGTCGTCGGACCGGAAATAGCTGTCGAACGCCTCCGCGAGCGCTTCCGACGGCAACTGCTCACCGCGCTCGACCCGGCTGATATACGTGTGCGGATACCCTACGACGTTCGCCAACGCACGCTGCGAAAGCCCCGATGCCTCACGCAGGCGGCGGAGACGACGGCCGAGCATGGCTCGTGGGGTGGCCGCACCGTCCTCATCATGAAGTTCCATTGCTCGAACGTACCTTCAATCGGCTGTCCACAAGGGGGATTTGGTGACAGCGAAGCCATGGCACGAGAAAGACCCAGCGGCAATGCTGGAATTACCAGTAGAAGCCGATCTCTAAGGATCCCTCCCCATGGCCCCGGCAGATTCCGCCCCCATGCGCCCCCTTGGAACCTTTCCCCTTCGTGGCGTCGTCCCTTACATCACCGCCTGGTCGTCGGAGACGGAACAGCACGGCACGCTCGTTGTCCGCCGCGGCCGACTCAGCTACGCCGATGAACATCCGCTCGACCGGGACCGGTTCGGCATTCTGTGGCGCCGACTGGGGGTCAGCCCGGGGGTCGGCAAGCCCGAGTACGGAAGGGTGCACGGCCTGCGGCAGCGCCGCACGATGCTCCGCGTGCTGTGCCAGGTCTGCGGCGGCCCCGCCGACAGGACGTGCGACGGCGTGCTGTGGCTCATGGGCCGCGCCGAGTACGAACGCGAGCCGTGGCCCGCCCCGATCGAGTCACCGCACCCGCCGGTGTGCCTGAACTGCACCGTCCAGGCCGTGCGGCTCTGCCCCCACCTGCGCCACCACTACATCGCCGTACGCGCCCGGCGCTTCCACCTCTCCGGCGTCCACGGCGCTCTCCACGTCGCCGGGTTCCCGGAACCAAGGGTCATCGACACGGAAACCCTCGCCCTCGACGACACACGCACCGCCTGGCTGCGCGCCGGCCAACTCATCATGCGGCTCACGGACTACCGCGTCGTCGACCTCCACGCCGACTCGGAACGGGTGGGGCCGGGCAACTGAAAGGGCCGCCCTGGTGGGCGGCCCTGAGGAGATGCGTGGTGCTGGTGGTGCTCGATCGGTGGGCGATACTGGGATCGAACCAGTGACCCCTTCGGTGTGAACGAAGTGCTCTCCCGCTGAGCTAATCGCCCCGACGACGTGAACAATACAGGGCGGGCCGGGGCGGGTTCAAACGGGAAGACGGGCGGCGGAGAGGCGGGCACGCAGGCCGCGGCGGCAGGACCGCATCATGGCGGCGTGGTTGGCGCGGAAGAGCGGGCGGCAGGGCACGGCGAGCAGCCGCATCAGGCGCTTGCGAACCGTGACGTCCTGCTCGAAGAGGAGCCGGGCGGCACCGCCGGGATCGGGTTGGACGGTCCAGCGCACCCAACCGTCGAGGTCCCCGGTCATGGCGACTTCGAGCACGCGGGCGCCGGGGTCGTGGCGGGTGGAGCGGGCGGTGACGACGAGGTCGTACGGCAGCGCGGAGCGGAAGCGCAGCACGCCGCTGGTGTCGCCGGTCTGCCGGACCTCGCGGACCTGGGGCCACCAGTCGGGGTACTGGTCGGGGCGTTCCAGCACGCGGTAGACGGCGTCGGGCCCCGCGTCGAGCCGCCAGGAGCTACGGAATCGGTAGTGGCTCCAGTCCATGGCACCAGTGTGCGCCCGGAGTTGGGGGAACGCGGCACCCCGGGAGCCGGGCACCGTATGCGAGGGGCGCCGCACCCGGGAAGCACCGCACGTCGCGAACAGCACCGCGCCTTGCGAAAGGCGCCGCACTCCGCGAACGGCGCCGAACGCAAAAGGTCCCGGACCGTCTCACGGACGGCCCGGGACCCTTTTCCGGGTGGGCGATACTGGGATCGAACCAGTGACCCCTTCGGTGTGAACGAAGTGCTCTCCCGCTGAGCTAATCGCCCCGGCGCGTGCACAACATTACCGCACCCTGCGGACCGCTTCGGACCACCCCGGGAGCCGCGCGCCGCGCGAGCGCCACCCCCCGGAACGGCGCATCCGACAGCGCACCCCCACGACCGTCACTCTCCGCAGTGACAGCGCCACTTCGATCGACTGGCCAAACCGTCCTGAAACGGCTCCGTCCGGGTCTTCCCGCTAAGCCGGACGAGGTACCAGAAGCCTCACAAACACCTCAGAGGGGTTTACAACGTCGCCGCAGGTGGCATGTCGATTTCGCCGACGTGCGAATCCCCGAGCGCACACTGAGCGAAAGGCCCTGGCGCTTATGAACACCACGGTCAGCTGCGAGCTGCACCTGCGCCTCGTTGTGTCGAGCGAATCCTCACTGCCTGTACCCGCGGGCTTGCGGTACGACACGGCCGATCCGTATGCCGTGCACGCCACCTTCCACACCGGAGCCGAAGAGACGGTCGAATGGGTGTTCGCCCGCGACCTGCTCGCCGAGGGGCTGCACCGCCCCACCGGCACCGGCGACGTCCGAGTCTGGCCGTCCCGCAGCCACGGTCAGGGCGTCGTGTGCATCGCCCTCAGCTCCCCCGAGGGCGAAGCCCTGCTCGAAGCCCCGGCGCGGGCCCTGGAGTCCTTCCTGAAGCGGACGGACGCCGCGGTCCCACCGGGCACCGAGCACCGCCATTTCGATCTGGATACGGAGCTCTCGCACATCCTCGCGGAGAGCTGATCCCCGTATCCCATACCGTCCGCGGCCGTCCTACTCGGGGGGACGCCCGGACCACCGGCCGCGTCGGACCACCACCAGCGGTCCGACGCCGCAGGCAACGGAGCCGCCGCCGTGGGAGCAGACCCCCACGGCGGCGGCTCCCGCGCTAGAGTCACCGGGACTCAGCCGCCAGACACGCCGGCAGGAGCGAATCCCGTGCTCATCAACCACGACACCAGGTGCGCGCTCGACTGCGTGGTGGAACTGGTCAACTCCGCGCCGCAGATCGAGGGCCGTGAGGGCCTAGGCGATGTCGCCCGCCTGCGGGCCTTCGTCGAGCGGCACAAGGTCAGCGACGTCGCCCGCCTCGACCATGAGGACATCGGGGCCGTCCACGCGGTCCGCGCCCGGTTCACCCAGGTGTTCGCCGCCCCCGACGACCCCACCGCCGTCGCCGTGCTCAACGAGATGATCGCCGAGGCGGGCACCACCCCCCGGCTCACCGACCACGACGGCTACGACTGGCATATGCACTACTTCTCGCCGGGTGCCTCACTGGCCACCCACGTCGCCGCGGACTGCGGGATGGCGATCGCCTTCCTGGTGCTGGCCGGCGAGCGGGAGCGGCTGCGCCGCTGCGACGCACCGGCCTGCCGCCGCGCCTTCGTGGACCTGTCCCGCAACCGCTCCCGCCGCTACTGCGACAGCCGCACCTGCGGGAACCGGCTGCACGTCGCCGCGTACCGGGCCCGCAGGCGCGAGGCGGAGGAAACCGGGGACGCGGGCCCGGACGGCGGCCACGGGCCGCGGACGGACCACGCCGGGCAATCCGGCGGGCCCACCGCCGAGCACGCGGGGACAGCGCGGCCCGGCGGCCCGGACGGCGCGGGGGCCTGACCCGCGGCCGGGCGCCTCGACCCCCGCCCGCGGCCCGACCCCGACTCGCCCCGGCCCTGCTCGGCCCCGGCTCGACCCGCCCCGGCTACAGCACGAGCAGGTCCCACCCGGCACCCACACCGAGCAGCCCCCCGATCACGCACAGGAACAGCATCAGCGGCGGCTGCGACAGGGCGTACAAGCACCCCTGCGGCTCGACGAACTCGCCCCGGCGCAGGGCCGCGCGCCGGGCCGCACGCCCGGTGGGCGCCTTCTCGGGGACGGCGGGAGCGGTGGGCAAGGCCGGTGCTCCGGACAGGCCCGACAGGCCGGACACCCCTGACACTTCGGGCGAGCCGGGCAATCCGGGCCGGACCGGGAAACCGGGGTGGACAGGTCGGCCGGGTGCAACCGGTCCAACCGGTTGCACCGGGAGTACCGGACGGGGCGGCGCGGGAGGCAGCGCCGCGCGCACCGGCGGGGCGGGAAGTACGGGGACGGGCCTGACGGCGAGCAGCGGTCGCGCGCAGCCGACGGCGGTGAGGGTGACGAGGGCGGCGAGGGCGGAAACGGGCAGTTCGGCACGGTCCGGCCGCGGAGGGGCGATGACGTCCCCGGGGGTGGGCAGCACACCGCGATGATCGCGCAGCGCAGCATCCCGCGCCGCCCAACACGCGGACTTTACAAGGGTGTTTACCTGCGTCTCGGATGCCGGGACCGACTTGCGCGGAGGGCCCCGGGTCGGCTCAGATCCCGCGCCGCTTCAAGATCTCCTCGATGTCCGCGAAGTCCGACAGGCCGCTGTCCGCCGAGGCGCGCGAGCGCCGCTTGCCCGCGCTGAGCGCCGGGGCCGGCTCGGCCGCGGGGCCGGGGGCGCCGGCCACGGCCGCGGGCCCGGCCGGGGCGCCGGCGGAGTCGGCGCCACCACCGCGCCGCCGGCGGCGGCCGGAGATCAGCCGTGTGATGCCGAAGAGCGCCGCGGAGCAGGCGATGACGCCGAAGCCGAGCCACACCGTCGGCTTGAAGACCAGGTCGACGGCCCAGTCGCCGGTGGCGGTGCCGACCTTGCGGCCGAGGGTGACCAGGCCGGCCAGCGCCAGGCCGACCGGCAGCAGCGAGACCGCGGCGATCCGGGTCGCGGCCAGGAATCTGCGGCGGTAGGCGGTCACGATCGCGATGGCCAGGCCGCCCGCGGACAGGGCGGCGCACAGCGTGTCGGTCAGCATCCGGCGGCTCCTGCGGCTGCGGGTCGGCCCGGGGGTCCGGCCGGGCCCCGCGAGAGTGGTCTCCCCCATCCTGCCTCGCCCGGGCCCCCGGCGGCCACGACGAGGCGCCGGGTTCCGCGGAATCTGGGGGGCGAATCGGGGTCCCTCCTCCGTGAGCGGTAGGTCGTGAGGGGGAGGCGGAGCCCGGCGCGCGGCCCTCCGGAGCGGTGGGAGACTGGCGGTATGATCGACACCTCCACCCCTGTTGTGCTCGACGTCTGGTGCGAGCTGCAGTGCCCGGACTGCCACACCGCCATGGCCGACCTGCGGGCGCTGCGCGAGCGGTACGGCGCCGCGCTCGACATCCGGTTCCGGCACTTCCCGCTGGCCAAGCACCAGCACGCGCAGGCGGCGGCACAGGCGTACGAGGAGGCGCACGCGCAGGGGAAGGGCCAGGCATACGCCGAGGCGGTGCTCGCGCGGACGGAGGAACTGACCCGCCGCGGCGAGCCGGTGCTGGTCGAGACGGCGGCCGAACTCGGCCTGGACGCCGACGAGGTGGACACCGCGCTCATCGACGGCCGGCATCTGCTGGTGGTGGACGCCGACGTCGCCGAGGGCAAGGCGATCGGCGTGACCGGCACGCCGACGTACGTGATCGGCGACGAACTGCTCGACGGTTCCAAGACCCAGGAGGGGCTGCGCGAGCGGATCGAGGAGACCGCGGACCGCCTGCTGGCCTGACCTGACCGGTGGCCAGGCCCTGCCCGGCCCCGTGAGCCGCCGCGCCGGCACCTCGGCCCGCCACTCCGGCTCCCCGGTGGCGGGCCCGTTTTCGTATACGCCCGGCGTACACGACGCTCGTGTACGCCGGTCGTATACGGCAAGGCACGCGGCGGCCGTGTGCCCCGCCGGCCTTCGTGCCCTCAGAGCAGGGGCTTGCTGAAGTGGTGGTCGGTCGGGAGGTAGCCGAGGGATGTGTAGAGGCGGACCGCGGTGGTGTTCGCGGCGAAGACGTTGAGCCCGAGCGAGGTGGCGCCGGCGTCGCGGGTGAGGTCCTCCGCCACGTGCATGAGGGCGCGGCCGTAGCCGCGGCCGCGGTGCTCCCGGTCGACCTCGACGGAGGCCACCCACGACGGGTCGGCCAGCCGTATCCAGGCGAGGTGGCCGGCGGGGGCGCCGTCCAGTTCGAGGACGAGGACCGTGCTGCCTGGGGTGGCCAGGCCGTCGGGGAAGGCGCGGTCGAAGCCGGCGGCCTCCTCCGTCGCCGCCTGCTCGCGCGGCACGCCCGAGCCGGTGAGGGCGGCGACGTAGCCGTCGCGTTCGTACCCGCGCCAGCCGCCGTACTCGTCCTCGCGCATCGGGCGCAGGGCGGTGCCGGGCGGCAGCGCGTGGTGGCCGCCGGGCGGCGGTTCCGGCAGGGCGAGCAGCATGCCGCGGTTGCGCTCGGTGTAGCCGAGGGCCGCGGCCATCCGCAGGGCGTACGGCATGCCCGCGCCGGCCGTGGTCTCCACCCGGGTGCAGCCCCACTGCCGCAGCACTTCCTCGGCGGCGAGCGCGGCCACGGTGCCGCGGCCGCGGTGCCGGTCGGGCTCGTCGATCGTCAGCGCGTTGATCCGGCCGACGGTCGGTCCGTAGCGCCGGTCGGTGCCGATCGCGATGGCGCCGACGGGGCGGCTGTTGACGCACACGGCGTAGGTGGCGGAGCGGGTGCCGTCGTCCTCGGTGCGCACCGGCCGGGTCGGGCGCAGGGTGGTGGTCACAGCGGGCGCTCCCTACGGGTTGGGGTCGGCGGCGGCGCGCTCGGCGAAGACCCGCATCGCCTTGGCGGTGACCGGCCCGGGAGCGCCGGACAGCGTACGGTCGTCGACGCGGTGCACCGCCTGGACGTCGCGCAGGGTGGAGGTCAGGAACACCTCGCCGGCCTCCGCGAGGGCGCCGAGCGGCAGTTCGGCCTCCTCGGCGCCGGCCCAGTCCGCGACGAGCGCGCGGGTGATGCCGGCCAGGCAGCCCGACTCCAGCGGCGGGGTGAGCAGCCGGCCGCCGATCACCACGAACACGTTGGAGCCGGTGCCCTCGCACAACTGCCCCTGGGTGTTGGCGAACAGCGCCTCGGAGGCGCCGGCGGCGTGCGCGCGGGCCAGCGCGACCACGTTCTCCCCGTAGGAGGTGGTCTTCAGTCCGGTCAGCGCGCCCTTCTCGTTGCGGGTCCAGGGCACGGTGACCGTGGCGGTGGTGTCGGGGCGGGAGCTCGCGGTGCCGAGGGCTACCACGAGGGTGGCGCCCGCGTCGCCGCGGTCGGAGCCGAGCGGGGAGGGGCCGCCGGTGTAGGTGACGCGCAGCCGGCCCAGCGGCATCGGGTTGGCGGCGAGCACCGCCTCGCAGGCGCGGGCCACCTCGTCGAGGTCGGGCTCGGGCAGGCCGAGGCCGCTCGCGGAGCGGGCCAGCCGGTCCAGGTGGCGGGTGATCGCGAAGGCCCGGCCGTGCTCGGCCTTGAGGGTCTCGAAGACGCCGTCGCCGACCGTCAGGCCGTGGTCGAGCACGGACACCGTGGCGTCGGCCGCGTCGCGCAGCCCGCCGTCCACCCAGATCCTCACCGTACTGTCCTTTCACCGCCGCGCGCGGCGCCCGAACCCGGGGCCGCCTGTTCGTTCCCTGCGTACCCTTCGCGCTCCGCCGGGGCCTCGCGCTCACCGGGGTACTCTCCCGACGCTACCGCCAGCAACCGCGCGGCCTTCAATGCGGTCTCGGCCCACTCGCCGTGCGGGTCGGAGCCCCAGGTGATCCCGGCGCCGGCGCCGAAGCGCAGCACGGGGCCGCCCGGCGGGCTCCGGTCGATCCAGAACGTGCGGATACCGACGGCGAGTTCGGCCGTGCGCCGGTCGGCGTCGACCCAGCCGATCGCGCCGCAGTACGGGCCGCGCGGGGCGGTCTCCAGCTCGGAGACGACCCGCAGCGCGCTGGACTTGGGGGCGCCGGTGACCGAACCGGGCGGGAACACGGCGGCGAACAGCTGCGGCCAGCCGGCGTCGGGGCGCAGCTCGCCCCGGACGGTGGAGACCAGGTGCACCAGGCCGGGGTGCGGCTCGACCGCGCACAGGGCCGGCACGGTGACCGTGCCGGTGGCGCAGATCCGGCCGAGGTCGTTGCGGACCAGGTCGACGATCATCACGTTCTCCGCGTGGTCCTTGGTGAGGAAGTCCGCGGCGGTGCGGGCGGTGCCCTTGATCGGGCCGGACTCGACGGTGGAGCCGTGGCGGCGCAGGAACAGTTCGGGGGACGCGGTCGCGATCTCGACGCCGTGCGCGGGCAGCCGGATCGTGCCGGCGTACGGGGCGGGGTTGCCGTGTGCGAGGACGGCGCCGAGCGCGTCGATGTCGGCGTCAGCGTCGGGAGGGGTGCCGGGGCCGGCGCCGGGACCGGGGCCCGTGGGCAGGGGCGCGGTCAGCACCCGGCAGAGGTTGACCTGGTAGACCTCGCCGGTCGCGATCCTGGCCCGGATCTCGCGGACGCCGTCCTCGTATGCCGCCTGGTCCATCGAGGAGGTCCAGGCGCGCGGGTCGGGGCCGCGCCAGCCGACGTCCGCGGCGACGGCGGCCGGGGTGGCGCCGGGCGGTGGCGCGGGCCGCGGCTGCTGCCGTACGTCGCCGAACCGGGCGCAGACCGTACGGCCGTCGAAGTCGGCCGCGACCGCCCAGAAACCCGCGGAGTCCAGCGCGGCCACGTCGTCGGTGACATCGCGGAGGTCGGAGGCGACGAGCGAGCCGAACCGGGCTATCGGGGGCAGGGCGGAGGGGTCGCGCACGGGGATTCCTGGGGGTCGGGCGGAGTACCGGAGGCGGACCGGACCGCGCAGGTGAGCGGGGTGCCGGGCGAGGTGCCGAAGGGGTCGTCGGCCGGCCGGAGCGGGCCGCTTCGCCGTCAACAGCTTGTCATTGGCCCGGCACGCTGCGGAAACCGGTTTTTGAGCTGGACCGGGAATCCGCTAGAGTTCAACTCGTCGCCGAGCAGTCTACGGTGGCGGCACCTGCGGACGTGGCTCAGTTGGTAGAGCATCACCTTGCCAAGGTGAGGGTCGCGAGTTCGAATCTCGTCGTCCGCTCGATGTGGGGGATCACCCGAACCCCTGCTGTTGGTGGAGTGGCCGAGAGGCGAGGCAACGGCCTGCAAAGCCGTCTACACGGGTTCAAATCCCGTCTCCACCTCCAAGGACGATTAGCTCAGCGGGAGAGCGCTTCCCTGACACGGAAGAGGTCACTGGTTCAATCCCAGTATCGTCCACTGGCCCCCGACCGGGGCCTTTGCCGCACCTTGCTGGACCCCCGCGCGATTAGCTCAGCGGGAGAGCGCTTCCCTGACACGGAAGAGGTCACTGGTTCAATCCCAGTATCGCGCACGCGTCATCGGCATCACCTGAATCACCAGCACCACCGCAGCATCTTGTGCAGCAGCACCATCCCGGACGATTAGCTCAGCGGGAGAGCGCTTCCCTGACACGGAAGAGGTCACTGGTTCAATCCCAGTATCGTCCACACTCGGCGAGGGCCGGAGACGAAAGCTTCTCCGGCCCTTTCGCATGGGCCGAAGTAGCCGTGGGCGGGCGCGGTGGTGGGCGGGCGCGTCCGCGAACCGACACGTCCATGGGTTGACGCGGCCCGGAAACAGCGCTGTGCCCGGGTATCGGCTGATACCCGGGCAACCGCTGCCGTCCGCCCTACCCCCGTCCCCACGGGGTTGAGACCGGTGATCCCCGACCCGGACCGCTCTTCCGGGCCTGAAGCGTGGTGTGACGCCTCAACAGGCCGATCACGGACGACGTCTGCGCGACCCCGCCGCAGGGTGCGGCGGTGATCGAATCCGTGTTGTTCACGTCTGGGCGGCGGACGCTTGACCTCGGGGGACGAGTACGTCGCCCGCCGCTTGACCTCAAATCTATGGGCCGCGGCCGCCCGGGTCGTCATGCCTCCGGACCCCTTTCCGGCCTCCCGGAGGATGACGTCCCATCCGTCGCATACTCCCCAGGGTGGACGTCGGCCATGGCCGCCTCAGGGGTGTCCCGGAGGCCGTCCGTGGCTGATCAGGGCGCGGGTGGCTGGGCGGGCACGGGCGCGGCGGGCCCGGGGACCGGGTCCTCGCGGGGCACGGGGTGCTCGACGAGCGCGAGCACGCGCGTGGCCATGAAACGGGCGGTGCGCACCGCGGTGCCACTGCGGGTGACCTCGCTCACCTCCACGACCCCGCGCCGCACCGCGGTCTCGACCCTGCGGCCTGCGCGGGTCGCGGTCACCTCATAGGTGCGGGTGGTGTCACCCGCGTCGACGACTATCTCCACACGATCACCTTTCACGGCGTCACTCCCCCTTGGTGGACTGCCCGTTGGCGACTTCCCCGGGAGTGCCGCGACCTGCCGCCCGACCGCCTCTCCCGGCCGGCGTCCGCGTCCCGCGTCATCTCCCGTCCCCTCAGAATGCCACCAGGCACTGACAATTCACTGCCCGTCGCCTGCGAGGCATCAACGCGCGGCGGGACTTGAGTACGTAAGCTGTGGGCGGCCGACCGGCCAGCGACGCGGAGTGGGGCCCTCTCCCCCACCACCGGAGGTAGGGGACGGACAGACATGGCGATGATGCGGCTCCGGCGCGAGGACCCGCGGGTCGTCGGCTCGTTCCGGCTGCATCGGCGGCTGGGCGCGGGCGGCATGGGTGTGGTGTACCTGGGCGCGGACAAGCGCGGGCAGCGGGTGGCGCTGAAGGTGATCAGGCCGGAACTGGCCGAGGACCAGGAGTTCCGGTCCCGGTTCGCCCGTGAGGTGTCGGCGGCGCGGCGGATCAGGGGCGGCTGCACCGCCCGGCTGGTCGCCGCGGACCTGGAGGCCGAACGGCCCTGGTTCGCCACGCAGTACGTCCCCGGGCCGTCGCTGCACGACAAGGTCGCGGAAGGCGGCATCCTGCCGGCCGCCGAGGTCGCCGCGATCGGGGCGGCGCTCGCGGAGGGTCTGGTGGCCGTGCACGAGGCCGGCGTCGTGCACCGCGACCTGAAGCCGTCGAACATCCTGCTGTCGCCCAAGGGCCCGCGGATCATCGACTTCGGGATCGCCTGGGCGACCGGGGCGAGCACCCTGACCCACGTCGGGACGGCGGTCGGCTCGCCCGGATTCCTCGCGCCCGAGCAGGTGCGGGGCGCGGCGGTCACGCCGGCCACGGACGTGTTCGCGTTCGGGGCGACGCTGGCGTACGCGGCGACCGCGGACTCGCCGTTCGGGCAGGGCAGCTCCGAGGTGATGCTCTACCGGGTGGTGCACGAGGAGCCCGATCTCGTCGGGGTGCCCGACGCGCTCGCGCCGCTGGTGTACGCGTGTCTCGCGAAGGACCCGGAGGAGCGGCCGAGCACCGTGCAGCTCTCCGAGCGGCTGTCGGAGATCGCGACGCGGGAGGCGCGGGGGCTGGCGACGGTCCGGCCGCCGCGTCCGGAGCGGCCCACCGGGCGGCGCGCCGAGGAGTACGCGCAGCAGCGGACGGAGCGGGGCGCGGCGGTCTCCAACGGGGGGCGTACGGCGGGAGGTTCGACCGGCGGCGGGGGAAGCGAGCGGGTCGAGCGAGCTGAGCGGGCGGGGCGGGGGGCGCAGCGGACCCCGGCGAGGACTCCGGCGCGTACCCCCGCCGCGCGGACGCCCGCGGCGCGGGCGCAGGGGACTCCCACGGGGCGGACGACGGGGACGCGGACCCCCGCGAACCGGACCCCCGCGCAGCGCAGGCCCGGCGCTCCCGAATCCCGGCGGCGGCTGCTCCGTCAACGGGTGTTCGTGTTCGTGATCGTCACGCTGATCGCGGCTGTGTGCATCGCGGTGCTTCAGGCGGCATAGCGCTCCGCAGGTCGCTCCGCGGGTTGAGCCGCAGGGTCGCGCCGCGGTGCGCCGTGTTTCGCTCCCGGGTGCCGCCCGGTGGGTGGCTCGGCGCTCCGCTCTCCACCAGAGGTTCGCCGGTGTTGTACCCCCACGCGCCCCCAGGGGGTGCCCCTTGCGGCCCGCGTTCAACCGACCGCCCCATGTGGTTGAGCGCGCCCCTGACGGGACCGTCCCTTGCGGTCCATGCGGGTGCGCGGGCGTTCAGTGGGCGGGGGGCAGGAGGCGGGTGGTGAAGGTGGCGAGTTGGGCGCGGAGGGCTTCGCGGGGCTGGTGGTCGTGGCTGGAGAGGTGCTCGATGAGGTCGGCGCGGGTGGCGGCGAGGAGGGCGTGGGCGGTGAAGGCGGGGTCGGTGAGGCCGGGGATCTCCTGGAGTACGGCGCGGAGCAGATCGTGCCAGCGCTCGTAGTGGTCGGCCTGGTAGGGGCTGCCGGTGCCGGAGTCCTCCAGGGCGAGTGCGAGGCGGCGGTTGTCGAGTTTGAAGCAGAGGACGGCGTCGAGGAGGGCGGGGACGCGTTGGCGGGGCGGGGTGGCGGGCCCGAGCGGCGGTGGGCCGCTCTCGACGGCTGCCCTGACGGGTTCGAGCCGGGCCTCGTAGAGCGCGCGGAGCAGCCCGGGCCGGTCGCCGAACGCACGGAAGAGCGTGCCCTTGCCGACGCCGGCCGCCGCCGCGACGTCGGCCATGGTGACGTCCTCGGGGCTCTCACGGCGGGCGAAGAGGGCATCGGCGGCCGCGAGGACGGCCTCACGATTGCGGGCGGCGTCCTTGCGGGGCTTGCGCTCGGGCATGCTGCTGCACCTCCGTTTGCGAACCGGACCCTCGGTCCGTATCGTCGGGACCGATGAAGCGGACCCAGGGTCCGGATTCTACCGATGGAGGGCGACCATGTCCGCACCGACGTCCCCGGCGGATCTCTACCGCCACAGTCTGCGGCTGCTGCTGGACGGGAACGTTCCCGGCTGGGTCGACCTGTGGGCCGACGACGGGGTCATGGAGTTCCCGTTCGCCCCCGACGACCGGCCCCGGCGCCTGGAGGGCAAGGCCGCCGTGGCCGCGTACATGCGCCCGTACCCCGACCACATCGACCTGCACGACTTCCCCGCCCTGCAGATCCACGAGACCACCGACCCGGAGACCATCGTGGTCGAGATGCGGGGCGTCGGCCGACTGGTGCGGACCGGCGCGCCGTTCGACATGACGTACATCGCCGTCGTGACCGTCAAGGGCGGTCGCATTACCTCCTACCGCGACTACTGGAACCCGCTCGCCCTTCTCGAACCCGGCACCGACTTCGCCGGGAGCGGGCGATGAACTCCGCCGCCACGCTGGTCATCGGAGCGACCGGCACCACCGGCAGCCGTACCATCGCGCGGCTGACCGCCGAAGGCCACCGCGTCAAGGCCGCCGGCCGGCAGGCCACCGCGGTTCCCGGCGCGGAGCCGGTCGCGTTCGACTGGTACGACCCGGCCACCCATGCCGCCGCGCTCGACGGGGTGGACCGCGTGTACCTCCTGCCGCCCCTGGGTGACGCCGACCCGGCGGCGGTGATGCTGCCGTTCCTCCGGCAGGCGCGCGTCGGCGGCGTCCGGCGCGCGGTGCTGCTCAGTTCCTCGGCCATCCCCGAGGGCGGCCCGGCGGTCGGCGCCGTGCACCGGGTACTGCCCGAACTGTTCGACCAGTGGGCGGTGTTGCGACCGTCGTGGTTCATGCAGAACTTCACCGGCACGCACGCCCACGCGGTGAGCATCCGCACGGAGGGCGTCATCCGGAGCGCGACCGGGAGCGGCCGGGTCGGCTTCGTCGATGCCGGGGACATCGCGGCCGTCGCCGTGCGCGCCCTGACCAACGCGCACGCCCCGAACACCGACCTCGTCCTCACCGGCCCCGAGGCGCTCGGCTATGACGACATCGCCGCGATCGTCACCGAGACCACCGGCCGACGCGTGGTCCATCAGCGGCTGACCCCCGAGCAGATGCGCGACCGCCACGCTCGGGAGATGCCGCTGGAGTTCGCCACGATGCTGGCGCAGATGGACCGCGCCATCGCCGAGGGAGCGGAGAACCGCGTCACCGACACCGTCCGGCGCGTCACGGGCGGGCCGGCGCGGGGGTTTCGCGAGCTGCTCGGAGCGAGCCCGGCCGGGTAGTGCCCATGGGCGGCACGGGTGTAGCGCCGCGGGCAGCACCGGAGTAGCACCGGCCGGGTGGCACCGGGGTGGCTCCGGGGGGAGCATCGGTCAGGTCGCGCTGGGGTTCGAACAGCCCTAGGCACGAGCGCGGATGTCCGCTACGTTAACAAGCGCTTGCTTAGAGATGTGGGTGGCCGGGAAGACGGGAAGGGCGGCAGCGCGATGGCGAAGGGCCGGGAGGCGGAGGACGGCGGGGAGGACCGCGCGGAGGGCGGCGCCGTGGACGCGGCGGAGCTGCGCGGACGGGTGCGGGAGCTGCTGGCCGCGCACCCACCGGGAGCCGTCTCCCCCGAGGAGTTCCTACGGGCCCGGTTCGACGCGGGCCTGGCGTGGGTGCACTTCCCGCGGGGCCTGGGCGGCCTCGGCGCCCCGCGCTCGCTCCAGCCCGTGGTGGACGCGGAACTCGCCGCCGCCGACGCGCCCGACAACGACCCGCGCCGCATCGGCATCGGCCTGGGCATGGCCGCGCCGACCATCCTCCGCTACGGCACCGAGGAGCAGAAGCAGCGCTTCCTGCGCCCGTTGTGGACCGGCGAGGAGCCGTGGTGCCAGCTGTTCTCCGAGCCGGGCGCCGGCTCGGACCTGGCGGGGCTGCGCACCCGGGCGGTCCGCGAACCCGGCGGAGACTGGATCGTGGACGGCCAGAAGGTCTGGACGTCCAGCGCCCACACCGCGCGCTGGGCGATCCTCATCGCCCGTACCGACCCGGACGTGCCCAAGCACCAGGGCATCACGTACTTCGTGTGCGACATGACCGACCCGGGCGTGGAGGTCAGGCCGCTGCGCCAGCTCACCGGCGAGGCGGAGTTCAACGAGGTCTTCTTGACCGGGGTGCGCATACCCGACGCGCACCGGCTCGGCGCGATCGGCGACGGCTGGCGGGTCGCGCAGGCCACCTTGATGAACGAGCGGGTCGCGATCGGCGGCCGGGTGCTGCCGCGCGAGGCGGGCATGGTCGCGGCTGCCGCGGCCACCTGGCGGGAGCGGCCGGAGCTGCGCACCCCCGAGCTGCACGACCGGCTGCTGTCCGCGTGGATCGACGCGGAGGTGGCGCGGCTGTCCGCGGAGCGGGTCCGGCAGCAGCTCGCGGTCGGCTCGCCCGGGCCGGAGGGCGCGGGCCTGAAGCTCGCCTTCGCCCGGCTCAACCAGCGGATCAGCGGCCTGGAGGTCGAACTGCTCGGCGAGGACGGCCTGCGCTACGGCGACTGGACGATGGTCCGCCCACGCAGCGTCGACTTCTACGGCCGCGACGCGGGCTACCGCTATCTGCGGGCGAAGGGCAACTCCATCGAGGGCGGCACCTCGGAGATCCTGCGCAACATCATCGCCGAGCGGGTGCTGGAGCTGCCCGCGGAACCCCGTACCGACAAGGACGCCGCCTGGAAGGACCTGCCCCGATGACCGCGCCGACCCAGCCCGCCGACCGTTCCCAGGCCCACCCCGCGGCCCAAGTCCGCCCCGCGGCCCCGGACCTGCTCTACTCCGACGTCGAGGACGACCTGCGCGCCGCGGTGCGCGACCTGCTCGCCGACCGCTGCCCGCCCGGCGCGGTGCTCACCCGGGTGGAGGGCGAGCAGCCGTACGACCCCGAGCTGTGGCGGCTGCTCGCGGCCGAACTCGGCCTCGCCGGGCTGCTGGTGCCCGAGGAACTGGGCGGCCAGGGCGCGACCGCGCGCGAAGCGGCCGTCGTACTGGAGGAGTTGGGCGGCGCGGTGGTCCCGACACCGTTCCTCGGCAGCGCGGTGCTGGCCACCTCGGCACTGCTCCGCTGCGATCTCGCGGACGAGGCGGTCGTCGGCCTGCTGGGGCGGCTGGCCGCAGGGACCACGACCGCGACCCTGGCCGTACCGCTGTCGGCGGCACCCGGTGGCGACTTCCCCGCGACCGTACGGGCCGACGCCGAGGGCCGGCTGACCGGGCGGGTGACCAGCGTCGCGGACACTCCCGGCGCGGGCGTGCTGGTGGTGCCCGCGGTCGGCCCGGACGGCCCGGGGCTGTACGAAGTGGCCGCGGCGGACGCCTCGGTCGGGGTCGAGCCGTTCAGTTCGCTGGACCTCACCCGACCGCTCGCCGACGTGTCCTTCACCGGCAGCGCCGCGCGCCCGCTGCCCTCCGCCGACGCGCCCGCCGCACTGGACGCGGCCCTGCTGACCGCTGCGGGCCTGCTCGCCTCGGAACAGCTGGGGGTGGCGCAGTGGTGTCTCGACGAGACGGTCCGCTACCTCGGGCAGCGGCACCAGTTCGGGCGGGTGGTCGGCTCGTTCCAGTCGCTCAAGCACCGGCTGGCCGACCTGTGGCTGGAGGTCGTCTCCGCACGGGCGGCGGCGCGGGCCGCGGCCGACGCGCTCGCGACCGGCTCCCCCGATGCCCCGGTGGCCGTGGCCGTCGCCCAGTCCTACGCGGCCGGCGTCGCGGTGCACGCGGCCGAGGAGGCGGTGCAGTTGCACGGCGGGATCGGGATGACCTGGGAGCACCCCGCGCACCTCTATCTCAAGCGGGCGAAGGCCGACGAGATCGCACTGGGCACCCCGGGCCGCCACCGCGCCACCCTCGCCACCCTGGTGAAACTCCCCCCGCCCAACTGACCCCCCACCCGGGCGCGTTGAGCGCTGCCCCGCACGGTTCCTTCTTCGTCCGGCCGCAACCGGTCGATGGCAGGGCCGCGTCCATGGTGAGAGGATTCCCCGTCGGGAACGGCGAGGACGACGACGGGTCCTGCGACGCCGCACGCCCCGACCGAAACCGAGGACGTATGAAGCTCCCCCGCGCCGCCGTCTGGGCCGGTCCCTTGGTGGCCGTCGCCTGCGCCACGAGCGCCTGCGGCGGCGGGACGAGTTCGGCGGACGGGATCAAGCAGGCCAAGAAGGTACGGATATCGGCCGCGCAGACGTACTGGAAGGCCCGCACCGCGCTGCCGGCGTCGCTCCACCTCGACGAGCCTTACGGGAAGGGCCGCTTCGTCACGTGCACCACGACCGAGAAGAACGGCAAGGGAGCGGTGAAGTACGACCTCTTTGACTATCTGGTCCCGGTGAAGGCCAAGCTGACGATGGCGCAGTTGCTGTCAGGCGTGGAGAGCGGCTTGAAGCCGCAGGGGTGGACCTTCACCCCCTACACCATTCCTCGCTCGGCCATGCCGGACCCGGAGAACGAGGAACTCCACGGCTGGCGGGCTCACAAGGGCGACCAGACGATCAACCTCACCCTGCACGAAGCACGGAGCGGCGCGTCCGCCGCTGGGAACTTCGATGTCCTCACCGACTGCAAGAAGTACGGCGGCGCCCAGAAGAAACTGCTCGCCGACTACGCCGGCGGAGACAGCCGGGACGATTACCGGCCTACGTCCACCGCCGACCCCACACCCATTCCCACCGGGTTCCCGACCTCGATGTGAACCCCCGGACCGACAGTACGCACCACCAACGGGAGGAAGCAGCGCCATGGCAGACAAGAAGGTGCCCAGCCCCATGTGGCAGGCACTCAGCGACCTGCACACCGAGGTCCAGAAGGACCTCGCGACCGTCAACGGCTCGCTGAAGGACGCCGACAAGCGGATGGCCGGCGGCAAGGGCGACGTGTGGGTGGGCGCCACCGCACGCGCCTGGGCGAGCGACCTGGCCGGAGCGGCCAACGACGTCACCACGCAGGCCAACGGCTTCGCCGAGTACGTCAGCCGCGAACTGGCCGCCCACCCCAAGGAAGTCACCCAGGCCGAGGCCGACACCGAACGCCGCGTGCTCGCCGGCCGGATGGGCTGACCCGCGGGCGGCGGCCCCCTCGGAACACCGCACGCGCGATATTCCTCAAGCGCGCCCACGGTCGTGTCGCGGCCATCACAGGAAAGGTGGGAAGGCATGAAACTCCATGGCCGCGCCACCACTTGGGCCGCGCTGCCGGCCGTCGCCCTCACCTTCGCGGTGAGCGGGTGCGGGGGTGGTTCCGGCCCTTCGCGGAGCCCCGAGTCCATACGGTCCTCGCTGGCGAAGACGTACTGGAAGGTCAATGCCGCGATGCCTGCGGCGATCGACATGGATGCCGGCCGCGGCAAGTTCATCAAGTGCTCGGCCGACAAACCGAAGTTGGCCGTCTACCAGATCGAGAACATGATCGACGCCAAGGACGACTCGACGACGGCGGCCCAGCTTCTGGCGCAGGTGAAGACGGCACTGGCCCCGCAGGGCTGGAAGATCACCTTGGACAAGGTGCAGCCGAGTCCGACCGAGAGCGCCACCATGTCCAAGACCACGGGCTACGTGGCGAACAAGGACGGCATGCAGCTGCAACTGCTGATCCAGGAGCGGACGTCCGACGTCCAGGCGGGCGGCTTCATGGACCTGTACAGCGGCTGCGCCAAGCTCGGCAAGGACCAGAAGAGCATCCTGGCCACGTACGCTCCGGGCGACTCGGTGGACCTCTACCAGCCGACGAAGACCACCCCGCACCCCGTCCCGACCGGCCCGACCACGGCGCCGTAGTCACCCCCAACAACACTGCGGCACCCGGGGGTCAGGTGCGGGTGGTGTAGAAGGCGACCGCGGAGGCGGCGGCTACGTTGAGGGAGTCGACGCCCGCGGCCATGGGGATGGTGACGCGGGTGTCGGCGGCGCGGAGGGCCGCGGGGGTGAGGCCGTCGCCCTCGGTGCCGAGCAGGAGGGCGAGCCGGGGCGGGCGGCGGGCCGCGAGCGCGTCGAGCGGTATCGCGTCGTCGGCGAGGCAGAGGGCGGCGAGCAGGAAGCCGTGGGCGCGCAGGAGTTCGAGGTCGTGCGGCCAGTCGTCGAGCCGGGTCCACGGCACGGAGAAGACCGCGCCCATGGAGACCTTGACCGCGCGCCGGTAGAACGGGTCGGCGCAGCGCGGGCTGAGCAGGACCGCGTCCACGCCGAGCGCGGCGGCGGAGCGGAACCCGGCACCGAGGTTGGCGTGGTCGACGGTGTCCTCGAAGACGGCGACCCGGCGCGGGCCGGGGCCGAGCCCGGCCAGCAGCGCGTCCACGGAGGGCAGCGGGGTACGGGCCATCGAAGCGAGCGCGCCGCGGTGCACGTGGTAGCCGGTGACCTGTTCGGCGAGCGCGGGTGTCACTTCGTACACCGGGGCGGTCGCCGCGTCGATCACGTCGCGCATCGGGCCGAGCCACTTCGGGGAGAGCAGCATCGAGCGCATCGGGTAGCCGGCGGCCAGGGCACGCCGGATCACCTTCTCGCCCTCGGCGATGAACAGCCCTTCGGCGGGTTCGCGGCGGCGGCGCAGTTCGACGTCGGTGAGGGAGGTGTAGTCGGCCAGGCGCGGGTCGGCGGGGTCCTCGACGGCGACCGGTTCAGCCACGCGCTCCCCCAGCGGCTTCCCCAGCAGCTCCCCCACCCGGTACGCCACCCGTTACGCCACCCGCTGTGCTCCCCGCCACGCCACGCGCTCCCCCGATCGGGTCCGCGGCGGGCCCCGAAGTCCCCGCCGCCCGCGCCGCATCGGCGACCGCCCCGCCCACGGCCACCACATCGCCGATCACGATCACCGCCGGCGGCCGCACCCCCTCCTCGGCGACCCGGCGGCCGACCGTGCCGAGCGTGGCGTCCACCCGGCGCTGCGCGGCAGTGGTGCCCTCCTGGACGACGGCGACCGGGGTGTCGGCCGACCGGCCCTGCGCGACCAGGGCCGCCGCGATCGGCTCGATCCGCTCCACCGCCATCAGCAGCACCAGGGTGCCGCGCAGTTTCGCCAGCGCCGCCCAGTCCACCAGCGAGCGCGGGTCCTCCGGCGCGACGTGCCCGCTGACCACGGTGAACTCGTGGGCCACTCCCCGGTGGGTGACCGGGATACCGGCGGCGGCCGGCACGCTGATCGCGCTGGAGATGCCGGGCACCACCGTCACCGGGATGCCCTCCCGGGCCAGCGCCTCCGCCTCCTCCATGCCGCGCCCGAACACGTACGGGTCGCCGCCCTTGAGCCGGACCACGGCCTTGCCCGCCTTCGCGTGCTCGATCAGTGCCGCGTTGATCGCCTCCTGCGCCATCGCCCGGCCGTAGGGGATCTTCGCCGCGTCGATCACCTCGACGTGCGGGCCGAGTTCGTCGAGCAGGTCGCGCGGGCCGAGCCGGTCGGCCACCACCACGTCGGCCTCCGCGAGGAGCCGGCGGCCGCGCACCGTGATCAGGTCGGGGTCCCCCGGGCCGCCGCCCACCAGGGCGACCCCGGCGGTGCGGGCCCGGTGGTACGGCGCCACCAGCGTGCCGTCCCGCAGCCCCGCGACCACCGCGTCACGTACCGCCGCCGAGCGCCGCGGGTCCTGGCCGGTCAGCACCGCCACGGTCACGCCCTCGGTCCGGCCGGTCGCCGGGGTCCACGCGGTCGCCGCGTCCGCGTCGTCGCTGCGTACGCACCACACCCGGCGCTCTTCCGCCTCCGCGCCCGCAGCGGCGTTGGCCGCCTCGTCCGTGCTCGCGATCAGCGCGTACCAGGCGTCCGCGAGGTCGCCCGCACGGTACTTGCGGCGCTCCCACCGCAACTCGCCCGCCGTCACCATCGCCTCGACCGAAGCGGTGGCCGACGGTGACACCAGCACGATGTCGGCTCCCGCGGAGACCAGTGCGGGAAGCCGCCGCTGAGCGACCTGGCCACCGCCGATCACCACGACCCGCCTGCCGGCGAGCCGCAGCCCAACGGGGTACGCGGGGGCGTCGTCGTGCGGCATGAGGGCTCCTTGCTGTGCGGGCTTCTTACTTTACGGTTCAGCGCCGTTACGGTTGCGGTGCACTGCCGACCGCAGGCCGATGACCTGCTAGGGGACGTCCCCGCGCCCCTGGCGTGGCTGATCACCGCTGCCACCTGCGGAACTCCTCGCCCTGGCAAGGGCAAGGGCAGGGGCGCAGCGGGGAGCGGCCCGTGTTCAGGGGCCCGGGGACGGGCCGGGACCGTAGCGACGGGGACCCGATTACCCCTTTTCGGTGACGCCCGCGGCGTCGAACGTGGCGACCTCGTGCATCACCCGGGCCGCGCTCTGGACCAGCGGAAGCGCGAGCAGCGCACCCGTCCCCTCACCCAGCCGCAGATCGAGGTCGACCAGGGGCCGCAACCCGAGCGTGGTGAGCGCGGCGACATGCCCGGGCTCGGCGCTGCGGTGGCCGGCGATGCACGCGGCGAGCACCTCGGGGGCGATCGCGCGGGCGACCAGCGCGGCCGCGCCGGCACTGACCCCGTCGAGGATGACGGGCGTACGCAGGGCGGCGGCACCGAGCAACAGCCCGACCATCGCGGCGTGTTCGAGCCCGCCGACGGCCGTGAGGACGGCGACGGGGTCGCCCGGGTCGGGCCGGTGCAGGTCGAGCGCGCGCCGGACGACGTCGATCTTGCGGGCGTGCATCTCGTCGTTGATGCCGGTGCCGCGCCCGGTGACCTCCGCGGGGTCCGCACCGGTGTAGACGGAGACGATCGCGGCGGACGCGGTGGTGTTGGCGATGCCCATCTCGCCGGTCAGCAGCGCCTTGTTGCCCGCGGCCACCAGGTCGCGCGCGGTCTCGATGCCGACCTCGATCGCCTTGAGCACGTCCTCGCGGCTCATCGCCGGACCGGCGGTGAAGTCGTCGGTGCCGGGCCGTACCTTGCGCGGCAACAGCCCCGGGGTGGCGGGCAGTTCGGAGGCGACACCGACGTCGATGACGCAGACCTCGGCGCCGACCTGGTTGGCGAAGGCGTTGCAGACCGCTCCGCCGCCGAGGATGTTGGCCACCATCTGGCCGGTGACCTCCTGCGGCCAGGCGGTCACGCCCTGGGCGTGCACCCCGTGGTCACCGGCGAACACCGCGACCGCGGCGGGCTCGGGGATCGGCGGCGGGCACTGCCGGGACAACCCGCTGAGCTGCGCGGAGATGATCTCCAGCATGCCCAGCGCGCCGGCCGGCTTGGTCATCCGCTTCTGCCGCTCCCACGCCTCGCCGAGCGCCTTCGCGTCCAGCGGGCGGATACCCCGCAGGGTCTCCTCCAGCAGGTCGTGCGGCTCCTCGCCGGGCAGCGCGCGGTTGCCGTACTCCTCGTCGTGGACGACCCACGACAGCGGGCGGCGCTGCGACCAGCCCGCCTGCATCAGCTCGGGGTCCTCCGGGAACTCGTCGACATACCCGACGCACAGGTAGGCGACGACCTCCAGGTGCTCGGGCAGGCCGAGTTCGGCGACCATCTGGCGCTCGTCGAAGAAGCTGACCCAGCCGACGCCGAGCCCTTCCGCGCGGGCGGCGATCCAGAGGTTCTCCACGGCGAGCGCGGAGGAGTACGGCGCCATCTGCGGCTGGGTGTGCCGGCCGAGGGTGTGCCGGCCGCCGCGGGTCGGGTCGGCGGTGACCACGATGTTCACCGGGGTGTCGAGGATCGCCTCGATCTTCAGCTCGCGGAACTGCCGGGCCCGCGCCTTGGGCAGGGACTTGGCGTACGCCTCGCGCTGGGCCATCGCCAGCTCGTGCATCTTCTCGCGGGTCTTCTCCGAGCGGATCACCACGAAGTCCCACGGCTGGGAGTGGCCGACGCTGGGCGCGGTGTGCGCCGCCTCCAGCACCCGCAGCAGCACGTCGTGCGGGATCGGGTCGGACCGGAAACCGTTGCGGATGTCGCGCCGCTCCCGGATCACCCGGTGGACGGCGTCGCGCACGGCCGGGTCGTACGGCTCCGCGGCGGACCCCTGCGACGCGGGCGCGGCGGCGGCCGGGGCCTCCTCGGGCTCCCCGGGCTCCTCGGCCTGCGCGGGCTCGGGTGCTTCGGACGCGTCCGGCTCTGCGGGCGCCGCGGGCTCCTCGCCCTGGTCCGCCTGCGCGGCGGGTACGTCCTCGGCGGCGACGGGCGCCGCGGCCGGTACGGCAACGGGCTCGGCGACGGCTTCGGCCTCGGGTTCCACTTCGGCGACGGGAGCCGGGGCCGGGACGACCACGACCTCGGGTGCGGTCTCCGGTGCGGCCTCCGGCGCGGACTGCGCTGCCACCGGCTGCGGTTCGGGCTGCTGGACCGGCGCGGCTTCCTCCGCCGCCGGGGCGGCCCGGCGCTTGCCGCGGCGGCCTCGGCCGGGGGCGACAGCCGCGGCCTGCTCAGCGGCGGCGGGGTCCGCGGCGGGCGCGGGCTCCTGCTCCTGCCCTTGCTCCGGCTCGGTGGGGGCTTCGGCGTCCGCCTCGGCGACAGCTGCCGGTGCGGATTCGGGTGCGGGTGCGGCGGCGGGCGCGGGCGCCTCCGCCGTCGGGGTCACCTCCGGTGCGGCCGGGACCGGTTCGGCCTCGGCCACGACCTGCGGCGCGGGTTCCGCGACGGCCTCGGGTGCGGCCTGGGTGGCGGTCGCGACCGCCACCGGGACCGGCGCGGCGGCTACCTGCACGGCGGCCTGCTCGGCCTGCTCCGGCGGCTGGGGCACCGTGAAGCCGCCACCCTGCGAGGCGACCGGGCCGCCCTGCGCGGGTACGACCGGCTCGGGCGCGACCGGGACGGCCTGCTCGGCGGGAGCGGGGGCAGGGGCGGGCGCCTCCGCCACGGGCTGCGCTGCCGCGGCCGGTTCGGCCTCGGCCACGACCTGCGGCGCGACGACCGCCGCCGGTGCCTGCGGCTGTGCCTGCTCCTGCGCGACCGCCTCCGTCCGCGGTTCGGCCGGCGCCTCGACCGGCGGTTCGGCCTGAGCCGCGTCGGCCTCAGCCACCTCGGCCGGAACCGGCTCGGCGGCGGCCACCACGCTCTGGGCCCCCTCGCTCTGCGGCTGTTCCGGCTGTTGGGGCTGTTCCTGCTGCGGCTGCTGCGCGACCGCCTCGGGCGCCTGCGGCGCGGCGACCGCGCCCTGCACCGGGATCGCGGCATCGGCCGGACGCGGCACGCTGTCCGCGCGCGGGATCAACGACTGCTGCGAGGCATCGCCGGGTGCGGCGGGCCACGGGCTGCCCGGGGTGACGACCGCGGCGGCACCGGGTTCACCGGTCTGCTGCGCGGGGATGCCGTTCACGTCGTCGCGCGGCACGTCGAGGTACTCCGGGCCGGACGTCGGCGGCCCGGCCACGGTCACCGCGGGTCCGCGGTCGGCGAGCGACCGTACGGAGACGCCGCCGCTGGGCGTGTCGGTCACCGGCGGACCCATGTGCAGAGGACGGCGGGGCACGGCGGCCTGCTGGGGCACCGCGGGCGCCTCGTGGGGCGCGTTCCACCCGGGTGCGGCGGGCTGCTGCTGTGCCGCGTCGCCGTCGGCGGGTTCGGCCTGGGCCGCCACCGGCGGTACGCCCGCGGCCCCTTCGCCGTCGCCGGCCTGCGCGGCGGCGGGGTCGGGGTACGCGGTGAGGTCCAGTCCGGGACCGCCCTGCTGCGGCTGGACGTACTGGGCTTGCTGTGGCTGCTGGGCGACGAAGACCTGCGCGCCGTTCCCGAGCACCGGCGGCGCCATCGTCTCCAGCGGCACCTCGACCGGCACCTCCACGGAGATCGGCAGATCCATCGACGGCTGCTGCAAGGAGACCGCCTGCGGGTGCTGCCCGTTCTGGAAGTGCGCGGGCTGCTGCGCCGGTACGGGCGCGGGCGCCGGCACCGGCTGCGGGTCGCTCCAGGAGCCCTGCGGCCCGGGCATCAGCAGCACGTCGTCCTCGTCGTCGAGCACCGCGCCGGGCGGCGCCGGGTGGTCGAGGTACGCGTATCCGGGCGCGGGCTGCTCGCTCGCGGGCGCGGTCCCCCAATCCGGCTGCGGCGGCGCGCCGTTGCCGGGGAAGGCCGTGTGCGGCGGGAGAAGCGCTTCGGCGCCTGTGTCCGCGCCAGCGTTCTCCGGCAGCCCCTCGCCGGGGATCTGACCGGTGTCCGTCATGCGTGCCCCTCGCCCATCGGTTTCGCTCCTTCCAGCCGCTGCGCCCTGCCCGACCCGACCCTCTCCCTACAACAACGAGCGGGTCCGGTATGCGGCACGTCGGACACGGGCGCCCGCACAGCTCGACGGCCCGTCAACGTGTGATGACGGCACAACGATCCGTCAGCCTACCTTGGGCACGGCCTCGGTCAGGCCGGTAGTCCGCACCTCGGGACGTATCTCACACCTGCCTGGTAAGTACCGCTGCCACCAGGGGAAACGTCTTTCGCACCCGTCTCGTCGACCTTGTCGCGGGGGTTGCGGGGAGCCCCCGAACAGGGGCCTGCGGACGGCTTGTTGGCGGCTCGCGGTCAGCGCCGGGAACCACACAGCGCGAAGCTCACCGATCGCTCACGCTCGGCCCAGTCGCTGTCCAGTTCGACCGATTGGAGCAGGGTGCGCTCCACGTCGTAACCGCCTTCGGACAGCGCCCGGGTGATCGCCTCGGCCTGGTCCCGGTTGCCGGCCGCGGTGACGATCCGCTCGGGCCGGCGGGCCGCGCAGGCGGCGGCGACCTCGGGGTCGGCGGTGCCGATCCGGACCACGTCGGGCTCGGGCAGGTCCTCCAGCGCGGTCGGCGCGGTGCCGTGCACGACCTGGAGTTGCACCCCGGTTCGGCGGGCGGTCGCGGTGATCCAGTCGCACGCGTCGGCGTCGCGGTCCACCGCGATGACGGCGGCGCCGAAACCGGCCGCCTCCACCGCGAGCGAGCCGTCGGCGGCGCCGATGTCCCACACCAGGTCCCCTGCCCGCGGGCCGAGCCGGGCGAGTTGGAAGGCGCGCAGCTCCGCCGGGAGGTGGCCGCCGTACTCGGCCGCGGGCAGCGCCCAGCCGCGCGCGGCGCCGGGGAAACCGGGGTCGCGGCCGGCGATCCAGCCGCCGCCGGAGTGCGTGGCGGGGCCGCCCAGCGCGGCGATGCCCTGTCCCTGGGCGGAGATCCCGCCGACCACCAGCACCACGTTCGGGTCGCGCCATATGTGGTCGGCGACCTTGTCGGAGGTGAGGACGGAGACCTCTTCGTGCTCGGTGCCCAGTGCCTCGCAGATCACGAAGGTGCGGTGGACTCCGTTGAGCATCAGGGCGAGTTCGGCGGGGCCGGCGCCCGGCGCGGTGAGCACGGCGACCTTCGCGCTGGCCCGGCAGACGTTCACCGCCCGGCGCAGGGTGCGGCTGGTCGCGACGACCACGCGCGCGTCGTCCCAGGGCATCCCGGCCCGGGCGAAGGCGCGCGCGACCGCGGAGACGGCGGGGACGACCTCGACCTCCAGGCCGAGTTCAGGTGCCCGCAGCGCCCGGACGACGCCGAAGAACCCCGGGTCGCCGTCGGCGAGCACCACCGCGGTGCCGCGGTGCCCGGCGACCCGGCGGGCCGCGATGTCGATACTGCCGAGCACGATCTGCTCGGCGCCCTTCGGGACGTACGGCAGCGCGAGGTGGTGGCGGGTGCCGGCCACGAGCGTGGCGGCGTCGAGCGCGGCCCGCGCCGCGCCGGACAGCGGCGAGCCGTCCCATCCGATCACGGTGACCCGGTCGGCCATCGTCGTCTGCCTCCATGGCGTGTGAGGGTCCCGCCAAACCTTAACCCGCCCCCGACCCTCCAGGGTGGTCGGTCCCACGCTTCGCACCCTTCCCCTCGCCCCCGAGTTGTAGGCGTCTTTTCGCGGAAGGGGCCGCACATCCTCAGGGGCGCGGGGAAGGGTGCGGCAAACCCCCACTTACCGCCAGGTCCGGGCAGAGACGCCGACGGGCAACCCGGGCGGTCCCGTTGAAGCGTCAGCGCCAATCCGCGAAGGCGGTGTAGTCGTCCGCGTAGTTCGCCGCACCGGCATCCGCACGGCGCCCGGCGCCGGCCGACCCGCCCAGGTCCCCCGGGTAGTCGAGGTCCTCCCGGAGCAAGCTCCACACCAGCAGGTCGGTACGGACCTCGGTCCACGCCCCGGCGGGGTCCGCGTCGGGCCGGGCCCGGACGATCCCCGCGCTGCGCAGCACCCCTTCGCTGACGCACCCGATCTTCTGGGCGACCTGCTGCGACGCGGTGTTGTCCGCGGCGGTGCGCAGCTCGACCCGTTCGAAGCCCTGCTCCCGGAAGAGCCAGCGGCACACGGTGAGCACGGACTCGCAGGCGTATCCCTCACCGCGGGCCCAGTGGGCGGTGAGGTACCCGGCCTCGGTGCCGCGGATACGCCAGTCCGTGTGCTGGAGCGTGACGGTGCCGACCAGCCGCTGGGTGAGCATCTCGGTGACGGCCAGCACCAGCCCGCGGCCGTGCTCGCGTTCGGCGGGCGCGGTCCGGGTGACGAAATCCCGCGCGTCCGCGGCGGTGTACGGCTGGGGCATGTTCGTCCACGCCGCGATCAGGTCGTCGTTCATCATCTCCACAAGTGCGGGGATGTCGTCCTCGTCGTACGGGCGCAGCACCAGCCGGTCCGTACTGAGTGAGATGTCCGGAAAGGTGGAGGTCATTCGTGCTCCGTAACCAGGGCATGGGTGGATTGCACAGCATGCAGTATCGCGCCCGGCGCGCGCCGGGCAGGGTGGGCGCGGTGCGGCGGCGTGGCGCGGGCGGCGCGGGTGAACTCGCTTCCAGGGTAGGGGGAATGGGCGGGCGACCGGGTGTCCTGCCGTTCGGTCCTGGTATCCGTGAACGTCATCCGATCCTGCTACCGTCAGCCCGCGTGAGAGTGCACCACGCAGCAGGAGTCGGCTATCAGCGGGCCGCGGGGGTCTACGAGCGCTCCCGGCCCTCCTACCCGCTCGCGGCGCTCGCCGCCCTCGCGGACGCGCTGCCGCTGGAGCGGGGCCGTACCGTGGTCGATCTGGGGGCGGGCACCGGCAAGTTCACCCGGCTGCTGGCGCTGACCGGGGCCGAGGTGCTCGCGGTGGAGCCGGTCGCGGAGATGCGTGAGCGGCTGGCGGAGCTGCTGCCCGGGGTGGCGGTGACCGCGGGCACCGCGGAGGACAGCGGGTTGCGGACGGGGTGCGCGGACGCGGTGGTGGCGGCGCAGTCCTGGCACTGGTTCGAGGCGGACCGGGCGCTGGCGGAGGTCGAGCGGCTGCTGCGGCCGGGCGGCGCGCTGGTGCTGGTGTGGAACACCTACGACACGTCGGTGCCGTGGGTGCGGGACTACCAGGACATCTACTTCCGGCTCGCCCCGCGCGACCTGCCCAGCCCCCCGCTGGCCTCGGGCCCGGGCGGTACAGGTGCGGGTACGCCTACGCCCTCCGGTCCGGTTCCGGCCGCGGGGGCCGGCCTGGAGGCGCCCGGCGACCCCGCCCGCGCCTGGCGCGAGGCGTTCGCCGCCCGGCCGGGCTGGGGCGCGATCGAGGAGCGGCACTGGCCGAACCCGCACTCCACGACCGTGGCCGACGTGGTGGAGCGGATGATGTCGTCCAGCCACATAGCCGTGCTCGACCCGGCCCGGCAGGAGCGGGTGCGGGCGGAGCTCCAGGCGGTGCTGAGCGCGCACGACGCGACGCGGGGCAGTGGCGCGATCGAGATGCCGTACACCACGGACGTGTACTGGGCGCGGCACCGCTGAGCAGGGGCGGAGCAGGTGGCAGGGTACCCGGTCACCCGGGAGCGAGAGCGGTTCGGCGCCCGTAATACAGTCGTCGCATGCTCGATTGGGTCATCTGGACGGTCTCCGTGCTCGCGCTGCTGCTCGCGGCGTGGTGCGGCTGGGCCGCGTACCGCGACTCGGCGACGAAGGACTGGCACTTCGCCGGGATGGCCGTGGTCACCCTCGCGGTCCTGGTCCAGCTGGTGATCTCCATCGTCCAGCTCACCCGGGGGGACCGGCCGGCGCACGGGCTGGCGGTGTTCGTGCCGTACCTGATCGGCGCGGTCTGCGCGATTCCGGCGGCGGCGGTCATGTCGCTCGCGGAGCGCACCCGTTGGGGCTCGGCGATCGTCGCGGCGGGCGGGGTGATCCTGGCCGTGCTGGAGCTGCGGCTGGACCAGATCTGGGGAGCGGGACATGGCTGAGGGCAGCACCGGTAACACCACCGGGAACACAGTGGAAGGCAGCGACGTGACGTCACCCCAGCCGGCGGCCGAGACGGCGGCAGCGCGGACGACCCCGCAGGCAGCCCCGCAAACGGCTCCGCAGGCGGCAGCGCCGGCAGCGGCGCCGGCGGAGAAGGCGAAGATCGGCACCGGACCCGGGCGGCTGCTGCTGTCGCTGTACGGAGTCTTCACGGTGGCCGCGCTCTCCCGCTCGATCGTGCAGCTCAGCACGAAGTTCCACGAGGCGCCGCTGGCGTACGTGCTGTCCGGGGTGGCCGGAGTCGTCTACGCGGTGATCACCGTGGCGCTGTGGCGGGGCGGCGAGTCGGCCCGCAAGGTGGCCCTGGTCTCCTGCTCGGCGGAGCTGCTCGGGGTGATCACCGTGGGCATCCTGACCGTCGCCGACTCCTCGGCGTTCCCCGACGCGACCGTGTGGTCCGACTTCGGGATCGGCTATGTCTTCCTGCCGATCGCGCTGCCGGTCGCCGGTCTGCTGTGGCTGCGCCGCTCCGCCCGGCAGGGGGCGGAGACGGCGCTTGTACGGCAGACCGGGACCGGCGGCGAGTCCGGCGGCGAGTAGCGCGCCCGACCGCGGCGGCGCGGGTCAGGCGGTGGCCGCGTAGCTCCCGGCGGGGGCCGGCGGCTGCGGTGCGGACTTCTCCATGTGCACCAGGCTGAGCCGGCGGTTGACCGGTTCCGCGACGCCCACCTGCTCGTAGCCCAGCTTGCGGTACATCCGCTGGTGCACCTGGCTGCGGTGCCCGGTGAAGAGGCGGTAGCGCTTGGCCTCGGCTTCGGCGGCGAGGCGGTCTTCGAGTGCGGCGAGCAGGCGCCCGCCGAGTCCGTGCCGCTGCAGGCGCGGGTGGACGATCAGCTTGCCGATGCGGGCGGTGCCGTCGTCGTCGACGGCACCGCGGACGGAACCGACGACCTCCTCGCCGAGCCGCGCCACGAGGACGGTGCCTCCGGCGAGTTCGGCGCGCAGTTCGTCGAGGGTCTGGGTGAGCGGTTCGATGGTGTAGTCGCCGTAGAGCTCGGCTTCGCCCTGATAGCACAGGTACTGGAGTTTCAGGATCTTCTCGGCGTCATCGTGGTTCGCCGTAGAGATGGTCACGCTCATGCCCATGTCGCGCGGGCCTCCCCTTCGAAATCCGTCCGGGCGGGTGAGGGTGTGGTGCGCGCCCGGAACGTGTGCCTGTGCGGAGTTGATACGAATGTGCGCTCGATGTCGCCTCCGCTGGCGCCGATGATCGCACAAACGAACCGGCCGGGTACCGCTGCTGCGGTGTCCGGCACAGCGCCGCCGGGGCGGGCCGGAGGCACACCGGGACGTCGGCTGTTTACCGTGCATTACCCCGTCCCACCGGGGATTCAACCCTCCGATTCACCACCGGCCCCGGCTCGTTCCGGCCGCCGGGGTGCGACCTGGGCGGTACCCGCCTGTGAGATTCCCAACTCCCGTCGCGTGCGCGGGAAGACGGCCGGGCCCCGCCGGCGCCGCGCGCACTCGTCGCGGCCTGCGCGGACCTGCGGTCTCCGGTGGGTGAACCCGGCGTGCGCGGGGGCCCCGCGCGGAAGTATCGTCAAGACGTACGGGCCGGTAGGGTCGGTCCGCAGGTTGACGTCCGTACGAGCCCGGAGGGGTCCGTTGTCCCGCATGTCCCGCAGCGTGCTGAAGGCGATTCTGCTGGTGCTGATGCGTGTGCTGTACCGCCCGGTGGTGGAGGGCGTGGAGCACATCCCGGCCGACGGCCCGGTGATCCTGGCGGGCAACCACGTCACCTTCATCGACTCGCTGTTCCTGTCCCTGGTGGTCGACCGGCAGGTCTACTTCATCGGCAAGGACGAGTACGTCACGGGCAAGGGCGTCAAGGGCCGGCTGGTGGCGTGGTTCTTCACCACCTGCGGCATGATCCCGGTCGACCGCAACAGCGCCCACGGCGGTGTGGCGGCCCTGATGACCGGGCGCCGGGTGCTGGACGAGGGCAAGATCTTCGGCATCTACCCCGAGGGCACCCGCTCCCCCGACGGCCGCCTCTACCGCGGCCGTACCGGCATCGCCCGGCTCGCGCTGATGACCGGCGCCCCGGTGGTCCCGTTCGCGATGATCGGCACCGACAAGGTGCAGCCCGGCGGCAACGGCATGCCGCGCCTCGCCCCGGTGAAGGTCCGCTTCGGCACCCCGCTGGACTTCTCCCGCTACGACGGCATGGACCGCGACCGCTACGTGCTGCGCGCGGTCACCGACGAGGTGATGTCCCAGGTGATGCACCTCGGCGGCCAGGAGTACGTCGACATCTACGCCACCAAGGCCAAGGCCGCGTAATCGGGTGCCCCTGACCCTCCGGGGTGTCCCCGTCCGCCGGTTGAGGGACCACCTGCCGGTGGGGGGTCACGCGCGCGGTTCTCCCCCAGGGCTTCGCCTGGGTGGGGGTGCCCCCGGCGGAGCGGGAGTACCCCCACGCGCCCCTGAGTACCCGCGGCGGGGGCAGGCGCCAGGACAGGAACCGTCGGGGCGCGGGGAACGTCACTTGCGGCAGGGGTGACGTGACGCGGAGGAGGCCCTGTGGTCGTCGGTGCGGTACGGCGTGGAACGGGGGCGGCCACGGCCGCCGGGTTACTGCTGGTGGTGGGCGTCCTGGGCGTGGGCGGCTGCGCCGCTCCCCCGGGGCCGGGCACCACCGGAAGACGGGCGCACAGCACCGAACGAGCAGTACCCGCCGACGTTCCCGCGCAGGCACCGGCCGACGACCAGTCCTGCCACCCGCTGGAGAGCTACCGTCCCCAGGGCACGCTGCCGCAGCCCGGGCACATGCCGGCCGGTTCCACGATGGCCGCGATCGTCAAGCGCGGCCGGCTGATCGCGGGCGTGGACCAGAACTCGTACCTGTTCGGCTACCGGAACCCGCTCACCGGGCAGTTGGACGGCTTCGAGATCGAGCTGCTGAAGCGGATCTCGACCGCGCTGTTCGGCTCGCCGAACCGTATCCAGTTCAAGACGATCTCCTCCGATGCCCGGCTCTCCGTGCTCCAGCCGGACCCGAAGACCCATCAGTCGTCGGTGGACATCGTCATCGACTCGATGACGATCAACTGCGACCGGTGGAAGTCCGTGGCGTTCTCCACCGACTACCTGGACGCGGGCCAGCGCGTGCTGGTGCCGAAGTCGTCGACCGCGAAGTCCATCGACGACCTCGGCGGGAAGCGGGTGTGCGCGGCCTCGGGCACCACGTCGATCGACACGCTGAAGGGGCTGAAGAAGCACCCGGTGGTGCCGGTGGCGGTCAAGGACTGGACGGACTGCCTGATGCTGATGCAGCTCGGCCAGGTGGACGCGGTCTCCACCGACGACACGATCCTGATCGGGCTGGCCGCGCAGGACCCGGACACCAAGCTGATCGGCCCGCGCTTCACCAAGGAGCCGCACGGCATCGCGATGCGCCAGGACCAGACGGACTTCGTGCGCTTCGTCAACGGAGTGCTGGAGCGGATGCGGCAGGACGGTTCGCTGACCGCGCTGGAGAAGCAGTGGCTGGGGGCGAACGCGAGTTCCTTCGTGCCGCCGCCCAGCCCCGCCTACAAACCCGAGTGACCCGGACTACGCGCCGGAGCCGCCCGGCCCGGTGCCTTCCTTGGCCGTCGCCCAGGCGTGCTGCACGGCCAGATCGGCCTTGACCTCGGCGAGTTGTACGGCGACCGCCGAGGGCGCGGTGCCGCCGCGGCCGCTGCGGGCGGCGAGCGCCCCCGGCACGTGCAGCACGTCACGGACCCGCGGGGTCAGATGCGGGGAGATCTTGGCGAACTGCTCGTCGGTGAGCTGGTCGAGTTCGATGCCCTCGGCCTCGCACACCTTGACGCACTCGCCGGCCACCTCGTGCGCGACCCGGAACGGGACGCCCTGCCGGACCAGCCACTCGGCGATGTCGGTGGCCAGCGAGAAACCGGCCGGGGCCAGTTCCGCCATCCGTTCCTCGTGCACGGTGAGGGTGGCCATCATGCCGGTGAACGCCGGGAGCAGCACCTCCAGTTGGTCGCAGGAGTCGAAGACCGACTCCTTGTCCTCCTGGAGGTCCCGGTTGTAGGCCAGCGGCAGCGCCTTGAGAGTGGCCATCAGGCCGGTGAGGTTGCCGATCAGCCGGCCGGACTTGCCGCGGGCCAGCTCGGCGATGTCCGGGTTCTTCTTCTGCGGCATGATCGAGGAGCCGGTGGAGAAGGCGTCGTGCAGGGTCACGAAGGAGAACTCCTTCGTGTTCCAGATGATGATCTCCTCCGCGATCCGGGACACGTTGATCCCGATCATCGCGGTGATGAAGGCGAACTCGGCGACGAAGTCCCGCGAGGCGGTGCCGTCGATGGAGTTGCCGGCGCTGCCGTGCTCGAAGCCGAGGTCGCGGGCGACCGCCTCCGGGTCCAGGCCGAGCGTGGACCCGGCGAGCGCGCCGGAGCCGTACGGCGAGACCGCGGTGCGCTCGTCCCACTGCCGCAGCCGCTCCGCGTCCCGGGACAGCGCCTGGGCGTGGGCGAGCACGTGGTGGGCGAAGAGCACCGGCTGCGCGTGCTGGAGGTGGGTGCGGCCGGGCATCGCCGCGTCCGGGTGCGCCTCGGCGAGGCCGACCAGCGCGTCCTGGAGGTCGGCGACCAGGCCGCCGACGATCCGGGCGTGGTCACGCAGGTACATCCGGAAGAGCGTGGCGATCTGGTCGTTCCGGGACCGGCCGGCCCGCAGCTTGCCGCCGAGGTCGGGGCCGATCCGTTCCAGCAGGCCGCGCTCCAGCGCGGTGTGCACGTCCTCGTCGGCGATGGTGCCGGTGAAGGCGCCCGCGGCCACGTCGGCCTCCAGGGCGTCGAGGCCGGCGATCATCCGGTCCAGCTCGTCGGCGGTCAGCAGCTCCGCCCGGCACAGCGCCCGGGCGTGCGCCCGGGAGCCGGCGATGTCGTACGGCGCGAGCCTGAAGTCGAAGTGCACGGACGCCGACAGCTTCTCCAGCGCGGCGGACGGCCCGTCGGCGAACCGCGAGCTCCACAGTTTGCCGGTACCGGCCCCCGCGCTCACTGGTCGAGGTCCCGCTTGGCGGCGATCTTGCTGGACATGCCGAACAGCTCGATGAAGCCCTTGGACAGGGACTGGTCGAAGCTGTCGCCGGTGTCGTAGGTGGCGAGGTTGAAGTCGTAGAGCGACTGGTCCGACCGCCGGCCGCTGACGACGGCCCGGCCGCCGTGCAGGGTCATCCGGATGTCGCCCGAGACGTGGCTGTTGGCCTCGGCGATGAAGCCGTCCAGCGCCCGCTTGAGCGGGGAGAACCACAGGCCGTCGTAGACCAGTTCGCCCCAGCGCTGCTCGACCTGCCGCTTGTAGCGGGCGAGTTCGCGCTCGACGGTGACGTTCTCCAGCTCCTGGTGGGCGGTGATCAGGGCGATCGCGCCGGGGGCCTCGTAGATCTCCCGGGACTTGATGCCGACCAGCCGGTCCTCGACCATGTCGATCCGGCCGATGCCCTGGGCGCCGGCCCGCACGTTGAGCTGCTGGATCGCCTCCAGGACGGTGACTTCCTGGCCGTCGATCGCGACCGGGACGCCCTGCTTGAAAGTGATGACGACCTCGTCGGCCTCCCGGGGGGCGGCCGGGTCCTGGGTGTACTCGTAGATGTCCTCGATCGGCGCGTTCCAGATGTCCTCGAGGAAGCCGGTCTCGACCGCCCGCCCGAAGACGTTCTGGTCGATGGAGTACGGGGACTTCTTGGTGGTGGCGATCGGGAGGTTCTTCGCCTCGCAGAACGCGATGGCCTTGTCCCGGGTCATCGCGTAGTCCCGGACCGGGGCGATGCAGTTCAGGCTCGGCGCGAGCGAGGCGATACCGGCCTCGAAGCGGACCTGGTCGTTGCCCTTGCCGGTGCAGCCGTGGGCGACGGTGTCGGCGCCGTGCTTGCGGGCGGCGGCGACCAGGTGCTTGACGATGGCCGGCCGGGACAGCGCGGAGACCAGCGGGTAGCGGTCCATGTACAGCGCGTTCGCCTGGATCGCCGGGAGGCAGTACTCCTCGGCGAACTCGTCCTTGGCGTCGGCGACCTCGGCCTCGACGGCACCGCAGGCGATCGCGCGCTTGCGGATCACGTCCAGGTCCTCGCCGCCCTGGCCGACGTCGACCGCGACGGCGATGACCTCGGCGCCGGTCTCCTCGGCGATCCAGCCGATGGCGACGGAGGTGTCCAGGCCGCCTGAGTAGGCGAGTACGACGCGCTCGGTCACGGGTCTCTCCTTACGATGCATCCTCTGACTGGTATAAGTATGCACTCCCCCGCATGAAACGTCAAAGTGCCAGGTCAGGGTCCCGAACACGGAAAAACCCGCGCCCCCGAAGGGGCGCGGGGAACTGCGCGACCAGCCCTCCACCGGGCGGCGCCAGGGAGCGGACCGGGACCGCGGCGGCGGGAAGCCGCTACGCCTCGCCCTGGGCGAGCCGCAGCAGGTGATCCGCCAGCTTCTGCCCTCCCGCGGGGTCCCGCGAGATCAACACGACCGTGTCGTCGCCGGCGATCGTCCCGAGGATGTCGTACACCTCGGCCTGGTCCATCGCGGACGCGAGGAACTGGGCCGCGCCCGGCGGAGTGCGGACCACCACCAGGTTCGCCGACGCCTCCGCGGAGATCAGCAGCTCCGCGGCGAGCCGCCGCATCCGCTCCTCCTTGACCGACTCCCCCAGCGGCGCCTGCGGCGTGCGGAACCCTCCCTCGGAGGGCACCGCGTAGATCAACTCACCGTCGTTCGTACGGATCTTGACCGCGCCGAGTTCGTCGAGGTCCCGGCTGAGCGTCGCCTGGGTGACGCTCAGCCCGTCGTCGGCGAGCAGCTTCGCGAGCTGGCTCTGCGACCGCACCGGTTGCCGCCCGAGCAGGTCCACGATCCTGCGGTGGCGTGCGGTACGGGTCTGCGGGACTGCCTGGCCCCCGCCATGCGCTTGCGGCTCGGTCATCGCGTACGGATCTCCGTCATTCTCCCGGTCGGTCGGCCTGTGCGGCCCGGTACACCTCGTCGAGCACACCCGGCAGCGCCTGGAGGAACGCGTCGGTCTCCGCGTCGCCCACGACGAGCGGAGGCGCCAGCCGCACCACGTCGGGCACGGCCGCGTTCACCAGGAGTCCGGCATCCTGCGCCGCCCGTTCGACCTTGGCGGACAGCGGCTCGGTGAGCACGATACCGATCAGCAGCCCGGAACCGCGCACGTGATCGACCAGCGGGTGGTTCAGCGCCTCCACGCCCTGCCGCAGCTTCTCGCCCTGCCGCTTGACGTTGTCGAGCAGATCCTCGGCCGCGATGGTGTCCAGCACGGCCAGCGCGGCGGCGCAGGCGACCGGGTTGCCGCCGAAGGTGGTGCCGTGGCTGCCGGGGGTGATCAGGTCGGCGGCCGGGCCGAAGGCGACCGCGGCGCCGAGCGGCAGGCCGCCGCCGAGCCCCTTGGCGAGGGTGACGACATCGGGCTCGACGCCCTGCGCCAGGCACTCGAACCAGTGGCCGGTCCGCCCGACGCCGGTCTGCACCTCGTCGAGCACCAGCAGCGTCCCGGTGGCCGCGGTGATCTCCCGGGCCGCCTGGAGGTAGCCGACCGGCGGCACCACGACGCCGTACTCGCCGAGGATGGGTTCGAGGATCACCATCGCGGTGTCGGTGGTCACCGCGGCGCGCAGCGCGGCCACGTCGCCGTACGGCACGTGGGTGACGTCGCCGGGCAGCGGCTCGAAGGCGGTGCGCTTGGCGGGCTGGCCGGTGAGCGCGAGGGAGCCCATGGTGCGGCCGTGGAAGGCGCCCTGGGCGGCCACCACGTGGGTGCGGCCGGTGAGCCGGCCGATCTTGAAGGCGGCCTCGTTGGCCTCGGTGCCGGAGTTGGCGAAGAACACCCGGCCCGGGCGCCCGAAGTGCTGGAGCAGCCGCTCGGCGAGCTGGACGGTCGGCTCGGCGAGGAAGAGGTTGGAGATGTGGCCGAGCGACCCGATCTGCCGGGTGACCGCCTCGACCACGGCCGGGTGGGCGGTGCCCAGCGCGTTGGTGGCGATGCCGCCGACGAAGTCGAGGTACTCCTTGCCGTCGGCGTCCCAGAACCGGACGCCCTCACCGCGGGCCAGGGGCAGCCGGGGGACGCCGTAGCTGTTCATCAGCGCGCCCTGCCAGCGCTGGGCCAGCTCCTTGTTGCCGGTCACCGTGCTCCCCCTTCTGCGGACGTGTCCGCGGTCGCCGTGCCATCGGAAGTCGCCGCGCCGTCGGAATCGGGCGCGGGGTCGAGCGTGGAGTCGAGCGCGGGGTCGAGCGTGGAGTCGAGCGCGGGGTCGAGCCCCGGCGCGGGATCGAGCCCCGGCTGGAAATCGGAACCGGGCTCGGGCTCCGACCCGGGCTCCGGGTCGGGCACGACCATCGTGCCGATGCCCTCGTCGGTGAAGATCTCCAGCAGGATCGAGTGCTGCACCCGGCCGTCGATGACGCGGGCGGTGGTCACGCCGTTGCGCACCGCGTGCAGGCAGCCCTCCATCTTCGGCACCATGCCGCTGGACAGGTCGGGCAGCAGCTTCTCCAGCTCGGTGGCGGTCAGCCTGCTGATCACGTCGTCGCTGTTCGGCCAGTCCTCGTACAGGCCCTCGACGTCGGTGAGCACCATCAGCGTCTCGGCGCCGAGCGCGGCGGCCAGCGCGGCCGCGGCGGTGTCGGCGTTGACGTTGTAGATGTGGCCGTCGTCGGCGGCGCGGGCGATCGAGGAGACCACCGGGATACGGCCGTCGGCCAGCAGCGCCTCGATGGCGCCGGTGTCGATCGCGGTGATCTCGCCGACCCGCCCGATGTCCACCGACTCGCCGTCGATCGTGGGGCGGTGCTTGACGGCGCTGATGGTGTGCGCGTCCTCGCCGGTCAGGCCGACCGCGAGCGGGCCGTGCCGGTTGAGCAGGCCGACGAGTTCGCGCTGCACCTGGCCGGCGAGCACCATCCGGACCACGTCCATCGCCTCGGGCGTGGTGACCCGCAGGCCCGCCTTGAACTCGCTGACCAGGCCGTGCCGGTCGAGTTGCGCGCTGATCTGCGGGCCGCCGCCGTGCACGACGACCGGCTTGAGCCCGGCGTGCCGCAGGAACACCACGTCCTGGGCGAACGCGGCCTTGAGCGCCTCGTCCACCATGGCGTTGCCGCCGAACTTCACCACCACGGTCTTGCCGTGGTGCCGGGTCAGCCACGGCAGCGCCTCGACCAGGACCCGGGCCTTGGGCAGCGCGGTGTGCTTGCGCGGGGTTCCCCCGGGACGGGGGTCGGCGTCGGTCATGAGCTGTACGCGCTGTTCTCGTGGACGTAGTCGGCCGTGAGGTCGTTGGTCCAGATCACTGCGGACGCGTCTCCGGCGGCGAGGTCGGCGGTGATGACGACCTCGCGGAAGCGCATGTCGACCAGGTCGCGGTCGTCGCCGACCGAGCCGCCCCGGCACACCCACACGCCGTTGATCGCGACGTCGAGCGCGTCGGGCTCGAACACGGCGGAGGTGGTGCCGATCGCGGACAGCACCCGGCCCCAGTTGGGGTCCTCGCCGTGCACGGCGCACTTGAGCAGGTTGTTGCGGGCGATGGAGCGGCCCACCTCGACGGCGTCGTCCTCGGTCGCGGCGTGCACCACCTCGATCCGGATGTCCTTGCTCGCGCCCTCGGCGTCGCCGATCAGCCGGCGGGCCAGGTCGGCGCAGACCGCGCGCACCGTGTCGGCGAACTCGGTGTACTCCGGGGCGACTTCGGACGCGCCGGAGGCGAGCAGCAGCACCGTGTCGTTGGTGGACATGCAGCCGTCGGAGTCGATCCGGTCGAAGGTCTGCCGGGTGGCGTCCCGCAGCGCCTTGTCCAGGGTGCCCTGGTCGACGTCGGCGTCCGTGGTGAGCACCACGAGCATGGTGGCCAGGCCCGGCGCGAGCATGCCCGCGCCCTTGGCCATACCGCCGACGGTGAAGCCGGACGGGCCGGTGGCCACGGCGGTCTTGTGCACGCTGTCGGTGGTCTTGATCGCGATGGCGGCCTTCTCGCCGCCGTGCGCGGACAGTTCGGCCGCGGCGGTGCCGATGCCCGGCAGCAGCTTGTCCATCGGGAGCGGCAGGCCGATCAGCCCGGTCGACGCGACCGCGACCTCGCCCGCGCTGTGCCCCAGCACCTCCGCGACGCGTTCGGCGGTCGCGTGCGTGTCCTGGAAGCCCTTCGGGCCCGTACAGGCGTTGGCGCCACCGGAGTTGAGCACCACCGCGGTCACCGCGCCGCCCTTGAGGACCTGCTCCGACCACAGCACCGGGGCGGCCTTCACCCGGTTCGACGTGAAGACGCCCGCGGCGGCCCGGCGCGGCCCGGCGTTGACCACGAGGGCCAGGTCCGGGTTGCCGTTCTCCTTGATCCCGGCGGCAATTCCCGCCGCCGTGAACCCTTTCGCTGCCGTCACGCTCAAGGCGCCACTCCGATCGTGGAAAGTCCCGTCGCCTCAGGAATCCCGAGGGCGATGTTCATGCTCTGTACGGCGCCGCCCGCCGTGCCCTTCGCCAGGTTGTCGATCGCGCTGATCGCGATGACCCGGCCGGCGTCCTCGTCGTAGGCGACCTGGACGTGCACGGCGTTGGAGCCGTAGACGGAGGCGGTCGCCGGCCACTGGCCCTCGGGCAGCAGGTGGACGAACGGTTCTTCGGCGTACGCCTTCTCGTACGCGGCGCGTACGTCCACCGCCCCCACGCCCGGCCGCGCCTTCGCGGAGCAGGTCGCGAGGATGCCGCGCGGCATGGGCGCGAGGGTGGGCGTGAAGGACACGCCGACCCGCTGCCCGGCGACCGCGCTCAGGTTCTGGATCATCTCGGGGGTGTGCCGGTGGCCGCCGCCGACACCGTACGGGGTCATCGACCCCATCACCTCGGAGCCGAGCAGGTGCGGCTTGGGCGCCTTGCCCGCGCCGGACGTGCCGGACGCGGCGACGATCACCGCCTCGGGTTCGACGAGGGCGGCGCCGTACGCCGGGAACAGCGCGAGCGAGACCGCCGTCGGGTAGCAGCCGGGCACCGCGACGCGCTTGGACCCCTCCAGCGCGGCGCGGCCACCCGGCAGCTCGGGCAGCCCGTACGGCCAGCTGCCCGCATGCTCCGACCCGTAGAACCGCTCCCAGTCGGCGGCGTCCTTGAGCCGGAAGTCCGCGCCCATGTCGATCACGAGCACGTCGTCGCCCAGCTGCTCCGCGACGGCCGCGGACTGGCCGTGCGGCAGCGCGAGGAAGACCACGTCGTGGCCGGCCAGCACCTCCGCGGAGGTCTCCGCGAGCACGCGCCCGGCCAGCGGCACCAGGTGCGGCTGAAGCGCCCCCAGCGGCTGCCCGGCGTTGCTGTTCCCGGTCAGCGCCCCGATCTCGACCTCGGGGTGCCCGACCAGCAGTCTGAGCACTTCCCCGCCGGCATACCCGCTGGCTCCGGCCACCGCCACCCGCACCGTCATCGACTCCTCCTTCGACAGCATGACTATACGGCTGGGCGCACTTTTATGCAATGTTCGACGCAGGTCACCGCCCTGCGCGGCGCCCGTACGCGGGGACGGGGCCGGGCGGGAGCACGGGCCGATCCGTCAGGGCCGCGGCCCTCCCTCGTCGCCACCGGGGCGGGCGGGGTGCAGCAGGGCGAGCAGGAGCAGCGCGGCGGTGGCCGCGAGGACGAGGACCGCGAGCAGGCGGGTCCAGCGGTGGTGGGACAGCGGCAGCACGGCGGCGGCGAAGACGGCGGCGCAGGCGCCGAGCGCGAGGAGCACCGGGGCGAGCGGGCGGGCCGCGCGAGGCGCCCGGGGGCCGGTGGCGCCGGAGATCCAGGGGTCGGTGAGGAGCAGGTAGCCGATCAGGAGGGCGGTCACGCACGCGCCGAGCCACAGCGGCGGCCCCGTCACGGCGGCCAGCACCACCGCGGCGGCCGCGAGCACCGTGGGGGCGCGCCGGCGGGCGAGGGCGGGCCGGCCCACAGACGCGGCCGGCGGGCGGTCGTCGGCCGCGGGCGCCAGCCACCAGGCGAACCCGGCGGCGGCCACGGCCAACAGTCCCACCGGGACCCCGACCCGGAACGCGGCGGGCACGTCGCACGCGGCGGCCACCAGCAGCGCGGCGACGGCGCGGGTGAGCAGGCGAAGGGCACCCGGGCTCCTCCGCGTCCCTGCCGTCCGCTCCGTCTGCGCACCCGGCCTGCCCACCCCGACCGGCGTGCCCGGCCCCGGCTCCCTCGGCGTCATCGGCGTCATCAGCGGCCTCCGAATACGGATACGGATACAGGCACGGGGACGGGCACGGTGACGACCGTGCCGTGGCCCGCACGGCCCGATGCGCCTGGCGCATGCGCGCGCAGGGCGGAGAGCCGTCCTGGTCGTGCGGCTGCCCGGACCTCCCCGACAACGCTCAAGACGCTCTCCCGGACTTCGCCGGAGGTGCCCGGCCCCGCCGCCGGCCGGGCGGGACGGTGGGGACGCGGCTTATGGTCCGCCGTCGCACCGCTCATCGGGAACCTCCGTGGATACGGGTGCGCAGCAGCGGCGCCAGCGCCAGGTCGAGGGTCTGGCCCGGCTGGTGGGCGATCAGCGCGATGCCGCGCTCGGTCAGCGCGAAGCGCATCGCGTCGCGGTCGGCCCGCCACAGCCGTAGCGCGAGTTCCGCGGTGGTGTCGCCGCGCGGCGCGGGCGGGTCGCCGGAGGGGATCTCCACGACGACCATCGGGTTGGCGCGGGAGCGCACCTGGTCGAGTACGTCCAGAATGCGCTGGTCGGTGAGCGGGGTGAAAACGTAGACGAGCGCGCCCTCCGGCAGCGCGGGCGGCGGCAGCCGGCTGAGTTCCGGGTCGCGCTGGACCAGGTCCTTGCGGACCTCCAGCACGCTCTCCACGATCCGGTAGAAGTACCCGTCGCCACTGCCGGGTTGCAGCCACCGCGTGGTCCCGCCGACCGCCACCACCCCGACCCGGTCGTGCGTCCGCAAATACGCCCGGACCAGGCCGGCCGCCGCACGGAACGTCTCGTCCAGCGACGACAGCCCCGTCGCGGGATCACGGATGTCGCCCAGGACGTCGAGCATCACCACGGTGTCAGCGGCACGCTCCGCGGCGAACTGATGCAGTTGCAGCGACCCGCGCCGCGTCGTCGCAGGCCAGTTGATCCGCCGCTGCCGCTCCCCGCGCACGTACGGATGCACCCCGATCACCTCGATCCCCTCCCCCCGCTGCGGCGACGCGTGCTCCCCCAGCCGGGTCGGCAACCGCACCGGAATCGGCGTGAGCCCCGCCGCCGCCGGCAACGGAAAGACCGCCACCTCACCCAGATCCACCCGCACCGTGCGCCGCGCCACACCCCCCGCGTCATAGAGATCGACGTCCACCGTGCCCAACGTCCACCGCCCCCACCGCTCGGCGGTGAACCGCAGTTCCAGATGGGCCGCACCCACGGTCAGCGCGTCCAGCCGCACCCCCGGGCCGAGCATGACCCCGGGGTCGAGCCGGCCCTCGCCTCCGTCGTGGACGACGGCGATCCTCGCGACGACCTGCTCGCCCTCGAAGCAGCGCCGCACAGCCACCTCGACGGTCGCGGTGAGATGCCTGGCCCGCGGCGTCCGGGGCAGTGCCAGCGCGAGCAGCACCAGCGGACCGGCGGCCAGCGCCAGCAGCCACGGCCGGCCGGTGACGAGGGCGGCGCCCAGCGCGAGCGCGGCCACCGTGCCGTAGCGCAGGGCACGTTCGCCGGCCCGCCAGCCGTCCGGCGGCTCGGGCGGCGCCTCGGTGGGCCGGCCGGACTCCGACTGCCGCCCGCCGAGGGCGCGTTCGACCGCCCCTGAGCCGGTCGCACCCTCCACGACGATGTCGCCGGGCCCCGGTACGGACGCGGGCGCGGGCTCGGGCGGGATCGGCCCCGGTGCGGACGCAGGCACGGGTTGCTCCTTCATGACGCGGTGCCGGTGCCGGTGCCGGGCGCGGTCCGCGGCGCCGGGACGTCGCCGGGTGCGGGCTGCCCCGGGTCTGCGGGCTGCTCCGGATCGCCCAGCACTTCGAGCCGCTCCAGGAGCGCGCGCAGCACCCCCTCGGGCACGGACGGCCGCGGCGGTAGCTCGGCCGGGTCGATCCACGGCCACAGCTCCGCACCGACCAGCGCGCGGGCCCGTTCGGGGGCGCGGTGCAGGTCCGTGCCGTGCCGGGCGGCAAGTCGGGCGGCGAAGAGCCGTTGCAGGTGCGGGCGCAGCCGCTGGGCGAAGTACGCCTCCCCGTCGGGGCCGAGCGCGTTGTGCACCAGCCACTCCCAGCCGCCGAGCGCGGGCTCGCTGCTGCCCAGCAGCCTTACGGGCCTGCGGTAGTCGCCGTCGCGGGCGCCGGCCCCCGCGACGTAGCGGGTGACGCAGAACCCGGCCGCGGCGGCCACGGCCAGCCCCAGCAGGGCCACCGCGAAGCCGTCGGTGACGCCGAGCAGCAGCACGCCGGCGGACGCGACGGCGACCAGCAGCGTGACGGAGTGGCGGGCCGAGCCCGGCGCGGCCCGCACCCGGGTGCGGGCCGCCGTGTCCGGACCCGGGTGGTGCTCCGGTCCGCGGGTGTCCGGTTCTCCGGGCCCGCCGACAGTGCCCGAGCGACCGGACCTGCGGCCCCCGGCGGACCTGCCGGGGTTGCCGAGAACTCCGGGCAGTTCGAGCAGGGCCGCCCCCGCGGTGCGGCCCCCCGGCGCCGTGCCCGGACCCGGTCCCGCATCCGCGCCCGTATCCCGAGCCGTGCCCGCATTCCGAGCCACGTCCGTATCCCGAGCCGCGTCCGTGGACGGCCTCGGGCCCGACACCGGTCCGCCCGTGTCCGGCGAGTCCGTTGCCTTCACACCCCCTCCTCTGCCCTGGCTCCGGTGCGCGGCGCGGCGAGCCGTTCCGCGAGGTCCGCGAGTGCGTCGGCCGCCTGCGCGCGGTGGGTGTCGCCCATCGGGTGGCTGGAGTAGCGGGCCTCGCGGAACAACTCGGTGAGCACGGAGGCGCTGCCCCCGGTGCGCAGGCCACTCGCGGCGGCGCGTACCAGCAGGTCGTTCGGGCTGTCCGAGACGTGCCGGGACACGCCCGAGCCGGCCAGCGAGGTCTCCATGGCGACGTAGCAGGCGATCACCGCGGTCCGGGCGTCGCCGTTGTCGCCCAGGGCGCGCCGGCCGGACTCCACCGCGTCGGCGAGCAGCCAGGCGTCCTCGTGCGGGTCCCTCCGGGCACGTCGCGGCCTGCGGACGTACTCCGCCCGCAGCCGCCGGTACGCGACGACGAACGCGGCCACGAGCGCCACACCCGCGACCACCAGCAAGGTGACGATCAGCCAGGGCGGCGGGTTGTGCGGCGTGTCGTGCCCGAGATCGCGTGCGGGACGCGAGCGGCCGACGCCGAACTCGCCGGGGCCCAACGGCGCCGGTTTGAAGGGCGGTCCGAACCGGTGCAGGACCAGGACCGCGGCCGGTACGGCGGCGGCGGCGACCAGCAGCGTGGCGCGCACGACGGCCGCGAGCCGCTGCTCGACCGGGCTCAGCCGGGTGTCGATCCGCGGCCGGACCCGGTACCGGGCAAACAGCGTCAGGCAGCCGACCGCCCATCCGATCGCGAGCAGCGCGACGGCCGGCCCGCTGCGGACCGCTCCCGCGCCGCGTCCGACGGAGCCGGGCCGCAGGACCAGCGCCGCCAGCACGGTCCCGGCGACGACCACGACGACCAGCGCCGTACGCGCGTCGCCCGGCACTCCCCTGGTCGAGAGCGCTCTCCGCCCCATCCCTCCACCCCCTCCGTACGCTTCCGCGCCTCGCAGCCTCGCACACGGGTACGGCCCGCCGCGAGGCCCCACCCCGCCCCCGCCGCCGTCAAACCGGGGGCTTGTTCGAGGAAGCGAGGGCAACGGGATATCTTGATATCAAGCAATGTTGGAGACTGGAACGGAGACCAACCGGTGGCTGACTCGACCATCATCTACACACACACCGACGAGGCCCCGGCCCTGGCGACGTACTCGTTCTTGCCCGTGATCCAGGCGTACGCCTCGACCGCCGGGGTCACCGTCGAGAGCCGGGACATCTCGCTGGCGGGTCGGATCATCGCCGGCTTCCCCGAGTACCTGGAGGAGGGCCAGCGGATCGACGACGCGCTGGCCGAGCTGGGCGAGCTGGCGCAGCGGCCTGAGGCGAACATCATCAAGCTGCCGAACATCTCGGCGTCGATCCCGCAGCTGAAGGCGGCCGTCGCCGAGCTGCGCGAGCAGGGCTACGCGCTGCCGGAGTACCCGGACGACCCGAAGACCGACGAGGAGCGCGACATCCGCGCCCGCTACGACAAGGTCAAGGGCAGCGCGGTGAACCCGGTGCTGCGCGAGGGCAACTCCGACCGCCGCGCGGCCGCCGCGGTGAAGAACTACGCCAAGGCCCACCCGCACCGGATGGGCGCCTGGACCGCCGACTCGAAGACGAACGTGGCGACGATGTCCGCCGACGACTTCCGCTCCACCGAGAAGTCCGCGGTGGTCTCCGAGGCCGGCACCCTGCGGATCGAGCTGCACGGCGACGACGGCAGCACCAGCGTGCTGCGCGAGTCCGTACCGGTGCTGGCCGGCGAGGTCGTGGACGCGTCAGTGATGCGGGTCGGCGCGCTGCGCGAGTTCCTCACCGCGCAGGTGGCCCGGGCGAAGGCCGAGGACGTGCTGTTCTCGGTGCACCTCAAGGCCACCATGATGAAGGTCTCCGACCCGATCATCTTCGGCCACGCGGTGCGCGCCTTCTTCCCGAACACCTTCGCGGAGCACGGCGCCACGCTCGCCGCGGCCGGGCTGACACCCAACGACGGCCTCGGCGCGATCCTGGCCGGCGTGGAGAAGCTGCCGGAGGGCGACGCGATCAAGGCCTCCTTCGCCGCCGAGCTGGCCGACGGCCCGGCGCTGGCGATGGTCGACTCCGACCGCGGCATCACCAACCTGCACGTGCCCAGCGACGTCATCGTGGACGCCTCGATGCCGGCCATGATCCGCACCTCCGGCCACATGTGGGGCCCGGACGGCAAGGAGGCCGACACCCTCGCGGTGCTGCCCGACAGCAGTTACGCCGGCGTCTACCAGGTCGTCCTCGACGACTGCCGCGCGCACGGCGCCTTCGACCCGGCCACCATGGGCTCGGTGCCCAACGTCGGCCTGATGGCGCAGAAGGCCGAGGAGTACGGCAGCCACGACAAGACCTTCGAGATCCCGACCACCGGTACGGTCCGGGTCGTCGACGGCAACGGCGAGGCCGTGCTGGAGCAGGCGGTCGGCGCCGGTGACATCTTCCGGATGTGCCAGACCAAGGACCTGCCGATCCGCGACTGGGTGAAGCTCGCGGTCACCCGCGCCCGCGCCACCGGCGACCCGGCCGTCTTCTGGCTGGACGAGACCCGCGCGCACGACGCGGCGCTGATCGCCAAGGTCGAGGCGTACCTGCCCGAGCACGACACCGAGGGCCTGGACATCCGCGTGCTGTCGCCGGTCGAGGCGACGAAGCTGTCGCTGGAGCGCATCCGGCGCGGTGAGAACACCATCTCCGTGACCGGCAACGTGCTGCGCGACTACCTCACCGACCTCTTCCCGATCCTGGAGCTGGGCACCAGCGCCAAGATGCTGTCGGTGGTTCCGCTGATCAACGGCGGCGGCCTCTTCGAGACCGGCGCCGGCGGCTCCGCGCCCAAGCACGTGCAGCAGCTGGTCAAGGAGGACTACCTGCGCTGGGACAGCCTCGGCGAGTTCCTCGCGCTGGCGGTGAGCTTCGAGCACCTCGCGCAGACCACCGGGAACGCCCGCGCCCAGATCCTCGCGGACACGCTCGACCGCGCCACCGGCACGTTCCTCAACGAGGACAAGTCGCCGTCCCGGCGGGTCGGCGGGATCGACAACCGCGGCAGCCACTTCTACCTGGCGCTGTACTGGGCGCAGGAGCTGGCCGGGCAGTCCGACGACGCGAAGCTCGCCGAGGCGTTCGGGCCGCTGGCCAAGACGCTGGCGGAGCAGGAGGAGGCGATCGTCGCCGAGCTGATCGCGGTGCAGGGGTCGCCGGTGGACATCGGTGGGTACTACCAGCCCGACGCGGAGAAGGCGACGGCCGTCATGCGGCCGTCCGCCACGTTCAACGCGGCGGTGGCGTCCCTCGGTTGAGCCGTTCCCGGGGTGCCGCTCGCCCGTGCGGGCGGCGGTGCCCCGGGGGGCGCGGGCGCCGCGCGAGCGACCGGCCACCGGCAGGTGGTCCGGACACGACAGCAACAGCCCCCGTAGGTCGGTGACGACCTGCGGGGGCTGTTGCTGTCGTGCCGGACGCGCGGTTCTCCCCCGGAGTTCCGCCTGGGTGGGGGTGCCCCCGGCGGAGCCAGGGGGAGCGCCCCCACGCGCCCCTGACTGTTGCCGTCTTCCGCGACAGCACCCCTCACGCCCCCGGGGCGCGGTGTTACTTGGTGCTGCGGAGGACCACGAATTTCGGGTGGGAGGCGACGACGTCGCAGTTGCCGAAGAGGCGGCGCAGGCGGGCGTGGTAGCCGAGGTGACGGTTGCCGACGACGCGGAGTTCGCCCCCCGGCCGTAGTGCGGCCCTCGCCGTGGTGAACATGCGGCGGGCGGCGGCGTCGGTGGTGGCGCGGTGGGAGTGGAAGGGCGGGTTGAGCAGGACGAGGTCGACGCTCTCGGGCGGCAGCGCGGTGAGCGCGTCACCGACCGCGAACTCGGCCTTCGCCCCCGGCAGGGCATTCGCCCGGAACGTCTCCTCGGCGGAGGCGACCGCCTGGTAGGACTCGTCGGTGAAGAGCACCTCGGCGGCCGGGTTGGCGAGCGCGGCGGCGGTGCCGACGACGCCGTTGCCGCAGCCGAGGTCGACCACCCGGTCCGGCCCGGTGCGCTGCGGCAGGTGCGCGAGCAGCAGCCGGGTGCCGAGGTCGAGCCGGTCCGCGCAGAACACCCCGGCGTGGTTGACGACCGTATGCCCGGACATCGGCCCGATGTCGTCGGGCAGGGCGTACCGCACGGGCCACGGGTTCGTGCCGCGGGCCAGGCCCGGTTCGGGCGTGCAGAAGATCAGCCGGGACTTGCGGACCGCCAGTGACGTGGTGGTGGGGCCGATGATCCGCTCGAAGAGCCGGAGCGTGGAGGTGTGGATCTCGCTGACCATGCCGGTGCCGAGCACGGTGGTGCCGGAGTGCACGGCGGGCGCGAGCCGGTGCAGCTGGTCCTCCAGCAGGGCGAGGCTCTTGGGCACGCGGACGATCAGCAGGTCCACCCGGCCGGGCGGGTCGTCCCGGGTGGTGCGCAGGTCGGCGCCGGCGGCCGGGGCGTTGCGCCGCAGGTTCGCCTCGGTGGCCTGCCGGCCGAGGAAGGAGTCGGTGACGAGGGTGGGGCGGGTGGCGCCGTGCGCGGCGAGCGCGGTGGTCAGGGCGCCCCAGCGGTCGCCGAGGACGACGGTCGCGCCGGGCGAGGCCGGGCCTCCGGTGTCGGCGAGGTGCTGGAGCGCGTACGCGTCGGCGGCGTCCCAGGCCCGCAACTGCTCGCGCGGGTCGGCCGGGAAACGGGTCAGGTCGAGGTCGCCCCACGGCGAGCTGAATCGGTGCATCGTGCGACCAGCGTATCCGGGAAAAGGAGCGGGACCCGGGGGCGTGTCCAGACCCCGGGCCCCTCGATGCCGCCACATGCCCACGCCGGCACGCTTGAGGCCACAGGTCACCTTGATGTCGTCGCGCTCTGCCATTGAGCTACCGCCGCACGGTCCGCACCGCGCGTGGTCCGCGCGGTGCGGGAGGAGAGCGGCGGACCGGATTCGAACCGGCACCTGACGACGCAGCCCGTGGCCGGTCGATCCGGCGATCGGCGGCGAATGCTGAGTCTGGAGCGAGAGTCTGAGGTTTACCGCGGTCTGCCTCTACCGATTGGGCTACCCCGGCGCGTGGTGCCGGGAGAGGGATTCGAACCCCCACTGGAACCGCGTGAGTCACGACAAGCTTCAGCTTCAGCTTTGCGCTCCTCGCGCTCCCTCCGCACTGGGGCGAAGGGCCCCTCCGCATCGAAGCGGAGGGAGTCTTGGGTACGGGCCGCTACGACCCGAACAGGAAGCCGAACACCGCGTCCCCGACCCGCTGGTCGGTCACCTCGGCGCCGTTCGCCTCCTCGCGGGCGAACTTGACGGCCTGCTGGAGTTTCTCCACCCGCTCCAGCAGTTCGTTGACCCGGCGGGCGGGCAGGGCGCCGGAGAACTTCACGGTGGTCCAGTACCCGACCGCCACGTCCTCGTAGTACACCTCCACCTGCGCGGGGTGCTTCTCGGTCGCCTCGGCCTTCACGTGGTTGCGCGGCACCTTGCGGGTGCGGATCGTCCGCACCGGCTCGGTCTTCCACGCGTCGGTGGAGGCATCGAGATTCCACGCCTCGGCGCCGTCGAGCACCGGCAGCTTGCGGATGAAGGTGTGCAGGTCGACGAGCTGCTTCTCCAGGAAGAGCAGGTACGACACCGGCACGTCGCGGACCAGCTCGCGACCGTCGACGGTGACGTGGGCGCGCGCCTCGCAGTTGGCCCAGTCCTTGGTGGCGGTCACGTCGAACAGCCGGGTCAGGACGGCAGCGGTGGACTTCAGCACCTGCTCGGCCTGCAGCTGCACCCGGGTGGACTCGGGCGGCAGTTGCTCGCCTTCCTCGTCCTTGGGCTGGTAGGTCCTGGCGATGCCGGAGAGCAACGCGGGCTTCTGCAGGTCGTGATGAGCCGCGGTCAGCTCCTGCTGCGCCTTGGACTTGACGCCCTTCTCGACTGCGATGATCTGGTTGAGTTTCGCCACGGGAAGAACGTAACAGCGGAGCCGATCGACGTACGAACGGTTTATCCGATCACGACCGGGCCGTGACAGGGCCACGACCCGGCCGCGACATGCCGTACGGCAGCGGCGCACCGTACGGCAATTGGCGGACCGTCAGGTCATGGCGTGCGCACCCGGGTCGGGTAGTGCTCGGCCACCACCTCGGTCATCGCGCCCAGCGGGTCGGCGGTGACCTGGGTGGCGGAGAAGTAGATGTTGCCGCGCACCTGCGGGTGGTCCGCGTCGAAGGTGAGGTGGCGGGACAGCTCGGCCGGGTCCTGCCACTGCGCGGGCTGGCCGGCGACGCCGACCTTGTAGAGCGCCTCCCCCACGTAGAGCTTCGCCCGCGTGCCGGCCACGACGTCGGACCACCAGGGCACCAGCACCCCGTAGTCGGCGGCGGCGAAGCCGATGTTCCAGTAGACCTGCGGGGCGATGTAGTCCAGCCAGCCGCGCTTGACCCAGCCGCGGGTGTCGGCGTGCAGGTCGTCGTAGGTCTGCACGCCGGCCTGGGTGGCCGAGCCGAGCGGGTCGGTGGCGGCGTTGCGCCAGACCCCGAACGGGCTGATGCCGTACTGGGTGCTGGGCCGGATCTGCTTGATCCGCGCCGCCATCTCGCTGACCAGCAGGTCGGTGTTGTGCCGGCGCCAGGCGTCGCGGTCGGGGAAGCCGGCGCCGTAGCGGGCGTAGCTGGCGTCGTCGGCGAAGGTCTGGCCGGCCACCGGGTACGGGTAGAAGTAGTCGTCCCAGTGCACGGCGTCGATCGGGTAGCGGCGCACCGCGTCGAGCATCGCGTCCTCGACGAAGCGGCGGACGGCCGGCTGCCCGGGGTCGTAGTACAGCTTGCCGCCGTAGGGCAGCACCCACTCCGGGTGCAGCCGGGCCGGGTGGGTGGGGGCGAGCGTGCCGGGGTCGTCGGTCATCGCGACCCGGTACGGGTTGAACCAGGCGTGCAGTTCGAGGCCCCGGCGGTGCGCCTCGTGCACGGCGGTGCCCAGCGGGTCCCAGCCCGGGTCGCGGCCCTGGGTGCCGGTGAGGTACTGCGACCACGGCTCGTACGGCGACGGCCAGAACGCGTCGGCGGTCGGGCGGACCTGGAACATCACGGCGTTGAGCCGGCGTTCGACCGCGGTGTCGAGCAGGGCGATCAGTTCGGCGCGCTGCTCCCGCGGGGACAGGCCCGGCGCGGACGGCCAGTCGGTGTTGGCGACGGTGGCGATCCACATGCCGCGCAGCTCGCGGCGGGCGGTGGGCGGCCGGTGCGCGGTGCCCGCCGGGCGGGCGGCCCCGGCGGTGCCCGGCGCGAGGCGCGCGGCGGCGGTCGGGGTGGGCGCGGTGGCCTGCGCGGTGCCGATCGCCGCGGCCGAGGCCAGCGTGCCGGCCGCCGCCACGGTGAAGGTTCTACGGGAGAGTGGGTCCATACCGTCCTCCTGATCTACCGTCCAGATCCGCCGATGATGGTGGTCCGGGGCAGTGGCGGCAACCGCCGAATGGTCCAGTCCTCTGAAGGGGCAGGGCGCCGGGCCCGGCGGCTCCGGTGGGCGGTAACGTCTGTCCGGTACACGATCAGGTACGAGCCAGGTATGCGATCAAGCGCCTGCCGGGTGCAGGCAGCGGCAGGCCGGACACGGCCGACGGTCGGGAGGCTGACGAGTGAGTGACATCCAGCGCGTCGGAGTGGTGGGCGCGGGCCAGATGGGTTCGGGCATCGCCGAGGTGTGCGCGAAGGCCGGGCTCGACGTCCGGGTCGCCGAGACCACCGGCGAGGCACTGGAGTTGGGCCGCGCCCGCCTGGCGAACTCCCTCGGCAAGGCCGCCGAGCGCGGCAAGCTCACCGAGCAGGAGCGGGACGCGGCGCTGGACCGGCTCAGCTACACCACCGACCTCGCCGAGTTCGCCGACCGCGACCTGGTGATCGAGGCGGTGGTGGAGAACGAGCAGGTCAAGCTGGACATCTTCAAGACCCTCGACCAGGTCGTCACCCGCCCCGACGCCATCCTCGCCTCCAACACCTCCTCCATCCCGCTGGTCCGGCTCGCGGTGGCCACCTCGCGGCCCGACCAGGTGGTGGGCATCCACTTCTTCAACCCGGCGCCCGTGCAGCGCCTGGTCGAGGTGATCCCGGCGCTCACCACCGGCAGCGAGACCGTGAAGCGGGCCGAGGCCCTGGTCACCGACATCCTCGGCAAGCACCCCATCCGCGCCCAGGACCGCTCCGGTTTCGTCGTCAACGCCCTCCTGGTGCCGTACCTGCTCTCCGCGATCCGCATGTACGAGTCCGGCATCGCCACCCGCGAGGACATCGACAACGGCATGGAGATGGGCTGCGCCCACCCGATGGGCCCGCTCAAGCTCTCCGACCTGATCGGCCTCGACACCGTCGCCGCGATTGCCGACTCCATGTACGCGGAGTACAAGGAGCCCCTGTACGCGGCTCCGCCGATCCTCCAGCGCATGGTCGACGCGGGCCGCCTCGGCCGTAAGTCGGGCGCGGGCTTCTACGCGTACTGACGGCCCCCTGACGTCGTGACGGCCGCGCGTGCGGCCGGGCCCGTCGTGGCGTATCCCCCGAGGTCAGACGACGTGCGGACGGCCCAATGGCGCCTCGCCCGCGCCGGGCCGCGGCGGCGCAGCGGCTCCGGGGAGCGGTCCGGCAAGCAGCTGGTGCCCCGGCCCCCGGAGCCTTTCAGCGCTGTCCGAGCCTTCCGTGCATGCACGGAGGAAAGTCCCTCGGATGTCCCTCCGACAGAGCTGAAAGTCCCCGAAAAGTCCCTGGCTCCGTCCTGCCGGCAGGAACAGCACTCAGCTTGTTCTTTATCTACCAGGATCTTCCGGGCTTGCCGATGGCCTTGAGGGTCTCGGGGCGTTTGACGGTCTTGCCGACGTCGTAACGGGGAGCCCGGTGCTTGTTCTTGGCGCCGGGTGGCCGTCCGGGGCCGGTTCCTCGGGGTTGGGGAACATGGGTCGGGCATGCGAGGTGAGCGCGGATGTTCCTGAACCCTCGGCGGACCCGGGCCGGGGTGAGCCGGTTGGAGGTGGTGGGTTTCTCCCACGGCCGGCGGAAGTCTTCGGCGAGCGGCCGGGCGAGCCGGAGCTGGGTGTGGCACGGCCGAGCGGCACGCCAGGGAGCGGGGGCCGCGGCGACAAGGCCGACCCGGAGAGCGTCCACTCGACACGACAGTCCGGCCCTCAACCTGCTCCAATACCGAAAAATCCCACTACGGGAACCCGGACTTCCTGCCAGTGGTTTGACGGACTCATGAACGATAAAGGCTGGTAGCGAAACCTCGGTGCGAGTAGCCTCAGCGTTTATGAACAAGTCCGGCTCCCGGAATAGGGGCGGCAAGAACACCAGGCGCGGGAACCCCAAGATGGTGTTCCTGATGTCCCTGGTACTCGCCCTAGGTTCCTTAGGGGCTCTCATATTCGTGCCGAAGGTCGCCGCCGAAGCGGTCGGTAAGTCGGGCTACACGCAAGCCCATGGCCTGGCACGAAGCGGGATCGTGACCAGAGTGACGAACCACCATGGCAAGGTCCCGTTCGCCGACATCGAGGTCCGACTGGGGGAGCCGGTCGACGGCCAGGCGACGACCACCGTGCACGACCCCTCCCTCACGTCCCTGAAGCCTGGCGCGGCGGTTCGGGTCCTGGTCGATCCGAAAGGCCCCGGCTACGCCGAGTTTCCCGGTCGGCGGTTCAACGGGAATTCCACATCTCAGCAGGACGCCGTCAGGTTGCTTTTGCTCGTCTGTTGTGCCGCCTTCGCTTTCACGGCGGCCTGGTGGGGTCGGGAGTGGTACCGCGACCACAAGCACCGGCAAACAGCCGAATTTCAGGGAGCGACAGGAGCGACGCAGGGCTGATGCCTTCAGGAGCGACCGTCAGCGGTTGCGGGCCGGGCTCCTTCGGCAGCGAGTCCGCGCAGGAGCACGGCCGCGCCGGCGCCGTCGTGACCGCTCCCCTGCCCTAAGCCTTGTTCTATCTACCGGCCTCGAATGGCATCTCGAACTGAGTCGCTCACCTGGGGATTCGCCGGACACGTGGGCGGCCTTCGTCTGATCGTGTGTTCCGACCAAGGAATGCACGTGACCAGGACGAAGGCCGTGAGGGTGGTGCTGTGTGCGGACGGTGCCGTGAAGTCCCCGGTGGTCTTGACGTTGTTGCCCGAGCATCGTCGTGGGCACGGCGCGATGTACGGCGCCTGAACCACGGCCGGATGGACAATGCTCGGCTGCGGACGGTGCTGGCCGGGCTGTCGCTGCCGCGGTTCGACGGCGGGCGCCTGGTCCTGGCGGTCGATGTGTCGCCGTGGCTCCGCTCGGACGCGCCGTGCTCGGCGGACCGGCTGTTCTGCCACGTCTACGGCCGCGCGAAGACGGCGTCGCAGTTCATTCCGGGCTGGCCCTACTCCTTCGTCGCTGTGCTGGAGCCGGGGTCCACGTCCTGGACCGCGATCCTGGACGCGGTCCGGCTCGGCCCAATGAACGACGCGACCGTCATCACCGCCGACCAACTCCGGGGGGTCGTCGAACGGCTCATCACCGCTGGTCAGTGGCACGTCGGGGACCCGGACATCGTGATTGTCAGCGACGCCGGCTACGACGTCACCCGCCTGGCCTGGGTCCTGCGCGACCTCCCCGTCGAGCTGGTCGGCCGGGTTCGCTCCGACCGCGTGATGCGTCTGCCGAAACCACCGAGGACGCACGGCGTCAACGGCCGGCCGCCCAAGCACAGCCCGGAATTCCGGTTCACCAAGCCGGAGACCTGGCCCGAGCCCGCGATCACCACGGTCACCGACACCACCAACTACGGCAAGGCCGAAACCCAGGCGTGGGACCGGGTCCACCCCCGGCTCACCCACCGCTCCTCATGGCTCGACCACGACGGCGAACTACCCATTATCGAGGGGACGTTGATGCGGTTGAAGGTCAAGCACCGGTCGAAGGACCGGGATGCCCCGCCGCTGTGGTTATGGTCCTCCAAGACCGGTGCCACCCCGGACGACGTTGACCGCTTCTGGCAGGCATTCCTCCGCCGCTTCGACCTGGAGCACACCTTCCCCTTCGCGAAACAGACCCTGGGCTGGACCACCCCGAAACTCCGCACTCCCGAAGCGGCGGACCGCTGGACCTGGATTCTGATCGTCGCCCACACCCAGCTCCGGCTCGCCCGGCCGCTCGCCGAAGACTTCCGCCGGCCGTGGGAGAAACCCACCACCTCCAACCGGCTCACCCCGGCCCGGGTCCGCCGAGGGTTCAGGAACATCCGCGCTCACCTCGCATGCCCGACCCATGTTCCCCAACCCCGAGGAACCGGCCCCGGACGGCCACCCGGCGCCAAGAACAAGCACCGGGCTCCCCGTTACGACGTCGGCAAGACCGTCAAACGCCCCGAGACCCTCAAGGCCATCGGCAAGCCCGGAAGATCCTGGTAGATAAAGAACAAGTCAGAGGGCGGGAAGTGACTGTCTGACCGTATTCAGATCGCTCGTTCGTGTGGGTATGGGTGGGAAGCGGCTGTACAGCGCGTTTGGCTGTGTTGGGCTGGCGGGGTGGTTGAACGCAGGGGCTATCCGAGTGATCTGACCGACGAGCGGTGGGCGCTGATCGAGCCGATGATCACGGCGTGGAAGGCGGCGCATCCCTCGGTCAGCAGCCATCAGGGCCGTTACGCGATGCGCGAGATCATCAACGCGATCTTCTACCAGTCCCGGACCGGCTGCCAGTGGGCCTACCTGCCCGGCGACCTACCCCCGCCCGGCGCGGTGAAGTACTACTTCTACAAGTGGCGTGACGATGGCACGACCGAGACGATCCACGAGATCCTGCGCTGCCAGGTGCGCGAGGCGGTCGGCCGCGCCGAGGACCCGTCCCTGGTGGTGCTCGACTCCCAGAGCGTGCACGCGGCGGTCAATGTCCCCGCGGCCACCACCGGCAAGGACGCGGGTAAGAAGGTCCCGGGCCGCAAGCACGGGATCGCGGTCGATGTCCTGGGGCTGATCATTGCGGTGGTGGTGCTGGCCGCGAGTGTGCACGAGAACACGATCGGCACCGCGCTGCTCGACCGGGTCGCTGCCCGCACCCCAACGGTCACCAAAGCCCTGGTCGACCAGGGCTTCAAGACCGAGGTCGTCGAGCACGGCCTCGCAGTGGGCATCGATGTCGAGATTGTGCAGCGCAACCCGCAGGAGAAGGGGTTCGTGCCCCAGCCGATCCGCTGGCGGGTCGAGCAGACTCTCGGCACCCTGATGCTCCACCGACGCCTGGTGCGCGACTACGCGATCAACCCGGCCACCAGCGAAGCCCGGGTGTACTGGGCGATAACCGATGTGATGGCCCGCCGGCTGACCGGCACCTCCACCCCGACCTGGCGCGGAGCGTAGGAGGACACGGCGATGACCACGAGATCGATCCTGGACCTGCTCACCGAGCGCGAGCAGGCCGTACGCACCCACGCCGAGTACCTTCGCGTGCAACTCGAGCAGCTCACCGGCCAGGTGAACGAACTCGAGGCCGAACTCGCCGACCTGGCCACCACCCGCAAGGTCCTACTCGCCCTCGAAACCCGCGAGACCGAGCGCACAGGACCGGCGAACCTACCCGACAACCCCGTCTACCAGCACATCCTCACCGCGCTGGCCGACACCGACCGACCCGTGCGCGCGAAAGACCTGTGCCGGGCCCTGGATACCGGCTTCGAACCCAAGCACATCGAGGGCATGCGCTCCAAGCTCAAGCGCCTGGTCAGCCTCGGGCTGATCACCGAGACCGAGCCGGGACTGTTCGCCCTACACCGCCAGTGAACTCATGCAACATCGCTGACCAGCAGCCCTGAACCACATTCAAAGATAAACCGGACAAGGGCTCGCTTCCCGCCCTCTGAGCGCTTCACGACCACGAGACGCGAACCTCCCACGGGCCGGCGGACGCACCGCGGCAGCGCCGTCCATGACGAGGCGCCCGCTACCTGCACGGTCCTGGCCGGGGCTGAGGTTCCGCTACCGACCCGGCCCGACCTCGGACCGCCTGGAGAAGCCCAGGTCAGGGGGTGACGATGGAGAAGTCCGGGTCGCCTGGGTCGAGGACGCCGGCGAGACGGGACAGGGCCGATGCGTCGCCGGTGACCTTGATGCCCGCCTTCGCGAGGGCGTCGGCGGTGAGCCCTCCTGCCGCGAGCGCAGGGAGGGCCCGTGCCGTCGTCGCGAGGGTGACGTCCGCGTCGCCCGTCTGGGCCGCTGCGCTGTAGGTGAGCGCGCCGTTGGCCAGCCGCAGGCGGTACCGCTGGTCGGTGTCGGTCAGGACGACGTCGATGGTCAGTTTCTCGTCCCACGCCTCAGGGCCGTTGACCTGGATGGCGATGGCGTCGAAGAGCATCTCCGGGGTGAGGGCGGAGACGACATCCGCGGACGCCGATACGGTCGGCGTGCCGAACTTCCCCTCGCGCAGTTCGGTCGCGCCCGACAGGTAGATGTTGCGCCACACGCCGTTCTCCGCGCCGTAGCCGAGCTGCTCGAAGGTGTCGGCCAGCAGTTCGCGTGCCGCCGCGTGGTCGGGCTGGGCGAACACGACATGGCTGAGGACCTCCGCACTCCAGCGGAAGTCGCCCGCCTCGAACGCGGCGCGCGCCTTTTCGACGACGGCGTCCGCGCCGCCGCCGAGTTCGACGTACCGTTTGCCCTGCTCGACGGGCGGGTGCTGCCACAGGTGCGCGGGGTTGCCGTCGTACCAGCCCATGTAGCGCTGGTAGATCGCCTTGAGGTTGTGGCTCACCGAGCCGTAGTAGCCGCGGGCGTGCCAGGCGTGTTCGAGCACGGGCGGGAGCTTGAGCTCCTCCGCGATCTCGATGCCGGTCCAGCCCTTGTTGATCAGGCGCAGGCACTGGTCGTGCAGGTAGGCGTACAGGTCGCGCTGCTCGGAGAGGAACTTCGTGACCTGGTCATTGCCCCAGGTGGGCCAGTGGTGGGACGCGAAGACCACCTCCGCCTCCGCACCGAAGAGGTCGATGGTCTCGGTGAGGTAGTTCGACCAGGCGTGCGGGTCGCGGACCAGCGCCCCGCGCAGGGTCAGGAGATTGTGCAGCGTGTGGGTCGCGTCCTCCGCGGCGCACAGCGCCTTGTGCTCCGGGAAGTACACGAGGTACTCGGCCGGTGCCTCGGTTCCCGGGGCCATCTGGAAGATCATCCGGACGCCGTCGACCGTCTCGGTCTGCCCGGTCTCGGTGATGTCCAGCGTCGGGGCGATGAGCGTGATGTTGCCGGTCGCCACGGTCTGCGCCAGCCCGGTGCCGAGGGCGCCGTGCGGGCTGCGAGCCAGTGCCGCACCGAACATGTACGCCGAGCGCCGCGACATCGCGGTTCCGGCGTAGACGTTCTCCGACACCGCGTGCTCGGTGAACTCCGCCGGGGCGATGACGGGCACGCGGCCTGCGTCGACGTCTTCCTGCGTGGTGATCCCGCGGACGCCACCGAAGTGGTCCACATGCGGGTGGGTGTACAGCACGCCGGTGACGGGCCGCTCGCCGCGGTGCTCGCGGTACAGCGCGAGCGCGGCCGCCGCCGTCTCCTGCGTCACCAGCGGGTCCAGCACCAGGACCCCGGTCTCGCCCTCGATGAACGTCACGTTCGACAGGTCGAACCCGCGCACCTGGTAGATACCGGGCACGACCTCGAACAGCCCTTGGATCGCGTTGAGCGTCGACTGGCGCCACAGGCTCGGGTTCGCGGTGTCCGGCGCGTCGCCCCGCAGGAAGTCGTACGTGTCGTTGTCCCAGACCACCGCGCCCTCGGCGTTGGTGATGGCGCTCGGGGCCCGCTTCCCGAGGAAGCCGCGTTGCGCGTCATCGAAGTCCTGGGTGTCGGAGAACGGCAGGCTGTTCAGCAGGGCCTGGTTCCGGCTGACGACGGTCGGCGAGACAGGCTTGGGCGTCAGAGACATAGCACTCATACTGGGCGTGGTGGTCCGTCCCCGCACGCCGAGCGGTCGCTCACCGACCGAGCGGCTGCGGACGCGCTTCGGAGCCGGTGGCATCGAGAAGATCGACGACGTAAGGCTCGCGACGCCGGGAGACCCCCGGGCGTCCTCGGCGCGGGCACTTCCCGAGCAACGCCCGTATAGCCGCAGCGAATGATCATGTAGCCATGGATGGTGGCTCCGGGCGCGGTGCGGGGGCCGGGAACCGTGGCCGCGGCTGCGGCGGCGGCCAGTTCGAGGTGGGAGTTCATGTCCAGCTCGAACCGGCCGTAGGGGTTCCCGTGGGTCCAGAACAGCGGGGACAGGGCCCGCCGGTCCGCGGAGTTCCAGTTCTCCACGACCTGGACCCCGTCGTTGATCTCGCGCCACCGGTCCGCACCAACTCGCGGCAACCCGCCCAGGTCCGTGATCCGCTGAAGCCGACCGCGACCCGGAACCGCCCGCACTGTCAGCAGCCCGTCACCGTCGTCGCGCTACCGGCCACCCCGGGGGCAGCCCGGCCGACGATGCCACGCCACCGCACCGACGTCGTCCCCCTGCGACGGCCCCCCCTGACCGGCCGGTCGACGGTTACTCGACGCGGGGCAGCACACCCAGAAGCGCCGAGGTGAAGGAGAACCGCAGCGCGTCACGCAGTTCCAGGTTGAGCACGCCGAGGGCGGGCTCGTCCGCGTAGGCGGCAAGGAGGCTGGGCGGCGGCGGGACGTACGCGGACAAGGCGCCCGCCGAGACCAGGCTCATCAGGCAGAACAGTTGTGTGCCGTCGCCGAGTTCGGGCACGTGGCGGCGCACGAGCTCGACCATGTCCGCGAGCCGCGCGAGGGAGGAGCGCTTGTGGCGCTTGACCACCTCGACCGAGACGTTGTGCTCCAGGACGCCGCCCTGCGCGCCGAAGAGGTCGCACAGCACCACCCGGCCGGCCAGTGACCGGCTGAGGATCTCGGCCAGTTGGGCCGCCCGCACTTCCGGGGCCGCGTGCGCCTCGATGCCCGCGGCCAGCTCGTCCGCCACCTCGGCGAGCCAGTTCCCCAGAAAGACGTCCAGGAGTTCGAGCAGCACCGCCTCGCGGGACTCGAAGTACCGCAGGACGTTCGACTTGGCCAGGCCCACCCGCCGGCTGAGTTCGTTGAGGCTCACCTCGGCCACGGGCATCTCGTCGAGCATCGCCGCCGCCGTGTCCAGGATCGCCCGGCGGCGGATCTCCCGCTGCTCCTCGCTTCGCGCCCGCTGGAATGTCACGCCCTCAGCCTAGCTTAAAGACCGCCGGTTCCTTGACATGAGACCTGCGGTCTCTTACGTTGGAGGCCTTAACAGACCGACGGTTTTTTAGGAGTGCGCCATGAGCGGCGACTGGACCGAGCAGCACATCCCCGATCAGCACGGGCGGGTGGCGATCGTGACCGGCGCCAACACCGGGCTGGGCTTCGAGACCGCCCGGATGCTCGCCGCGCGCGGGGCGGCGGTGGTCCTGGCCGTCCGCGACGTCGAGAAGGGCGAACGGGCAGCCGCGCGCATCACCGGCGACGTCACCGTCCAGGCCCTCGACCTGACCTCCCTGGACTCGGTCCGGTCCGCGGCGGCCGACCTGCGCGCCACCCACCCGCGCATCGACCTCCTGATCAACAACGCGGGCGTGATGTACACCCCGAAGCAGACCACCGCCGACGGCTTCGAGCTGCAGTTCGGCACCAACCACCTCGGCCACTTCGCCCTCACCGGCCTGCTGCTGGACCGGCTCCTGCCCGTCCCCGGCTCACGCGTCGTCACGGTCAGCAGTACCGGCCACCGCATTCGGGCCGCCATCCACTTCGACGACCTGCAGTGGGAGCGCTCGTACGGCCGCGCCGCCGCCTACGGCCAGTCCAAGCTCGCCAACCTGATGTTCACGTACGAACTGCAGCGCCGGCTCGGTCCGCACGGCACCACGCTCGCGGTGGCCGCCCATCCCGGCGTGTCCAACACCGAGCTCATCCGCAACACACCCGCCGCGCTTCGGGTGCCCATCGCCTGGCTCGCGCCGCTGCTCACCCAGAAACCCGAGAGGGGCGCCCTGCCCACCCTGCGCGCCGCCACCGATCCGGCCGTCATCGGCGGCCAGTACTACGGTCCCGGCAACCGGGGGGAGATCCGCGGCTACCCGAAGCTGGTCGAGTCCAGCCCCGACTCCCACGACCAGGCCACGCAGCAGCGGTTGTGGACCGTCTCCGAGGAACTCACCGGGGTGACGTTTCCCGTGCCGGCCCCGCAGCGGACGGACTCCTGAGGCCGGGCCGCCCCGCGGCCGACCCCGTCGTCTCGCCGCCGACCCGGTCCCGCGCGTGCTCTTCGGTCGCCATCGGCGCCGCCCTGCCGTCTCCGTGCCGCGTGTGCGCGCCGTTCATCCTTGGACGGTGGGCCGGACGACGAGTTCGTTGACGTCCACGTCGGCGGGCTGGTCGATGGCGTAGCGGACGGCTTCGCCGATCGCGGTGGCGGGGATCGCGATGCTCATCTGCGTCTCCACCGCGTCCTTGATCCCGCTGTCGCCGATGGAGGCGGTGAGTTCGCTCCGGGTCAGGCCCGGGCTGATCACGGTGACCCGCAGTTCCCGGCTCTCCTGGCGCAGGCCCTCCGACAGGGCGCGGACCGCGTGTTTGGTGGCGCTGTAGACGGCCGCGGTCGGGTCGACCCGCAGCCCTGAGACGGAGGAGATGTTCACGATGTGCCCGCGGCGCTGGGCCCGCATGAGCGGCAGGACTGCGGCGATGCCGTGCAGGACCCCGCGCAGGTTCACGTCGATCATGCGGTTCCACTCGTCGACCCTCAGAGCGTCCAGACGCGACAACGGCATGACGCCGGCGTTGTTGACCAGGACGTCGACGCGCCCGTACCGGTCGTGGGCGGCCGCGACGAAGGACCGCACGCCGGCCTGGTCCGTCACGTCCAGGACGTGCGGGAAGACGCTGCCCGCCCGGGCCTCGATCTCCTGGGCGAGGGCGGTGAGGCGGTCGGTGCGCCGCGCCCCGAGGACCACGTGGTGCCCCGCGGCGGCGAGCCGTCTGGCGGTGGCCGCTCCGATGCCGCTGCTGGCTCCGGTGATCAGGACGACCTTCGGGGCGGGCGGGGTGAGCGGGGCGACCGGGGTGGAGGGGGTGGCCGGGGCGGACTGGGCGGGCCGGGTGGGCATGTTCTTCCCTTCGGAGTGCGAAGTGCGGTCGGCCGCGCATGCGACTGCGACGACCGGTGCCGCCAGGATGTGTCCGATCGCGCGCATGCGGCAGGACGGGCTTTCCTGGGTGCGCCACTCCCAGGAACCGGCGACGTACGATCCCGGCATGAGCGGCAATGAACTGGGGGAATTCCTGCTGGCACGGCGCTCCCGGCTCAGCCCGACGGACGTGGGTCTGCCCCGCTCGCGAAGCCGCCGGGTCAGCGGGCTGCGGCGCGAAGAGGTCGCCGTACTGGCCGGAGTGAGCGCCGACTACTACACCCGTCTGGAACAGGGCCGCGAGCGGCATCCCTCCGGCCAGGTCGTCGACGCCCTCGCGCGGGCCCTGCGGCTGGACTCCGACGCCTGCTGGCACGCCTACCGCCTGGCCGGGCTCGTACCGAGGGACCGAGCCCACACCCACGCCTCGGACGAGGAGCGGGTCTCCCCCGAACTGCTGCGGCTGATGGACGCCTTCCCGGCGGCCGTGGCCTACGTGGTCAACCGGCGTCTCGACGTCCTCGCCTCGAACGCGCTCGCCGACGCCCTGCTCTCCCCGCTCACGGACCCGCGCGGCATGGCCCGTTCCCTGTTCTGCGACCCCGCGGCCCGCGAACTGTTCGCCGACTGGCACACCGTGGCCCGTGACACCGTCGCAGCGCTGCGGCTGGCCCAGGGCCACGACCGGAACGACCCGCGCATGCTCGCCCTGATCGACGGCCTGTTCGCGCAGAGCGAGGAGTTCGCGGCGCTCTGGAGCCGTCAGGACGTCAGCCGCCTGGGCAGCAAGACCAAGACCTTCCACCACCCGCGGGCCGGACAACTGACCCTCGTGTACCAGACGTTCGAGGTCCAGGGCGCTTCCGGCCAGTGCCTCCTGGTCGGCGCCGCCGAGCCCGGGAGCCCCGACGCCCGCGGCCTGGCCTCGCTCGGCGCTCACTGCGCCGCGGGCGAACGGAGCGGCGCGGCACACCGGCGGTGACGCCGGGCCTCCGCTCGGGTCGTCCGCTCGGGTCCTCCGCTTGGGCCTCCGCTCGGGTCGTCCGCTCGCGGAGCCGGCTCGGGACCTCGCCGTGGGCAGTCATAACTGTTACGGTTACAACAGGACGGGAGGTGAGGGACGACATGGGAGCCAACAGCAGGCTGACCGTCGCCGCGCACGCCCTGACCTGGATCGGGCTGTACCAGCGCCGCGGCCACGAGGTCGCCACCTCCGAGCAGATCGCGACGAGCGTCAACACCAACCCCGTGGTGATCCGCCGCCTGCTGGCGCAACTGCGCAAGGCCGGCCTGGTCGACTCGCGCAGAGGCGCCGGCGCCGGCTGGACGCTGTCGAGGGACCTGCCGACGATCACCCTGCTCGACGTCTACGAAGCGGTGGAGCCGGGGCCGATCTTCGCCCTGCACCCCGCCACACCCGACCCCGAGTGCGTCGTGGGCCACGGCATAGCGCCGGTGCTGAGCGTCGTCTACGACGGGGTCGAGACCACTCTCCGCGCGGAACTGGCGAGAACCACGCTGGAAGATGTGCTGCACGACGTACTGAAAGCCACCTAGCTTCGACCACCAGCCCCACCGGGCCGCGGCGGCAGGGCGCTTTTCTCGGCCCCCAATGTAACCATAATCGTTACATCAACTCATTCGGAGAATGCCATGGGACAGCTGGACGACAAGACCGCCCTCGTGACCGGGGCCTCCACCGGCATCGGCCTGGCCATCGCCCGCCGGTTCGCCGCCGAGGGAGCCACCGTCTACCTCACCGGCCGCCGCAAGGCCGAACTGGATCACGCCGTCGAACAGGTCGGCGACCGCGCCATCGGCATCCGGAGCGACGTATCGGAACTCGACGACCTCGACCGGCTCTTCGCCGAGATCACCGAGCGCGGCGGCGGACGTCTCGACATCGTCGTGGCCAACGCCGGCGTCGGCGAATTCGGCCCGCTCGGCTCGATCACCGAGGAGGAGTACGACCGCACCACCTCCGTCAACCTCAAGGGCACGATCTTCACCGTCCAGAAGGCGCTTCCGCTGCTGTCGGCCGGCGCCTCGGTGATCCTGCTCTCCTCCAGCGCGGCCCTGCGCGGGGTCCCGGGCCTGGGCGTCTACGCCGCCACCAAGGCCGCGATCCGCAGCCTCGCCCGCACCTGGGCCGCCGAACTCGCCGACCGCGGCATCCGCGTCAACGCCCTCACCCCCGGCCCCGTCACGACCCCCGGCGCCGACGAACTGCGAGCCGCACTCCCGCAGGACGGCGACGCCGCCGAGCCCCCCGCACCCACTCCCCTCGGCCGGGCGGGCCGCCCCGACGAGGTCGCGTCCACCGCCCTCTACCTGGCCGGGGACCAGAGTTCCTTCACCACCGGCGCGGAACTCTTCGTCGACGGCGGCACCACCCAGCTCTAGTCACCCAGCCCGCCCCCGACCCACCGCCGCGCCGGGGGCGGGCTGGCCGGCGCGGAAGATGGCGGCGGTTCGGGCCACGCGGCGGCCGAGGTGTTCCGCGGTGGCGATGTCGGCTTTGTGGACTGCCTCGGCGCCCTGGTCGACGTTCGTCTGGGCGGCGGCACCGAGGTGGAAGCCGAGCCGGTTGAGGTCGTTCTCGGATGCCTGGGAGGTGTTCCAGCCGGGCTGGAGGCCGAGGTTGATTCAGTGCATGCCGAGTTGGGCGGCGAGCACGGTGCAACTCTTCCACCGCACCACGCGCCAGGTCACGTTGACGCCCGCCGGCGAGGTCCTGCTGGGGGACGCACGCACGGCACTCGACGCGGTCAGTGCCGCCGGCCGGCGGGCCCGGCACGCCGGCGAACCCACGCAGAAGCTGCGGCTCGCGCTCAAGGCCGACGTCGATGGCGGCCTGCTGCCTGCCATCCTCCACGCGTACGCCCGCGAGGAGGCGGCCCTACCGGTCGCGCTGGTGCTCGGCCGCTACGGCGAGCAGGTTCAGGCGGTACGCGACGACCGTGCGGACGCCGCGGTGCTGCTCGGCCCCTTCGACGAGCGCGGGCTGGACTCCGAGCAGCTGGTCACCGAGCCGTACCTGATCGCCGTCGCGGCCGACGCCCCGCCGGCCGCCCGTACGTCCGTTCGCCTCGCCGACCTGGCGGGCTGGGAGCTGCCCGACGGGTCCCCCGCGGACCAGGGGCCGGTCGCTGCCCACGGCGGGCTCGGCGAGGCGCGCACCCGCCCATCCGGGCCGGATCGGGACCCGGACCAAGGCCAGGACCGGGACCAGCCGTCCGCGGCGGCGCAGGACTCCTCGGACCTGCCGCAGACCTTCAAGCTCATCGAACTCGGCAGCATCGTCTGCTTCTTCCCCGCCTCGCTCACCCGGCGCTATCCAGCCCCGAGATCGCCTACCGGCCGGTCGAGGACCATGCGCCGGCCACCCTGTCCGTGGTCTGGCCGGAGCACTCCCGCCGCCCGGCCGTCGCCGCGTTCGTCCGGGCGGCCACCAAGGTGGCGGAGGCCGCCCGACCGGAGCCGGGCACCCCGCGGGCCGCCACCTGACAGAGCACCGCTCCCCCGGTGATCGGCCACGGCAGCGCGCCCGCCGCGCTTCCGTCGGCCCCGCATCTGCGCGAACACAGCTGCCTGGCGAGCACCGATGCCCCGCGACGTCGCCGAAGCGTGAGCGAAGCCAGGAACCGCGCAGCAGGAGGATGCGGCCGACCGTCCGCACACCGGACGGCGAGCGGCAGGTCGAGGGCTCCCGCCCGCTGCCGGCGGAGGGCCCCACGACAGCCCCTTCGCGATGCCCGACACACCGTGATGCCGCGGCAGCGGTGGAGCGCTGACTCCGCGTCACCAACCTTCTTGGCCGTAGCCGACACCCGGGGCAGTGGGGGCGTGCAGCATCCCGTCGGAACTCACCGCGGCCTCGCGTACGACGGGATTGGAGTACACGAGCGACTCGTAGTACGTGGTGTTCGAGATGGCCATGCACAGGTGGGCGTTGACGATGCCCGATCCGTGCACCTCGGCCCGGAGTTGAAAGCTGTCGGCGAGGTGGGCGATCCTGAGCGCACCGGTGACGCCGCCCTTGTACTGCGCACTCGTCCGCACGTAGCCCGCGGTGCCGGCCGCGATGAAGTCCGCCGCGTTCAGGTGCGCGCCGTCCGAGGTCTCCGCGACGAGCAGGGGGACGCGCACTCGTTCGCTGAGCCATCGGTACGCGGTGACGCTGAACTCCCGCATCGGTTCCTCGTACCAGGTGTACCCGGCCTCGGTGAGCGCCTGGCCCACGTAGACGGCGTCGGCCAGGTCGAAGCCGGCCGAGCCGTCGTACATCAGCGGCACCGCGTCACCGACGTGGGCGCGTAGCTTCTGGCACAGCTCGGCGTCCGCCCGGGGGTCTCCCCAGGCGTGCAGCTTGATCGCGGAGTAGCCCGCCTCCAGGCACTGGTCGGCGACATCGAGATACTCCGCCACGCTGGAGAAGGTGACCGTGCTCGCATAGGCGGGCAACGCGTCGCGGTAGGAACCGAGCAGACGGTACAGCGGCATTCCCGCGGCCTTCGCCGCGAGGTCCCACAAGGCGACGTCGACCAGTCCGAGCGCATAGATCGGAAACTCTTCTATCCGGTCCAGTTCCCACAGGCGGTGCCAGAGCAGTTCCCGGGCGAGCGGGTCCTGGCCCAGCAGGTCCGCACGGATTCGGCGCTCCACCAGGTCGGCCACGATGATGCCGCGCCGGGTGTGCGCCTCCCCCTCCAGGCCGTCATCGGTACGGATGCGCAGGATGCCCCCGGTCACCGGACTCTCGGAGCCCGGCAGCCCGTCGCGCCAGCGGAACGGCGGTTGCGCGGGCAGATCGACGAGTTCCACCGTGATGTCAGTGATACGCATGACCGTCCTTCGGGTCCCTGGAATCGTGTGGATCAGGAAGAAGCGTCGTCGCCGGGAAGCAGCCGCTTGCGGATCTCCCGCTGGAACTGGCTGACCGTCATGTCGATGTGCGCGGCCATCAGAGAGGCCGCCCGCTCGTCGTCTCCCGAAGCGATGGCCACCCCGATCGCCTGGTGCTGCTCGGCGGCCACGACGAGGGAGCCGCCCGCGGCGCCGGCCAGCCCTATGACACTGACCTGCCGCTGCAGACGTTGCACGGAGTCGACCGTCGCGGCGAAGAACGTGTTCGTCGCCGCTGCGCCGACGGCGGCGTGGAACACCTCATCGGCCTGGTTGAAGACCTCGATGTCGCCCTCGGTCGCCGCCTCCATCGACCGGGTGGCCGCCTCGCGGATCGCCTTGACCTGCGCGGGAGTTGCCCGCTGCGCGGCCAGTCCCGCCGTCGCGGTCTCCACGTGCCGGCGGAACTCGAACATCTCGTCCACCTGCCGCAGGTCGGCGGGCAGGAACTTCGAGAACGACTCCTGCCAGCGCGCACCCTCGGGTTCGGCGACGTAGATGCCGCGGCCCTTCTGCACGGAAAGGCGGCCCACCGCCGAGAGGATCTTCACCGCTTCCCTCACCACGGTCCGGCTCATCTCGACCGCGTCGGCCAGATCCTTCTCGGTGGGCAGGCGGGTACCGGGGGCCAGTTGCTCCTTGACGATGTACTCAAGGATGCGTTCGGCCGCGATCTCGTAACCGGGCCGGTAGCCGCCCGCACCGGACGCCGGACGACTCCTGGATGGCGGTTCAAGCGTCACGTCGTATCCCTCTCACATCACCTGGGCTGCCTGCGGAACCGGCCTGACGCGCCCGCCTCACCCCGTGCATGTTTCATATCTATTCATCCGCTCAGTGCCTCAGTTAATCATAACCAAGCCCTTGACGCGAGAGGTCGGGCGCGCTCAGACTCGTCTCGCTCCGGGTGGGCTGTACACCGTCCCACCCCTGCGGTCTCGCCACTGGAAGTCGATCTCGCCCAGGCGTGAGTACCTCGCACGTCCGGACCGCTCGCGGCCGGTGACGACAGAGTGCCACAGCGGTATTTCCGATACATGTCGACGCACTTCGCAGGAGAGGCGCTTGCCATGCGTAGTCGATCAGCCAGAAGTCCGTGGTGCGGCCGGTGGTCCGCGACCCCTTGGGGAACTCCTCTCGCGGTCCCCGGCCTGCTCACGGGCACGGCGGGCGGCCTGACGAAAGGACTCCGGGCATGAACGACCTCAGGCTCGGCGTGATCGGCCTGGGCATCCGCAGCGATCTCGTCGGCCTCGCCCACCGACCGGGATCGGGGGCTCGGCTGGTGGCCTGTTGCGACCGCGATCCGGTCCAACTCCGCCAGGCCCGGGACCGATTCGCTCCCGGCGTGCTCGCCGTGTCGAACCACCGCGATCTGCTGCGAGCGGACCTCGACGGCGTCTTCGTCCTCACCCCGGACCACACCCACGAGGCGATCGGCCTGGACTTCCTACGGGCCGGGGTCCCGGTGTTCCTGGACAAGCCGCTCGCCATCACCACCGCGGGGTGCGACCGGCTGCTGGCCACCGCCCGGGAGAGCGGGACACCGCTCTATGTCGGCCACAACATGCGGCACATGCCGGTCGTCACCGCCATCCGCCAGGTCATCGCGGAAGGACACATCGGCGCGGTGAAGGCGATCTGGTGCCGCCACTTCGTCGGCCACGGCGGGGACTTCTACTTCAGGGACTGGCACGCCGACCGGCGCAACACCACCGGTCTGCTGCTGCAGAAGGGAGCCCACGACATCGACGTCATCCACTGGCTCGCCGGCGGGTACTCCCGTCGGGTGAACGCCATGGGCGGGCTGACGGTCTACGGGACCATCGGCTCGCGCCGGGAGCGCACCGGGGAGCGCATGACGGACTGGCTCGCGCCCGACGCGAACTGGCCGCCGCTCAGCCTGCGCGACCTCAATCCGGTCGTCGACGTCGAGGACCTGAGCATGATGCAGATGCAGCTGGACAACGGCGTGTTCGCCAGTTACCAGCAGTGCCACTTCACACCGGACTACTGGCGCAACTACACCGTCATCGGCACCGAGGGGCGGCTGGAGAACTTCGGCGACGCCGAGGGGGCGGTCGTCAAGGTGTGGAACCGCCGGTCGGACTACCGGGTGGACGCCGACATCACCGTGCCCGTCCACACGCCGCCCGGCACGCACGGGGGCGCGGACCCCGTCCTCATCGAGGAGTTCCTGCGGTTCCTCACCGACGGCGGCACCACCGTCACCTCCCCTGTCGCCGCCCGCGAGGCGGTCGCCGCCGGGTACGCCGCCACCGTCTCCCTGCGCAACGGGGGCCAGGTGGTCGAGGTGCCGCCACCCGACCGCGCGACGGCCGCGTACTTCGACGGTGTCCAGGCCGGGCCCCGCACGAGCCGGCCGCGCACCGGGGGTCCGACCATCCGGAGCTGAACCGGAGCACCCGGCCGCGACGCCCCGCGCGGGCGTTCGGCCCCGCTCCGGCACGCCCGCGCTTCACACACTGACGCACTCATCCCACCCGAAAGGGACGATCTCGTGGGAAAGCGACGAAGCACGACCCTGAGAGCAGCGGTACCGGTGCTGGTCCTCGTCATGGCGGCCGGTTTCGCGCCTGCCGCGCAGGCCGCCTCCACCGCACGCCAGTTCACCATCCAGGCCGGTGCGCTGCGCATCGGCCTGGACTCCACGGGCACGGTCACCAGCCTGATCGACCCGGCCCACCACCGGGACTACGCCGACGCCCAGCATCGGACCCCGCTGATCAGGCTCGTCGTCGACGGCGCCGAGCAGAGGCCCACCGCCCTGTCGTACGACGCGGCGAAGTCGACGTACACCTTCACCTTCGGCGGGAAGGGCGTCACGGTCGGCGTCCGCGTCACCGCCGACGCCGGCTACTCCACGCTCGAAGCGACCAGCGTCGACGCCCCCACCGGAGTGGACGTGCAGACCCTGCTGTGGGGCCCGATCACCACCAGCATCACCCAGACCGTCGGTGAGACCGTCGGGGTGGTCCACGACGGCGACTTCGCGATCGGCATCCACGAACTCAACGACAAGACGGTCGGCGGCTGGCCCGACGAGTACGACAACCTGACCTACCCCGACGGGCCCCCGAAGGTCGGCGTTTCGTCCAGTTGGGCCTTCGGCTGGTTCAGCGCGTCCCAGACCGACTGGGGCAGCATCCTGCAGGCGTACACGTACGACTACACCAAGACCCGCCACCGGTACGTGGGATGGGGGGACAGCCACGAACCGAACGAGCCGGTCACCGCGTTGAGCGGCGACGACGCGCAGATCAAGGGCTCCAAGATCGCGCTGTTCGGCACCGCGCCCGGCGACGTCCTCAACACCCTCTCGCACATCGAGACCGGGCAGGGCCTGCCACACACGAAAGTGGACGGCCAGTGGGAGAAGACCTCACAGGGCGCGTCCCAGTCCTTCCTGGTCCTGAGCGACCTCGACACCGCCGACGTCACGGACGCCGACAAGTACGCCACCCAGGCGGGGATGCGCTACGTCTACTCGCTGCCGGGCGCGGACGGGCCGTGGCAGTCCGCCGGGCACTACCGGTTCGACTCCGCCTTCGGTGGCTCGGACGCCGGCGCGACCCGGCTGGCCGCCACGGCGGCGACCGGCGGGGAACGAGTGGGCGTGCACACCCTGTCCAATCTGGTCGACACCAACGACCCGTATGTGACGCCGGTTCCCGATCAGGGGCTGGCGACGATGGGCTCGGTCAAGCTGACCAGGCCACTGGATGCGACGTCGAAGACGGTGTACGTCGACTCGGACTCCGTGTTCACCGGCGGGAACGAGAACGTCCTGCGGGTCGGGGACGAACTGCTGAACTTCGGCGCGGTGACCAAGGTGCCGGGCTCCGCGAGCGAGTACCAGGTCGCCATCGACTCCCGCGCCCTGTGGGGGACGACCGCGGCCTCGTACCCGGCCGGCACCGACCTGACCCGGATGCAGCGCTACGCCTACGGCGAGTTCGTCGCCGGCATGCCGCAGATCCCCGAGGTCGCCGGCCGGCTCGCGCAGATCTTCAACACCACCGGGATCAAGGCCATGTCCTTCGACGGCCTGGAGACCGCCACCCTCACCGGGTACGGAACCTTCGCGACCAACAAGCTGGTCAACGGCATGTACCGGAAGATCGACTCCACCGACGACTTCATCTCCGAGGCCAGCAACGTCCTTCCGGGCACCTGGGACGCGACCGGCCGGGCGAGCTGGGGCGAGACCTGTTGCACCAGCCTGCAGGAGCGCTACGACCACCAGTCCTACTACCAGCGCAACTACCTGCCCCAGATGATGGGCTGGGTCTCCTACAGTCCGAGCGACTCGGTCCTCTCCCAGGAGTGGCAGCTCTCCAAGATGGCCGCCTTCAACGCCGGCGCCGGACTACAGGCCAGCGTCTCCGCCCTCAAGTCGAGCGGCAACACCGACCAGGTCCTGGGCGCCTGGAAGGAGTGGGAGGCCGCCCGCAACGCCCACGCCTTCACCCAGACCCAGATGACGGCCATGCGGGACCCGAACTCCTACTGGCACCTGGCGACCGTGCGACCGGGCAAGGAGTGGAACCTCTCCAACGTCGAATACCCGGCAACCGCACTGAGCGCGCCGAGCGACGGCACCACCAGCACATGGACGTACACGAACACGCATGACGCGCAGCCGCTGCAGTTCCAGTTGCAGGCTTCCGGCGGCAGCGTGACGAACCCGTCGGTCACCCTCAACGGCAAGACCGTCACCTTCCCCACCACCGTGCCCACCGACGGCTACCTCGTCGCCGACGGCACCAGCACCGCCAAGGTCTACGACAAAACCTGGCACCAACTCACCACCGTCACCGCCCAAGGCGCCGCCACCTACACCACCGGCGACCAGAACATCAGCTACACCGCGACCGGCACCAACGGCTCCACCGCCAAGATCCGCTTCCTCACCTACAGCGCACCCCAACACGTCAAAGCCCCGGTCACGATGGACGCCCCGACCACCGTCCAGCGCGGCAGCACCGCCACGGTCACCTCGACCTACACCAACACCGGCACCACCACCCTCCACCACACCACCCTGTCCCTGGTCGTGCCCAAGGGCTGGACCGCCAAAGCCACCCACGGCGCCGGCACCCACACCCTCGCCCCCGGCAGGACCATGACCGCCACCTGGCACCTCACACCCCCCGCCGATGCCAAGCCGGGCGCCAACCCCCTGGTGACACAAGCCACCTACGACGGCGCCCGGACCAGCACCGAGACCACCGCACAGATCACGGTGCCCGCTCAGTCACGCGATCGAGGAGTCAGCTGATGGCACACCGCAGTTCCCCGCGCCGGCGCGTTCTCCTGGCCGTGCTCTCGTCGCTGGTCTGTGTGAGCGGCCTGGCCGGATTCTCGCGACCGGCGGCGGCAGCGGACACCGAACCGATCTACCTGGACACCCACTACTCCTTCCAGGAGCGCGCCGCCGACCTGGTCTCGCGGATGACGCTCGACGAGAAGGTCCAGCAGCTGAACTCCGACGGCATCGGCGGCATCCCCCGGCTCGGAGTGCAGGACTACTCCTACGGCAGTGAAGGCCAGCACGGCGTCAACGACCTCGGGAACGACACCGACCCGGGACCGACCGACGGCGGCGCCCACAAGCCGGTGCACGCGACGAGCTTCCCCAGCAACTTCGCCGCCACGATGAGCTGGGACAAGAGCCTGATGTACCAGGAGACCACCGCGATCTCGGACGAGGCACGCGGTTTCCTGGACAAGTCCCTGTGGGGCGTCGCGCAGAACGACCTGGGACTGTCGGCGGCGAACTACGGCGCGCTGTCCTACTGGGCGCCCAACGTCAACATGGACCGCGACCCGCGATGGGGCCGCACCAACGAGGCCTTCGGCGAGGACCCGTACCTGGTCGCGCAGATGGCCGGCGCCTACGTCAACGGCGACCAGGGCCAGACACCGGACGGCAAGCCGACCGGGAAGTACCTGAAGGTCGCCGCGACGGCCAAGCACTACTCCCTCTACAACGTGGAGGACAACCGGTTCGCCAGCGACTCGGTCGCCGGCGACGCGGACATCCACGACTACTACACCGCGCCGTTCAAGAGCCTGATCGAGAACTCCCACGTCGCCGGACTGATGACCGCGTACGACGAGGTCAACGGCACCCCGACGGTGGCGAACACGTACCTGGACAACCAGATCGCCCAGCGCAGTTACGGTTTCGACGGGTACACCACCTCCGACTGCGGCGGCGTGGAGACGGTGTACGGAAACGGCGGGTCCGGCGCCAACTGGGCTCCGCCCGGGTGGACCACCGACAAGCAGGGCCGCGGCGGCACCTGGACCGACACCGCCACCGGGCAGAAGATCCCTGCCATGGCGGGCGGGCAGGCCTGGGCGCTGCGGGCCGGCACCGACTCCAACTGCGGCGGCCCCGAGGCGACCCCGCAGAACATCGGGGAGGCGATCAAGGACGGTGTGCTCAGCGAGGGGGTGATCGACAACGCGCTGGTGCACATGTTCACCGTCCGCATGGAGACCGGCGAGTTCGACCCCCCGAGCGAGAACCCCTACACGAAGATCACCAAGGACGTGATCCAGTCTCCGGCGCACCAGTCGCTGGCGCGGAAGGTCGCGGACAACTCGCTGGTGCTGCTGAAGAACGACAAGGTGGCCGGGACGAACGCGCCGCTGCTGCCGGCGGACCCCGCCAAGCTCGGCAAGGTCGTCATCCTCGGGAACCTGGCCGACCAGGTGACCCTCGGCGGCTACTCCAGCTCCCCCAAGCTCCAGGTCAGTGCCGTGCAGGGCATCACCGACCAGGTCAAGGCCGCCCACCCGGGCGCCGACGTGGTCTTCGACGCGGCGAACACCTCCTCCACCGCGAACTCCGGCACACCCGCGGTGCTGTCCGCGCGGACCACCGCGGACATCAAGAGCGCCGACCTGGTCGTGGTGTTCGTCGGCACCACGACGGACAACACGAACGAGGGCCTCGATCGCGGCAACCTGAACATGCCGGGCAACTACGACTCCCTGATCAGCCAGGTGACGGCGATCGGGAACCCCCGTACCGCGCTGGCGATCCAGTCGGACGGTCCGGTCAGAATCGACGACGTCCAGGGCGAGTTCCCCGCCGTGGTCTACAGCTCCTACAACGGGGAGAGCCAGGGCGATGCGCTGGCGGACGTGCTGTTCGGCAAGCAGAACCCCAGCGGGCACCTGGACTTCACCTGGTACAAGGACGCCTCGCAGCTGCCGGCGATGAGCGACTACGGTCTGACACCGGCCGCCACGGGCGGGCTGGGCCGCACCTACCAGTACTTCACCGGGACACCGACGTACCCGTTCGGCTACGGGCTGAGCTACAGCACCTTCGCCTACTCCCACATCAAGGCCGACAGGTCCTCGGTGTCGGCCGACGGCACGGTGAAGGTCGGCTTCGACGTGCGGAACACCGGCAGCGTGCCGGGGGCGACGGTCGCCCAGCTGTACGCTTCGACGCCGTTCAGCGTGCCGGGAGTGGAACTCCCCAAGGAGCGGCTGGCGGGATTCGAGAAGACCCGGGTACTGCAACCGGGCACCGGCCAGCACGTCGTGCTCCAGGTCAAGGTCTCCGACCTGGCCCTGTGGGACAGCAAGGCGGCGAAGAACGTCGTCCACGACGGCCCCTACCGGTTCCAGGTCGGCCCGGACGCCGCCGACATCGCCGGTGCCGCCACGGTGGACGTGCACGGCACCTGGACACCGAAGGTGCAGACCGTCACGGTGCAGCCGGAGAACGTGGAGTACACGGCGGGCGAGACCCTCGACCTCACCGGCAGGAACCAGTGGATCAAGGACGACACCACGCCTGCCAATGAACCGGACCGCAATATGAGCGTCCAGGCCGACCACGTCGTGGAGGCGGTCGCCAACGACGGCTCGTTCCTCGACCTGGCCAAGGCACACGTCCGCTACAGCAGCAGCGACCCCTCCGTGGCCACGGTCGACGGCAAGGGCCTCGTCACCGCCGTCGGCAACGGCGTCGCCACGATCAAGGCGACCGTCGACGGCGTCACCGGTTCCGTGCCGATCACCGTGCACCACACGCTCGCCGTCACCGCGCCGCAGATCGCGAAGGCCGGCTCCACCACGACGGTGACCACGACGTACACCAACTCCGGCTCCCGCACGCTGCGGAACGCCTCGGTGGCCCTGACGCCTGCGAGCGGACTCACCGTGCGGGCGACCTCGCCGACCGCCTTCGCCGCGATCGCCCCCGGGCGGTCCGTCACGTCCACCTGGCAGATCACCGCACCCGCGGACGCCAAGCCCGGCAGCTACCCGCTGTCGGCGCGGGCCACCTACGCCGGTGCGCGGAGCGACGACGAAACGGTCGGCCAGGTCGTGGTGGCCTATCCCTCGGTGAGCGCCACGTTCGACAACGTCGGGATCAGCGACGACGCCTCCCCCGGCGAGGGTGACTTCGACGGCGGCGGCCGGAGCTTCTCGGCCCAGACCCTCGCCGCGGCCGGGCTCACCCCCGGGGCCCAGGTCACCCATGACGGCGTGACCTTCACCTGGCCGAACTCCGCACCCGGCACACCCGACAACGTCATCGCCGGCGGCCAGTCCTTCCCGCTCACCGGAACCGGCGGCACGCTCGGCTTCCTGGCCACCGGCGCGGGCGACGCCTCGGGCACCGGCACCGTCACCTACACCGACGGCACCACCCAGGCCTACTCCCTCGCCGTCAACGACTGGACCGACAACAACGCCCCCGCCCCCGGCAGCGACATCCTCGCCACCCTCCCCCACCGCAACGCCAGCGGAGGCGGCAGTACCGACATCCCCGTCCACGTCTACGGCACCACCGTCGCCCTCCAGCCCGGCAAGACGGTCGCCTACCTGACCCTCCCCGACGCGCCGAGCCTGCACGTCTTCGCCACCGCGATCGGCTGACCCGCGACGGGGAGCCGGCCTCGGATGCCCCCTGCACATCGGCGAGTACGCATGAGCGTCCGGGCCAGGTCATGGCCGCGACCGTCAACGGCGTCACCGGTTCCGTGGCCATCACCGTGCACCACTGACCCACCGTCAGCACGACCCGGCCGCGGGCAGCGCGAGGCCGGTTCCAGCACGCCGGTGACCACGATGTCCGCCGGCACCGGCTCCGCGCTGTCCGCAACACCTCGGTAGCTCTGCCGCGCGCCGACGGGTTCATGGTCGGGCGACCTCACCGACCGCGTCGCCCCCGGGCAGTCCGTCATGTCCACACGGCAGGTCACCACACCCGCACTCATCCACCCAGAAGAGGAGAACTCGTGAGAAAGCGCCGAAGCACGACCCTGAGAGCAGCGGCACCGGTACTGGTGCTCGCCATGGCGGCAGGCTTCGCGCCCGCCGCGCACGCCGCGTCCACCGGGAGCCGGTTCACCATCCAGGCCGGTGCGCTGCGCATCGGGCTGGACTCCACGGGCACGGTCACCAGCCTGATCGACCCCGCACACGACCGGAACTACGCCGATCCCCAGCACAAGACCCCGCTGATCAGGCTCGTCGTCGGCGGAGCCGAGCAGAAGCCCACTGCCCTGTCGTACAACGCGGCGAAGTCGACGTACACCTTCACCTTCGGCGGGAAGAACATCAAGGTCGGCGTCCGCGTCGCCGCCGGCGCCGGCTATTCGACGTTCGAGGTGACCAGCCTCGACGCCCCGTCCGGGGTGGACGTGGAGACCCTGCTGTGGGGGCCGATCACCACCAGCATCACCCAGACCGTCGGTGAGACCGTCGGGGTGGTCCACGACAGCGACTTCGCGATCGGCATCCACGGGCTCAACGACAAGACCCCCGCCGGCTGGCCGGACGAGTTCAAGAGCATGAGCTACACCGAGGGAACCCAGGAGCCGCTCTTCAACTGGCCGTACGGCTGGTTCGCCGCGCACCAGACGACCTGGGGCAGCATCCTGCAGGCGTACACGTACGACTACACCAAGACCCGCCACCGCTACGTGGGGTGGGACGACGAGCACGAGTCGAACGAGCCCATCCCCCCGTTGAGCGGCGGCGACGCGCAGATCAAGGGCTCGAAGATCGCGCTGTTCGGCACCGCGCCCGGCGACGTCCTCAACACCCTCTCGCACATCGAGACCGGGCAGGGCCTTCCGCACACCAAGGTCGACGGCCAGTGGGAGAAGACCTCGCAGGGCGCCTCCCAGTCCTTCCTGGTGCTGAGCGACCTCGGCACCGCCGACGTCACGGACGCCAGCAAGTACGCCAACAAGGCCGGGATTCGCTACCTCTACTCGCTGCCGGGCGTCAACGGACCGTGGCAGTCGTCCGGTCACTACCAGTTCGACTCCGCCTTCGGCGGCTCGGACGCCGGCGCCGCCGGCCTGGTCGACACCGCGGCCGACTACGGGCTCAAGGTCGGGGTCCACACGCTGTCGAACCTGATCGACACCAACGACCCCTATGCCACCCCGGTGCCCAGCGACGGGCTCGCCACCATGGGTTCGGTCAAGCTCACCCGCCCGCTGGCCGCGGACGCCAAGACCGCCTACGTCGACGGCAACGCCATCTTCACCGGCGGCAACGAGAACATCCTGCGCGTCGGCGACGAACTCCTGAGCTACGGCGCCGTGACCAAGGTCCCCGGCTCCGCCACCGAATACCAGGTCACCCTCGACTCCCGCGCCATGTGGGGGACCACCGCGGCCGCCGAGCCGGCCGGCAGCGACCTGACCCGCATCCAGCGGTACGCCTACGGCCAGTTCGTCGGGGGCATGCCCCTGATGGACCAGATAGCCGGCCGGCTCGCCCAGATCTCCAACACCACCGGTGTCAAGGCCATGTCCTACGACGGCCTGGAGACCGCCTCGTTGGCCGGCTACGGGCTGTTCGGCACCACCAAGCTGGTCAACGGCACGTACCGCAAGCTCGACAGCGGCGACGACTTCATCTCCGAGGCCAGCAACCTGCTGCCGGGCACGTGGGACGCGACCACCCGGGTGGGCTGGGGCGCGGAGAACGGCGACCTGGGCGGGACCGGCTGGCCACCCACCGCGATGCAGTTCCAGCCGTACTACGACCGGAACTACATGCCCCACATGATGGGCTGGCGCGGCTACGGTCCCGGCGATTCCGTGCTGTCCCAGGAATGGGAGCTGTCGAAGATGGCGGCCTTCAACGCCGGCGCCGGCATGCAGACCAGCGTCGCGGCGCTCAAGGCGAGCGGCAACACCGACCAGGTCCTGGGCGCCTGGAAGGAATGGGAGGCCGCCCGCAACGCGCACGCCTTCACCCAGCAGCAGATGACGGCCATGCAGGACATGAGTTCCTACTGGCACCTGGAGACCGTGCGACCGGGCAAGGAGTGGAACCTCTCCAACGTCGAATACCCGGCAACCGCACTGAGCGCGCCGAGCGACGGCACCACCAGCACATGGACGTACACGAACACGCATGACGCGCAGCCGCTGCAGTTCCAGTTGCAGGCTTCCGGCGGCAGCGTGACGAACCCGTCGGTCACCCTCAACGGCAAGACCGTCACCTTCCCCGCCACCGTGCCCACCGACGGCTACCTCGTCGCCGACGGCACCAGCACCGCCAAGGTCTACGACAAAACCTGGCACCAACTCACCACCGTCACCGCCCAAGGCGCCGCCACCTACACCACCGGCGACCAGAACATCAGCTACACCGCGACCGGCACCAACGGCTCCACCGCCAAGATCCGCTTCCTCACCTACAGCGCACCCCAACACGTCAAAGCCCCGGTCACGATGGACGCCCCGACCACCGTCCAGCGCGGCAGCACCGCCACGGTCACCTCGACCTACACCAACACCGGCACCACCACCCTCCACCACACCACCCTGTCCCTGGTCGTGCCCAAGGGCTGGACCGCCAAAGCCACCCACGGCGCCGGCACCCACACCCTCGCCCCCGGCAGGACCATGACCGCCACCTGGCACCTCACACCCCCCGCCGATGCCAAGCCGGGCGCCAACCCCCTGGTGACACAAGCCACCTACGACGGCGCCCGGACCAGCACCGAGACCACCGCACAGATCACGGTGCCCGACCCCGTGGCGATCACCACGCCCGCGCTCGTCAAGGCCGGTGGAACCGGCACCGTGACCACCACCTACACCAACGGCAGCACCCGTGACCTGCCCGACGCCACCGTCGCCCTGACGACACCCGCGGGCTGGACCGCCAAAGCGACCACCCCGGCGACGTTCCCCTCCCTCAAGGCCGGACAGACCGCCACGACCACCTGGCAGGTCACCCCGCCCGCCGACGCCAAGCCCGGCGCCAACACCCTGACCGCCAAGGCCACTTACCGCGGCTCACCCGTCACCGACGAGGCCGACGGCCAGATCGCCGTCCCCTACGGCTCCGTCCGGGCCGCGTTCGACAACGCCGGCATCAGCGACGACAGCAACCCCGCGGCGGGCGACCTGGACGGCGGCGGCCGAAGCCTGTCGGCACAGACCCTCACCGCGGCCGGCCTCACCCCCGGAGCCCAGGTCACCCACGACGGCGTCACCTTCACCTGGCCGGATGCCGCATCCGGCGCACCCGACAACGTCAACGCCAACGGCCAGACCATCGCGCTCACCGGCACCGGCGCCACGCTCGGCTTCCTGGCCACCGGCACCGGCGACGTCTCGGGCACCGGCACCGTCACCTACACCGACGGCACCACCCAGACCTACTCCCTCACCGTCAACGACTGGACCCGCACCAGCCCCGCGACCGGCACCGACATCCTCGCCACCCTCCCCCACCGCAACGCCGGCCGGGGCGGCAGCACCGACATCCCCGTCAACATCTACGGCGCCACCGTCGGCCTCAAGGCGGGCAAGACCGTCGCCTACCTGACCCTGCCCGACGCGAGCGGCCTGCACATCTTCGCCGCCGCGACCGGCTGACGCCCCGGCGGCCGGCGCCCTCGAAGGCGCCGGCCGCCCCTCTCATCGAACTCACCTTGTGCCACGGGCACTTCGAGACGTCGACGAACGAAACGGAGCGGGGATGGCTGATGCACTGACCCAGGCGGCCGAGGCGCCGCCCGCTGTCCTGAGAGGGCGCCGGACACCGTCGGGCTCCCCGGCGCGATGGATGTTCCTGCTGCGCCGGCTGGGGTTCTACCTCGTGACGGCGTGGGCCGCCATCACCTTGAACTTCCTGATTCCGCGGTTCATGCCGGGCGACCCCGCGGCGTCACTGCTGAAGAGCCTCCAGCAGACCACGGGCGCGGCGCCCAACGCCGCGAGCGTCAAGGCGGTGCGGCTGTTCTACGGTGACCCGACCCACGACCTCTTCCACCAGTACCTCAGCTACTGGGACAGCCTCGCCCACCTGGACTTCGGGCTGTCGACCAGCCACTACCCGACACCGGTGTCGAGCCTGGTGGCCCAGGCGCTCCCCTGGACCCTGCTGCTGGCCGGCAGCACGACCGTTCTCGGGTGGCTGCTCGGCACGCTCGCCGGCGCCTACACCGGCTGGCGGCCGGGCGGCCGCTTCGACTCGGTCTTCACCCCCGTCACCACCTTTCTGTACTCCCTTCCGCCCTTCTGGCTCGCCCTGCTGGTGGTGTACGTCTTCGGGTTCTCGCTGGGCTGGTTCCCGATCTCCGGTGGCTACGACCCGAACGTCCCCTTCCAGCTCAACAACTTCTGGTTCCTGCTCAGCGTGCTCCGCTACGGCGCCCTGCCGGCGTTCACCCTGATCTTCATCGGCGTCAACGGATGGTCGTTCTCCATGCGCAATGTCATGGTCACCACGGTCAGTGAGGACTACGTACTGCTCGCCCGGGCCAAGGGCCTGAGCCGGCGCCGGGTGATGCTGCGCTACGCCGCGCGCAACGCCCTGCTGCCCAATGTGAGCGGGCTCGCCCTGGCGTTGGGCTCGATCTTCGGCGGAGTCGTCTTCGCCGAGATCGTCTTCACCTATCCGGGCCTCGGCTACCTGCTCTACCAGGCCGTCACCAGTCACGACTACCTGCTCATGCAGACGATCTTCCTCATGATCACGCTGGGCGTTCTCGTGGCGAACCTCATCGCCGACTCGGTCTACGTCCTGCTGGACCCGAGGACCAGGGAGGAGCGGTGAGGGAGTTCCTGGCCAGCGGCAAGGTCCGCACCGGGCTGGTCGTCTTCGGCGCCTTCGTCCTGCTCGCCCTCATCGGGCCGTGGCTGGTCGGCAGCGTGTTCGGAACCGATCCGCACCGTATCGACTACTCCGCCCTGGGCGCCGCGCCCTCCGGCCGCCATCTGCTGGGCACCACCACGTCGGGGCAGGACGTGCTGGCCCAACTGATCACCGGCTGCCGCGGTTCGGTGGTGGTGGGCTTGGTCTCCGGACTGCTGGCCACCGCCCTGGCGATGCTGATCGGGGTCACCGGCGGCTTCCTGGGTGGCAGGACCGACCAGGTCCTGACCTCCTTCACCAACGTCTTCGCCACGCTGCCGAGCTTTCCGTTGATGCTCGTCGTGGCCGGCTACCTCAGCAAGGTCAGCTCCCTCACGATCGCCGTGCTGATCGCGGTCTTCGAGTGGCCGGTCTCCGCCCGCTACCTGCGGGCGCAGACGCTCTCGCTGCGCACCCGCGACTTCGCCGTCGCCCTGCGCATGATCGGCGAGAGCCGCCGGCGGATGATCTTCGTGGAGATCATGCCGCACCTGACCGGACTCCTGTCGTCGCTGTTCCTGCGCGCGGTGGTGATCGGGGTCTTCTCGGAAGCGGGTCTGCGCTTCCTGGGCATCGGCGGCGGCGACACCATCACCTGGGGAACGATGATCGCCCTGGCCCAGCAGCAGGAAGGCGTGCTGCGGGGCATGTGGTGGTGGTTCGCACCGCCCGGACTGTGCATCGCGCTCATCGGCACCGCCACCGCCCTGGTGAACTTCGGGGTGGACGAGATCGGCAACCCCACCCTCAAGTACCACAGCGGCGCCGCTCGTCGCCGGTCGGCGGCGTATCTGGCATCGCGACGCTCCGGCCGTACCGTCCGGGAGGCGGCGTGAACACCTCGCGGACACCGCGGTCCTCGCAGACACCGCAGCCCTCGCCGGCTCCCGCGTCGACGGGCAGCGAACTCCTCATGGAGGTGTCGGCCCTGACGGTCGAGTACGTCACCGACAAGGGCCCCGTGCCTGCTTGCCAGGACGTGTCGCTCACCTTGCGGCGCGGCGAGATCCTGGGTATCGCCGGGGAGTCCGGTTCGGGCAAGAGCACCCTGGTCACGGCCCTCACCCGCCTGCAGCGCCCGCCGGCACTCACCACCGGCGGCCAGATCCGCTACCACCCGCCGGGCCGGGAGCCGGTGGACCTGGTCACGCTGGACGAGCGCGGGCTGCGGCGCCTGCGGTGGACGGAGCTGTCGATCGTCCTGCAGAGCGCGATGGCCGCGTTCAACCCGGTCATGCGGCTGGGCGCGCAGTTCGCCGACGTCATCGCCGAGCATCACAAGGGCATCAGCCGCGCGGAGACCGACGCACGCACCGCCCGGCTGCTGCGCATGGTCGGCATCGCACCCGACCGCGCCCGCTCCTACCCCCACGAGCTGTCCGGCGGGATGCGGCAGCGCGCCCTGATCGCCCTCGCCCTGGCCTGCGATCCGGAACTCGTCGTGATGGACGAACCGACCACGGCCGTGGACGTGGTGATGCAGCGGCAGATCCTGATCCAGATCCTCCGCCTCCAGCGGGAGCTGGGCTTCGCCGTGATCTTCGTGACCCACGATCTGTCCCTGCTCATCGAACTCGCCGACCGGATCGCCATCATGTACGGCGGGCGCGTCGTGGAGACCGGCCCGGCACGGCAGCTCTACTCCGATCCGAAGCACCCCTACACGCGCGGGCTGCGTGACGCCTTCCCGCCGCTGCACGCTCCTTTGTCACGGCTGTCCAGCATTCCCGGCAGCCCACCCGACCTGCGCAACCCGCCACCGGGGTGCGCCTTCGCGCCCCGGTGTGCCCATCGCAGGGACGCCTGCACGCACGTCCTGCCCGAACTGCGGGCCGTCCCCTCCGACACCGGCGACCGGCAGGTGGCCTGCGTGCTGCACCAGCACCCCGACGGACAGGTGATGACTCCATGACCTCCACGACACCGGACGCAGGGTCCCGCCACGACGACGCCGCCACCGTGCTGGAAGCGGTCGACGTCACCAAGCACTTCACCGTGCGGGACTCCCTCGGCCGCAAGTCCACCGTGCACGCCGTCGAGCACGCGAGCGTCACCTTGCGTCAAGGGCGGGTCGTGGCCCTGGTGGGCGAGAGCGGCAGCGGCAAGACCACGCTGGCCAGGCTGCTGGCCCAGTTCCATCCCGTCACCTCCGGGGAGATCCGGCTGGCCGGCCGGCCGGCGCCCAAAGCCGGGCCCGGCTACTTCCGCCAGGTCCAGCTGATCTTCCAGGACCCCTTCTCGTCGCTGAACCGGCTGCACCGGGTGCGGCACATCCTGGGACGCGCCCTGCAGATCCACGGCCACGCCCGCACCCGCGCCGAAGTCGAGCGGCAGGTACTGGAGTTGCTGCGGAAGGTCAATCTGACCCCCGCCGAGGAGTTCATCGACAAGCGCCCGCACGAGATGTCCGGCGGGCAGCTCCAGCGGATCTCCATCGCCAGAGCGCTGGCCGTGCGGCCGACCGTCCTGCTCGGCGACGAGCCCATCAGCATGCTGGACGTCTCCATCCGGCTGGACGTACTCAACCTGCTGGCGAAGCTGCGTGACGAGGACGGCCTCGCACTGCTCTACATCACCCACGACATCGCCGGCGCCCGCTACCTGTGCGACGAGGTCCGGGTGATGTACGCGGGGCAGATGGTCGAGGGCGGGCCCAAGGAGGCGGTGATCCAGTCGCCCAAACACCCCTACACCCGGCTGCTCGTCGACGCCTCCCCCGATCCTGACCGGCCGGGTGGCGGGCTGCGGGACCAGCCGGGCACCGCGGACCCGGGGGAACCACCGGACCTGACCGACCCGCCCGCCGGCTGCCGGTTCCATCCCCGCTGCCCGTTCGCGATGGACGACTGCCGGCGCTCGTTCCCGGAGCGCACCACGTTCGACGACGGCCAGTGGGCGCACTGCTGGCTGCACCAACACGGCCGTTCGGCCGAACTCGAAGAGCACCCCATCGGAAAGGACCGCCCATGAAGCGCCTGCTGAGTGCCGGGATCGCGATGGCCGCCACCTGCTGCGTGCTGTCCGCGTGCAGCACCACCCACAGCACGTCGTCCTCGGCGACGGACACGGTGCGGCTGACCACCGGACCCACCCAGTCGTTCCAGAAGGGCTGGAACCCGTTCGCCCCCGCGCCCAACGCCGGTGTGTCGTTCTTCTACGAGCCCCTGCTCCGGGTGGACCCGCAGCACACCACACCGCAGAAGTGGCTCGCCGACTCCTGGGCGTTCAGCGACGGCGGCAGGACCCTCACCTTCCACCTGCACGGCGGGGTCAAGTGGTCCGACGGCCGGGCGTTCACCGCGAACGACGTGAAGTTCAGCCTCGACGTCCCCCTCGAACACCCCGAGCTGAACGTGACCGGGGCCCAGTACACGTCCGTCGACGCGCCCGACGCGTCGACGGTCGTGGTGCACTACCCCAAGCCCGCCTTCACCGACCTGAGCGCGTTCGGCAGACGGGACATCTATCCGGAGCACATCTGGGCGACCCGGAACCTGAAGACGTACACCAACCCCGATCCGGTCGGCACCGGCCCGGTGTCGCTCGACTCCTTCAGCCCCCAGCAGATCACCCTGAAGATCCGCGGCGACTACTGGAACGGCGCCTTCCCGCACGTGAAGAAGGTGGCGATCGTCGCGGCCCAGGAGTCCAGCACGAGGAGCCTGCTGCTGAAGAACCAGCTGGACTGGAGCACCATGTCCTGGCAGGGCGCGCAGCAGAACTTCGTGGCGCCGGACGCCGCGCACCACCAGTACCAGGTGTACGCCCTCATCGGCTCGGAAGGCGTGCTGTTCAACACGCGGCGTGGCCCCACGAGCGATGTCCACGTACGGCAGGCCCTCACCAAGGCCCTCAAGGTGGACGACGTCCTGAAGGTGATGGGCACCGGGCAGCCGGCCGTCAACCCGTCCGGCCTCAACAACACCCTGGGGCGGACCTGGATTCCGTCCGATCTGGCCGGCAAGGTCCTGGAGCAGGACGTGGCCGGCGCCAGGAACGAGCTGGCCGCCGGTGGTTGGAGCGTGCGGGGCGGCCGGCTCACCAAGGCCGGCAAGAGCTACCCGCTCACCCTCGACGTCTACCAGCCGTACGCCAACTGGGTGGACATGGGCGCGGCGCTCAAGGACCAGTGGAAGAGGGCCCTGGGTCTCGACGTGACCGTGACGAACATGCCCGACGCCACCTTCGTGCAGAAGGAACCGGTCGGCGACTTCGACATGGAGACCGCGTTCACCCCGCCGTCCGGCGACGGCAGCATCTACGGCGCCCTGGCGGCGTTCAGCGGCGACAACGCGAAGCCGCTCGGGAAGCCCGCCACCGCCGACTTCGGCCGCTTCGACGACCCCGCCTACACCAAGCTGATCAAGGAGATGGCCGCCGTGGACCCCGCCGACACGGCGAAGCTGGCGCGGCTCACCGGGCCGGCCCTGGACATCCTCGCCCAGCAGGCGCCCTACCTGCCGATCGGCGCCTCGGCGTCGTTCGCCGACATCAACACCTCCCGCTGGACCGGCTGGCCGACCCCCGACAGCGCGCAGTACACCCCGTACACCTCCGCCGGCCCGGACACCACGCTGACGCTCCAGCACCTGCGGCCGGCCTCCTGACCGGCGGCCGCACGCCGGGACCGCGTGATCGACGCCTCCCGGCACCTCCGGGCGGGCGGCACTCCCCTGCCGCCCGCCCGGCGTTCCCCCTTCCGCTCGTTCGCCTAGGAGAGCTGTGACCGCCACTCCACCCGCCGGCGCGGAGCTGACCCTCACCGATTCCGGTCTGCTGCGCGCGGGAGCGCCGCATCAGATCGTGTCCGCGGCCATCCACTACTTCCGGGTCCACCCGCAGCTGTGGGACGACCGGCTGCGGCGGCTGCGCGCCATGGGCGTCAACACCGTCGAGACCTATGTCGCCTGGAACGTCCACGAACCCGCCCCGGGGCAGCACGACTTCACCGGGCCGGCCGACATCGCCGCCTTCGTCACCCTCGCCGGCCGGCTCGGTCTGGACGTCATCGTCCGGCCGGGCCCTTACATCTGCGCGGAATGGGAGTTCGGCGGTCTGCCCGGCTGGCTCCTGGCCGATCCCGCCCTGCGCCTGCGCCGCGGCGACGAACGGTATCTGAAGGCCGTGGACGCCTGGTTCGACGTGCTGCTGCCCGTCCTCGTGCCTCTGCTGGCCGGCAACGGCGGACCGGTGGTGGCCCTGCAGATCGAGAACGAGTACGGAAGCTACGGCAACGACACCGCCTACCTCGAACACCTGCGGCAGGGGCTGGTGCGCCGGGGCGCCGGCTGCCTGCTGTTCACCGCCGACGGCGCCACCGACCCCGTCCTGCGCGCCGGCACCCTCCCCGGAGTCCTCGCCACCGCCACCTTCGGTTCCGACCCCGACGAAGCACTCGCGGCGCTCCGCCGGCACCGACCGACCGGCCCGCTCATGTGCATGGAGTACTGGAACGGCTGGTTCGACCACTGGGGCGAGAAGCACCACACCCGCGCCCCCGAGGAAGCCGCCGACGACCTGGACCGCATGCTCGCCCGAGGCGCCTCCGTCAACATCTACATGGGCCACGGCGGCACCAACTTCGGCTGGTGGAACGGCGCCAACCACGACGGGAACGCTTACCAACCCACCTGCACCAGCTACGACTACGGGGCCCCGGTGGGCGAGGCGGGCGAGTTGACCGCGAAGTTCCACGCCTTCCGGGACGTCATCGCCCGGCACACCGGCGGGATCGTGCACGAGCCGCCCCCACCGTCCGACCGGCTGACCCCGCGGTCGCTGCACGTCACCGGCAGCACGACGCTGCGAGAGTCGCTGGACGTCCTCTCCACCCCGGTGCGCCGCCTGTCACCCGAACCCATGGAGGCACTCGGACAGAACACCGGACTGATCCACTACCGCACCCGCCTGAGCGGACCCGTGCCCACGGCGATGCTGCGCGTCGACGGCCTCGCCGACCGCGCGCAGGTCTTCCTCGACGGCGTCGCCATCGGCGTCCTCGATCGCAACGACCCGCAGGCCGGACTGCCGGTCGAGGTGCCGGCGGAGGGCGCCGATCTGGAAGTGCTGGTGGAGAACATGGGCCGGATCAACTACGGCCCCCTGCTCGGCGATCGCAAGGGCATCACCGGCGGGGTCCGCCTGGACACCCGCTTCCAGTTCGGCTGGGACATCCGCACGCTGCCCCTCTCCGACCTGACCGGGCTCCGGTTCAGCCCCCGACCCGCGGACCGGCACCCGGCCTTCCACCTCGTCGAGGCCGACCTCGACGCGCCCGCCGACGGGTTCCTCGCGCTGCCCGGCTGGACCAAGGGCATGGTGTGGGTCAACGGCTTCGCCCTGGGCCGCTACTGGGATCGCGGCCCTCAGCGCACCCTCTACGCGCCGGCCCCGGTCTGGACCGCCGGCCGCAACGAGATCGTGGTCCTGGAACTCCACCGGGCAGGCCCCACCCTCGACATCCGCGACGCCCCGGACCTGGGGTAGCCGGGGGCCGAGGCTCTGCCTTCGGCGCGCACGTCAGGGCCCGTCCCCCCGCTGCCGGGGGGACGATCGAGCACGCAAGGGATCTGACGGGTCCCGCGGGCCCGCACCACCCGACGGGTGGTGCGGGCCCGTGTGGTCGATCGCCTCGGGTCGGGCGGGATCTGTCGGACCGGCCCTACCTACAGGTGAGGACGGGGGCGGCCCAGTCGGCGTGGTCGTTGCCGTTGCCGTTGCCGCCGTCGCCGACGTCCAGGTCGAGGATCTGGCCGTCGGTGACGGGGACGTCGATGCTGACCGGTGTCGACTGCCCGGTGAGGACCGGGGTGGTGGTGAGGACCTTGCCGTCGAGGATGACGGAGAAGGTGGACGAGCCCGGGTCGCCGTTGTCGATCCCGACGGTGGCGGTGAACCTGCTGCACTGTCCGCCGAGGTAGATCTGCACGTCGCTGGGCGCGTTGGTGCCCAGTCCCTTGGCGTAGACGGTGCCGCCCAGCGTGAGCGGAGTGCCGTCGTCCGCGGCCTGCCCGCCGACGCTCTGGTCGCGTTCGACCGGGCCCCAGCCGTTGCTGGCCGACAGGAACGTCAGGTCGCTGACCTGGTCGGTGCCCGCGGGCGGCGGGGCGGGGACCGAACCGATGATCCGCTCGTCGGTGACGGTCCGGGAGCGGCCGCCTTGCCGGAACCGCACGGTGGTGGTGAGCGGGTTCACCTTGCCGGGGGTGGCCGGCGGGGTGACGGTCCAGGTGAAGGTGGCGGAGGTTCCGCCGCGCACCCGGACGGGGTTCGTTGCCGAGGTCTTTCGGGTGACGGTCCAGCCGTCGGGGGCCGCGATCGTGGCGGTCACGTGGGTGGCTTCGGGGGTGCCGGCCGGCACGCTGACCATCGTGGTCGCGGTGAAGGACGTGCCGCCCTGGACCGATCCGGGCACCTGGAGGGCGGCCGACGGCTGGTGCGGGGCGGGCATGGCGTACTTCTTCGCGTCGTACCCGGGGCTGTCGTTCTGCGCGACCTTCAGGGCGGAGGCGTAGCTGCCGTAGTCGGTGAGCTGGACCTTGCCGAGGCCGCCGGTGCTGCCGTCGAGGTTCCACACGGCGATGGCGATGGTGTTCCTGCCCTGCGGGTCCAGCACCCCGTTGGGGACGGGGAAGCTGTGCTGGGGGCCGAGGTAGTTGACGTAGTTGCCCATGTCCCAGCCGTTGACGTAGATCTCGGCGCGGTACTTGCGGGACGGGTCGTCGGTGAGGGTGAGCCCGAGGGAGGTGTCCTGCCCCTTGGGCAGGCGCAGGTTGACGTCGGTGGTGTACCAGGAGACGCCGGGGGTGGTGTCGGTGGCGGGCAGGGTGGTCGGGGTCCAGCCCTTCGTCGGGTAGCCGGGCAGCATGTAGCCGGCGCGCTCGCCGTACAGGCCGCCGGTGGCCAGCGGGCCGCGGACGGGGTCGACGGGGGTCTGACCACCGCGGTTGCCCTGCAGCCGCCAGGTGATGGTGCTCAGCGGGTCGCCCACCAGGTTGGCGCCGGTCAGGCCGCGGACGGTGCTGGCGTCGGACCGTCCCCAGTTCTCGTCGTGTCCCATGTTCACGGTCAGCACGGAGACGACGTTGTCGCCGCCGAGTTTCACCAGGCCCGCGGGGAAGGTGTAAGTCTTCTGGCCGTCGGCGGTGGAACTGCCCAGGAAGGTGCCGTTGAGCCACACCGAGGAGGCCGCCGCGCCGCCGCCGCTCGTGGTGGACAGGGTGATGCCGGTCGTCTTGCTGTCGCCGGTGAAGCGGCCGCGGTACCAGACGGACCCGGTGTGGAAGCCGTAGTCGTCGGCGGACAGCACCGGAAGGGTGGCCGGCGTGGTGATCTTCGAGGTGGTCTTGTCGGCCACCTGCCAGGACGAGTCGTCGAAGCCGGGCTGCGACTCCGGCGACTCCTGGATGTGCTTCCAGTCGGTGAGCGCGGGCAGGGTGACCGCCGCGGCGGTCGGGAGCGTGCCGGTGAGGCTGCCGTCCTCCGCCGTGCGGGTGTGGACCGGCAGGCCGTTCCAGGTCAGGGACTTGGCCGCGGACCAGACCTCGATGGAGCCGTCGGTGCCGGTGTCGCCGGTGAGGGCGAACGCGGTGCCGTGGGACGAGGCGCCGCGCAGCAGGTGGGTGCCGCGGACCAGGACCGGGCCGGCGGCGGTGTCCTGCCGCCAGAAGGTCTTGGCGGTCGCGGTGTCGGCGAGCAGCAGCAGGAGCGGGTGGCCGCCGCCGCTGATCCGGACCTGGGTCAGGCCGGTGTGCTGGTAGTTCAGTCGCAGGTCGCCGGTGGTCGCGTCCCAGGTGGAGGTCACGGTGCCGCCGGTGGAGGCGACGGTGGGCTTCTTGTCGTAGTGCAGGACCGTCTCGCCGTCGGTGCCGTGGTCGCCGTAGAGGACCGCGACGTCCCGGCCGCCGATGGTGTCGTCGGTCATGATCTGCGAGGTCGAGTAGCGCAGCAGGTTCTTCTGGCCGAGGTCGTAGTTCGCGACGACGATCGAGGACTCGCGGCCGTTCAGGGTCAGCGACGTGCCGGGCTGCTGCGGAACGGTGTACGTCCGCGCGCCGAGGTCGAGCGTCAGGTGCGCGCTGTCGGTGCTCGTCGCGTTCGAGTCGGCGTGCCGCAGCACGTGGAACTGGGTGCCGGTGTCGGGGTTGACCCGCGCGGTGTCCACGATCTTGGTGTTGTCGGTCGTGACCGAGGGCAGGGCGTCGGTCTTGGTGAGCGGGGCGACGGCCTGCGTGAAGTAGCCGATCAGCTTGTCCTGATCGTACTTCGGGTCGAGTTGGCGTGTCTCGCGGATCGCGGCGCCGTAGTCGTAGGACGTGTAGTGGCTCATCATGCCGAGCCAGCCCCAGTTGGTGCCGCCGTAGGCCATGTAGAAGTTCTGCATGGTGGCGCCGACGGCGATGTTCTGCTTGTAGTACACGTCGGCGAACTGGTCGTTGTACTGCTGCGCGTAGACGTCGTAGCCGGGCCCGCCCCAGTTGTCGAACCAGCCGCCCTGGTATTCCGCGGTCACCAGTGGCTTTCCGGCCGGGTGGTCGTAGCTGATGTCCGGGACGCCGCACTGCGACGCGTCGGCGCAGAATCCCCCGGGGTAGGAGTCGACGCCGTCCACGTCCAGGGCGCCCGTGCCGGAGTTGAAGGTGCCGTTGTTGTTGCCGACCAGCGGCACGCTGATGCCGTCCGCCCTGGCCTTGTCCTCCAGGTGCTGCATGTACGCCCGGGCGTCCGAGCCGCTGTCGTAGAACTCGTTCTCGACCTGGTACTGGATCACCGTGCCGGTGCCGTTGGTGAGCTGGTGGCGGGCGAGGATGCGGTCGATCTGCGTCTGCCACTGGTCGGAGTACTTCAGCCAGGTCGGGTCGGTGGTGCGGGTGGAGGTGACCTCGTTGTGCAGCCAGGCCGGGAATCCCCCGCCGTCGACTTCGGCGTTGATGTACGGGCCAGGCCGGGCGATCACGTACATGCCCAGCTGGTCCGCCATGTCCAGCAGCTTGTCCACGTCCCGCACACCGGTGAAGTCGTAGACCCCCGGCGCGGGCGAGTGGTAGCCCCAGTCGAAGTACACCGACACGGCGTTGAACCCGGCCGCCTTCATCTTCTGCAGCACGTCCAGCCACTCGCCCTGGCTGGGCAGCCGGAAGTAGTGGAACTCACCGGACCACAGGTAGGTGCGCTTGCCGTCGATCAGGTACGAGTAGCCGTCGTACGTCACCGAATGCCGGGTGCCCGCGGAACTCGCGGACCGCCCGGACTGCGCTGCGTCCGGCCGTGGTGCCGCCGTCGCGCCGCCGGCCACGCCAAGTCCCAGGCCGCAGAGCAGCGCGACGACCGTGGCGGTGGCCAGGAACCGGTGCAGGAGCCGGCGTCTGACGCCCCTCAATCTCATGGAAACCTCCGTTGTCGGTGATGGCGCGGTCGCCTACTGGGCGAGCGCCGGGTAGTTCCACTGCTGGCTGGGCTTGGTGGCGTCGCAGGTCAGCTGCACGAGCGGTGCTCCGTCGCTCGTGGACGATCCGTCCAGGTCGAGGCACTTCCCGCTGTTCACCGAGACCACCTGGTAGGCGCTGCCGCCGGGGAGCTGGACGAACGTCCACTGCTGGCTCGGCCTGGTGGCGTCGCAGGCCCACTGGACGATCGGTGCTCCGTCGCCCGTGGACGCCGCGGTCACGTCGAGGCACTTGCCGCTGCTGCCCGACACCAGCCGGAAGGCGCCGCTGTTTCCGGGAGCCTGGACGAACTGCCATGTCTGGTTCGGCTTGTTGGTGCCGCAGGGCCACTGGATGATCGACCCTCCGTCGCTGGTGGACCCGCCGGACACATCCACGCACTTGCCGCTGTTCACGTCGGTGATCGGGCCCCGGTCGGTGGAGTCGACGCTGATCTCCGCCGCGGACGCGTAGCCTCCGGTGGTGGTGTCGGCTTCGAGGCGGACATAGCGAGCCGCCCGGGCCGGGAAGACGGCGGTCTTGGGGGTGCGGTCCGCCCGCCACTTTCCGGTGGCCGCTTGGTGGAAGGTGGTGCCGTCGGTGCTGGTGTAGACGGTGTACCGCGTGATCGTTCCCTTGGCGCCGCGTCCCTGCGGAGGCAGGTAGGACAGGGCGCCGGCCTTCTTCACCGCGCCGAGGTCGACGGTGACGGACTGGGGCCTGCGGGACGTCTCGCTGCTCCAGGCGGTCGCCGGGTCGCCGTCGACGGCGTTGCGGGCTCCGCTTCCGGCGCGCTGGCTGGTGGCCGTGGCCGTGGCGTGGGTGGTGCCGGCCGGAGCGGTGACGGCGACGTCGGTGAAGTCGACCTTGGCGAAGCTGCCGACCTCGAAGCCGGTCTGCCCGGTGGCGTGGCTGGTGTCGGTGAGGGTCGCGACGCGGGTGTGGTCGATGGACGCCTCGATGGTCGAACCGTTCATGCTCAGCGCCAGGTTGTGCCAGCTCCCGGTGCCGGGCGCGGGGACGGTGCCGCTCGCCAGGGTGGTGTCGGTCGCGCTCTGGTTCTCGGTGTAGAGGCTCCAGGCGCCGTCGGTGCCGAGCTTGAGGTGGTACGCGGAGCGGTCGTGGTCGGCGTGGTCGACGCGGCCGAGCAGTTCCGCCGAGGTCGACGGCTGTTCGAACCGGACGTCGGCGCTGGCCTGGTAGTCCTTCCACGCGGGGTCACCGAGGAAGGTGGTGGGGGTGTAGTTCATGTCCGTGTGCCACGGCAGCGGGGCATGGGTGAGGACCTGGCGCAGGCACCCCCGCGTTCCGGAGTCGCCGGGGCACGTCGCGGTCTCGAACGCGCCGGCCCAGTCGTGGAAGTACCGGGGTGAGGTTCCGGCGGGGTAGGTGGAGAAGTCGTTCCGGTAGGGCAGCGGCTGGGTCTGCGAGGGCGGCGGGACGGCGGCGCCCTTGGCCTGGTGGCGCGTGGTGGTGAGGGTGTAGACGGAGCCGGGCTGGAGGGTGAGCGAGTAGGTGCCGTCGTGGGGGGTGATGCTCGCTTCCTGGTCGAACCACTGGGCGGGATCGGTGGAGGCGACGTTGCTGTGCCAGACCTGCACGGCCTTGGTGGACAGGCCGCCCTTCACGGTGAGGCTGACGGTCTGGGGCGCTTGGGCGTCGGTGGTCTCGATGACCGTGCTGTAGTCCCGCCCGGACTTCAGCGTCACGTAGCTGCCGCTGTGCGGATCGCCGCCGCTGCCGCTGCCGGCGAGGTAACCGCCGGCACCGTCGAGGTACTTCCATCCCGGCTGGGCGAACTGCGTGGTGTGCGCCATGACCCAGATGTCCCGGCCGACCGTGTAGGACCCGGACCAGGGCTGGTCGGCCATCAGCGGGGCGGCGCCGTAGAACGGCTCGTTGGACGGCCAGGAGCCGACCAGCGGCCACTTGATGTCCGCGGTGACCTTGGCGTCGATGTACTCGCGGTTGAGGTTGCGGGCCAGCGCCTGCGGGTTCGCGCCGTCGCTGTCGTTGTCGTCCTCGGAGACCCACAGCGGCTTGTCGAGTCCCTCCGCGACCGTGCTGCCGGGGCAGCCGGTGTACGAGGGACTGGAGTGCCAGCACACGCCGTGCAGTCCGACGACCCCGACCGCGTTGTCGAACGCGCTGTCGCCGGCGAGGTCGTCGGCGATCGACCAGCTCCCACCGGTGTTGTCCTCGTCCGGCGCCACCAGCTTGACGGCCGAGTCGCCGGTGGCGTCGAGGTGCTTGCGCAGGGCCTCGAAGTACGTCTTGTCGGTGGGGTTCTCGTTCCACCCGCCGAGGTAACCGACCTTCAGATGGTGGGACTTCGCGCAGCCGAGCCACGTGGTGAGGTAGTCCATGTTGTCCTTGGACCACATGTAGGGCTGCCCGGGCGAGGGGTTGCCGGGGTCGTCGACCCCGATCCAGCCCGGTGCGGCCCATTCCAGGCCGACGAACGTGATGTTCGGGTTGCGGGCGGCGGCCTGCTCCATGATCCACCACTCGTAGCCGGCGTCGCAGTTCACCTTGCCCTTGGTGCGCTCGATGCTGGGTTCGGGTCCGTCGGTGGAGTTGGCGTCACCGCCGATCTCCACCTTCAGGATCTGCATGCTCGCGCCGTAGTCCGGCTTGAACAGATAGTCCAGGATCTGGCTGCGCTGCGGCTCCGGATAGTCGATCAGCGCACGGGAGTTCGCCCCGCCACCGCTGACCGTGCCGATGCCGTCGAAGGTGCGGCCGGGCGACGTGCCGTCCACGGTGATCGACGTCGTGGTGGCCGCACCGGCTCTGGCCGGGGCCAGCAGCACCGCCACCGAGGCCATGATCACGGCCAGGACCGCGGCCAGCGCCACGAAGCGGCTCTCACCGCCTGTCCATCGTCGTTGCCTGTACGTGTCCATGTGCCTGCCTCCTGGAGGACCGCGTCCTCGTCACGCGGATGACAACCGACTCGGTGGAGCGAAGCGGGAAGGGGCGAGCAAGGAATCCAACCGAATCGAACTCAACCGACCAGATTCACTCAGCGGCCAGAGGCTAGACAGGCCCCCGCAGCGCGTCAAGGTTTCACTCCGGTAACTTGCACGTGACGAGGCGCGGTGATCATCGCCAACGGCACTGCCCTGCTGGGCACTTGAGAGAGTGGACCGATCGGGGCAGAACGGGAGGACACGGTCGCGCCGAGCGGCGTTCGACGTCTGTACGGACTCGCTCGCCACGGCCCGCGCATGGCAGCGAAGCCGCCGACCGCACCGGGAACGCCCGGCGGCGAGCGATCAAGAACGCCCATCCAAGCGCTCACGAACGCCCATCCGGTGGACCGCGCCGGCAGCAACAACGCCCGAACGGAGGCTTCCTGACGGCGGGATAGGGTTCGGTCCAGAAGATCCACTTGGCGCAGGCGAGTCGTACCGGGGCCGGACACGGTGGCCGCTCGAGGAGGGACCCGATGCTGGAGGCTCTGGGGCTGGGCGCGCCCGAAGAGGCCGTGTACATGGCGCTGTTGGCCGGGCCGGCAGCCTCCGCGCAGGACCTCGCCTGGCAGACCGGCCTCGAAGAGGCCACCAGCGAGCGGATACTGCGGGACCTCACGGGACGCGGCTTGGTGGCCGTCGCCACCGACACCCGGACTTCGGGCCCGGCCGGGCTCGAAGCCGGACCCGCGCCCGTAGCCGAACCCGGACCTGCACCCGTAGCCGGGCCTACACCCGCACCCGCACCCGAAAAGCCCGGGCCCGAGGCCCCCCGGCCCACCCGCTACCGGCTCACCCCACCGTCGGTGGCCCTGGCCCCCCTCCTCGTCGAGCAGCGCAACGCCCTGCACCTGGCCGAGACCGCGTACGCGAAGCTGACCGAGCGGTACCGCCACACCGCCGCGCACACGGACGGCGGTGTCGTGGAGGTGGTCGTCGGCGCGGAGCAGGTCGCGCACCGGTTCCACCAACTGCAGTGCGGCGCCCAGCGGGAACTGCTCGTCTTCCTCGTCGGCGAGGCCGTCGCGGTGGCGAGGGAGGATGCCGACTCGTCGGAGAGCTCCGCCCTGGGCCGGGGGGTCGACTTCCGGGTGGTGGCCGCCAAGGACTATCTCGACGGTGACGACGTGGTGCGGGACGTGCGGGAGTCCGTCATGGCGGGTGTCGCGTTCCGCCTGGTCGACTCGCTGCCGCTGAAGATGGTCATCTCGGACCGGGAACGCGCCATGGTGCCACTGGAGATGACGGACTCCGGCGGTGTGCCGAGCGCGGTCGTCGTCCACCGCAGCGGCCTGCTGACGGCCCTGGTGCACCTCTTCGAGAAGGAGTGGGCCCAGGCCCGGCCGGTGTTCACCGGCACGGGGACCCTGGAGGACCCGGCCGGCGACCCGCAACCGACCGCGGAGGAACTGGAGGTCCTCGCCCTGCTGCTGGCCGGGGTCTCCGACCGCCGGGCGGCATCCCAACTCGGCCTCTCCATCCGCACCGTGGAGCGACGGGTGCGCCGGCTGACGGACCTCGCCGGCGGAGGGTCGCGCCTCCAACTCGGATGGCACGCCGCACGCGCGGGCTGGCTCTGAGCGGATCACCGCCGTAGCGGCCGTCCGCGGGGAATCCGTCCGCGGAATCCGTCCGCGAAACCGACCCCGCGCGGCGGAACGACCCGGCGGACACGGCCGATTGTCGGAATGCCGTCACGCGGGAGACCCGTCACCCGCGGCGCCTCTCAGCGATCCGTATCCCTGCCAGGATGCAGCCGAGCATGGCATGTCCACGGCTTCGAGTAGGGAGACTCATGCATCCAATAGCGCGGATGGCCCTGGGCGCGGCGACCGCCGCCGTCCTGGCCGTCACCGCCGGCGCGCCGTCCGGGGCAGCGGCCGCATCCCCTGACGGTGCCTCCGGGCAACATCCCCTCACCGGCAGCGGAACCGCGGCAACGGGCGGCAAGCAGGTCACCGTCACCCTCGTCACCGGCGACAAGGTCGTGGTGACCACGGACCCGTCGGGCCACAGCTCGGCAGCCGTACTGCCCCGCGAGGACGGCACCCAGCCGCTGGTGGAGACCTTCCAGTCGGGCAAGGACCTCTATGTCTACCCGGCGGACGCCGCCCAGGCGATCGCCGAGGGCAAGGTGGACCAGCAGCTGTTCAACGTCACCGGGCTCATCCGCCAGGGGTACGACGACGCCCACAGCAGCACGCTGCCCCTCATCGCCACCTACCAGAACGGGGTGAATGTCGCCGCCAGCGCGCCGGCCGCCCCGCGGGGCGCCGAGCAGGGCCTGAGCCTCCCGGCCGTGGACGGCGTCGCGCTCAAGGCCGACAAGTCCACCGCCGCCACTTTCTGGCAGGACATCACCGGCACCCGGTCGCGTTCCGCCACCTCGCTGAAGAAGCTGTGGCTGGACAGCAAGGTCAAGGCGACGCTGGAGCAGTCCACCCAGCAGGTGCGCGCGCCGCAGGCCTGGGCCGAGGGCTACGACGGCAAGGGCACCAAGGTCGCCGTGCTGGACACGGGTGTGGACGCCGAACACCCGGACCTGGTCAACCGGATCGCCGAGTCGAAGAACTTCACGGACTCCGACAGCACCGACGACCGGCAGGGCCACGGCACGCACACCGCCTCCACCGTCGGCGGCTCCGGAGCCGCGAGCGACGGCCGCGAGAAGGGCGTCGCCCCCGGAACCTCCCTGCTCATCGGCAAGGTCCTCGACGACAGCGGCTCCGGCGACACCTCCTGGATCATCGCGGGCATGCAGTGGGCCGTCGACCAGCAGGCCGACGTCGTCTCCATGAGCCTGGGCAACCCCGAGATCGGCGACTGCTCCGACCCGCTGGCCCAGGCCGCGCAGGATCTCTCGCAGAACACGCACACCCTGTTCGTCGTCGCCGCCGGCAACTCCGGTCCCGGCACCGAGACCGTCTCCTCGCCCGGTTGCGCGCCCGGCGTGCTGACCGTCGGCGCCGTCGACCAGAAGGACGCCACCGCGTCCTTCTCCAGCCGCGGGCCGGTGGCTGTCACCCACACCCTCAAGCCCGAGATCGCCGCCCCCGGCGTCGACATCCTCGCGGCCAAGGCGGGCGGGCGGGGTGTCTACGCCTACCAGACGATGTCGGGCACCTCCATGGCCACCCCGCACGTCGCCGGCGCGGCGGCCATCGTCCGCCAGGCCCACCCGACCTGGACCGCCCAGCAGATCAAGGCCGCGCTGGTCTCCTCCGCCCGTACCGGCGGCAAGGTCGCGGGCGCCGACCAGACCGGGGGCGGTGTCCTCGACGTGTACGCGGCAGTGCACCAGAAGGTGCTCTCCGCGCCGGCCGTGCAAGGCGGCAGCTACAACTGGCCGCAGGACGCCTCGGACCGCACCACCGTGCAGGTGCCCTTCACCAACACCGGCACGGCCGCGGTCACCCTGGGTCTCAAGGTCAGCGGCGTGCACGGCAACGACGGCAGCGACGTCGACTCCCCCGTCATCAAGCCGGCGCAGGGCAAGGTGAGCGTTCCCGCGGGGGCCACCGTCCAGGTGCCGGTGCGGATCGATCCGACCGCCCGTCTCACCGCCGCCCAGTACGGAGCGGTCACCGGCCGGATCACGGCCACCGGCGGCGGCGCGCACGTCTCCGTGCCGGTCACGCTCTACGTCCAGCCGGAGACGCTCACCCTGCGGGTCAAGGTCGTCGACCGCAACGGCGCGCCCGCGACCGGCGCTTCGTCCGTGGACCTGGTCAGCCTCGACACCGCCAAGGGCGAGCGCCGCAGCAACGACGGCGCGAGCGACCAGACGTACAGCGTGCGGCCGGGCGACTACGCCCTCTCCGGCTTCGTGGCCACCTACGACGCGGACAACGCCGTCGAATCCATCGGCTACCTCGCGCATCCGCAGGTGCACCTCACCCGGGACACCACCATCGTCCTGGACGCCCGCACGGCGCACCGGTTGAGCGTGCGCACCGACCGCCCCTCGACGGTGAGCCACACCACCTTCAGCTACGGCCGCACCTGGGACGACACCTGGCAGCTGAGCGGCTCGCTGATGGCCGGCAGCGACGTGCAGAACTTCTACGCCTCCGTCGACGGCCGCGCGAAGAAGGGCACCTTCGAGTTCCGGCCCACCTGGCGTGCGACCGGTGCGCAGAACGGCTCGCCGTACGTCTACAACCTCTCGTTCCCGACCCAGGGCCCGCTGACGTCCGACCAGGTCTACCGGCCGCGGGACACCAAGCTGGCCCAGGTCACCGAGAAGTGGTACGCCCTCGGCAAGGAAGCCGACTACATGGACGGGCTGTTCCTCATCCCCTCCTGGGACAGCGGCACCACCATCACGGTGAGCCTGTTCGACCCGGTCCACGTACCGGGGACGCGGACCGCCTACTACACGACCGGCGACGACGTCTGGCAGCACGGCGCGATGACCAGCTTCCCGTTCGCCGCGTACATGGGCGACCAGAACCGCACCTACCGGGCCGGCGAGCGCCGTACCGAGGAGTGGTACCGCGGTCTCCTGCGGCCGGCGGCGCCGCGCGACACGGACGGCAAGCCGGTACTGGCCGCCGAGCGGCAGGGCGACCTGATCGGCTTCCAGAGCGCGCTGTGGCTCGACGCCTCCGGTGACCACTGGTCCGGCGGCGCGTCGTTCGGCGACCTCGGCAGCCTGGTGCTGAAGCGCGACGGCGAGCAGATCGCCACCAGCGAGTATCCGTACGACGTGTTCACGGTGCCGCCCGAGGACTCCGCGTACGAGCTCACCCAGTACCTGTCCAAGATCCCGACCTCGGACCCGAACTGGCTGCGCTCCACCGCCGTCACCACCACCTGGAGCTTCCGCTCGCACCTGGAGCCGGACGTCTACTCCCGTGGCCTGCCGATCCTGTTCCCGGCGTACGACCTGCCGGTGGACGGTACGAACACGCTGCCCGCGCGGAGCGGCATCACGGTCGGCCTGTCGGCGGAGGGCCACGCCGGGTACACCCCGGGCGCGATCACCGCGGCCGCGCTGTCCTACTCCTACGACGACGGCGCCACCTGGACCCAGGCGCCGACCCGTCAGCAGCACGGGAAGTGGACCGCTGTCCTCGACCACACCGGCGCCGCCGGCAAGCAGGTCACGCTGAAGGTCTCCCTCACCGACGCGAACGGCAACGCGGTCACCCAGACCGTCACCCGCGCCTACGACGTGCGGTAGCCGGACAGGCGGATGGAGGAGCGGGCCCGTGTCAGGGACACGGGCCCGCTCCTTTCGGCTATCGCGCCGCCTTCCGGGTGGTCACTTCAGCCCGATGCGGTCGACGGGAATCCGGTGGTAGCCGGGAAGTTGCGCGGCGATCCGGTCGTCACCGCTCAGCCGCACCGTCCCGTCGGTGACCGTCACCACCCCTGGGTCGGCGGTGAGGGTCAGGTTGTGGTCGACGGTTCCGTAGGTGAGCGCGGACGGGGCGATGCTCAGCGCGGGGATGCCGTACAGCGCGTTGTACTCGACGGTGTTGTACTTCGGGTACGCCGGATCGTCGTCGGTGATGGTCGCGAGGTGCGGATAGCGCGACCGCCAGGGCTCGTCCTGGTAGGGGACGGCGGCCAGCAGGTCGTACATTCCCCAGGCGCCGCCGGGTGCCAGGTCCGCGGCGGCCCAGTTGAGTCCGCGCTCGTCGAGCATCACCGAGTGCATGCCCGACAGCATGACGTTGTTGGTGATGACGTTGTCCCGGCCGCCGCCGATCTGGAAGCCGGTGTGGACCTGGTAGAAGATGTTGCCGGACACCGTCGTGCCGCAGTAGCAGTCGTCGAGGTAGACGCCCGAGGCGAGGTCGCCGCCGGGGGTGCCGACGATGTCGTGCAGGAAGTTGTAGCGGATGACGGTGCCGCGTCCGGTCCAGTCGCGTCCCGCGTAGATGGCGCCGGCGTCGTTGGTCTGCTTCACCACGTCGTTGATCTCGTTGTACTCGATCAGGTGGTCGTTGCCGCGGAACAGGACCGCGACGTGCGGCGCGTCGTAGATGTGGTTGTTGGCCGCGCGGTTGCCCACGCCGGCGAGTTCGACCGCGGGGCTGTACGTCGCCTGGAGCCGGCTGTAGTCGTGGATCTCGTTGCCGACCGCCTGGTTCCTCGCCGGGGTGAGGGTGGCCCGGTCACCGCCGGCGAGGGAGATGCCGCCCTGGCCGGTGGCCAGGATGTGGCAGCCGCGGACCTCGTTGTGCGAACCGCCGCCCGGTCCGTCCGGCGTGCTCGCGTCGCCGAACCTGACCGCCCGCCCGCCCAGGAGTTGCAGCGTGCAGTCGCGGACGGCGTTGGCGGTGCCGTCGGTGACGACGACGCCGTCGCCTCGCGCTCCTTCGAACACCAGGTTCGCGAACGTCACGTTCGAGCAGCCGTCGAGCACCGCCATCGGGTCGGCGAGCAGCGACAGCAGCACGGTCGCGCCGGACATCGCGTCCGGCGGGTACAGGTACAACTTCCCGGTGTCCCGGTCGAGATACCACTCCCCCGGCGTGTCGAGTTCCTCCAGGACGTTGTAGTAGTAGTACCGCTGACCGGCCTTGACGCTGTACATGCTCGCGGTCTCGGTGGAGATCTGCTGCGCCGCCTGGTCGATCGCCTTGATCCGGAGGTTCCCGTCGGCCCAGTCGTAGAACCAGTAGCCGTACATCCACACGTCGCTGGTGTCGGCCCAGGTCGACGGCCGGGGGTCGGTGTACGCGAAGGTCGCGCCCTTGGCGAACTCCGCCGCCATCTTCGCGGGGTCGCCGAGGACGCTGCGGGGGTTCCCGCCGGGGTCGACGACCTTGCCGACGGTGAGGAAGTCGGCGCTCGGATAGCGCGCCAGCGTCATCGCCGAGCCGTTGAAGAAGAGTTCGGGCGCGGTCACCGCGGCGGGCAGGCCGTAGCCGGTCTGCACGATCCGGCCGTAGTCGCTGATCCCGAGCGCGGCCAGATCGACCTCCTGGACGAGGTCGCGGACGGCGGCGGGGAGCCGGTCGACGACCGCCTGGTCGGTGACCGGCGCGAAGCTCGCACCGGGCAGTTCCACGCCGCCGACGAGCCGTACCTCCTCGCCGTTGTACGCGGTGTAGGTGACCGGTCGGCCCGGTGAACCGGAGTCCCGCGCGTCGAGAGTGAAGCTCTGCGTCCGCCGGTACACGCCGCCCCGGAGTTGGACGGTCACCGAGGCGGTCGCGCGGTCCTTCGACCCCTTCCGCCATCTCCGGATCGCGTCACGCGCTCCTTCGAGCGTCGCGAGCGGCGCGGCCTGGGTGCCCGGGGCGGTGTCGTTCCCACCCGGTGCCACGAAGAACTGCCGGACGGGCTCGCGCTGTCGGCCTCGCCCGTGGACCGGCTCGGCATGGGCGGCCGGCCCGGTGACGACGGCTGCCGAGACGGCCGCCGCGGTGGCCCCGGCGGCCTTGAGCAGATCGCGTCGAGAGAACTGGGACATGTCGTGCCTTTCGTGGGTACCTGCTGGAACCGGGCGCCGGTTCGGGCGCAGCGCGCCTCCCCCCACCGGCCCTCGTTGCACGATGCGGCTTCCTATCGATAATGACCGAGAGACAAGTAGTCTGTGGCCGACGAGAGTTGTCAAGAGTTCTTGCGTAATCCAGCAGAACCCGCCGTACCTGGGGCTATATCGGCAGTCCGGATGTTGCGAATAGGTAACGCTGGCGTCAACGGCCCTTGACTCCCGCCCAGTTCGCCCCCGAAAGTGAGCGGGCTATCGATAACCGATAGGAACTGAGGGAGGGTTCGATGGTTTCGGGTTCTCACCGGCGCCTGGCCAAGCTGGGTGCCATCGCCGTATCCGCCGCGATGCTGACGGCCTGTTCGAGCGGTACCGGCTCGGGCAAGGGCGGCACCGACATCCGGATGCTGGTCAACACCACACCCGTGCTGACCAAGCAGTTCTACAAAGACCTGGTGGCGCCGTACGTCGCCGCCCACCCGGGCGTGAAGGTCACGATCGAGGCACCCACCGGCAAGGGCGTCACGGACTCACTCCAGCAGGATCTGGCCGCGGGCAGGCCGCCGGCCATCATCGCCGGTGGGCAGAACACCCAGTTCGCCGACCAGATGGCACCCCTGCCGGACGAGCCGTGGGTGAAGAACGCGCCGTTCTCCCAGTCCTCCAAGCTCAAGGGCAAGGTCTGGATGGTCGGCACCGGCGTGCAGATCCAGTCGCTGGTGTTCTACAACAAGGCCGCCTTCCAGAAGGCCGGCATCACCGACCCGCCCAAGACGGTCGACCAGTACACGGCGGATCTGCGCAAGCTCAAGACCGCCGGCTACACGCCGCTGCAGACCGGCGGCGAGTGGACCACCGGCTCGCAGTTCCTCATGCTCGCCAACCCCAACGTGATGAACACCGCACCGGACTGGTACGCGCAGCGCAACAAGAACGCCGTCTCGTTCGCCGACAGCAACTACGCCAAGTACCTCGACGTCTACCAGTCCTGGATCAAGCAGGGCCTCGTCCCCAAGGACGCCGACGGCACCAAGTACCAGGACATGATCACCGACTTCACGACCGGCAAGTCGGCGACCATGGTGATGGGCAGCTGGCTGGTGGCCTCGGTCGACAGCGCGAAGCCGTCCTTCGACGTCGGGGTGTTCCCGGTCCCGACGTTCGACGGCTCCGAGCCGCCGCAGGCGAGCAACCCGGCCATGACGTACTCGGTGCTCAAGGCGTCCAACCAGCAGACCGCGGCCATGGGCCTGGTGAAGTACCTGGTCAGCGACAAGGCCGCGATCACCACCTCGCTCAAGGCCGAGGGCAACTTCCGTACCGGGTACAGCTACGACGCCTCCCCGCTGACCGACGAGGTCGGGAAGATCCTGGACGCGGCCCACGGCAAGGTCGTCGCCATCGGTCCGGGCCTGGGCGACAACTCCGCCCCGGCCGGATTCGAGGACGAGATCAACACGCAGATCCAGAGCCTGTATCTCGGCACGAAGCCCGCCGCGGTCGCGGCCGCGATGGACAAGTGGTGGACGTCGAATGCGCCCAAGTGAGCTGACCGCCACCGCTCCGGGACCGGCGGACGACCCCCCGGCGACGCGGTCCACCCGTCACACCGACCTGCCCAGGAACCGCCGCCCGCTGCGGCTGCGCGCCGTCGGCGGCCTGACCGACATGGTGATGGTCGGCCCCGCACTGCTGGCCGTCGTGGTCTTCGTGCTCATCCCCATCGTGGTGGCCGCCAAGCTCAGCCTCACCAACTGGGACGGCTACTCCCCGCACCCGGATTTCCTGGGCCTGGCCAACTACCGGCGGCTCTTCTCCGACCCGGGCGTGGCGAGCGCGACGCACGTCACGCTGGTGATCGCGGTCGTCGGCACCGTGGCCTGCAACGTGCTCGGCCTGGGCCTGGCGATGATGCTCAACGGCACGGGCCGGCTCAAGGCGGTCCTGCGCGGCCTGTTCTTCTACCCGCACGTGCTGGGCGCGGTGATCATCGGCTTCCTGTGGTCGGCGGTGCTCAGCAGCGACGGCGCGGTCAACGCGGTGCTGACCGCGGCGCACCACGGGACGATCCCGTTCCTGGCCGATCCGCACTGGGCGCTCGCCGCGGTCGTCTTCGTGGTGGTCTGGTCGACGTTCGGCGTGAACGTGGTGCTCTACCTCTCCGGCCTGCAGACCATTCCGGAGTCGCTGCTGGAGGCGGCCCGCCTCGACGGCGCGTCACGCTGGCAGACCTTCCGCCATGTCGTGCTGCCGATGCTCGCGCCCACCGTGACGATCAACGTGGTCCTGGTGCTCGTGCAGTTGCTGCGGGTCTACGACCTGGTGCTCGCCATGACGGACGGCGGTCCGGCCGGCCACACCCAGACGTACGCCTACATGGTGCTGGCGTCGTCCTTCCGCAACGGGCAGATCGGCTACGCCCTGGCCCAGAGCGTCGTGCTCATGGTCGCCACGGCGGTCCTCGCCATCGTGATCGTGCTGCTGCGCCAACGCAGCGAGAAGGCGGTGGAGGCATGAACCGCAGGATCGGCAGCTGGACTGCCGCGGGCGTGCTCGGCCTGTGCGCGCTGGTGATGCTGGTGCCGCTGTACCTCGTGGTGGTCAACGCCTTCAAGTCGGACGCGGTGATCAGGGAGAAGCCGTTCGCCGCCGGCCCGGGTGGGCTGTCCACGCACTACCTGCGGGCAGCGCTGTCCTCGCCGGACTACAACGTCGCCAAGGCGTTCGGCATCACGGTGCTGTTCGTGGTGCTGGTCAACGCGCTGTCGCTGGTACTGGCCGGCCCGGCCGCCTACGTCGTCGCCCGAGGGACTCGGCTGTGGCACAAGCTGCTGCTGCTGGTGTTCCTGGCCGGACTGTTCATCCCCGGGCAGGTGCTGGTCATCCCGGTGATCTACGTCCTGCGCTACACGGGTCTGATGGGCACCATCCCCGGCTTCGTCCTGTACGAGACGACGCTGACCGTGCCCCTGTCGATGTTCCTCTACGTCGGCTACATCAAGACCATCCCGCGTCAGCTCGACGAGGCGGCGCAGATCGACGGCGCCGGCCGGCTGCGGATCTTCTGGCAGGTCGTCTTCCCGCTGATGCGCCCGGTCGTGATCACGGCCGTGGTCCTGCACACCATCGGCGTCTGGACGGACTTCGTGAACCCGCAGATCGTGCTGGGCCCCACCTCGGGCGTCTACACCGTGATGACCGGCGTCTACGCCGCGATCGGTCTGCACACCACCGACCTGTCCGTGGTCTATCCGACGCTGCTGCTGGCGATCGCGCCGGTGCTGATCTTCTTCGTGATCATGCAGCGCAAGATCGTCGGCGGCCTCACCGCCGGCGCGACGAAGGGCTGACCATGACCGAGCATCCGGCAGCCGGGCAACCGGTATCCGAGCAACCGGTGACCGTGACCGCCTCCGTGCCGGTCGGCGAGCCGCCGGCCTGGGCCGTGCTGCAGCGGCGGCTGTTCTCCGCGTTGGACGAGGTGTGGAGGGTCTTCGAGGAGAAGTACTGCGACCCCGACGGCGGGCTCCGCTTCGACGGGACGCTCCAAGGACGCGACGGGGCGGACGACTTCTACGAGCCGTTCTTCAACTGGCCCATGCTCTACCTGCTCGGCGGGGCGGACGACCTGCTCGACGCGTGCAAGAGGCACTGGAACGGCGTCACCCGGCAACTGACCGACGCCGGCTTCCTGGTCGACGAGTACGAGCGCGGGTACGACTGGTTCCACCAGGGCGAGTCGCTGCTCATGTTCTACGGGATCTGCGCGGCCGACCCGTCCGACGAGGAGTTCCGCCGACGGGCGCTGCGCTTCGCCGACCTCTACCTGCCCGCCTCGCCCGCGGGCAACGTGGACGGGCCGCGGCGGATGATCCGGGCCCCGCACACCGGAAGCGACGGACCACGGCGGGGCGTGAACGAGGAGTGGGCGGCGGGCTACGGCGCCGAACTGGCCACCATGCGGCCCTACGGCCTGCCCCTGGAGGACCTGCCCGGCATCGACACCTGGGACGACCTCGCCGACCCCGTCAACGCGCGGCGCATGGGCGAGGAGATGGACCGGCGGCTCGGCGACGGCGACGTCGCGGTGAACCTCGCCTCGACCTCGCTGATCGCCAACGCGTGGCTCTACTCGCACGAAGCCCGCTACCGCGACTGGCTCGTGGAGTACGTACGGGCCTGGCAGGAGAGGACGGCCGGCTGCGGCGGCGCGGTCCCCGACAACGTGGGACCGGCCGGACAGGTCGGTGAGCTGCACGGCGGCCGCTGGTACGGCGGGGCGTACGGCTGGACCTGGCCGCACGGTCTGCACAGCGTCGGCGCGGTCGCGGTCATCGCCGCCATGAACGCCGCTCTGGTCACCGGCGAGAACGGCGCGTGGTTCGACCTGGCCCGGGCCCCGCTGGACCAGGTGCTGGCCGAGGCGACCCGCGGGCCGATCCGTGACGGGGACTCCAGCATGGCCATGACCTGGCGCCAGCGCCTGGGGGCCGAGGCCGACGGCGACCTGCAACTGGTGCCGTACCGGCGCGGCCTGCACGGCTGGTTCGACCGCCAGCCCCTGCAACTCGCCTTCCCGGCCTGGATCTGGTGGTGCTCGGGCGAAGCGCGGGACCAGCGCCGGCTCAGCAGGGTGGAGGCCGAGTGCGGCTACGACTGGACGACCGTGCACGCCTTCCGCGACAAGGAGGAGGCCGGCCACGAGGCGCCGTGGCTGTCGTACCTCGCCGGCCGCAACCCCGACTACCCGGCCCGGGCCCTGGCCATGGCGCTCGGGCAGGTCGCCCGCAGGATGGCGCTGATCCGGGCGGACGACCCGGCGGTGGACCCCGATGACATCCACCGCTGGCAGCGGCTCAACCCGGTGGTGACGGAGATCCTGGTGCAACTGACCACCGGCGCTCCCGCCGCCCTCTACAACGGCGGGCTCCAGCAGGCAGGGGTGCGCTACTGGGACGCCGACCGCGCCCGGCCCGGCCTGCCGCCCGACGTCGCCGCCCTCGTCGAGGACATCGACCCCGTCCGGATCGTCGTCCACCTGGTGAACCTGAGCAACACCGGCGAGCGGCGCGTCACGGTGCAGGCCGGCGCGTTCGCCGAGGACCGCATCGACCAGGTTGTCGTGGAGGAACTCGAAGCCGGCTACCCCGGCCGGAGCCGCGCCTACCGGGCCGACCGGTTCACCACCAGCACCCGGCGCATCGACGTGGCGGACGACCACCTGCTGGTGATCCTGCCACCGGGAACCCGGCTGCACCTGACCCTGTCGGTCAGCCGCCGCCAGTTCACCCCGAGCCACCCGACGTTCGACCGATACCAGGAGAAGCAGAAATGACGCATGGTGAGCAGGCCCAGCCGGTGTTCCCCCTTCCGGTGCGCGGCGACGCCTACCAGCGCGCCGACGCGGCGACGGTGGCGCAGATGGGCCAGGTCAGCAGCGCCACCGCGTGCGCGAAGCTCCACGCCCTGGGGATCAGGCGCACCTGGATGGAAGGGCCGCGGCCCCTCGACGCCGGGCAGCGGATCACCGGGTCGGCGCTGACCCTCCAGTTCATGCCGCAGCGCGAGGACATCGCCAGCGGCCTGGCCCAGGAGGCCGTCGAACGCCAGACCGCCCTGTGGGCGGTGCTGGAGGAGGTGCAGCCCGGCGACGTCCTGGTCATCCAGGCGTACGGCTCGGCGTTCAGCGGCTGCCTCGGCGACATGCTGGTGCGCTACTTCAAGCGCAAGGGCGGCGCCGGGATCGTCGTCGACGGACGGATCAGGGACGCGCCGCGGGTCCGCGAACTCGGCGTGCCGATCTGGTGCACCGGCACCACGCCTCACTACGCCTCCCAGTCGGAGCTCTTCCCCTGGGCGTACGACGTGCCGATCGCGGCCGGCGGAGTGCTGTGCATGCCGGGCGACATCGTGGTCGCCGACGACGACGGCGCCGTGGTCGTTCCGCAGCGCACCGCGCCGCAGGTGGCGGCCCACGCCCAGGACCACCAGGACTGGGAGGCGTTCAGCCGGATGCGCCTGGACCAGGGCGCCCGGCTCGGCAACTACTACCCGCTGACGTCGGAGTCGCGCGCCGAGTACGAGCAGTGGCGCGACCAGACCCGGGCGGGGCGGTCATGAACCGCGTCTCGGGCCAGACCCTGCTGGGCCGCACCGGCCTCACGATCGGCACGCTCGGCCTGGGGTGCGCGCCGCTGGGCAATCTCTACGAGCCGGTGTCCGAAGCCGACGCCGCGGGCACGGTGCGTGCCGCACTCGACGGTGGGACCCGCCTGTTCGACACCGCCCCCAGGTACGGCGACGGCGTGTCCGAACGGCGCCTGGGTCACGAGCTGGCCGAGGTGTCCAGGTCGCGGGTGGTCGTCGCCACCAAGGTCGGTTACCGCTCGGCCGCCGGCGACCCGAGCAGGATGGAGCCGGACTTCTCCTACGACGGCACCATGCGCTCCCTGGAGGAGAGCCTGACCCGGCTCGGCCTGGATCGCGTGGACATCGCGCACGTGCACGATCCCGACGATCACGAGCAGGAGGCACTCGCGGGGGCCTTCCGCGCGCTGGCCGACCTGCGGGAACAGGGCGTGGTGGCCGCGATCGGCGCGGGCATGAACCAGAGCGACATGCTCGAACGGATCGTCGCCCGGGTCGACGTGGACTGCGTGCTGCTGGCCGGCCGGTACACCCTGCTCGACCAGGGCGCCCTGTCCGGCCTGCTGCCCTCGTGCGAGGCCCGTGGCGTCGCCGTTATTCTCGGCGGGGTGTACAACTCCGGCCTGCTGGCCGACCCGCGGCCGGACGCGCGGTACGACTACCGGACGGTGTCGCCCGACCGGCTCGCCGGCGCCCTGGCCGTCCAGGAGATCTGCGCGCGTCACGGGGTGCCGATGAAGGCGGCGGCCCTGCGGTTCGCTCTCGGGCACCCCGCCGTCGCCGCTCTGGTCGTCGGCGCCAGGACCGCCGCCGAAGTGCGGGAGAACCAGGCGATGCTGGACGTCGCGGTCCCCGCGGAGGTCTGGTCCGAACTGCGGGCGGCGGGCCTGCTCGAAGAGGCGGTGCCGACGCCGTGATCACCGTCGACGCACATGTCCACCTGTGGGACCCCGACCTGCACGACCACGCGTGGCTGCGGGCCGCCGGTGACGCCGAACTGCGGCGCTCCTTCGGCCTCGACGACCTCGTGGCGGCCGCGGCGCCTTCCTCGACGCACATCGTGGTGCAGGCCGGGCGGACGGTCGCGGAGAGCCGTTGGCTGCTGGGCCTGGCGGCGCGGTCCGCGCGGATCGCAGGTGTCGTCGTCCACGGTGATCTGGGCGACGCCGCCGTCGTGGACACCATCGACGCGCTGCGTGCGAGCGACGGGGGTCCGGCGCTGGTCGGGCTTCGCGACCCGGTCGGGGCAGGCGAAGGCGCCCGCCTCGGCCGGGCCCAGGTACGGCGCTCGATGGCGGCGTTGGCCGAACGCGGCCTGACCGTGGACCTGTTGCTGGGCCACGGCACCCTGGACGACGCGTACCAGGTCGCCAGGGATCTGCCGCAGGTGCGGTTCACCGTCGACCACGCCGCCGTCTCGGCCGTCGACGTGCGGCGGGACGGCCTGCGCGGATGGGCCGCGCGGCTGGCACCGCTGGGCACCCTGCCGAACGTGGTGGCCAAGCTGTCCGGACTCGGCAAAGCCACCGCGGAACCGGGCGGGGTGCGGCTGCCCGACGTGGCCCGGGTGGCACTCGACGTGTTCGGCCCGCACCGGCTGATGTTCGGCTCCGACTGGCCGGTCAGCACGCTGTGGGCGCCGTACGGGGACGTGGCCCGCGCCACGGCCCGCGCGCTGGGCGGGCTGACCGCGGACGAGACCGCCGCGGTCTGGGGTGGTACGGCTGCCGCTGCCTACGGCCTCGGACCGCCGGGCACCGCCGGTATCGCGAATAGAATGACGACACTCTTGCAGGGGGAGAACCCATGACTGGGCTGAATGATCTGCTCGAACAGAGCAAGGGCATGGCATCCGGCGGCCTGCTGTCCGACCGGGTGTACCGGCTGCTGCGCTCGGCCATCCTCAGCGGCGAGATGGTCCCGGACCAGCGGATCGTGGAGTCGGACATCGCCAAGCGCCTGGGCATCAGCCAGGCCCCTGTGCGCGAGGCGGTCAAGCGGCTGGTCCACGAGAGCCTGGTCACGCACGTGCCGCGGCTGGGCAGCCGGGTTGCCAGCATCTCGGTCGAGCAGGCCGAGCAGGCCCGCGAACTGCGCGGCCTGCTGGAGGAGTTCGCCGCCCGAGCCGCCGCCAAGCGCCGCGCCGAGGGGTACGTCGACCAGCTGCGCGCCGTGGTCGACGACATGCGGCGGGCGGACCGGCAGGACGATCCGACCAGCTTCCGCGACAGCGACATGGCCTTCCACCGCCTGGTCTGCCAGGCCAGCGGCGACCACCTGCTGCCCCGGCTGTGGGAAGTAATGGAACCCAGCCTCTGGAGCCTTCGGGTGGTCTCCAACCCGTTCTACACCGGCGGTCTCAACACGCTGGTCGCCGAACACGCGCGCCTGGTCGAGATGCTGGCCGACGGCCGGGTGGAGGAGGCCGCACTGGCCTTCCGCCTGCACGCGACCGGCGAGGCCCAGATCGGCTCCAAGCCGCCGCCGGAGGACGACGGACAGCTCCCCACGTCGTAAGAGCGCCCGCCTTCCGCGGCAGGGCGTGATCCGTCCGGCGCGGGCTGATCCGTCCGGCGCGGGCGTGACCCGTGCCGCGCGCGGGTGTCCGCGTCCGCGGTCGACGGCACTTGGCGCCCTCGGCGGTGCACCGAATCACTCCGGGAGGTGCGTCGAACCGGCGGGCACGAGCACCGGTTTCGCGGTCGGCCGGCGCTGCGGCCTGCCCCGGGCCGGCCGAGCGGCCTGCCTGCGGCCGGTGCCCCTGTCCCGCCGCCACGGCACGTCCGGGTGGCGAAGTCCCCTGCTCCGGCTGCCCGGCGGCGTCGGCCGCTGCCTGCCGTCGACACGCCCAGCCGCGCACCAACCCGTATCGGAGGTTCCGTATGACCCGGCAAGGCGCGCACTCCACCGGCGGCGCCGACAGCACCCGGATTCTGCTCACGGGCGCCGCGGGCCGGGTCGGCACGCAGTTGCGGCCGCCGGCGGCGCGTGCGGGCCGCACCCTGCGGCTCCTCGACATCACCGCGCCCCCCGCCATCGAGGGGACCGGCGCCGAGGAGACCGTGCTGGCCTCCCTCACCGACGCCCAGGCGCTGCTGGAGGCATGCCGGGGCGTCAGCGCTGTCGTCCATCTCGGCGGCCAGAGTGTCGAGTCCACCCTGGACGACGTGCTGGACCGCAACGTGCGCGGGACGCTGAACCTCCTTCAGGCGGCCCGACTGGCCGGTGTCCCGCGCGTCGTGCTCGCCTCCTCGACCCACGCCGTCGGCTTCCACCGCTACGACGGCGCTCCGGTCGCCGCCGACGTGCCGGCCCGCCCGGACACGCTCTACGGCTGGAGCAAGGCCGCGATCGAGTCGGCCGGGCGGCTCTACCACGACCGCTTCGGCATGGACGTCATCTGCGTGCGCATCGGCAGCTGGTTCCCGACGCCGGTCGGCATCCGCGGGCTGTCCACCTGGCTGTCGCCGGCCGACGGCCACCGGCTCGTCGAAGCCTGCCTGAGCTGCCCCGATCCCGGCTACCGGATCGTCTGGGGGGTCAGCCGCAACACCCGCGGCTGGGTGAGCCTGGCCGAAGGTGAGGCGATCGGCTACCACCCGCTCGACGACGCCGAGCAGTTCGCGCCCGAGGTGATCCGCCGATCGGGCCCTGCCGACCCGGGTGCGCCGCGCCTCGGGGGCTCCTGGTGCGCCGTTCCGCTGGGCCGGCCCGGCTGACCCCCGTCCACCCATGACCCCCGTCCGTCCGTGACCACCGCCCGCCCGTGACCGTCGGCCGAGCACCACCTGGGCCGGCGCCACCCCCGAATCGGAGATTTATCCATGAACGTCATGAAATGCGAGGTGCGATGATGCGACTCTCCGGACTGCTCTCCTTCCCGCTGACTCCGTTCGACGATGACGACAACGTCGACCTGGACGTCTTCGCCGACCACCTCGAAGCGCAGATCGCGGCCGGCCCCAGCGGGCTGTTCGTGGCGTGCGGCACCGGCGAGTTCACCGCGCTCGGGCTCGACGAGTACCGGCAGGTCGTGAACACCGCGGTGACACGGACCGCCGGACGCCTGCCGGTGTTCGCCGGAGCGGGCGGCGGCCCGCGCATCGCGCGGGAGTTCGCGCGGGTCGCACGGGAATGCGGCGTCGACGGACTGCTGCTGTTGCCGCCCTACCTGCTGACGCCCACTCCGCAGGGGCTGGTGCGGCACATCCGCTACGTCGCCGAGGCCACGCCCCTGCCGATCATCATCTACCAGCGGGCCAACGCGGTCCTGGACCCGGCTTCCGCGGTGGAACTGCTCGACATCCCGACCGTCGCCGGCATCAAGGACGGCCGCGGCGACGTCGACGCGATGCTGCGCCTGGTCACCGCGGTGCGCACCAGCCGGCACCCCCGCGCCGCCGAGTTCGCGTTCCTCAACGGCCTGCCGACCGCGGAGCTCAGCGCCCGGACCTACGCGGCGATCGGCGTGGAGAGCTACTCCTCGGCGGTGCACTGCTTCGCCCCCGACATCGCCACCGCGTTCCACCGGGCCGTGCGGGCCGGCGACGAGGAGGCGCAGCAGGTCCTGCTGACGGAGTTCTACCAGCCGTTCGCCGCGCTGCGTGACCTCGTTCCCGGCTACGCGGTCTCGCTGGTCAAGGCAGGTGCGGAGCTGGCCGGGCTGGCCGTCGGCACAGTCCGCCCGCCGCTGGTGGCGGCCACGCCGGAACATGTCGCGGAGCTCGCCGCCATCGTGGCGCGTGGCCGCGCCGCACGTCATCGACTTGAGGAGTCCCGGGTATGACGACCGATTTCCCCACCGAGAGCGACCTCGCCGGGGCGCAGAGCCCTTCGGGGCGCGCCACGATCATCGACGTCCGCATCACGCCCATCGCGTTCCCCGATCCGCCGTTGCTCAACGCCGTGGGCTGCCACGAGCCGTGGGCGTTGCGCGCGATCGTCGAAGTGGACTGCGGGGACGGCCTGGTCGGGCTCGGCGAGACCTACGGTGACGCCTCGCACCTGACGGTGCTGCGTACGGTGGCACCGCTGCTCATCGGGCTGGACCCGTTCCGGACCGAACATCTCAGGTCCGTGGTGGACCAGTTGCTCGGCACCGCGGAGGCACCGGCGGAGAAGCTCGGGCCCGCCGGCGGGATGGGCCCGGAGAAGACGGCGCTGCGGGTCTTCTCCGCGTTCGAGGTCGCCTGCCTGGACATCCAGGGCCAGGCGATCGGCCGTCCGGTGCACGACCTGCTCGGTGGCCGGGTGCGCGACGAAGTGCCCTTCTCGGCCTACCTGTTCTACAAGTGGGCGCGGCATCCCGGCGACGACGCGGACCTCTACGGCGCCGCGCTCGACCCGGACGGGATCGTGGCGCAGGCCCGGACGATGGTGCGGACGTACGGCTTCCAGTCGATCAAGCTGAAGGGTGGCGTCTTCGCTCCCGACGAAGAGCTCGACGCCCTCCGCGCGTTGCGCGCGGAGTTCCCCACGCTGCCGCTGCGCATCGACCCCAACGCCGCCTGGAGCGTGGCGACTTCGCGCCGGGTCGCCGCCGAGACGCAGGGCCTGCTGGAGTATCTGGAGGACCCCACCGAGGGTCTGGCCGGAATGGCCGCCGTCGCCGAAACGGCGGGGATGCCGCTGGCCACGAACATGTGCGTGGTCTCCTTCGACCACCTTCCCGAGGCCGTCGAACGCGGCTCCGTCCAGGTCATCCTCTCCGATCACCACTACTGGGGCGGGCTGCGGCAGTCCGTGCGGCTGGCGGGCATCTGCGAGACGTGGGGGCTCGGCCTGTCGATGCACTCCAACAGCCACCTCGGCATCAGCCTCGCCGCGATGACCCATCTCGGCGCGGCCCTGCCGCAGATGGCGTACGCCGCGGACACCCACACGCCGTGGCAGCTCGGCGTCGACGTGGTGGAGCATCCGCTGACCTTCGTGAACGGTGCCGTGCCGGTGCCGACGTCGCCAGGGCTGGGCGTCCGGCTGGACCGGGACGCGCTCGCCCGGCTGCACGAGAACTACCTGCGGCAGGGCATCACCGGCCGCGACGACACGGGCTACATGCGGCGCTTCCACCCGGACTTCGACCCGGCCAAGCCGCGCTGGTGACCTGAGCGCCGGTCGGCCCGGCAGCGGTTCCGAGTCCATGGGCGGAGAGGGGGCGGGGGCGGAGCACCGGCACGTTCGACGGCTTGCCGGGAGCTGTCAGGGCTCGACCAGGTCCAGTACCGCGGCGAGTTCGCGTTCCAGTTCCTCGATCCGCGGGCGGTCGGGGCCCATCACCGCGTAGCGCCAGTGGGTCCCGGCCCCGGTGGGGCGGGCGGCTCCGCCGGCGTACAGGACGACGCCCTCGCCGTGCGTGGAGCCGTAGGCCAGTCCGGTGGTGTCGAGGCGCCGGACGGCCTGGGTGAGCGTGTGCGGGGTGCGGGTGGTCCGTTTGGCGATGAGCCAGGCGGGTGCGGGGCGTCCGGCGGCGTGGCCGAGGCGGGTGACCATGGCCTGCGGTGTGGTGGTGGCCGTGCGCCGTACGTTGCTCTCGGTGGCGTAGAGCGTTCCGTCGTCGTCCAGGAGGGCGTCGATGCTGTACGGCCCGGCGTACCCGTGGTCGGCGAGGTGCTGCCCGAGGGCGGCGCCCCACGCGTGCAGTTCCGCGATCACCTCGGAGGGCACGTCGCGCAGCGGTGAGCGGTAGCCGGTGAACGAGCCGTCGTGGGTGAGCATCTCGCCGCTGAACACGACCCGTGGCCCGGCCGCCTCGACGACGCACTGCACGCTGACCTCCTTCGTGTAGTGGACGCAGCGCTCCACGACCCACAGTCCGGTCCCGTCCGGTTCCGCTCCGGCGGCCGGGTCGCCGCGGGAGACGAACCGCATGCCGACGCCGCCCGCGGAGCGGTCCGCCTTGACCACCACCCGCCCGAACCTGGACACCATCCGCGCCACCACACCCGGCACTTCGGCGCCTTGGCACACCTGGCCTTCCGGCGTCCGGATGCCCCGCTCCCGCGCGACGGCGCGGAACCCGGTCTTCGTGTTGAGCCGGTCCACCGCGCTCAGCACGCCGGCGCCGGGCCGGCCGGACCCGAACGGGAAGACCTGGATGCCGAGTTCGGCGGCCAGCTCGACCGACGCGCCGTCCAGCACGAGGGGAAGCAGCCGCGTCCCGGGATGCCGGCGGGCCAGGTCCTGGAGGATTCCGCCGAGTCCGTGCCGCCGGACGGCCTCCGGCATGCCGGTTCCCGGCAGGTCCGGAACGACGACGACCTCCACCGTCTCGTGGGGGAACCCGAGCAGACCTCCGGCGTAGCGCCTGAAGTCCTCCGGGATCGGGACAGGGCTGACCAGCACGTCACCGGGCCGGGTCAGCCAGACCTTCCGGGGCGCCTGCTCCGACCACCCCCGCACCGCCTCGCTCGCGTCCAGACTCGCCGGCACCGGGGAAGCGAAGTTCGCGAGAAGAACCAGCGGAGCGACGTCATCGTGCTCCGGAATCATGATCCAGCCCTTCCCGTCTGCCGTTTCCCGCTTCCCCGTCGCCGCATCTCGGGCAGCCGGCTCAGTCGTCGTTCGAGTCGGGAACCGAGACGCTCTGGCCGAACTCGTCGATGGCGTACTGGCCCGGGAAGAGGACACGGAGCTGGTCGCCCGAGCAGTCCGGGCCGCTGAAGATGACGACCGGCTGGTCGGTCTTGTTGTCCACGCGCAGCGGCCACTGGTCCGAGTTGTAGCAGCCCTTGGGGTCCTGGTACGCACGTCCGTTGATGATCAACGAGCCCCCGGCCGCGTGGGCGAACGCGGGGACGGCCACCGCGATGCTCGCGGCGGCGGCGAGGGTGCCCAGCATCTTCATGGCGCGTTTCATCGGTCTCCTCCGTGCAGGCTCGGCTGCCGTGTGCGGCCTTCACCGGGATCATGGAGGGCGCCGACGGTGACACACCGTAGCGACGCCGGATCGGTCACCGGGAAAGCCGCAGATAGACCTGACCAGCCGACAGGCGGTGTCAAGGTTGCGACCGGGATCGAACGGCGTGCGGCGTGCCCCACGTCTCCGTCGGGCACGCCACACGCTCAGCGCTCAGAGATCAGCGGTCAACGGTCAGTTGGGCAGGCCCCAGTGCTGCGCGCCGGTGCCGTTGCAGTCCCAGATCTGGAGTTGGGTGCCCTCGGACGTCGAACTGTTCGGGTCGTCCAGGCACTTGCCGGAGTTGGGGTTGAGCAGCGAGCCGTTGGACTGGGGCTGCCAGACCTGGGCGGAGGTGCTGTTGCAGTCGTAGAGGTCGACGGTGGTGCCGTCCGCGGTGCCGGAGTTGTCCACGTCCAGGCATTTGCCCAGCGCCTGGAGGGTGTTGCCGGCGGCGACGGTCCACTGCTGGGCGGAGCTGCCGTTGCAGTTCCAGATCTGCACGGGGTTGAGGTTGGTGGTGTCGGAGGAGCGGTCGTCCACGCACAGCGAGGAGGAGACGCCCGAGACGATCGGCCCGGTCCCCTGCGGGCTGGTGCTTCCGCTGCCGTCGAAGGCGCCGAGGCCGTTGGGGGTGCCCAGGCCGGTGGGGCCGTCGTAGCCGGCGGTCGCGGTGCACAGGTAGGAGGGGCTGCAGGAGCCGTCGGAGCCCGACGTCACGTCGTTGAGCGCGGACGCGTGGCCGTAGAGCACGGACGCGGCGGTCGTGGCGGGCGCGCCGGCGAGCGCGAAGGTCGAGGCGATGATCGGCGAGGAGGCGCTGGTGCCGCCGACCACGAACCAGCCGCCCTGCCCGTAGGTGTCGTAGACGGCCACGCCCGTGCCCGGGTCGGCGACCGCCGAGACGTCGGCGACGGTCCGGTTGCCGCCGCAGCCGGTGTCGGTCTGCCAGGTCGGCTTGGACTCCCACGACGAGCAGCCCGCCCCGGAGCCGGACCAGGCCGACTCCGTCCAGCCGCGCGAGGTACCGGAGTCCTGGTGCAGGCTGGTGCCGCCGGCCGCGACGACGTACTTCGAGGTGGCGGGGAAGCTCACTCCGTAGCCGCCGTCGCCGGAGCTGGCGACGTCCACCACCCCGGCGTGGTCGAAGTCCGCGTCGGCGCCGGCGTCGCCCGAACCGTCGCCGGTCCCCCAGCTGTTGGAGATGAAGTGGGCGCCGAGCGACACCGCCAGGTTCTGCGCCGCGTCCAGGTCGCCGGCCTCGATCACCAGGATGTGGCACAGCGGGCACACCGCGGAGACCATGTCGACGTCCAGCGACGCCTCCGTGCCCCAACCCGTGTCCCCGCCGGGGTAGTCGCCCTGCTGACCGCTCCCGTTGACCTTCCGGAAGCACCCGTTGGCCGTGGTGCACGCGGGCAGGCCGTACTGCGAGCGGTACGTCGCCAGGTCCGACTCGAGGTTCGGGTTGTCCGCCAGTTCCGTGACGGCCACGGTCGCCCCGCTGCCGCTCGACGCGGCGGCGGAGGCCAGGTTGTACGCCTGCTGGAGGTCCGAGGGGCCGTAGCCGGACGGGTTCGCCCGCGGGGACAGCGCGTCGTCATGGAGCGCGTGCAGATCGGTGCGGACCAGCGCGTAGCAGACCGGGGCACCGGGGTGCAGCGGCGCGGAACACGCGTGTGCGGTCTTCACCTGGCCGGATGAGCCGGCTGCGCCGGCCGGGGCGAGGGCGTGGGCCGCGGCCGGCGACGCGGCGGCGAGCCCCGTCGCGGCGGCCAGCGTCAGCACCCACTGGACCAATCTCTTCATGCTGTCACCTGCTTGTGTGGGGGTGGCGAGGGTCCCGACGCGGCGGCGGGGACGGGCAAGAACCGCCGACGTGCCGGGAACGCTCTCCCGCGGGTGGCGTCCGAAGTGCGGGGCGCGCGGCTGGACCGGGCGGACGGACACCATCCGACAACGTTGCCGAAGCACTTGACAACGTTGCCAAATCGTCCCCGGAGTCCGGGAGTTCGCGCATGGAACGGAGAGACCGCCGGGGCGGCCGTGACGGTGGAGGCGGACGCGGGCCATGAGGAGAGCGCTCACCGAAATTAACCAGGCGGCATGCACGCGTCAATAGTCTGGACTAACGCCACACCTCGGCACGCGGCACGGCGGGCGCACGGCGGTGCGGTCCGGCAGCGTGGCGCCTCGCGGTGCGGTGCGAGTGCGCCGGAGCGGACCGCCGCCGCGCCGGTACGGTGCGGCGGCGGGCGCGCGGCGGCGGGCGCGCGGCGGCCCGGGTACGGACCGCCGGCGCCGCGCACCAGGTGCGGCCGGGGAGTCAGCGCTTGATGCCGACGCCGCCGTAGAAGCCGACATGCGCCAGCTCCTCCTCCGTCGGCACCGGTTCGTCAGGGCGCCAGAGCGGCGGTTGGACCAGCCCTGGCTCGACCAGCGCGAAGCCGTCGAAGAAGCCCAGCACCTCTTCGTGGGAGCGCAGGGTGAGGGTGGCGGTGGCCCCCTTGTCCCGGTAGACGTCCCGGGCCTCCCCCGCGTCGCCGTCCAGCCGGTGGAAGTCGCCGGTCGTGTGGCTGAGCAGCAGGTGGCTGCCGGCGGGCAGCGCGTCCCGGTAGGCGGCCACCAACCCCGCGGGGTCCTCGTCGTCCCGGATGAAGTGCAGGATCGCCACCAGCATCAACCCGACCGGCTGGTCGAGGTCGATCAGCTCCCTGATGGTCGGATGGCCCAGGATGCTCTGCGGGTCGCGCAGATCACCGAGGAGGAATCCGGTGTTCCCCGCACCCAGCAGATGCGCCCCCGCGTACGTCGCCACGATCGGGTCGTTGTCCACGTACGCGACCCGCACCTCGGGCGACACCTCGTGCGCCACCTGGTGGGTGTTGGGCACGGTGGGTATGCCGGTACCGATGTCGATGATCTGCCGGATACCGCTGTCCACCATGTACCGCACCGCCCGGTGCATGAACTGCCGGTTGCCCTGCGCCATCGTCACGATGTCCGGAAACAGGTCGATGACGCGCTGCGCGGCCTCGCGGTCGACCTCGTAGTTGTCCTTGCCACCGAGGTAGTAGTCGTACATGCGGGCCGGGTGGGGCCTGCCGGTGTCGATCTCCTCCACGGAGAACCCCTGATCGGTCAACGCCGTCCTCCCATTCCTTCCATCCGCCCTGCCGGGCCGTTCGGACCGCGCGGCACGGACACCCGTACGCGAGAGCGCGGCCAGGACACCGGCACCAGATCCTGATGCCAGTGCCGATGCCGATGCCACCGTAGTCGCCGGCATGGCTCAACTCCTGGGCCATGCACGGCGATCCCCCCGGGTCCGGCTCCGCCAGTGTCCCATCCCGAGCGCGCGACGCGGAGCCCTTCGGGGGCGCCGGCGCGCGCGGGCGCACCGGCGCCCCCGGGAGACGCGCTCCAGGGCACGTCGGTCCGCAACGACGGGTTCTAGATACCGAGGTAGCTCCGCCTCACCTGGGGATCGGCACGCAACTCCTCGGTGCTTCCCTGGGTGACGACTTCTCCGTTCTCCACGACCAGGCAGCGGCTGGTCGCCCCGAAGGCGAGCTCGGCGTTCTGCTCGACGAGCAGCAGGCTCAGGCCGGCGCCGCGCAGGCGCAGCAGGATGGCGAGGATGTCGTCGACGAGCTTGGGTGACAAGCCCATGGAGGGCTCGTCGAGGAGGATGAGGTCGGGTTTGGACATCAGGGCCCTGCCGATGGCGAGCATCTGCTGCTGGCCTCCGGACAGCGCTCCTGCCGTCCGCCCGCGCATCTCGCCGAGGACGGGGAACTCCTGGTAGATGCTGTCGAGTTCGGCGGTCCGGCCGCGCCCCCACCCTTTGCTGTAGGCGCCGAGCATGAGGTTCTTCTCGACGGACAGGCCGGCGAAGACGTGGCGGCCCTCGGGGACGTAGCCGATGCCGTGGCGGACCATGTTGCGGGCCGGGGTTCGGCGCAGGTCGGTCTCGCCGAGGCGCAGGGTGGTCGCGGTGCGCGCGGTGAGCCCCATGAGGGCACGCAGGGTGGAGGTCTTGCCGGCACCGTTGGCTCCGATGATGCCGACGGCCTCGCCCGGTTCCACGGTGAAGCTGACGGATCGGACGGCTTGGACGCCGCCGTAGCGCACGCAGAGGTCCTCGACCTGGAGCGTGGTCGCCGCCCGGGTGGAGGTGGGCGAAAGGGTGGTGCTCACGCGTGTTCCTCCGATCGGAGCGCGGCGGGCTCGTCCTTCGGTGCGGCGGGGTGGGTGGCGGCTCGGCCGAGGTACGCCTCGATGACCTGGGGGTCGGCTGCCACCTCGGCGGGCAGGCCGTCGGCGATGACCCGGCCGGCGGCCAGAACGGTGACGTGACCGCACAGGGACATCACCAGGCTCATGTCGTGCTCGATGATCACCACCGTGGTGCCGCTGTCGCGGATGGAGCTGACGATCTCGGCGAGTTGGGCCTTCTCGGCGCCGTTGAGACCGGCCGCGGGTTCGTCCAGGAGCAGCAGGCGCGGTCGGGCCGCCATCGCCCGGGCGAGCTCGACGCGGCGCTGGATGCCGTAGGGCAGGGAGTAGGGGATCGCGTCGGCCAGGGCGGCCAGACCGAAGCGCTCCAGAAGATCCTCGGCGTCGGCACGCAGCACCTTCTCGCCGTGCTGGACACCGAAGGGCCACAGGACGTACCGCCAGGCCCAGCGGGTGGGGGTCCGGTCGAGCGAGGTCAGGAGGTGCTCGCGGACCGTCAGATTGCGGAAGAGCCGCAGGTTCTGGAAGGTGCGGGCCATGCCGAGGTGGGCGAGCCGGTTCGGCTGCATGCCCACGATCTGCGTGCCGCCGAAGTGCGCGGTGCCGGCGGAGGCGTGGTACAGGCCGCTGATGACGTTGAACAGGGTGGTCTTTCCTGATCCGTTGGGCCCGACGATGCCGCGGATCTCGCCTTCGTGGACGGTCAGGGAGACGTCGTCCAGTGCGGTCAGACCTTTGAAGCGCATGGTGACGCCGTCGAGGTCCAGCAGCGTGGCTTGTGCCGCCGCGGTCGCGCCGGCTGCCGGGTAGGGGCGGAAGTCCCCCAGGACGACGGGTGATCCGCCCGCGCCGCGTCGGGCCAGGCGGCGGATCTGGGCGGGGAGCCCGGCCAGTCCGGTGGGCAGGAAGACGACCATGAGGACGACGACGGAGCCGTAGCCGAGCTGGGAGTAGGTGGACAGGTCCGTGAGCTCGTTCTGGACGACGGACAGGACCAGGGCGCCGACGACGCATCCCCACAGGCTCTGGCGGCCACCGATCACGACCATGGCCAGCAGCAGGAACATGTTGGCCGTGCTGAAGGTCTCGGGTGCGACGAACCTGATCAGGCCGGCGTACAGGACTCCCGCCACGCCGCCGTAGATGCCGGCCAGGAGGAAGGAGGTCATGCGCAGGACGGGGATGCGGGCGCCGAGTGATCCGGCGGCCAGCGAGTCGTCGCGCATGGCGCGAAGGCGGCGGCCGAGGCGGGTACGGACGACGAACAGTCCGAACGCCAGGCCGAGGACGAAGACGATCAGCTCCAGGTAGTAGTAGAGGTAGTCGCTGGAGAGGTCGACGCCGCCGAGCGGGGGGACGGGGATGCCGGGGATGCCCGAGCCGCTGCCGGCGATGGAGGCGTTGGTGACCCAGTTGAGGAAGGCCAGGGACAGGCCGAGGGTGACGATGCCGAGGTAGTGGGACTGCACGCGCAGGGCGGGCAGTCCGACGATCAGGCCGATCACGGCGGCGGCCAGGACGGCGAGAACGGCGGCGGTCCAGAAGCCGAGGTGGTTGTGCGTGGTGAGGATGGCGGTGGTGTAGGCGCCGACGCCCAGGAAGGCGACCTGGGCGAGGTTGATCTGTCCGGCGATGCCCATGACCAGGCCCTGGCCGATGGCGAGGACGGCGTAGACGAGTGCGGTGTCCAGGATGTGCATCTCGTAGCTGCCGACGCCGTACGGAACGAACCAGGCGACGACGAGCAGGAGAAAGTAGCCGCCGGGACGGGTCAGGCGGTGGCGGAACAGGGAGTTCATGCGCGGCTGACCGTCCTTTCTCCGAACACGCCGGTGGGCCGGATCATGACCAGGGCGGCGAAGACGATGAACGTCACGAGGTCGGAGTAGCCGTGGAAGTGGCCGGCGGAGAAGGAGCTGAGCAGGCCCATGACGACGCCGCCGATGACGGCTCCGGGGATGGAGCCGAAGCCGCCGAGGATGGCGGCGGCGAAACCGTCGACGCCGATGGTCCCTCCCATGGAGGGGCTGACGTAGAGCAGGGGGCCGACCAGTGCCCCGGCGAGGGCGGCGAGGCCCGCGCCGATGGCGAAGGCGATGGCGTTGCTGCGGCCGACGTTGATGCCGGCCGCGGAGGCGGCGTCGTAGTCCATGGCCACTGCCTGCATGGCGATGCCGTGGCGGGTGCGTTCGAGGAAGAGGGTGAGCGCGACCATGGCGGCGACGGCGATGCCGACGACGACGAGGTCGTAGGTGGGGATGGAAGCGCCCAGGAAGTGGAGCGGCCCGGAGGAGACGGGAGAGGGGACGGCGCGGCCGGTGGCTCCCCAGATGAGGGTGGCCAGGGCTTCGAGAACGATGCCGAAGCCGATGGTGCCGATGAGCATGAGGTCGAAGTCCTTGCCCTCCAGGGGGCGGAGCATGCGCTCGATGACCAGGCCGATCAGCCCGGTGATCACGATGGCGGCGATGACGGCCACGGCGAAGGGCAGGTGCTCGGACATGGTGAAGGTGGAGGCGACGTAGGCGCCGATCATGAGGACGTCGGCGTGGGCGAAGTTGACCAGGCCCATGGTGCGGTAGACGAGCGCGAAGCCGAGTGCGACGAGCGCGTAGACGGCTCCCAGGCTCAGGCCGCCCACCAGCGTCTGCAGGAAGACTTGCATGGCTTCCCTTTCGGTGGACCGCCCGGCCCTTGCGGGCCGGCCGGCGCGGGGCGGTGGCTGGAGTCAGCTGGCGGCGGCGGTGAGTTGGCCGCCCTTGATGACGCCGATCTTGGTGGCGAAGATGCCGACGCCGGTGTCGTCGAAGGAGAAGTCGCCCAGCAGGCCGTCGTACCTGGTGGCTCGGATGGCGTCGGCGAGCTTCTTGCCGGTGGCGCCATGGCTGTTCTTCAGGGCGGTCAGCACGATCGAGGTGCCGTCGTACGCCTTGGCTCCGTGCAGTTCGGCTGTCTGCTGGTAGGCGGCCTTGTAGGCGGTGGCGAATGCCTTGGTCTGGGCGTTGGCGTCGTTGCTGAGGTAGGGCGAGGAGACGATGGTGCCGTCGGCGTGGGTGCCGCCGGCGGTGCTGATGTAGACCGGGGTGCCCTGGGGGGCGGCTCCGGCGAAGGGGGCGGTGATGCCCAGGGATCGCGCCTGCTTGACGATGAGGCCGGCCTCGACCTCCTCGGAGCCGATGAAGACCACCTGCGGGTTGGTCTTCTTGATGGTGGTCAGGGCGGCGGAGAAGTCGATCTGGCTGGTGGTGACGACCTGGTCGGTGGTCGGGGACAGGCCGCGCTTCTTCAGTTCGGCGAGGAAGGCGTCGTGCTCGCCCTTGCCGTAGGAGCCGTTGTTGCTGATCATCGCGACCTTCTTCAGGCCCTTGGTGTCGATCACGTACTTGGCCAGCGTGGCGTCGTAGGTGGTGCTGGTGGGACCGTTGAGGAAGACGAACGGGTCCTTGGAAGCGATGATCTGGGGAGACTGCCCGGAGGTGATGTTGGGTATCCGGGCGGACTGCAGCGTCGGCTCCATCGCCACCGTCACACCGCTCTCCGCGGTGCCGATCATGGCGGTGTAGCCCTGGCTGGCCAGCTTGCTGGCGATGTTGGTGCCGGTGGTCGGATCGCCCTTGTCGTCGAACAGGTGCAACTGGATCTTGCGGCCGTCGACGCCGCCCTTGGCGTTCCACTCGTCCACGGCGAGCTTGGCGCCCTTGTACTCCCAGGCGCCCAGCGCGCTGTTCTCACCGCTCTGTGCGTCCACGACCGCGATCTTGATGGGAGCGGAGGAGTCGCTGCCGGAGGAGGACTTGTTCTTGTCGGACGGGGCGGAGCAGGCACTGGCGGCCGCCAGGCACAGTACGGCGGAAGCGACGGCGAGGGTGGTGCGGGTGGTACGCATGGGTTCACCTCGTTGTGGGTCCGGCAGCAGGGTCACGCGAATCTGCCGTGGTAGATGTCCTTGATGTTCCAGTGGCCGGGGGTGGGCACCGGGGTGTTGACCATCGGCACGTCCAGCACGGCGGGGCGGCGGCGCTCGATGGCGGTGCGCAGCGACTTGGCCAGGTCGTCGGCCGAGCCGATGCGGTAGCCGTCCAGGCCGCATGCCTCGCCGAGCGCGGCGAAGTCCGGGCTGTACGGGTTGCCGTCGGCGTCGAGGAACTCGCAGCCGAAGCCGGTACTGAAGTTCGCGGCCTGCAGGTCGGCGATGGTGCCGTGGGCGCTGTTGTTCATGACGACGAACAGCACGGGAGCGCCCTGTTCCGCGGCCATGGGCAACGCGGGCAGTTGCGCGCTCATCCCGCCGTCTCCGATGAGCGCGACGACGGTGCGGTGGGGCTGGGCGAGTTGGACTCCGACGGCCGCGGCCGGGCCGAAGCCCATGGTGGAGGAGCCGCCGGGAGTGATGAAGCGGCCCTCTTCGGGCAGGTCGTAGCACTGGGCCACGCCGTTCTTGTTCCAGCCGACGTCGGTGACCAGGATCGTGTCGGCGGGCAGGGTGTCGCGCAGGTCGGCCAGTATCCGCTCGGGAGCCAGCGGGAAGGCGTCGCTGCGGCCGCGTTCGCGGGCTCCGTCGAAGACCTCGCGCCGGGAGGCGGTGATCCGCTCGCGAAGGCCCTCGCGCCGTACGGGCTCCGGCTGGATCTCACGGACCGCCCGGTCGACGGCGGCGACCGCGGCGGCGGCGTCCGCCACCGCGCCGATCTCCACCGGGTAGTTGCGGCCGATCTCGTCGGTGTCGATGTCGATCTGGATGAGCTTGGCGGGCGGGAAGGCCCAGGTGTACTCCGGTTCCCAGGAGCTGGAGTCGGTCTCCGCGAAACGGGTGCCAAGCGCCAGGACGACGTCCGCCTCGCGGGTGCTGCGGTTGGCCTGCTCGCTGCCCCAGAAGCCGGTGATGCCGAGCAGCAGGGGGTGCTGGTCGGGGAGGGTGCCCTTGCCCATCAGCGAGTGGGCGACGGGCAGGTCCAGGTGTTCGGCCAGCGAGATCATGGCCGCGCGGCCGGCCGGTCCGCGCAGGCCGCCGCCGACGTACACCAGCGGGTGTTCGGCCTCGACCAGCAGACCGGCGATACGGCGGGCGGTGTCGGCGGGCAGGTCGGGGATCGCGCGCTCACGGACCAGGGGGTGGGCGTCGGCGAGAGCGGCGGGGATCTCGCGGTTGAACAGGTCCATGGGGATGTTCAGCAGCACGGCCCCGGGGCGGCCGCTGGTGGCGGTCCAGAACGCGCGCTCGAGGAACCTCGGCAGGTCCTCGGCTCGGTGCGCGTTCCACACCCGCTTGACGAAGGGCCGGTAGATGGAGCCCTGGTCCGCGTCCTGGTGGAGGTTGACCTCCTGGTGCGGGTGGCGGCCGTGGTAGTAGGTGGGGATGTCGCCGCTGATCGCGATGAGCGGCACGGAGTCGAAGCCGGCGGAGGCGACACCGGTGACGGCGTTCATCATGCCGGGGCCGACGTGGACGAGGACCACGCCGGGTTTGCCCGAGGCGCGGGCGTAACCGTCGGCGGCGTGGGCGGCGGCCTGCTCGTGGCGGGCGATGACGAACCTGATGCTGGAGCGTGACAGGGCGTCCAGCAGGGCGATGTTGGTGTGTCCGCAGGTGCCGAAGATGGTGTCGACGCCGAAGGACTCCAGTTGCCGGGTGAGCGCGTCGGCGGCGGAGATCGCCGCGGGGGTGGTGGTCTCGGTGTCGGTCATGGGCTAGTCCTCACCCCAGATCGAGAGCTGGCGCAGTGTCAGGGTCTTGGTGACGGTGAAGTCGTCGAGCATCCAGCGGGGGGACTCGCGGCCGATGCCGGAGTCCTTCACACCGCCGAAGGGAATGTGGTCCAGGCGGTAGTTGGAGGAGCCGTTGACGATCAGGCCGCCGACTTCCAGTTCCCGCCATGCGGTGAAGACCTTGGTCAGGTCATGGGTGAACAGGCCGGCCTGGAGCCCGAAGCGGCTCGTGTTGCACTGGACCAGCACGGCGGCGAAGTCGTCGAAGGGGGTGACGGCGACCAGCGCGCCGAAGACCTCCTCGGTGATGACGCGGGCGTCGGCGGGCGGTCCTGCGACGATGGTGGGTGCGGCGGTGGCGCCGTCGCGGGTGCCTCCGGCAAGGAGCCGTGCGCCGGCGGCGCGAGCCTCTTCCGCCCAGCTCACCACCCGCTCGGCGGCGTCCTCGGTGACCATGGCGCCGACGTCGGTGGCCTCGTCGAGGGGATCTCCGACCTTGAGCGCCTTGACCTGGGTGGTGAAGGCGTCGAGGAACTCCTCGTAGCGCGAGGAGTGGACGTAGACACGCTGCACCGAGATGCAGCTCTGGCCGGAGTTGCTGTAACCGGTACGGGCGCACACCGCGGCGGCGGCCGCGATGTCGGCGTCCTCGCAGACGATGGTGGCGGCGTTGCCGCCCAGCTCCAGGACGGTGCGGCGCGGTCCGGCCGCGCGGGCGACCGCGGCGCCCGCCGTGGAGGACCCGGTGAAGCTGATGGCGTCGATCCGCGGGTCCGAGGAGAGGCCGGCCCCGATGTCGGCCCCACCGTGCAGGAGTTGCACGGCCTCCAGCGGCATGCCGGCGTCCAGAAGCAGCCGGACCACGGCGGCGGAGGTGGCCGGAGCCTGCGGCGGGGGCTTGACGACCGTGGTGTTGCCGGCGGCGAACGCGGCTCCGAGCTTGTGGGCGAGCAGGTTGGCGGGAGCGTTGAAGGGGGTGATGGCCAGCACGACACCGACCGGTGCCCGGTAGGTCAGGGAGGTGTTGCCGACGCCGCGCTCCCAGCCGGCCACCGGCAGGACCTCGCCGGACAGGCGGCGGGCCTCGGCGGCACAGACCCTGAAGGTGTCCGCGACGCGGAGGATCTCTCCGGAGCCGTCCTTGACGGGTTTGCCCAGCTCCCAACCCAGCAGCCTCGCCAGTTCCGGGCGGCGCTCCATCGCCAGGGCCGCGGCGCGCTCCAGAATGGAGGCCCGTGTGGCGGGAGCGAGGGCGGCGATCCTGGCGCGCGCTCCACGGGCGTACTCAAGTGCCTCGTCGACCTCTTTCAAAGTGGTCGATCGTGCCCGGCTGACGGTCCGGCGGAGATAGGGACCGGTTCGCTCGAACCGGTCCCCATCCTCCCTCCATTCGCCGGCTATCAGCGCGGGTGCATCGACAGGGAGGGCGTCTTCGGTGTTCTTCGGATCGATCATGCATCCTCCATAGAACCGCTAGGCGGAACAAGTGGACCGCTGTGCAGACTCCGAGTACGGTACTGACCGAGAAGGCGGCCGACAAGCCAAGGGCGCCGAGAAGTTAGGGGCAGGTGACGGAAGTTTGACCACGGAAGACACACAAGGAGTCCGAAGTGTCCAGCGGGCGCTCGACATCATGGGACTCTTGACGGAGGAACGACCATCGGTCACGCTGCGGGAGATCACCGACGCGACCGGCCTGCCCAAGACCACGGTGCTGCGGATCGTGCAGACCCTGGAGCAGAACGGCATGCTCTGGGCGACCGACGGCGGCTACATGGCCGGGCCCGGGCTATGGCGCTGGGCCCATCTGGCGCGCTTCAGCTGGGAGTTGCCGCCGGAGACGCGCAAGGTCATCCGCGACCTGGCCGCCGATCTGCGCGAGACCGTGAACCTGTACATGGTCCGCGGCGTCCACCGGGTGGTGGTCGCGCAGCAGGAGAGCCCCGAGCCGCTGCGGCATGTCGTGCACGTCGGCGACGAGTTGCCGCTGTGGATGGGCGCGGCGTCGAAGATTCTGCTGCAAAGCGCCTCCGAGGATCAGTTGGCCAGAGTCGCCGCCACCTCGCCGTACGGCCCGAGCCATGTCAGGCGGTTGACGGAGTGGATCGACGAGGCCGCGCACACCGGCTGGGCCGTCAGTCACGGCGAGCGTGACCAGGGACTGTCCGCGGTGGCGGTGCCGATCCGCGGCAGATCGGGTTCGGTGGTCGCCGCGCTGTCGCTGAGCGGCCCGTCCGTGAGGTTCACCGACGAAGCGGTGACGCGCTTCGCCGGCGAACTCACCCGGGCCGCCCAGCACGTCTCAGAGCGCGGGTTCGACCACCCCTTCGCGGCAGCGACGTAAGGAAGGAGCACGCCAAGTGCAGCCCCGACCGTTGAGTGGCATCAGCGTCCTCGACCTGACGAATGTACTATCCGGTCCGTACTGTAGCTATCAGCTCGCCCTTTTGGGTGCGGAAGTACTCAAGATCGAGAATCCGGGGCAGGGTGACCTGGCCCGGCGGCTGGGCGCGGACCCTGCCTTGAACCGGCAAGGGATCGGCGCGTCGTTCCTGGCCCAGAACGCGGGCAAGAAGTCCGTGGAACTCAACCTCAAGGAACCCGGCGACCGCGCACGCTTCGAGGACCTGGTCCGCGGGGCCGACGTGCTGGTCGAGAACTTCCGGGCCGGCGTGATGGGGCGCCTGGGGTACGGCTGGGAGCGCTTGCGGGTGCTGAACCCCAGCCTGGTCTACTGCGCGATCTCCGGGTTCGGGCAGAGCGGACCGATGAGCGACGCTCCCGCCTATGACCAGGTCATCCAGGGGCTGTCGGGGATGATGAGCATCACCGGCACCCCCGACACGGCTCCCCTGCGGGTGGGCTTTCCGGTCGCCGACACGCTCGGCGGCCTGATGGGGGCGATGTCCATCTGCGCGGCCCTGGCCTCCCGGGCCGGCGGCGGCGCGGGCCGGTTCATCGACGTCTCCATGCTGGAGGCGTCGGTGTCCGCGATGGGCTGGCCGGTCTCCAACTACCTGGTGTGCGGTGTGGAGCCGGAGCCGATGGGCGACCAGAACGCCACCGCCGCGCCGTCGGGGACGTTCACCGCCGCGGACGGCCCGCTGAACATCGCCGCCAACCAGCAGCGGCAGTACGAGAACCTGTGCCGGGCGATCGACCGGGTGGACCTGGTCACCGACTTCAGGTTCGCCGACCGCGAGTCACGCAAGGTCCACCGCGAAGAGCTCAACGCCGAGATCAACGTCGCCCTCAAACGCAAGGACTGCCTGTACTGGGAGCGCGAGTTGGGCGCCGTCGGTGTTCCCGCGGCCCGGATCACCACGGTCGCCCAGACGTTGGCCCTGGAGCAGCTGGTCGACCGCGGGTTCGTCTCCGAAGTCCCGTTCCCCGACGGGTCGCAGCGCTCGGTGCGGGTGTGCGGCACCGGCGTCCAGTTCGACGGTGAAGCCCTCCGCCCGCTCAGTCCGGCTCCGCTGCTGGGTGAGCACAACGACCAGTTGGCCGAGCTCACGGAAAGGTGGTTGCGCTCATGACCGCGACGGCAGTGGAGCAGGGGGACCGCAAGGCGGCCGACTGGTGGGCCACTTCGGTGATCCGGATGGCGCCGGGTGTGGTGGAACTGCGCGGACGCCCGGTGCAGGACCTCATCGGCTCGTCCTCCTTCCCCGCGCTGATCTGGATGATGCTGTTGGGTACCGAGCCCACCGCGGGTCAGGCCCGTCTGCTGGAGGCGGCGCTGGTCGCCGGAGTCGACCACGGTCCGCAGGCGCCCTCGGTGGCCATCGCCCGCATGGCCGCCACCTGCGGTGTCGGCCTCAACAGCGCGATGGCCAGCGGCATCAACGTGCTCGGCGACTCACATGGCGGCGCCGGCCAGCAGTGCGTGGAACTGCTCCACGAGGTCGTCGCCCTCACCTCGCAGGGTGAGTCCCCCGAGGCGGCCGCGGCCGCTGTGGTGGCCCGGTGGCGCGAGCACACGCGGTACCTGCCCGGGTTCGGGCATCGCTTCCACCCCGTCGATCCCCGCCGTGCGCCTCTGCTCTCGCTCGTCGACACGGCAGTGGCCGCAGGAGAGGTCGAAGGGCTGCACGCGACCGCGGCCCTTGCCGTCGAGGCGGAGATCAACCGGGGCCGGGCCCGGCCGATCCCCATGAACATCGACGGCGCCACCGCCGTCATCTACGCCGAACTCGGCTTCCCGGCGCCTTTGGCCCGGGGCCTCTTCGTGCTCAGTCGCAGCGTGGGCATCCTCGCCCACGCCTGGGAGGAGAGCCAGTCCGGGCTGCGGAACAAGGGGCCCATCCCCCGTGACGTGCTGCCCACCCATCTCGGCCAGGACGGCTGACCGTTCCGTCCCCCCTGCATGACCGCCGGCCGGGCGCGCACCCTCAGCGCCCGGTCGGGTTCCGGGCTGCCCACGTCCGGGTGCCGGGCCCGGGCCCTTCTCCCCCGCTTGAGGAGGCATGACCCCATGGCAGAGCGCTCCACCTATCTGATCGGGCTGATCGGCTCCGGGATCGGCACGTCGTTCAGCCCGGAGCTCCATCACCGCGAGGCCGACCGCCACCACATCCGGCTGGTGTACCGGATACTCGACATCGACGGGCACGGCGACCCGGCCGACGCCCTGGTCGGCTTGCTGCACGCCGCACAGGACAGCGGCTTCGACGGCCTGAACATCACCCACCCGTGCAAGCAGCTGGTCGTTCCCCACCTGGACCGGCTCTCCGAGGACGCGGCCGCGCTGGGAGCGGTCAACACCGTCGTCTTCTCCGACGGCCGCACGGTCGGCCACAACACCGACGTCACCGGCTTCGGCTCCTCGTTCGTCCGCGCTTTGCCCGACGCCCCACGGCGCAGAGTCGTCCAGTTGGGCGCCGGCGGCGCGGGCGCCGCCGTCGCCCACGCGATGCTGCGCATGGGGACCGAGCACCTGTACATCGTCGACACCGACATCCGGCGCGCCGCCGGCCTGGCGAAGGCTCTTGCCGCCCGCGCCGGTACCGCCCAGGTGACCAGCGCCGGCAGCGCGGAACTGGCCCGGCTGCTCGCCGACGCCGACGGGCTGGTCCACGCCACCCCTACCGGAATGGTCGGCCACCCCGGCATGCCGCTGCCCGCCGCCTTGTTGCGGAACGGGCTGTGGGTGGCCGACATCGTCTACCGGCCCATGCTGACCGAGCTGTTGACGGCGGCGCGCGCGGTCGGAGCCCGGACTCTGGGGGGTGGCGGCATGGTGGCCTTGCAGGCGGCGGACGCGTTCCAGCTGTTCACCGGCCTGGAACCGCACCGGGAACTGATGCTCGCCGATGTCGCCTTGCTGGCGTCGGCCGGGAGGTGAACGGCGCGGCGCCTGCCGCCCGCGCGCCGGTGGCGTTCCCTCCCGAGCCGGGAGGGAACGCCACCGGTGATCGCGTCGCCGCAAGGAGGTCAGGCGGTGCAGAAGGGGGTCTGGCCCATGGCGGACTTGATGCCGTTGACCAGCAGGCTCTGGAACTGGGCGGCTCCGGGGTAGCTGGAGCCGATCGTCCAGTCCTGCGCGTCGTGGCCGAGGGTGGTCAGGAACGCTCGGCCGCCGTCGTAGTACTGGCACCAGGCGACCGGGTGGAAACTGCCCATGCCCGGGCTGCCGTTGTAGCCGGCCGGCGGGTTCGTCGGCATCGACTTCTCGCTGACGGTGGCCAGGATCTTCACTCCGGTCGGGCGGCTGGAGAGGTTGTACCACTCGTCCTCACCGGTCCAGGAGTGCGGAAGGCTCCGGGTGGAGCTGTCCTTGGCCGTCACGCTGACCGTGCCGGTCTGCAGCGGCCCGTGGTCGAAGAGTTGGGCGTTGCCGAGCAGGCCCAGGTACCAGTTCCAGTTGTATTCGGTGCCGAAGGCGTTGTGGACCCCGATGAACGCACCGCCGGCTTCCATGTAGATGCGCAGCGAGGTCTGGGCGGCGTCGTCGAGCGCGGTCCGGGAGGTGAAGAACAGGATCGCGTTGTACTTCTCCAGCGTCGCGGGATTGGCGAACACGCTGGTGTCCTCGGTCCAGTCCACGGAGAAGCCGTTGGCCTTGCCGAGCGCGACCATCCCGTTCTGCACCGCGTTGGCGGCGGTCAGCGGCGGGTCCAGGCCCGGGCCCAGCGCGGGGCCGAGGTCGGCGTGGCGCGGCCCGGCGGTCTTGGTGAAGACCAGGACGTGGTACCCGTTCTTGGCCGGGTTGAAGTTGACCCACTTGTGGTAGCACGACGGGTCGATGCCCCGGCACACCCCGAACTGCGGGTCGACGCCGTTGGCGTAGTACGGCAGGCCGTTGCCGCCCTGGTTGGCGTTGGCGCCGCCGGCGGTCATCACGGTGAAGACCGCCAGGGACGCGAGCACCGCGGCCACCAGGGCGGTGAGCCGTCTGGACCGCAGGCGGTCCCGGATCTTGCTGAATGGTGTGGACACCCTTGTACAGCCCTCTCATGAGTGAGGTCCGTAGAGCGGACCAGTGAGCCCGTTTTTCTGGGCGAAATCTGACAGCAACGCTAACCGAACACCAACCAGGTGCGGAAGTCTTGTTGTTCGCGGCGAGGAGGACTAACTTCCATCCATCTAACGGATCGATTGGTCCACCAGACAGACCATCGATCGCGCACCCCCATCCAGAAGGGCACGGCACCGATGGAGAGACGCAGGTTCTTGACAGGAGCAGCGGCCACGGCCGCGGTCGCCACCACGAGCGTGACGCTGGCGACTGACGCACGAGCCGCATCCGCCGACAACCTGGCGCTGCCCGTCCCACAGCAGCCCGTCAGCCTGGCGGCCCCGCGGCAGAACTGGCCCAAGGTCGGGGGCGACCTGGGCAACAAGAACTACTCGACCCTCGCCCGCATCGACCGCCGCAATGTCACCAAGCTCGGCGGTGCCTGGCACACGAACCTGGAAGGCGGGGACACCTCCCAGGGCCAGCAGTCCACGGTGGTGGCCCAGAACGGCGTCCTGTACGTCCAGACCACCCAGCAGAACGTCTTCGCCGTCAACGGCCGCACCGGGACGGTGCTGTGGAAGACCAACGTGGGCACGTCCAGGACCAACATGCGCGGCGTCGCCCTGGGGGACGGCCTGGTCTTCTCGATATCCGGCGCCAACATCCTCCACGCCCTCGACCAGACCACCGGCAAGGTGGTCTGGAAGACGCAGCTGATGAACGAGGACGCCAGCAGCGGCGGCGGCGACACCGGCGGCTGCGACCCCGGCGGCGAGTGCGGCGGCACGGTCGGCACCCTGGCCGGCGCGGTCGTCCACTGGGACGGTCTGATCTACGTCGGCATGCAGGGCAGCACCGCCGGCGCCCGCGGGCGCGCCTACGCCCTGAACGCCAGGACCGGCAAGGTCGCCTGGACCTTCTGGAGCTGCCCCGGCACCGGCGAGTACGGCAACGACACCTGGGCCGGGGACAGCTGGCAGACCGGTGGCGCGGTGTGCTGGCTGCACCCTGCCGTCGACCCCGACACCTCCACCGTCTACTGGGCGTTCGGCAACCCCTACCCGAGGACCGACGGTTCCAGCCGCATGGGCACCAACCTGTTCGCCAACTGCCTTCTGGCACTGGACGCCAAGAGCGGTAAACGCAAGTGGCACTTCCAGTCCGTGCACCACGACATCTGGGACTACGACAACGTCATGTCCCCGCTGCTGCTGGATCTGCGGATCTCCGGGAAGACCCGCAAGGTCGTGGTCTACGGCAGCAAGGTCGGGATGTTCTACATCCTGGATCGTCACACCGGCGAGGGAATCCACGGCATCGAGGAGCGGCCGGTCCCGCAGCAGGCCGAGCAGCTGACCTGGCCCACCCAGCCCTACCCGGGCGGCGAGCCGTTCATCCCAGCGTCCTTCCCCACCCCGGAGAACACCACCCGGCCGGTGCCGTTCTACCCCAACGGCGGGCGCTTCACCCCGTTCTGGGACCGGGCGACCATCGTCTATCCGGGCGCGGGTGGCGGGGCCGACTGGGCCGCCCACTCCTTCAGCGAGTCCACGGGCTACGTCTACGTCGGCTACGGCCTGATCAACTCCTCCTACTCCAACACCCACGGCGGGCGTGTCAACACCGCCCGCCCGCTCGGCCAGTACAACAGCGGCGGCTTCGCCGCAGTCGACCCGCGCACCAACACCGTGGTCTGGCAACGCGACCACCCCACCGCCCTGTCCCACGGCACCGGCTTCCTCAGCACGGCCGGGCGGCTGCTGTTCCGCGGCAGCCTCGACGGTGTCCTCAGCGCGCTGGACGACGCCACCGGCCAGGAGCTGTGGACCTTCCAGTGCGGGGCCGGAGCCAACACCTGCCCGGTCACCTACGAGATCGACGGCGAGCAGTACGTCGCGATCCTGGCCGGCGGCAACGGCCTGCCCTACCCCGACATCCCCAAGGGCGACCACCTGTGGGCGTTCAAGCTGGGCGGGAAGGTCGCCCCCGCGCCGACCCCCGAACCGCCGAACCCCCGCAACGACATCACCACCACCCCGGTCGCGGGCAGCTCCGTCAACAACACGATCACCCTGGGACGGACCTGGTCCTCGACCACCAAGGCGCCGAGCACCACCGAGAACCTCGTCTCCACCGGCGCGATGGCCCCCCAGTCGCTGACGGTGCCGGTCGGCACCACCGTGACGTTCCTCAACCCGTCCGGCAACGCGCAGGCCCACGGCGCGGTCTCGTTCTTCGAGAACGAGTTCGACAGCGGACAACTGACGCCGGGCCAGTCCTTCACCCACACCTTCACCAAGGCCGGCGAGTACTTCTTCAACGATCCCGAATACCCGCAGGCCACCGGAAAGATCGTCGTCGGCTGACAGCCGGCGAACGCCCCATCCCTCCCCGCGGACAACCCGCTCGAAAGGAATCTCATGACCGACACCACCACCTCCACCTGGCAGACCCCCGACTTCGAGGTCGTCGACACCGCGTTGGAGGTCACCGCCTACTCGCTCAGCACCCGCTGACAGGCGCGCCGTGCGACTGCGTGTCCTGGGGACCGCGGCCGGCGGCGGACTGCCTCAGTGGAACTGCGCGTGCCCCGGCTGCGCCGGGGCACGCGCCCACCCCGAGCTCCGCCGGCGCCACGCCTCCCTGGCTTTCAAGACCTCACCCGGCCGGTGGTACCTCGTCAACGCCACTCCCGACCTGGGAGAGCAGATCGAGGCCCACCCCGAACTCCATCCCGGGCCGGCCCGGCGCCACACCCCTCTCGCCGGCGTCGTCCTGACCGACGCCGAACTCGACCACACCCTCGGAATCGCCCGGCTTCGCGAAGGCGAGGCCGTCGAGATCTGGTCCTCCCCCACCACCTACCGTGCGGTGACCGACGGGCTGGGGCTGGACCGCGTCCTGTCCCCCTACACCGAACTGCGCCACCGGCCGATCGGCCCCCGACCGGTCCGAATGGACCCGGACCTGGCCGGAACCGTCGACGTCTCCGCCGTACCCGTCAGCAGCAAACGACCGCGCTACGCCCGGACCTTGGACCTCGACGGCCAGGACTGGGTGGTTGCCCTGCGCCTGCACGACACCGCCACCGGCCGCACTCTGCTGTACGCCCCGTCCGTGGCAGCGTGGACACCGGCTTTGGGCGACGCCGTCGCGGAAGCCGACTGCGTCATCCTCGACGGCACGTTCTGGGACGAGGACGAGCCCGGCCGCAACGGCATGAGCCCCGCCACCTCCACCGGCATGGGACACCTGCCGGTCACCGGGGCCGACGGGTCCGCCGTCCGTCTGGCCCGATCCGCGCGGGGCAGCGTCTACTACACCCACCTCAACAACACGAACCCCCTCAACGACCCCGCCTCCGAGGAGAACCGCGTGCTCGCCGAAGCCGGACTCCACGTGGCAGCGGAGGGAATGGTGATCGACCTGTGACCGCGCCCACCCTGCCGGACCTTTCCACCGGCGATCGGCTTCCCTGGCCCGAGCCGGAGTTCGAAGCGCGTCTGCGCGAACTCGCGACCAGCCGCTACCACGACCGCCACCCCTTCAACCAGCGCATGCACCAAGGCCGGCTCAGCCCGGACGAACTACGCCGCTGGATCGTCAACCGCTTCCACTACCAGCGCCACATCCCCGTCAAGGACGCCCTGATCCTGGCCAAACTCGACCGTCCGGACCTGCGCCGCGCCTGGCTGCGGCGCATCCAGGACCACGACGGACGCGAAGGAGACGACGGCGGCATCGAACGCTGGCTCCGCCTCGGCGAGGCTGCCGGCCTGGCCCGCGAAGACCTGTGGTCCGCCGAACACGTCCTGCCCGGCGTCCGCTTCGCCGTCCAGGGCTATGTCGACCTGTGCCGCAACCGGCCCGTGCTGGAGGCGGTCGCCTCCTCCCTCACCGAGCTGGTCGCCCCGACGATCATGGTCACCCGCATCGGTGCCTTCCAGGACCACTACTCCTGGATCGAGCCCGAGGGCCTGGCCTACTTCGAGCGCCGCGTCGACCAGGGCACCCGCGACGGACGCGAAGCTCTCGCCCTCGTCCTGTCCTGGGCGCGAACCCGCGGCCGGCAGCAGGCCGCCCTCGACGCCCTGGCCTACAAGTGCGAGGTCCTGTGGAGCCTGCTCGACGCCGTCGCCCTCGGCCCGGACGGATCGCCGTGCTGAGTACCTGGAACCCGTCCCTCGCCCGCCACGTCCGCCTGCGCCACGACCCGGTGCGAGACGCCGACCTGCTGCTCCTGCCCGAGCGGGTCGTGGTGCTGCGAGGCAGCGCCGCCGAGATCCTGCGGCTGTGCGACGGCATCCGCAGCGTCGACGTGATCGTGGGCGAACTCAGCGCCGCGCACCCCGACGCCCCCATCGACCGCGAGGTCCCCGCCTTCCTGGAGCGGGTCCGCATCCGAGGATGGCTGACATGACTCCCGTGCCCCCGCCCTGGGCGCTGCTGGCCGAACTGACCCATGCCTGCCCGCTCCAGTGCGGGTACTGCTCCAACCCCCTGCAACTCGTCCGCCCGCACTCGGAGCTGACCACTGATCAGTGGTGCCGGGTGATGGGCGAGGCCGGTGCCATGGGCGTCGTCCAGGCCCACCTCTCCGGCGGCGAGCCGCTGCTGCGCCCCGATCTGGTACCGATCGCCCGGGCCGCCGGCGAGGCCGGCATCTACACCCAGCTGGTCACCAGCGGCGTCGGGCTGACCGAGCGGCGGCTGAGCGAGCTCACCGCTGTCGGCCTGGGCTGCGTGCAACTGTCCGTGCAGCATCCCGACGCGGACGCCAACGACTCCATCGCGGGGCGTCGTGCCTTCACGGAGAAGCAGGCCGCGGCCGCGGTCATCCGCGCCGCCGGCCTCCCCTTCGGCCTCAACGTCGTCCTGCACCGCCGGAACATCGAAGCCCTCGACCGCATCATCGAACTCGCCCTGGAGTGGGGAGCCGACCGGGTGGAGCTGGCCAACGCCCAGTTCTACGGCTGGGCGCAGCTCAACCGCCGCACACTGCTGCCCACCGTGGCGCAGTTGCGCCGGGCAGCCGCTCAGGTCGACGCCTGGCGTAACCGGCTCGGGTCCCGGCTCGAACTGGTGTGGGTGGTGCCGGACTACCTCGACGGCACGCCCAAACCGTGCATGGGCGGCTGGGGCGCGGTCTCGATGACGGTCGCCCCGGACGGAACGGTCCTGCCCTGCCCCGCGGCCGCGTCCATCACCACGCTGACGTTCGACAACGTCCGGGAGCTGGCCCTGGCGGACATCTGGAACCGCTCGCCCGCGTTCACCGCCTACCGCGGCACGGACTGGCTGCCGTCGCCGTGCCGGAGCTGTCCACGCAAGGAGGAGGACTTCGGCGGATGCCGCTGCCAGGCCTTCGCACTGACCGCGGATGCCGGGCGGACCGATCCGGCCTGCTCCCTCTCCCCCGACCACGGCCTTCTCCGCGAGGTGCTCCACGACACCGGCGACGAGGCGCCGGTGCCACGCTCCTACCGCAACGTCCCTGCTCCGGTCGTCGCCACCGGCTCCGCGGAGGGAGCGGACGTCAGGTAGGCGACGACCATGTCCCCGAGCAGAGTGCTGTGGTGCTCCCGCAGCGCCGGCGCCGCGAGGTCCCGGCCGAACAGGGCGGCGAAGGTGTGCCGGTTGGCGACGCGGAAGAAGCAGAAGCTGCTGATCATCGCGTGCACGTCCACCGCGTCCGCGTCCTTGCGGAACACGCCGGACGCGCAACCGGCCTCCAGGATGCGTTCCACCACCGTCAGAGCCGGCGAGTTGGACGCGGCGAACTCCGGGACGGCCTGCATGTGGGCAGCCTCGTAGATGTTCTCCAGCGCCACCAGACGGACGAAGTCCTCGTTGTCCTCGTGGTGCTGCATCGTGAGCGCGGCGAGCCGGCGAATCGCGGCCTCGGGATCGAGGTGCTCGATGTCGAGGTTGCTCTCGGCCATGCGGATCTGCTCGTACGCGGTCTCCAGGACCTTCACGAACAGCGCTTCTTTGCTGCCGAAGTAGTAGTAGATCATCCGCTTGGTGGTGCGGGTCTGCGCGGCGATCTCGTCCACACGGGCCCCGTGGAAGCCGAGTCTGGCGAACTCCCGGCGAGCCACTCGCAGAATCTCCGCCTGGGTGCCTGCCGGGTCTCGGGTACGTCGCGGCCGGGGGCTGTCAGCATCGACGGCAGGCATGCGGCTCCAAAACTCGATCGGGGGAATACCCGCGGAAAGCGCGGCCAGTTTAGACGGCGGCAGCGCCGGCGTTCAGCCGGTGTGCTGGACAGCCAGGCGCACCGGCGCGTTGACGGCGCCGAAACCCCGGTAGTCGGACACCCGCTCCAGCAACTCGATACAGACCCGGCCGACCGAAGCCGTATAGCAGTGCAGCAGTTCTCCTCCCTCGTCACGGTCGTACAGCAGCCGCAGGTCGCGCAGTTCGCCCAGCACCGCCTCGTCCAGGTCGAACCGTGCGGCGAGATCGGCGTAGTAGTTCTCGGGAATCCGCAGGAAGACGACACCACGGGCCCTGGCATCACGGACTGCCGCCCGCACGTCCCGACAGGCCAGGGCGACGTGCTGGTCGGCCGCGACGTGCTGGTCAGGTGCGGGGGCGACGTTGAGCGCGATACGGACGCCTTGCTGCTCCCGCCGGCCGGCGCTGGTCATGGCGCGGCTGCGGAAGAGACCGTGCGGGTCGGCCAGGTCGAACTGCGGGTGGACGGCCAGCCCCAGGACGGCACGGTGGAACAGGACGGCTTCGTCGAAGCGGTGCCATGGCTGGGTCAGCGCCAGATGGTCGATACCGATGATCTGCGGGGGCGATTCCCCGGCCGCGGCTGAGGCGTCCGTGCTCGGGGCGCTGTGGCGCGGCGGCGGGAAGTCCGCGATCCAGCTCCCGAGGTCGGAGCGGTCGGTGGTGCACAGGAAGATCTGGGTACCGTCAGGGGCTTCCACGCAGGGGACCTCGCTTTCGCCGGGTGCCTGCCGGCGCAATGCCGCGGGGACCTTGAGGGCCTCGGCACGAGCGGCAAGGGACTGCGGCTGTGGCGTCTCCAGCCCGATTGCGGCCACGGCGGCGCCGTCCCGGCGCCGGTACCCGGCGGTGTTCAGCAAGATCCGGGCCCGGCCCCGTTCCCACAAGTCCACCGGCTTGTCCCGGTGCCGGCCGGCGCGGGTGAACCCGAGCCCCCTCATCAGACCGACCAACGGCTCGGGGTCCGCCGCCGCGAGTTCGGCGAAGCAGACCTCGTGCGGCGGCGCGGCCGCGGGCAGGGTCCCGGGACGAACCTGGTCCTCCAGGGCCAGCAGCGAACGCATGGCGTCGACGGCCGTACTGGTGGTGTCGGCCTGCCGGAAGACGTCGTTGAAGACCTCCAGGGACCACGGTCCGCGGTAGCCGGCTTCGAGGACCCGTGTCATGAACCCGGTCAGGTCGAAGTCGCCCTGTCCGGGGAAGGATCGCCAGTGGCGGCTCCACTGCAGCATGTCCACGCCGATGTGGGGCGCGTCGGCGAGTTGGAGGAAGAACATCTTCTCGCCCGGAACCGAGGCGAGCAGCGCCGGGTCGGTGCCGCGAGCCAGGATGTGGAAGCTGTCCAGACACAGGCCCAAAGCGGGATGGTCGCAGCTTTTGACGATTCGCCAGGCGTGATCGACGGTGTTCACGTGGTGGCCCCAGGCCAGGGCCTCGTAAGCCAGACGGACACCGGCCTGCTGCGCACGGTCGGCCATCCGGACCAGCTGTTCGGCGATCAGCGAATCGTCGGCGATGCTGTCCCGGCCGACGTTGGAGCACACCAGCAGCAGATCCGTGCCGAGTTGCCGCATGACCGCCAACTTCGCGTCCAGGCGGTGCAGCACGCGCTCGAACACCGGCGGGGTGAGCCCTTCGGCATCCCGGAACGGCTGATAGAGATCGATCCCCAGACCGAGGTCGGCGCAGCGTTCCCGAACCTGCGCCGGGCCCAACGGCGTGGAGACCAGGTCCGGTTCGAAGAGCTCCACAGCGTCGAACCCCGCCGCGGCGGCTGCCGCCAGCTTCGCCGGGAGCGTCCCGCTCAGGCATACAGTCGCTAGGGTTCGGCGCATCGTCCCACTCCGATCGCACGAATGAACTATCTGGTTAATACATACTGCGTCGGTGAGCCTGCGGGCAACCGTCGCACCAGGAACCGTCGCAGTGAGCGCGACGGTGCCGCCGACCATCGCCGGCTTGTACGTCGCGACGTACTCCCCCGGTTGCCGCGCGAACAGCGATCCCGGTGCCTCGACGAGCATTCGACACGCTCGACCCGCCTGTGCCAACACCGGGTCGGCGAGACCAGCGGCGGTAGTCTCGCTCTTCGCCCCTGCCGCTCCGGGCAGGTCCGGGAGACGGTCCAGCGCGCCGCCGACGCCGTGACGAGGGGGACGAAGGAGGAGCCGGCGGCGACCGTCGAGGCCGCCGTCGTGCGGGGGTGCCGGCCGCGAGACGCCTGTTGGAGCGTGATCACATGACCGCCCCCACCCGCGACCCGTACCCGACGTACGCGGCCATGCGCTCCGCGTACCCGGTCCAGGCCGTGCCCGCCGGCTCGGACGGGGAAGCCGGTTCGGACCGGGAGGCCGGTTCGGACGGGAAGCGGTCGACCGGTTGGAGTGGCGCCGCACCCGCCTGATGCGCGGACTGGTGTCCCTCCCCGTCCGGACCGGCTGACACGGTGAGGCGATGACGCGGTGAGGCAGTGAGGCAGTGAGGCGTCAAGTCACCGAGGCGTTGAGGCAGGCGCTGGAGTGCCGCGCTCGCTACCGCCTGCGGATGAGGCCGAGTTCGGTCGCGGTGGCGACGGCGGCGGTGCGGGAGTCGACGTCGAGCTTGGCGTAGATGTGCGCCAGGTGGGACTTGACGGTTCCTTCCGTGAGGTGGAGCCGGTCGCCGACGGCCCCGTTGGACAGGCCCTTGGCGACCAGGGCCAGGACTTCGGTCTCGCGCCGGGTCAGAGTGGCACCGGGGGTGCGCAGCCGGTGCATCAGGCGGTCCGCGACGGTGGCCGCCAGGGTGGTACGGCCCGCGGCGGCCGTGCGTACGGCGGCGGCCAGCTCCTCGGGCGGGGCGTCCTTGAGCAGGTAGCCGGTCGCGCCGGCCTCGATGGCGGGCAGAGTGTCGGCGTCGGTGTCGTAGGTGGTGACGACCAGCACGCGGGGCGCGCCGGGGCGGGCGGTGATGGCGGCGGTGGCCTCGGCGCCGTTCATCCCCTTGCCGAACTGGAGGTCCATGAGGACGACGTCGATGTCTCCTCGGACGGCGCGGGTGACGGCCTCCTCGGCGGTGGCGGCTTCGGCCACCACGACGAGGCCGGGTTCGGTCTCCAGCACGGCGCGGAGCCCCGCCCGTACGACGGGGTGGTCGTCGGCCAGGAGCAGGCGGATGGGGCGGTCGGTCACGAGCGGGCCTCGGCTGCGGGTGCGAGCGGAAGGCGGGCGGCCACGGAAGCGCCGTGGCCGGGAGCGGACTCGACGGCGAGGGCGCCGCCGAGGGCGTGCACGCGGGCCCGCATCGCCGCCAGCCCGAACCCTCCGGCCTCCGGGTCCTGGACGGGCAGCCGCCCGGGGTCGAAACCGTGCCCGTCGTCGACGACGTCCACGGCGATGCGGTCGTCCAGGTAGCTGAGGGTGACCTCGGCGGTGGTGGCCGCGGCGTGGCGGACGGTGTTGGCGAGGGCGGACTGGGCGATGCGCAGCAGGGCGACCTCGTGCGCGGTCGGCAGCGTCACGGGGTCGCCGACGAGCTGGAAGCGCGCGGTGAGCTGGTGCCGGGTGCTGGTGGCGGTGCACAGGCGTTCCAGGGCGCAGGCGAGGGTGGTGCCCTCCAGAGCGGGCGGGGCGAGGGCGACGACGAAACGCCGCGCCTCGGCGAGGTTGTCCACGGCGGCGTTCCGTGCCTGGTCGACGTAGCGCGCGGCGGTGTCCGGCCGGTGCGGCAGGGCCCGTTCCGCGGCGCGCAGCAGCAACTGGATGCTGGACAGGCCCTGGGCGAGGGTGTCGTGGATCTCGCGGGCCAGGCGCTCGCGTTCGGCCAGCACACCGGCGGCGTGCTGCGCGGCGGCCAGGTCGGCACGGGTGGCGGTGAGCTCTTCGACCAGGCGCCTGCGGTGTTCGCTCTCGCGGTACAGGGCCTGGTAGCCCCAGACCACTGCCACCGCCACGGCGGCGCCGAGGGCCGGTCCGATCGCCATGGCCGCGCTGAAGGAGCCCTGGTGTGCGGAGAAGCCGGCGATGGCCAGTACCGCGGTGGCCGCGACCGCGGCGAGTCCGGCGCGGCGGGGCAGCAGGTGGAGCTGGAGGAAGTACAGCGGGAACGCCAGCCACACCCCGTCGGAGGACAGGGCCAGCAGCACCAGCCAGACGGCGCCCATCGCGGCCAGCCACAGTGCGGCGGCCCGGCGCGAGCTGTGCACCCGGGGCAGCACGGGTCCGGCCGCGTACGTCACGGCGCACGCCGCGGCCGCCGCGATGACCGCTCCGGCGTGCGGGCGGTGGTCGATCACGGCCTGGCCGGCGGCCAGGGCGAGCAGGGCGACGACCAGCAGATGCAGGCACCAGGCCAGGGCGCGGGTGGTCGGGGTCAAGGCGGGGGCGGTGACGTTCGCGGGGGCGGTGATGTTCACAGTCCCTCCAGGCTAAGCAGACGCGGCCGCTCCCGGCCTCCGTCGAAAGTTACAGACCGGGTGCGGCCTTTCGGTGCGCCAAGTGCTGCCCTGGGCCAGATGCCCGGGTGCGGTCCTGACGGCGACGGTGGAGGCGCACACCGCGTCCACCCCGCCGGCGGCGGCACACCGCGTCCACCCGCCCGGCGAACGTGACGCACCTCGCTTCCACCGCCGCGGCACCCCATGAAAAGGCAGGCCCCAGCCGTGTTCGTCGCCTGGAGAGACCTCAGGTTCGCCAAGGGGCGCTTTGCCCTGATGGGGGCCGTCATCGTGCTGATCACCCTGCTGGTCGGGCTGCTGTCGGGGCTGACCGCCGGGCTGGGCCGGCAGAACATCTCCGCGATCACCGGCCTGCCCGCGGACCGGATCGCCTTCGGCGTGCCGGCCACGGGCGAAGCGCTGTCGTACGCCGACTCCACCGTCACGGAGGAGCAGTGGCGGCGGTGGGCCGGGACGCCCGGCGTGAGCAGCGCGGAACCGCTGGGCATCACCACCACCAGGGCGACCGCGGGCGACCGGAGCACCGGGGTGTCGGCCTTCGGGGTACGGCCGCGCTCCCCGCTGGCCCCCGACAGCGACGAGATCGACGACCACGCGGTGGTCCTGTCCACGGCCGCCGCCGACCACCTCGGCGTCTCCACGGGCGACAGCATCGCCCTCGCCGGCCGGCAGGTCACCGTCGCGGCGGTGCGCGGGAACGCCTCCTTCAGCCACGTCCCCGTCCTGTGGACCAGCCTCGACACCTGGCGGAAGGCCGCACCCCCAACGGGCAGGGCCGGCGGGCCGACCGCCACGGTCATCGCGTTGACGACCTCTCCCGGTGTCGACGTGAAGGCGGCCGACGCGGCCGCGGGCACGAGGACGGTCGGCAAGGACGACTCGCTGTCCGCGATCGGCTCCTACACCTCCGAGAACGGCTCCCTGCAGCTGATGCGCGGCTTCCTGTTCGCGATCTCCGCGCTGGTCATCGGCGCCTTCTTCACCGTGTGGACCATCCAGCGCAGCGGAGACGTCGCGGTCCTCAAGGCGCTGGGCGCGTCCACCGCCGGCCTGCTCGGGGACGCCCTCGGACAGGCCCTGGTCCTGCTGGTCGGCGGCACCCTGGCAGGCACCGGTATCGCCGCCGGCGTCGGCGCCCTCGTGGCCGGCTCGGCCGTGCCCTTCCTCCTCGAACCCGCCACCGTCCTGGTCCCGGCCGCCGTGATGATCGCGCTCGGCGCGCTCGGCGCCGCCCTGTCCGTCCGGCGCATCACCTCCGTCGACCCGCTGACCGCCCTGGGGAGCGCCCGATGAGCCTCGACGTCACCGGCGTCACCCTCACCTACCCCGACGGAGGGTCACGCCTGACCGCCCTCGACCAGGTCACCCTTCAGGTCCCCAAGGGCACGCTGACCGCCGTCATCGGCCCCTCCGGCAGCGGGAAGTCCAGCCTCCTCGCGGTGGCCGCGACCCTCGTCACCCCCGACGCCGGCACCGTCACGATCGACGGCACGCCCACCGAGGCCCTGACCCGCGGCGAACTCGCCGGCCTGCGCCGCCGCAGGATCGGCATCGTCTTCCAGCAGCCCAACCTCCTGCCCGCCCTCACCGCCGCCGAACAGCTCCAGGTCATGGCGCGGATCGACGGCCGCCGGCCCCGTACGGCCAGGAACCGGGCCATGGACCTGCTCGATGCCGTCGGTCTGGCCGACCAGGCCGCACGCCGCCCCCACCAGCTCTCCGGCGGCCAGCGCCAGCGCGTCAACATCGCCCGCGCCCTGATGAACGACCCCACCGTGCTCCTGGTCGACGAACCCACCAGCGCCCTCGACCAGGAACGCGGCGCCGCCGTCATCGACCTGATCGCCCGCCTCACCCGCCACCGGTCCACCGCGACCGTCCTGGTCACCCACGACCACGCCCACCTGACCGCGGCCGACCGGATCGCCGAAATCCACGACGGCCGCCTCCGCCCCCCGGCCACGCCCGATCAACCAAGGTGAACCGCCGCGCCCGGTCTCACGGTTGGGTGGGGGTGGCGTCGGTGAGACCGGTTTGGGCGCGGGCCAGGAGGTCGGCCAGTTTCCGGGCCGCCGTTCCGGGATCGTCCGCGTCGGCCACCGCCTTCCTGGTGCGCGTTCGGCTTGTGCGCCGCTGCCGGGTACGGCGACGGCGGGGTGGGGCGCCGGAGCTGGGGAGGGCTCAGGGAGGAGGTGGTGGCGGCGTTGGCGGCGCTGCTGGTGGGGGCGGGAGGGCGGTGGCTCTTGCCACGCGTTCGGCGGCCAGGTGGGTGCGGACGATCGCCACGCGGATCATCGGGCCGCCGGTGCCGGTCTTGATCACGTAGAAGACGAAGATGTTGGTCGCCGCGGCGCCCAGCGCGTAGACGTAGGTGTCCTCCAGGACGTGCGTGTAGAGGAGGACACCGATGGTCAGGACGGCCGTGGCGTAGAAGAGCGAGGTGGGCGCCCACTGGGTGAAGGAGGACAGCCCCGTGATTTTGCTGTCGTCGGTGGGGACGGTACTGAGTTTGAGGCGCCGGGAGCGGGCAATCACTGTACGGGCGAAGAAAAGCGTCGTGTAGTTCGTCAGGCAGAGCGACAACTGGCCGATCGCCGAGTTGATCGGCCACCATCGCGGTTCGACCAGCGTGCACGCCAGCACGAGTCCGCACGGCAGCAAGGCCATCATGCGCATCACCGCCTCGGTGGCCAGGGCCAGCCAGCTCATCGCGCCGGCCCGGCGACCGACCACCAGGGGCGTCAGGCCCGAGGAGATGATCTCGTAGTACTTCGGCGCCGCCAGCGCGTAGGAGAAGCCGACGATCCGTGCCGGGAGGTTCGCCCGCCAGTCGGGGACGTGGTAGTCGCCGCGCCGCCACGCGTCGACGACGGGCAGCCCAGTGGGGTCGTGGGTGAGGTGCTGCACCAGCTCGACGGTACGGTTCCCCCAGCCGAGGTTCAGGTCCCGCAACAGCCAGGTGATGACGACCGTGTTGGTGACCGCCCACACCACGGCGGCGACGAAGGACCAGGCCAGCAGCCAGTTGGAGAACAGGCCGCGGTTGGCGGCGGGACGCGCGCTCTGCTGCCTGCGCATGCGCCACAGCCGCCACTCCCGGCCCGGGTCCCCGGCCAGCGGGCGGAGCAGTTCGCGTGACATCCGCCAACCCGACTCGACCCGCAGCGTGTCGGCTCCTCGCTCTGCTGCTTGCGCCATCTCGAACTCGGCCAGGAAGCTGTTCTTGAGTTCGGTGAACGAGAACGTCGTCCCCGGGCCCGCGGGGAAGATGAGTAATCGGCGGGCGGGATCGGCGTCGATCAGATCCTCGACGAAGCGCGCCAGCAGCATCGCCCGCATGTAGAAGATGTCCGGTACCACGCCGTCGGTGCTCGTCCGGCCGCAGCCGATCAGGACGAGCAGTTGGCCGACCGAGTACAGGTCGGCCCGCCCGATCTCGCTGTCACCCGCCCTGACCTCCGGCGCGATGTACGAGGAGTCCGCGCCCGTCGTCCCGGTGACGGTGTGCGTGTAGAGATAGTTGCGCCCGAGATCGATGAGTTTGAAGGTGTCGTCCGTGTCGGACACGATGATGTTGGACGGCGACAGGTCCGCGTGCACGCCCGTGAACCGGTCGGGCAACGGGTCGGCCCGCGCGACACTCTGCAGTTCCTCCATCGCCTCGAACAGGCGTAGGCCGCGCGCCTTGAGCCGGTCCAGCCGCAGCGACCGTAACTCCTCACCGTCCGCCGCCTCTTGCGCCTGCTCCTCCCTGACAGTCTCCGCGAGGGTCTTCCCCGCGACGAAGTCCATCAGTATCCAGCTGTCGAAGCTGGCCCAGACGTGCACCAGGTGCCGGGCGCCGGCGGCCGAGGTTCCGTACCGCTGGGCGTACTCGCGGGTGGCATGCGCGATGGTCTGGAACTTGGTGAAGGGGTAGATGATCAGCTTGAGGGCGAACGGGGAGCGGTTCCCGTGCACGGCCCGGGAGGTCACGCCGCGCAGGATCAGCGAGGTGCTGCCGTGCCGGTGGAAGCTCAGCGGCTCGTGCTCCACGGCGCCCCACTCCTGCTCCGCCGGCCCGGCCGCCGCGGAGCGGCGCCCCCCGGTCGGGGGGTCCGGCCGGTAGACCTCCGCAATGGCCCTTGCCACGGCGGGCTCGGTGACCAGGGCACCGCAGGTGTCCGCGCAGTCGTGGGTCAGCGCGCGGCCCTGCTGGGCGGGCACCGTGGAGGCATGCGGCACGGAGCGCTGCGCCTCTGACTCGGCGAGGCTGAGCAGGGTGACCAGCAGCAGGCCGGTGAAGCCGAAGAGCCCGGCCAATCTCGCCCGGCATTCGTCGCTCTGTGCACGGTAGCCGCGGCACCAGTCCGACAGGGCGGTGATGAGGGCCGCCCTCCCGGCGAGCCCGAAGCGGTCGTCGAACGAACGCTCGTCCAGCGGGATCTCCTGGAGCAGGCGGCGCCAGGAGCGGAGCCGCCGGTTCCGGTCCCTGGACGTCTCCGGCCGGCCGGTGTCGGTCAGGCCCAGCAGTGCGACCGGGCCCGCGGTCTGCGCGTCGCTATACGCCGTCACGTCCCTGATTGCCAGGATCAGTTGGTCCAGCGTCACGCTCTGAGTGGTCATCAGTGGAGTCCACTATCGTCAATCTGGGCATGGCCCGGACGCTTCCCTGGCGGATGAGTTCGACCGGCCGCCCCTCCGTCGCGCAGAACGCCACTTCGTAGGCGGTCCGCGCATTCTCCAGCAGGAGGTGCTTGTCCAGTTCGTGGCGCTTCAGTTCGGTCATCCACGGCAGCGGCGCCAGATCGAGCACATGGGGCGCGTCCTGCGTAGGAGCGGTGCGCACGCGGTGGAGCCAGTCCTGGTCCCGGTGCTTTTGGCGGATCGCGGTCAGATAGCCCCGGCCCAGACCCCGCCTGATGCGTTCGAGGTACAGGTAGGTGTAGCGGTGCAGGAGCGAGAAGCCGCTGCTCGCCGGGCGCATCGGCCGCGTACTGAGGGAGAGGACGTGGGTGCAGCCGTCCTTGACCGCCAGCCGGAACGGAAGCGCGGTGAGAACTCCGCCGTCCAGCGTGCGGCGCCCGTCGGCCATCTGAACCGTGCCGGGAAGGGCGATGGGCAGCCACGCGGAGGCGCGCAGCGCGGCTTTGAGCTCCGCGCGGGTGGAGAAGTCCCGCAGGGGTACGGTCTTGAGGGCATCGACATCCGTGACCGGGACGACCAGGGGGATGTCCGAACGGAGCACCGCCTCGTAGTCCAGCGGCTTCAGCTGCTCCATCACGTGGTCGAAGGCGTAGTCCAGGCCCAGGATCGGCAGCCGCCGGAAGACCCGGGCGAAGTCCACGAAGTGCTTGGTCGTCAGATCGTCGTAGTAGATGGACAGCGGGTACCAGGTCTCGCCGGCGAGGAAGTACGCGGCGTTGATCCCGCCCGAGGAGCAGCCGTAGACCGTGTCGAAGGCGTTCTTGAAGCCGTAGTCCTCGAGTTGGGTGAGCATGGCTGCCGAGATGACGCCACGCATGCCGCCGCCCTCGATGGCGAGCGCCACCTTCGCACCGTCGCTCCGGTGCCCGGGCAGGCTGCCCTCGGCTCGGCGGGCCCGTAAGACCTCGAGGACAGGGTGGGCAGGGTCCCAGTAGCCGCTCTCGCTCCCTACGTCACCGCTTCGCATGATCCCCCATCGGGTCGGGTTGCCGCAGCAGGCACCGCACCGCATCGTGCTTTGCCTGTTGCTGCACTGTGCCAGACGCGGTCTTTCGCTGTCCCGGTTCCCCCGAATCTGCGGTGTGGGGGCAGGGCCTCGGTGGCTACGGTGTCGGCGAGGTTGTAGTCGCAGAGGTTGACGGTCCAGTTGGCCGCGGTGACGAGGTAGGCGGGGCCGCCTTTCCAGGCGGTGGCGTTGCGGAGGGCGTCGTTGCGTGCGGTGGTGCCGTAGAGAGCGAGGGTGGCGCAGTGGGGGGCGTGGTCGACTTTGCTGCCGGTGGTGCAGGTGAGGTCGCCCATGCCGTCGGTCTTCTGGTTCGTGCAGCCGACGGACTCGTCGAGGTTGTGGGCAAGGGCCTTGATGGGACAATGGTGGTGAGCCGGTGGGGGGATCGGCCGCGCACCTCACGCAAGGAGAGGTCCGAGATGCCCGACAGCGGTTCCTTCAGCTTCGATGCCCGGGGGCGGGTGACGGCCGTACGCAGCTCCGCGCAGATCCCGCCGACCGCCCTGGCCGGCGCCGTCGGCGAGTCCGCCCTGCACGTGCTGCGGGACCTGCTGGAAGCGAGCGAGACGGACGGCACGCCGGTCGTCCAGTTCGACGCCTGGCGGAGCGACGAGGGCACCGTGCTGTCCGCGGTCGGATCGGCGGCGAGCCCGGGAACGGCCCGGGTGCAGAGCGCCTACATGCCGTCGGCGTTCGAGAACGCCGTCGCGGGCCTGGAGTTGTACGACATCGGGCAGACGGTCGTGCGCAGCAACGCGGCCTGCCTGGCCGTGCGCGGCCTGCCGGCCGACGACGTCGTCGGTCACCGTGTGGAAGAGCTCGACTCCACGCTGCCGCTGAGCCCGCTGGTCGCCCGGGCCATGTCGCAGGAGCGGGCCGCCGGCGCGAGCCCGGTCGTCGTCCAGGACGTCCGGAAGGGGCCGGAGGTCTACTCCGTGCTGGCTCTTCCGCTGCGCGAGGGCACGGATGTCGTCGGGGCGGCGACGATCATGCACAACGTGACGGAGAGCGTCCGGTCCCGGGACGCGGAGCGACTGCTCGTCACGATGCACAAGAAGCTGGGCACGGAACTGGGCGTGATGCAGACCGCGCAGGAGCTGGCGTCGGCGGCCACCGAGGAGTTCGCCGACGTCGTCTCCGTCGACCTGGCGGAGGCCCTCTTCCACGGCGAGGAGGCCCCGCTGCCGCCGCTGAGCGCCACTTCCCCGCTGCGCCGGGCCGCGTTCGTCTCCGTCACGGAGTTCACCAGCCTGTACGCGGTCGGTGAGCCGAGCCGCTTCGCGTTCCCCACCCCGTACAGCCAGGCGCTGGCGGACACGAAGCCGCGGCTGGTGGACCCGCGCAGCAGCCCGTCGGACTGGCACATGCACGACGCCGCCCGCGCGGGAATCCTGCGTTCGGCGGGTGTGCACTCGATGATCCTGGCGCCCCTGGTGCAGCGGGGCCGCGTGCTGGGGCTGGCCTGCTTCTACCGGGCCGGGCGGGACACCACGCCGTTCGATCGGCACGACCTGGCGCTGGCCGAGCAGATCACCGCCCGGGCGGCCGTCCACATGGAGAACGCGCGCCGCTACACCCGCGAGCTCAACGCGGCGACGACCTTGCAGCGCAGGCTGCTGCCGCAGCGCCTGCCCGAGGTGCCCGCCGTCCGCACGGCGTACTTCTGGAACCCGAGCAGCCACCAGACCCACTGGTTCGACGTGATCCCGCTGTCCGGCGCCCGGGTGGGCCTGGCCATGGGCCAGATCCCGCAGCACGGCCTGCGCGCCTCGGTGGACATCGGGCGGTTCCGGACCGCGTTCGCCACGCTCGCCCGGATGGACCTGACCCCCGACGAACTGCTGGCGCACCTGGACGACGTGGCCCACACGATCCAGCAGGAGGACGCGGCGTCGCCCGAGGCGCGAGCGGACAACGGCAGCGCCGCCGGCCCCGCCGCGGGGGAAACCCGCTGCCTGTACGCGATCTACGACCCGATCGCGGGTGGCCTCGCGCTCGCCTCCGCGGACTGGCCCGCACCGCTGGTGACCACCGCGGACGGCGTCACCACCCCGATCGAGGTGCCGCTGGGCCCCGCGCTTGGCCACCACTCCAGCTACGAGACGGCCCGCACCACACTCGCGCCGGACACGCTGCTGACCTTCTACTCGGCCTCGATGCTGCACCCGCCCGGCGACGACGACGCCCTCGCGCTGCTCCGGCGCGCGGCCGGCAGGTCGGCCGGCGACGCCCAAGTGGCCTGCGACAACATCGTCTACGCCCTCATGGGCGACCGGGTCGGCGGCGCCCGCGACGGCGGTGCGGTGCTGACCGCGGAGGTCAGACGGCTCGCCCCGGACGACCACGTGTCGTGGACGTCGCCCCGGGAGCGCGCCGCCGTCGCCGACTGCCGGGCCCGCGCCCGCGAGCAGTTGGAGGCATGGCGGCTGGAGGACCAGGTCTTCGCCACCGAGATGGTGGTCAGCGAACTCGTGACCAACGTGCTCCAGCACGCGGGCGGGAAACCGCGGGTCCGCCTCATCCGGGACGAACACCTCACCGTGGAGGTCTCGGACGACTCCACCACCTCCCCCCACCTGCGGCACGCGCGGGCGCAGGACGAGGGCGGCAGGGGCCTGCTGATCGCCGCCACCCTGGCCAGCCGCTGGGGCACCCGCTACGGGGAGGAGGGGAAGACGATCTGGGTCGAACAGGACCTCCCCGAGGAAGAGCCCCACTGAGCCCCGACCGGCGCTCAGGGCCCGCTACTTGGTGAAGGACTCGGGGCCGAAGCGGCCGACCGCCACGAACAGGATCAGGGCGAGGTAGACCACGTTCACCAGGACGTGCACGAACTCCCGGCGGCGGGACTCCACGACCGCCGCGCCGATCATGATCAGGCCCAGGCCGACCGCGGCGCTCGGCGCCAGGATCTGCGCGATGCCGAGCCAGCCGGGCAGCACCAGGCCGGCGGCGCCCAGGACCTCGACGGCGCCGAGGGCCTTGACGAACCCGGCGTCGAAGTCCAGGGCCCATCCCCCGCCGGGGGCCTTGGCCAGCTTCTCCCGGGGGATGAACAGCTTGTTGGCGCCGGCGACCAGGAAGGCCGCGGCCAGCAGCCCGGCGACGATCCACAGAGCGGTGTTCACGTGATCTCTCCTCGACGTGTCCTCAGGCGGGTGCTGAGCGGGTGGGCGGTAGCGGGCCGGGGACGGTCGGACGTCCCCGGCCCGCCGCGTTCCGCCTCCTTGGACGAGGAGGGCAGCCGAGAGGTAACAACCTGGTGCACCGCGCGGTGGTCCGCGCCGCTGCGTCGCACCGACGCGCCAGGCATCGGGTCGCACGGGCCCGGCGGCATCGGGTCGCACGGACGGGCCCGGCGACGGATGCCGCCGGGCCCGTGGGGCGAGAGGTCGGTCAGCGCTCCAGCAGGCGCATCTGGGCCTCGTTGTGGGTGTCCCCCGCGGCCGGGGGCAGGCTGCTGAGCCGCGCGAGCTGCTCCTCGTCGAGGCGCACCTCGTCAGCGCCGATGTTCTCCTCCACCCGGGCCACGCGACGGGTGCCGGGGATGGGGGCGATGTCGTCGCCCTGGGCCAGCAGCCAGGCGAGCGCGACCTGGGCCGGGGTGGCGCCGATCTCGGTGGCGACGGCGGCGACCGCGTCGGCCAGCCGGAGGTTGTGCTGGAAGTTCTCCTCCGTGAACCGGGGGTTGTCGGCGCGGAAGTCCGCCGGGTCGATCTGGTGGGTGGAGCGGATGGTACCGGTCAGGAAACCGCGGCCGAGCGGCGAGAACGGTACGAAGCCGATGTTCAGCTCGCGCAGCACCGGCAGCACGTGGGCCTCGGGGTCACGGGTGAACAGCGAGTACTCCGACTGGAGCGCGGTGACCGGGTGGACGGCGTGGGCGCGGCGGATCGTGTCGGGTCCGGCCTCGGACAGGCCGATGGCGCGGATCTTGCCCTCGGTGACCAGCTCGGCGAGCGTCCCGACCGTCTCCTCGATCGGCGTGCCCGGGTCGACACGGTGCTGGTAGTACAGATCGATGTAGTCGGTGTCCAGCCGCTTCAGGGAGCCCTCGACCGCGGTGCGGATGCTCGCCGGGCTGCTGTCGGTGCCGTCCTGGCGGCCGGTGTGCGAGATCAGCCCGAACTTCGTCGCCAGCACCACCTCGTCCCGGTGGCCCTTCAGCGCCCGCCCGACGAGTTCCTCGTTGACGTAGGGGCCGTAGACCTCCGCGGTGTCGATGAACGTCAGGCCCAGTTCCAGGGCCCGGTGGATGGTACGGATCGACCCGGCGTCGTCGGTCCCCGCGCCGACGTAGCCGTGGGACATGCCCATCGCGCCCAGGCCGATGCGGGAGACGTCCAGGTCACGCAGCTTGATGTGCTTCATCGCTTCTCGATTCTCCTGATGATCTCGGTGGTACGAACGGTCGGTGGCGGGCGGGGAATTCCGGGGTGGCGGAGGCCGCCCGGCACGGATCGCGGGGTCGTCCCGCACGGAGGGCGGAACCCGCCGCGCACGGACGACGGGGCCGGCCGCGGTCCCGTACGGATATCGCTCCACACCTACGAGCGTGCACCCGCGCGGGCGCTTCCGGCAGGGCGGGATCTGCCGGGGAACGGCCAGCAGGGGTGTGACAGGGCCCCCCACCTCGGGCGTGTCGGGCTGACGGCGGCGGGAGACTGGAGCCATGGCACCCGAGCAGCACGGCGGCGGCCACAGCGGCGGCGAGCAGTTGGGCCGCTTCCTGCGCGCCCGCCGTACCCAGACCAGCCCGCAGGCCGTCGGCCTGACCCCGGGGCCCGGCATCCGCCGCACCCCCGGCCTGCGCCGCGAGGAGCTGGCCACGCTCGCCGGCGTCAGCATCGACTACTACACCCGCCTGGAACGCGGCAAGGAGACCCGCCCGAGTCCCGCGGTGGTCGACGCCCTCGCCCGCGCCCTGCAACTGGACGACGCGGAGCACCAGCACCTGCGCGAACTCGCGGTGCGCGCCGCCCGCTACGCGCCGCAGCCCGTCCCGGCCCCGACCCGCGCGGTGCGCTCCCCGGTGAAGCTGCTGCTGGAGACGGTACGTCCGAACCCCGCGTACGTCCTGAGCCGCAGCATGGACCTGCTCGCCCACAACCCCGGTGGGCTCGCCCTCTACTGCGGCATGGACGACTGGCCCGCCACCCAGCGCAACCTCGCCCGCTACCTCTTCCTCCACCCGACCGCGCGCGAGCTCTTCCCCGACTGGGGCAACCAGGTCCGCGGCTGCGTGGCCCGGCTGCGCGCGCTGGCCGGCACCGACCCCGACGCGCCCGACCTCGCCCAGCTCGTCGGCGAACTCCTGCTGAAGAGCCCGGACTTCGCGGGTCTGTGGGAGCGCTACGAGGTCACCGGCCGCAAGCACCTCACCAAGACCTTTCTGCACCCCCAGGTCGGGGAGATCACGCTCGCCTTCCAGGGCATGGCGCTCGAAGGCACCCCCGGGCACCGGATGGGCGTCTACTCCGCCGGCCCCGGCACCCCCGACCACGACGCGATGCAGCTGCTCGACATGACGGCGTCCCAGGCGTCCGCCGAACACGAGCCGCACCCCGGGCACGAACCGCACCCCGGGCACGAACCGCACCTCGGGCACGAGCCTCACCCCGGCCACCAGCCCGGCTGACCGGGTGGCGGCCGGGGTGGCGGCCGGGGTGGCGGCCGGAGCGGTGGTGGCGCCGTCAGGTGCTCAGCCGAGCGCCCAGATCTGGTTGTAGCCGCCGTTGCCCACCCACTGGACGACCGGGTCGCCCGCCGTGGTGGACTGGTTGGCGACATCGGCGACCCAGCCGGTCGCCAGGTTCACCAGCACGAACCAGGAGTCGGTGGGCGAGGTGTACGTCCCCGCGGCTTCCACCGCCCAGCGCTGGTTGCTGCCGCCGTCACACGTCCGCTGGTCGAGCTGCGTGCCCTGGTCGGCCGAACTGCCCGGCACCTCAAGGCACTTGCCGCTGGCCGCACTCGCCAGGGTGTAGACGTTGCCGTCCACCCTGGACATCGTCCACTGCTGGTTGGCGCCGCCGTCGGCGCCCCACTGGATCACGGCGGCGCCGTCCGCGGTGGAGCCGCCGCTGACGTCCATCAGCAGCGAACTGTTGGCGTTGGCCAGGGTCATGGTGCCGTCGGCGGGGTTGGAGGAGCCGTTGGACCAGGTGCCGGCCGCGGAGTCCAGCGTCCAGGAGTTCTGCCAGCCGACCGACAGGGTGCTGCCGCTGATCGTCATGGGCAGCCAGACCAGCGCGGAGGACCCCAGATCGGAGGTGTTCCAGCGGTCGCCGGCGTAGATGTACGTCGTCCCGGACGAGCCCTGGACGGGGATGATGTTCGCGGTCTGGCTGTCGTAGGTGCTGGTGCCGGCCGCGGCGAAGGGGCGCCAGCCGGACCAGGGGCCGGCGAGCGAGGTGGCGGTGGCGTAGTCGTTGTCGTTGGTGCTCCAGCCGCTCAGGTGCGAGCCGAGCAGGAAGTACCGGCCGCCGACCTTGGCCATCGCGGGGGCTTCGTAGTCGGGCAGGACGGCGACCGCGGACGTCACGGAGAGGTAGTCGGCCGACAGCTTGTCGATCCGCAGGCCGTTGGAGCGGTCCTCGCTGAGCAGGTAGGCGGTGCCGTCGGTGTCCTGGAAGATGTTCAGGTCACGGCTCTCGAAGCCGAGCGGCCGGAAGCTGCCGCGGTACGTGTACGGCCCGCAGGGCGTGCTGCTGGTGGCCACGCCCACCTTGGCGTCGCCGTAGGAGGAGGAGTCGATGTGCAGGTACATCACGTAGGTGTGGGTCGAGGCGTTGTAGATCACCTTGGGGCGCTCGACCACCCGGTTCGGGCCCAGGTCGCCGTCGGCCTGCCGGGTCAGCGCCTGGCCCTTCTTCGTCCAGTGCGCCAGGTCGGTGCTGCTGTAGCAGGGGATGTCCTGGAAGGACGCGTCGCCGGAGTTCTCGCCGGTCTTGTCCTCGCCGAAGCCGTACCAGGTCGAGCCGGACTTGACGATGCCCAGTCCGTGCAGTTGCAGCACCCCGCCGGCGCTGTCCTGCCACGTCTGGCCGGGGTTGAACTGCGCGGTCGCCGCCGCGTGGGCGGCGGTCGAGGGCAGCGCGAAGGCCAGCACCGCGGCCAGCCAGGTGACGAGGGCGGCGGTGAAGGTCGCGGCGCGGCCTCTGCGCGGCCCGCCGGTTCGGGCATGTCGGGTTCCGGCACGTCCGGTTCGGGCATGTCGCAAGGGGAGCATGAGGGGTCCTCGGGAAGGGTCGGCGGTCCGGGGGGACCGCGGGTGGGTGAGGGGATTCGTTCGCTGGCAGAACGTCAGGGATGGCCGCCCGGCCCGGCCCGCACGGGCGGCGCCGCCGCCGGAACACGGCTCAGCCGGTGGCCCATTGCTGGTTGCCACCTCCGTTGCAGGTCCACAGCTCCGCGGGCGTGCCGTTCGCGGTGCCGGCGTTGGTGACGTCCAGGCACAGGCCCGAGGCGGTGTTGCGGATCGTGCCGTCCGGGCCGAGCGTCCACTGCTGGTCGGCGGCGCCCGCGGTGCAGGTCCACAGGACGACCGCGGTGCCCGGCGCGGTGCCGCCGTCGGAGGCGTCGAGGCACATGCCCTGCACGGTGAGGGTGCCGTGGCGCTCGCGGGTCCAGGTCTGGTTGACGCTTCCGTCGCAGTCCCAGATGTCGACCTTGGTGCCGGGGGCGGTGACGGCACCCGGATCATCGAGGCAGCGGCCCGAGGCGGCGCCGACGACAGGGCCGCCGGGAAGCAGGCCGATGGTGACCGGGCCGAGGGTGCGCGCCTGGGTGGCGGGGGTCCCGGTGACCGCGGCGACGGGCCTGGCGCCGACCGGGTCGGCGACCTGCTGGACCAGGTAGGAGGAGCCGGCGACGGCCGGAACGGAGATCTGCGCGTTTCCGGTCGAGGCGACGACGACGGTCTTCTCGTCCGTGCCGTCGACCACCTGGATCTGGTGTCCTGGCCAGGGGTTGCGGACCTTGATGGCTCCGGTGGAGCCGGCGTTGATCCCCACCGTGGTGACGACGCCGCCATGGGCCTGGACGGAGACCTTGCTGCCGCCCTGGATGAAGACGGTGCCGTCGGCGTCCCAACCGGGCGGCAGCGCGGGCGCGATGCGCACCAGGCCGTCGTAGTCCTGGACCAGCGCCTCGTCCAGCGTCGCCGCCACCACGCCCTGCTGTTCGGCGTACGGCTCGTTCCCGACGAAGGTCGCGAGCCCCGAGGGCAGCTTCTGGTATGCCTCGGTGATGCCGGTGAGGGTGCTCGCGACCTCGCTGCCCAGGCCGAGCCGGGCGGCCTGGAGCGGATCGTTGGACCAGTCGTTCGTCAGCTTGTCGGGCCGGTCGGCGTAGGTGCGCTTGGCGAGGTCGGTGAGCGGGCTCGCGTCACCGATCAGGCCGTAGGGCCAGACCGGTTCCAGGCCGACGTTCTCCGAGTTGTGCGCGCTCGCGGCCGGGTCGTAGGAGGGGGCGATGACATCCGCGCCGGCGGCGTCGTCGGCGGGGGTGAGCAGTTGGGTCCGGGTGGCGGCGTCGGTGCGGGCGTAGGGGCGGATCTCGGGGATGGCGGCGTCGAGTCGGGTGACGAGGTCGGCGTCCTGGCCGAGCAGCCGGGCGGCCTGCACCGTCGCGGGGAACAGCGCCTGCATCGCGGCGATGTCGGTGGTCGGGTCGTGGACGTCCCACTGCGTCTCGTGGGCGTTGGACGGATAGGTGTGCAGGTCACCGTCGGAGCCCGTGGTCGCGTACGCCAGCAGGAAGCGGGCCGCCTGCGCCATCAGCGGGTAGTTCGCGGTGAGGAACGACCGGTCGCCGGTCATCCGGTACTGCTGCCACACCCACAGCCCGACCTCGGCACCGGTGCTGATCGTCCGGGCGTTGTAGTACGGGCCCGAGCCGGCGTCGCAGTTCAGGCCCGGCGAGGACAGCCAGGTCTCGTACTCGTAGCCCTGCCCGTTGAACCGCATCGTCTCCGGCACGCACGCGCCGGCACGGCCGCCCATGTGCGCCGTGGTCCAGGTCTGGATGGCGGGGAGGTTGTCCCGGTAGAGGCGGAAGTAGGGGTCGTTGAGCGCGAACGCCCCGGCGGACAGGTTCGCCTGGACCTGCATCCGCAGGTTCCACTGCCAGTACGCGCTCGGGTCCCACTGGTGGGAGTCCTGGTACGGGGAGAACAGGTCCGCGACGCCTGCCTGCGAGCCGGGATAGGTGTCCCGGCTCTCGGCGGCGGCGTCGTACAGGTCCAGGGTGCGCAGGTTCTCCATGTAGTCCGCGCTGCCGTCCGCCGAGGAGAACTCGGTCAGGCCCACTCCGTTCCAGAAGGTGTGCCACCACGACAGGTGTCCGGCGCTGAGGGTGGCGGCGCCGGCGGTCGCATCGCCGCCCAGGAGTGCCGAGGCGGTGGCCTGGGCGTCGCCGCCGGCCCAGTGCGGCGCGGCGGCGATCACCCGGAACGAGCCGTCCGGGTGCGGTGTGAAGGAGACCTGGACCGTCCGGTCGTCGACGACGCTCGCGCTCACGCCCTGGCCGCCGGCCGTGATGCCGCCGAGCGAGCCGAAGGTGGCGCCGCCCGACCCGGGCCGGCCGGTGTCCTTCCAGGTCTCGGCGAGCGTGCCGATCCCACCGCCCGCCTGCGCCTGGGGGGAACGCCCCGACCACAGGCCCAGCCGCGCGGTCTGGGTGACCGCGGGATCGGCGCCGGTCACCTCGACGACGAGTTCGTCCTTGTCCGCGCGGGTGTAGATGGTGGCGGTCATGCCGCCGCCGGACTCGACCAGGGTGCCGTCGTACAGGTCGAGGTGGGCGGAGAAGTCGGCGGCGTCGGTCAGCCGGGACAGGCCCGGGACGGTCACCCGGCCCGGGGACTTGCGGTCGGGGAGGGTGTCGGAGCGGTTGAGCTGCGCGGTGAAGCCGCCCGCCGCCCAGACCGCCGCGCCCATCGTGCCGTTGCCGAGCGGCATCGCCTGCGCGGGGGTGGTGTTGGGACGCCCGAGGACCACATCGGACCGGCGCACCACGTCGGGCGTGTCCACCGTGAATCGCCCGGCCTGCCAGGCGGTGGTACCGGAGGCGGCGCTACCGGAGGCGGCGTGGGCGGTGAACCGGCCTGGGGCGATCCCGGCGGGTCCGAAGGCGCCCAGCAGGGCCAGGACGAGGCCGAACGCGGTGCCGAGAACGATCGTGCGAGGGGTCATGACATGGCTCTCCAATGCCGGGTCCTGGTGGTGCCGCCTGCGACGGAAGCGCTCGGCGCGGAGCACCTGGCGAAGCGCGGGACGTCCGAGGCGCACAAGACGAACGAGGGGCACGCGGGCAGGCGAGGGCGGCACCCCGTTCGTCTTCAAACAAGATCGATCACAACAAGCCGTGACCGAACACGGGCTGTGAGTGCGCCATTGGTAGCGCCGAGACGTCGTAGCAGTCAAGGGTTGTCGCAGAGTGCGGGCGAAGTTTGCGTAAACACTTGACGCGCGTCCGCCGACGCAGTTCCCTGAGCCCGCCACGTTCGATTGTGAGTGTTTTCGGTTGACTGCGTTGGTTCTCCGGTCAACCTTCCGACCCGCGGGAGTAGAGATGGACCAGCCGGCAACGCCAGGAAGCGGCGGGCTGAGCCGCCGCGGCGCGATCAGACTGCTGGGCGGCGGTGCCGCGGCGGTCATGAGCGCCCAGATCGCCGGGGCCCTGCTGTGGCCGTCCCGGGCGGTGGCGGCGACGGGCACCGTGGGCGCGCCGGTGACGCTGACGAACGTCGGCAGCGGCTGCCTGCTCGACGTCTACGGCGGATCGACGGCGGACGGCGCGCAGGTCATCCAGTGGACGGCCAGTGGCGCGGCCAACCAGCAGTGGACCCTGCTCGACCAGGGCGACGGATGGACCGCCCTCAGCCCCATGCACTCGGGCACGAGGCTCGATGTCAGCGGCGGATCGACGGACGACGGCGCGCAGGTCATCCAGTGGCACCCCACCGGAGGCCCCAACCAGGAATGGCGGCTGGACGACGCGGGCCAGGGGCGGTTCAAGATCGTCAGCAGGCCCAGCGGAAAACTGCTGACCGTCACGGGCGACGCCACCGCCCCCGGGGCCACGGTCGAGATCCGCTCCGACGCCGGCGACCCCGGCCAGTGGTGGACCGTCGCCACGGCCCCGTACCGGCTCGACGCCACGACCACCGAAGCGCGCACCGACGACCCGCTGGCCGGCGCCGGCGGTGTCGCCGCCGGTGTCAGCTACGGCGTGACGCGCAACGGCTGGTCCAGGAACGCGGCCGCCTGGTATCCCGTCAGCGGCGAACTCCACTACGTCCGCTGCTCCGACCAGCGCTGGGAACGCGAGCTGGGCAAGCTGCGTGCCGCCGGCCTCGGCATCGTGTCGACCTACGTGTTCTGGAACCACCACGAGCAGCCGGAAGGAACCTGGGACTGGACCGGGCGCAGGAACCTGCGCGCCTTCCTCACCGCCGCCCAGCGCCAGGGCCTGCTGGTCTGGCTGCGCGTCGGCCCCTACATCAACGCCGAGACCACCAACGGCGGCATCCCCGACTTCGCCCTGCCCGGTGCGCGCAGCAACGACCCCGGCTACCTGGCCAAGGTGGACGCGTACTTCGCCCAGCTCGCCGCGCAGGCCGACGGACTGTTCGCGAAGGACGGCGGCCCGATCGTCGGCATCCAGCTGGAGAACGAGTACGCCTCCGGCGACCCCGCCCACATCACCACGCTGCGCACGATGTGCGCCGACCACGGCATGGTGGTCCCCTACTACTCGGTCACCGCCAACTCGGTGTTCGCGCCGGACACCGCGATCCCGCTGCAGGGTTCGTACTGCTACCGCGGCTGGGAGACCGGCGCCGGCACCGAGGCGGTCTCCGGCTTCGTCTACGGCACCGACGAGTGGACCGCCGACACCGACCTCGGCGGCGCCACCTACGACACGCTCGCCTACCCGCGCGGCTTCTGCGAGTTGGGCACCGGCAGCCCGATGCGCGGCACCGACCGCTTCCTGGTCGAGCCCGACCACGTCGTGGGACAGGCGTACGACAGCGTCGGCCGCGGGGCCAACTACCTCGGCTACTACATGTTCCACGGCGGCACCCAGGTCGCGGGCCTGTCCGGGACCTGGCCGCTCACCTACGACTTCCAGGCACCGCTGGGCGAGTTCGGGCGGACCAGGGACTCCTACCGCCGCTACCGGCGACTGCACACGTTCGTCACCACCTGCGCCACCGAACTGGTCCGCACCAGGATCAGCCGGGACCCCGGACAGCTCCTCGACCCCACGCAGACCCGGCGGCTGCGCTACATCGGCCGGTTCGACACCGACGGCCGCGGCTTCGTGTTCGTCAACAACACCCAGCGCAACGTCACCATGCCCAGCCGAAGCGACGTCCAGCTCCAGATCCACACCGCGGGCGGCACCGTCTCCCTCCCCGCCGCGCCGCTGACCATGCCACCGGACCGCAGCACCTTCTTCCCCGTCATGACCGACCTCGGCGGTGTCGACCTGCGCTGGGCCACCGTCGAACCCCTGGCCAAGCTCGCCGGCGACGACCTCCCCACCTGGGTCTACTGGGCCCCCGACTGGACCGACCGCGCCCTCGCCTTCGACCGGTCCGTCGCCCTCACCGACGAGTGGGGCACCACGACCCGGCAGATCACCGGCACCGAACTCGTCGTCACCGTCCCGGCCGGCCGGCGCACCTCGCTGCTGGTGCACGCGTCCGCGACCGCCGCTCCCTGCGCCCGGATCGTCGTGCTGACCGAGGCCGAGTCGCTCGACGCGACCGTCGCGCCGCTGAACGGCCGCGACCGGCTGATCATCACCACCGCGGGCCAGGTGACCGGCGTGCAGCCGACCGTACGCTTCGCCGCTGCCGCGGATGCGACGATCAGTGCCGACGTCCTCCCGGCCGGCGGGCTGGCGCCGGCCGCCGGCTGGGAGAGCGCCGGCGGCCAGGCCACGCCGTTCGCCCGCTTCACCTACCGGCTCGCCGCGGCGCCGCCCGCGCCGCGGATCACCGCCACGGGCACCGGCCGGTGGCGGATCAGCGCCGACCCCTCGACGTTCGCCGGCCTGGCGGAAGCCCGCCTGGAACTCGACTACCGGGGCGGCGACGCCACCCTCCTGTCCGGAGGGACGGCGATCGCCGACGACCTCTACCACGGTGAGACGTGGTCCCTCGACCTGATGGACCTCGACGACACCGCCCTCGCCGACCTCACGCTCCAGGTCACCGCCTGGGACGGCACGATCGAGGGGGTCACCCCGCCCGCGGGCTCGACGCCCGCCCTTGCCGGCTCCACCTGGACGCCGCTGCGCGAAGCCGGGTGGAGTGCGGCTGCGGACCACGCCGGATGACGTCCGGATGACATCGAGGGCGCGTTGCGGGTGGCCCGTCCGGGCACGCTTCGGGTCGCTCCTCGGGGCGCCCTCGACGCGTGCCCCGACGGGCGCCTCTCCACGGGCCTACTTGTGCCAGAAGAGATGGTGCGTCACCCCGCTCGGGCTGGGGACGACGTCCAGGTGGAAGCGGTCGAGGAGTTCGTCGGGCGACTCCCAGAGGCGCAGCCCGGTCCCGAACTTCACCGGCGAGACGGCGACGTGCAGGGTGTCGACGAGGTCGGCGTCGAGGAACTCCCGGATGGTGGTGACCCCGCCGCCGAGCCGGACGTCCCTGTCCCCCGCCGCCTCGCGGGCCCGCGCGAGGACCGTGGCCGGGTCGGCGTCGACGAAGTGGAACGTGGTGTCGGAGAGGGTGAACGAGGGACGCTCGTGGTGGGTCATGACGAACACCGGGGTGTGGAACGGGGGTTCGTCGCCCCACCAGCCCTGCCACTCGTGGTCCTGCCAGGGCCCGCGCTGGGGCCCGAACTTGTTACGGCCCATGATCTCGGCGCCGATGTTGTGGCTGAAGTCCCGGGTGAGGTAGTCGTCCAGCCCGCGGCTGCCCCCGGAGTCGGTGCGCATCGGCCAGCTCGCCGTGGCGCCGGCCCAGGAGAACATCTTCCCGGGATCGACATGGCCGAACGGCCGCTCCAGGGTCTGGTCCTCCCCGGCGGCGACCCCGTCGGCGGAGACGGTGAAGTTCTGCACGCGAAGCAACTGGGCCATGGGTTTCCTCCTGCTTTGGTGGGTGTCTCGGTGATGAGACTCCTCCGGCCGGGAAAACTCATCGCCCTATCCGTGACCGATCGGGGCACGCCGTCACGTACCGGCCGCGCACCTCAAAGCCCAGCCGTGGTGAGCGGGCCTCTTCGCCGCGTCAGTAAAGTGCGGCGCCGTCAGTAGAGGGCGGCGAAGAGGTCCTTGACGTTGCCGGTCAGGGTGGGGGCGTTGGCGGCGCCGTTGGACTGGGTGCCGGCGAGCGCGACGGGGGTGGTGCCGGTGCAGGTGATCGTGAGGTTGGAGAAGGTGTTGCCGGACAGCAGCCAGCGGGTGCCGGCGAGGTCGGTGGCGGAGACGTCGGTGTACCAGAGGGTGTTGCCGGTGAAGGTGGGCGGCAGCACGCCGCTGACGACGACGCCGCTGCCGGGGTCCTGGCTGGTGCCGCCGATCGGGAAGGCGGTGCCGGCGTTCCACAGTTCCCCGGCACCGCCGTTGGAGTGGTTGAAGGTGTTGCCGGTCAGGCTGCCGTGCGCCCAGTTGTCGGAGGTCAGGGCGCCGTAGGGGCTGGTCCGGGCGAAGGAGTAGTAGGCGCCGTGGCAGCCGACGACGCTGTTGCCGTGGATGGTCCAGTTGCCGGAGGAGTTCCAGATGGCCAGCCGGCAGTAGGCAAAGCTGTTCGCGGTCAGCTGGGAGTACTCGCTGCGGTCGGCCGCGGACACGCCGAAGTAGCAGTTGAGGAAGGCGTTGCCGGTGAGCTTGACCCGGTAGGCGAAGTAGTCGTCGGCGCTGGACCCGTCGACGGTGACGCCGGCGCCGCGCCAGTTGGTGAAGTCGCAGTCGCTGATGCGTATGTCGGTGCTGCGGGTCAGCGCGACGGCGACGTGGTGGAAGGACGGCGCGGTGTCGAGGGGGTTGCCGGCGCGGCCGAGGAAGCGCACGCCGGTGACGGTGATCGTGCTCCTGCCGGTGGCGGTGAGCGCGCCGGTGGTGTCGTCGGCGACCGTGACCGTGGCGCCGTTGCCCTGGATGTGGCAACCGTCGGGGAGTGCGACGGCGGCGGCGAGGGTGTAGGTCGCGCCGGGCAGGAGCTGGATCTGCGGGGTCGCGGCGAGGACCGCCGCCCAGTCGTCGCCGGGTTGCAGCACGGGGAGCGCCCCGGTCGGCGTGGCGGCCGGGGCGGAGGTGGCGGCCAGCGTGGTGGTCAGTGCCGCGCCCGCGGCCAGGCCGAGCCCGGTCAGGGCCCGGCGGCGGGACGGGGCGCTTGCGTCGGAACGGCTCATGGGGGGCTCCCTCGGGACGGCGCGCCGGGCGAAAGGCGGGGCGGGGCCGGCGGCATCGGGGACACCCTTTGGCCCACCGGATAGGACAACCGACATCTGATGTCTTATGTGTACCGGTGACCCTAGGGGCGCCCGTGTCAGACCGTCAACCCCCTGCGGCAACCCGCGACATGCGGGTCCCCAGCCGCCCAAGTCACCGGCCGCGCACGGATGTTCCGCCGTCCCGCTCGCCCCTCGGACGCGCGACCGCCCCGCTCGGGCGAACCCGGCGGGGCGGACGGTGACGCGTGGCGGCTCCCGCCGCTTCACGTGCGGGGATACGCCTGCTCGGCCTGCGGAAGCGGCGCTACTCGCGGATCGCCTCCGGCGCGACACCGGTGGTCTCCTCCTGGGCGACGTGCGCGGAGTCCGCGGACGCCTGCCGCGTCGCCGCGGAGTTCGCCGGAGTGCCGCAGAACACCGGGTCCAGGGCGGCCCGTTCGGCGGCGAAGACCGTCGAGTTGTTGGACGCGTTCGCCGAGATGGTGACCTGCCGCGCACCGTCGACCGTGGTGTAGGAGTAGGTCTGGTAGCCCTGCACGATGCCGTCGTGGCCGTACACCTGGGTGCCGCAGGACAGGGTGTACTCGCGCATGCCGAGGCCGTACGACGAGGTCCCGGCGGTGTTCTCCGGGTGCATGGTCTCCATCTGCGCGAGCTGCGTCGCGGGCAGCAGGGTGCCGCCGGTCAGCGCCCGCCAGTACTTGTTGAGGTCCGCGGTGTCGGAGATGGCGGCGCCGGCGGTCCCGATCCACGACGCGGTCTGCTCGGTCGCGTCGAAGAGCGGCTTGGAGCGGTCGTCCTGGGTGAGGTAGCCGGTGGCGTGCGGGCCGCCGAGGCCCGTTGCGGGCACGACGTACCGCGTGTCGGTCATACCGGCCGGCCGCAGCACGCGCTGCTGGAGGTTCTCGGCGAAGGGCTTGCCGGTGACGTGCTCGATCAGCAGGCCGAGCACCACGAAGTTCGTGTTGGAGTACTGGTACTGGGTGCCGGGGGTGAACTGCAGCCCGTGGGTGAGCGCGTCCGCGACCTGGTCGGCCGGGTCGAAGGTCTCGTCGCGGAACTGCTGGAAGCCGGTGACGGTGTCGCCCACGAGAATGCCCGGCAGGTCGTTGGTGTAGTCGTACAACCCGCTGGTGTGGTCGAGCAGTTCGCGCACCGTGATCGGCGAGTCGGCCGGCAGCACCCCGCTGGGCAGGTATCCGGCGGCGGGGGCGTCGAGGTCGACCTGGTGCGCGGCAACGAGTTGCAGGGTGAGCACGGCGTCGAAGTTCTTGGTGATGCTGCCGATACGGAACTCCCCCGCGGGGTCGACCGGCGTCTGGGCGGCGAGGTCGCCGGTCCCGGCACTGGCCGTGCCGCCGGCTCCCCCGCGGTCGCTCACGAGCGCGAACGCGCCGGGCGCGCCGGCGGTGACGACGTTCTGCAACGCCTGTTGCAGGCCCGTGTAGTCGGGCGCGGGCAGGGCGGTCGCCGGGGCGGCGCCCGCCGAGCCCGACGCGAACACGGTCGAGGCGAGGGCAACCGCGGCGGCCGCCACGACGAGGGAGCGGCGCTTGGCACCGGTGGATCGAGAAGGCACGACGGGACTCCGCTTGCGTTGTCGGTACGGGTGTGTCGGCTGTGGCGAGTGAGGATGATCTTCACTCTGCCAGACGACACACGGGTAGCCGTGGTTGCAACGAGCCGCAGATCCGCCGCGGGCGGGACCTTCCAACGAACGGCAGACCCGCCGCGGGCCGGGGAGTTTCCTGTCCCTGCCCTGTTCCTTGTACCGGTCCCTACCCGGTCCCTGTTCCGCTCCCCGGCCTGTGCCCTACGCCTCGCTGAGGAGCGGGTCGTAGGCGGTGGAGCGGGCCCGGCCCGCCATGAAGGAGAGGAAATCCTGCACGAACGCGCTTCGGGAGTACCGGACTTCACCGTCCGTCATGGTGCGGCGGAATCCGGTACGGAACAGCGCCCGGTACTCCTCCGCGTCGATGACCTGGTTGCCGTCCGCGTCGGTGACGTCGAAGAGCACCTCGGCGACACGGATCAGCGCGGGCCCGGCGAGGGACGGCACCGCGGCGGCGTACTCCTCCGCGCTGATCCGGCCGTCGCCGTCGATGTCGAGGTCGGACTGGAGTTCCTTCCACCAGGCGGCGAAGGCGTTGTAGAGCCGGGTCTCCTCCGGCTCGTCCAGATCGAGCCGGGAGGACAACTCCCGTGCCATCGCGGCGAGATCGGGCCAGTCCAGATAGCCGTCGCCGGTCTGGTCCAGCACCTCGGTGAAGAACTCGGCGGCGCTCCTGGTCCCGGCCTCCCCCCGTACGGGACCGCGCTCCCGGTCCCGGTCCTGCTCGCTTCCCCGTGCGGGACCGAGGTCCTCGTCGTGCTCGTGGCCGCGCGGCCCGGGCAGCGGCACGACCAGCCGGAACAGCGCTCCGGCCCGCTTCACCTGGTCGCGCAGCGCGTTGAGCGTCGCCGCCTGGGGGTCGTCGCTGTCCGGGGTGAGGTAGAGGAGGTTGGTGACGCTCTCGGTCCGCACCCAGCCCTCGGGCAGGAAACGGGCCAGGCCGGCCGCCATGTACGCACCCTGCATCAGCGTCTGGGCGCCCGGCGTCTCGGGCAGCCCGGCCCGGCGGCGGAACGGCTCCGGCAGGGACGCCACGGTGATCGTGCCGATCACCGGTCCGGCGAGCGCGCGGCCCGCGGCCCACACGGTGGGCAGCGCGTCCAGCAGGGGCGGCGCCGGAAGGTGGTCGAAGAGCTTGTAGAGGATGACGCGCACCGCGTCCGTGCTCTCCAGCTCCTCCTCGACCACGCGGTCGTAGTACCGCCAGAACTCCGGCAGGGTGGGCGGCAGATGACCGCCCGTGTCACCCAACGCGGCCAGGTACGCGAGGAATTCGGCGTACAGCCGCGCCATCGTGGCCTGGTCGAGCGGCTGTCCGCTCAGCCGGCACATGGTGACCGAGCTCTCGAAGAGCGTGGCGACCACCCAGGCGCGGACCTCGGGGTCCATGGCGTCGTAGGCGCGGTTCTGGGCGTCGGTGCCGGACAGCCTGGCGTGCAGGCGGTTGAGGCGCGCGGCCTCCCGCTGCCGGATGTGCTCGTCGGGGCCGAACATCCGCTGCAGGCTGACGAGGGTGTTGCGCAGCCGCCGCCACGGATGGGCGACGAACGTCGAGTTGTCGATCAGGGCGGCACCCACCTGCGGGTGGGCTGCCTCCAGCACGGTGGCCCTGACCACGGCCAGCGCCCAGCGCGGGTCGTCGAAGAACCGGTGGAACTGCGAGTCGGGGCCGAACAGGGACTCGTCCGCAGGGACTTCGGGTCGGGGCGCCGAAGGGGCGCCGCCCGGACCGGTGTTCGTCGGGCCGCCGCTCCTGGGGCCGGTGCGCCTCGCGCCGCTGCTGCTGCCAACGTCCGTCACAGGTGGGTCTCTCCGTTCGGGTGCGGGGTCACGCCGCCGAAGCGGCGATCGCGGTGCTGGTAGGCGCGTACGCACTCCAGGAAGTGCGGCGCGCGGAAGTCGGGCCAGAGCACCGGCGGGAAGATCCACTCGGCGTAGGCGACCTGCCAGAGCATGAAGTTGGAGATGCGCTGCTCGCCGGACGTACGGATCACGAGGTCCACGTCCGGGGTGTCGGGGAACGGCAGATGGGCGGCGAAGTGCCGCTCGTCGACGTCCTCGGCCGGGGTCGCGCTGCGGATGAGGGAGCGCGCCGCCTCGACGATGTCCCGGCGGCCGCCGTGGTCGAACGCCACGGTCAGCGTCATGCCCCGGTTCGGCGCGGTCAGCGTCATCAGGTCGGCGAAGTCGCGGGCCAGTGGCGCCGGAATCCTCGGGTCCGTGACGCCCAGGAACCGGCAGCGGATGCCGCGCGCGTGCAGGAGCGCGGCGTGCTTGCGCACGACCCGGCGCACCAGCCGCATGAGGAAGTCGACCTCGCTGCTCGGGCGGCGCCAGTTCTCCGTGGAGAACGCGTACAGGCTCAGCCACTTCACCCCGGCCGACCGCGCCGCCTCGATGACCTCGATCACCGGCGTCTCGGCCGCCCGGTGGCCCGACGTCCTTGGCAGGGACCGCTGTTCGGCCCATCGGCCGTTGCCGTCCATCACGCAGGCGACGTGCCGCGGTACGGCCCTCGGCCGCCCCGCGCCGGGGGGACGGGGAGAGTCGGGCGGGCGGGACGGATGCGGACGGGCCTGCGCCGGGAGCGCGGAGGCGGCCGGGTCCGCCGGCGGCGCGGCGACCGGGGCTGAGGCTGAGTCCGGGGCCGGAACTGGGGCCGGAATCGGGGCCGCACCGTCTCGTTCGTCGACCGTCACATGTGCCCCCCGCTGTCCGCGCACACTCCCCCCGCCGCGGACCGGCCCGGCAGGGCCCGACCGCGATCGGTTCGGCACTCAGCAGAGTGCCCACCCCGGGGCCCGGGCACAGGAAGATCGGCGGGGATTCACCCATAGCACGCCAGCCCGATTATTCGGCGCCCGCTCCGCCGCTCAGCGAGTGCCCGCCGCGCCGCTCAGCCGCTTGAGGGCGTCTGCGGACGGGCTGCCCGGGGCCGTCTGGTGGACGATGACCACCTGCCCCTCGGCGCCCGCGACCGTGAGCGCCTGCCGCCGTACCGCCAACTCCCCGGCCACCGGATGCGCGAACCGTTTGAGCTCGTCGCGCGACGGGCGGACCTCGTGCCGCGCCCACAGCCGCCGGAAGTCGGCGTCCGCCGTCAACTCGTCGACGAGCCGGGCGGTTTCGGGGTCGCGCGGGTCGCCCTCCGCGCGCAGTGCGGCGGCGGTCTGCGCGGCGACCTCCGGCCACTTCGGGAACAGCCGGCGGATCTCGCGGGCGAGGCACACGTCGCGGACCAGGTTGCGCCCGGGCTCGTACATCGGGGCGAGCGCCGACGTCACCCTCGAACTCGTCGACACCGGCGAACCGCCGCTCCGGCTCTTCCTCGGCACCTGCCCCTATCCCGTCGTCGAAGCGGCCTACCGGCAGCGGCTCGACACCTGGAACGCCTCGCGCCCGCCGGCCGCCAAGGCGTGACCGGCACGGCGTGACCGATACGGCTGTGACGTGGCTGCGTGCACTCCCCCGGTCCCGGGCGCGCGGGCGGCGCGGTCTTGCGTGACTACCGACCGTATGCGCCTAATGTGGCAACGTGATCAAAGCCGTCGCCCTCGACATCGGCGAAACCCTCGTGTCCGACAGCCGTTTCTGGGCCGGGTGGGCCGACTGGCTCGGCGTGCCCCGGCACACCGTCTCCGCGCTGGTGGGAGCGGTGGTGTCACGCGGCGACGACAACGCGGACGCCATAAGGCTGTTGCGACCCGGCCTGGACATGGACGCCGCCTACGCGGCCCGCGAAGCCGCCGGGCGGGGCGAACACCTCGACGAGACGGACCTCTACCCGGACGTACGGCCCTCGCTCGCCGCGCTGCGGCAGGCCGGCGTCCGGGTGGTGGTGGCGGGCAACCAGACCGCCAGGGCAGGGCAGTTGCTCCGCGACCTCGACCTGCCGGCGGACGGCGTCGCGACGTCGGGCGAGTGGGGCGTGGCCAAGCCCGACCCGGCGTTCTTCGTCCGCCTGCTGGAGACCACCCGCACACCGGCCGCCGAGACCCTCTACGTCGGCGACCACCCGGCCAACGACATCCACCCGGCCAAGGAAGCGGGCCTGCGCACCGCGCACTTGAGGCGCGGCCCGTGGGGGCACCTGTGGGCGGACGACCCGCGGGTGGTCGCGGCGGCGGACTTCCGGGTCGACTCGCTGACCGAACTCGCCGGCCTGCTCCAGGACTGAGCCGCCTTCCCGCTCATCCCCGGCCGGCTCCCTTTCCCTTCACCGGTCAGCTCCTCTCGTACGCGTCCACGACCTCGTCCGTGGGTCCGTCCATGAGGAGTTCGCCCTTCTCGATCCACAGCACCCGGTCGCAGGTGTCACGGATGGACTTGTTGTTGTGCGACACGAGGAAGACGGTGCCGGCCTCCTCGCGCAGTTCCCGGATGCGTTCCTCCGAGCGCTTCTGGAACGCGCGGTCGCCGGTGGCCAGTGCCTCGTCGATCATCAGCACGTCGTGGTTCTTGGCGGCGGCGATCGAGAAGCGCAGCCTGGCCGCCATGCCGGAGGAGTACGTGCGCATCGGCAGCGTGATGAAGTCGCCCTTGTCGTTGATGCCGGAGAAGTCGACGATCTGCTGGTAGCGGGCCTGGACCTCCTCCTGGGTCATGCCCATCGCCAGACCGCCGAGGACCACGTTGGTACCCCCGGTCAGGTCGTTCATCAGCGCGGCGTTCACCCCCAGCAGCGACGGCTGGCCCTCGGTGTAGACCCGGCCGCGCTCGGCCGGCAGCAGTCCGGCGATCGCCTTGAGCAGCGTGGACTTGCCGGAGCCGTTCGACCCGATGATGCCGATGGCCTCGCCCCGATACGCGGTGAACGACACGCCGCGCACCGCGTGCACCAAGTGGATGTTGGGCGAGCCGCGCCGCAGCACCATACGGGCCAGCGCCGTGGCCGCGTTGCTGTGGCCCGATCCCGCGGTGTGGATGCGGTACACCACGTGCAAATCGTCCACCACGACCGTCGGAACGAGCGGAAGCACCGGCCCCCCGCGTTCCCTCCCGCCCTCGGCCGACCCGTCGGCCTCCGCCTCCGCCCCCTCCTCAGCCGCCAACCGCGTCGGCGCGGCCTCATCCATCTCCGCCCGCGCCTCTTCGGACTCCGCCCGCTCCAACTCCTCCATCCGCTCGATCCGCGCCATCCGCTCCACCTCACCCGCATCCCCGCCCCCACGCCCAGCGCCCTCATCCGCCACGTTTCCACTCCTCCGTGAGCCACCATTCACCACCTTCGCGCATTTCGCCCTCTTACGTACCCCCCACAACGCCCGACTCCACCCAGCTGCCACACCCACCCACCCGGACCCACCTCCGAAGACCAATACCTCGCGCCCCGAAATACGTACGCCCCACCCGCACCCGACAACGACGAGCAACCACCACAGCCGGCCCCGGAATGGCCGCACCAACCCAGGGGCGCGTGGGGGCACTCCCCCTGGCTCCGCCGGGGGCACCCCCACCCAGGCGAAGCTTTGGGGGAGAACGCCGCGAACAACCACCCACCGGCCGGTGGTCCCGGGACGGACAGGACGGGGGCACCCGGGGGGTGGGGTTAGCTGTAGTACGAAAGCGGGATGCTGACTTCATGTTGCCGCGCCCCCGCAATCCGTAGCGTCGAACTCGACGGGAAAACGGATTCGAGGAGAGGTCGGAACAATGCGCGGCAACGGGGTCGGGTCGAAAACCGCCAGCTCGCAGGGCACAGGAGGAACCACCCGGGAGGCACTGCGCCTCTCATCGGTGACGAAGGTGTACGAAGGCGCGGGTCACCCCGTCACCGCTCTGGACGGCGTCTCGCTCACCCTGGCAAGCGGCACCTTCACCTCGGTGATGGGCCCCTCGGGCTCCGGCAAGAGCACCCTGCTCCAGTGCGCGGCCGGACTGGACCGGCCGACCGAGGGCCGGGTCCTGGTGGCCGGCGACGAACTGCCCGGCGGCGGCGAGGCGGAACTGACCAGGTTCCGCAGGTCCCGGATAGGCTTCGTGTTCCAGCACTACAACCTGATCCCGTACCTGACGGTGGCGCAGAACGTGATGCTGCCGCAGCGGCTGGCGGGTCGACGGGCGCGCCGCGGCGAAGTGGCTGCGGTCCTTGCGCGGCTGAGCATCGCCGACCTCGCCGACCGGCAGCCCGCCGAACTGTCCGGCGGCCAGCAGCAGCGCGTCGCGATCGCCCGGGCCCTGGTCAGCCGCCCGGCGGTGCTCTTCGCCGACGAGCCCACCGGCGCCCTGGACACCGCGAGCGGGCGGCAGGTGCTGGCGCTGCTGCGGGAGAGCGTCCAGCAGTTCGGGCAGACCGTGGTCATGGTCACCCACGACCCGGTCGCCGCGTCGTACGCGGACCGGGTGCTCTTCCTCGCCGACGGCGCGCTGGTGGACGAACTGCCGAACCCGGACGCGGACGAGGTGGCCCGGCGGATGGCGCACCTGGACGCGCGGGCCGCGACGGCCGCCGCCGGCCGGACCACCGGCACCCCTCCCCACTCCGCTGCCGCGACCGTGGGGACCCGCGTGACCGGCCTCGCCCCGAAGGCGGTGGCGTGATGGCGACCGGACTGGCGCGTGCCTCCGTCCGACACCGGCGCAGCGGCTTCCTGGCGGGCTTCCTCTCCGTCTTCCTCGGCGCGGCGATCCTTATGGCGTTCGCCTCGATGCTCGACACCGCGGGCGGCCCGGGCGTGCACGGCACCGACCGGACCACACTGACGATCATGGCGATGGTGGTCGGCGGCTGGGGCGCGATCGTGGTGGCCTCCGCCGTCGGCACCACCCTGGCGGTCGCCTCCCGGCAGCGCGCCGCCGAACTGGCGCTGCTGCGCAGCCTGGGCGCCACGCCCGGACAGGCGGTGCGGCTGGTGGTGGGCGAGGTGGCACTGGTCGGCGCGGCCGGCGCGCTGCTCGCGATCCCGTTCGGATACGGCGGCGGATACGGACTGCTGCGCATACTCCAGGACACCGACCAGGTGCACCACGGCATCGGCTACCGCTTCGGCACGGCCGCGCTCGCGGTCGGTGCCGGCGGCTGCCTGCTGGCGGCGCTGGCCGCGGCCTGGATCACCGCGCGCCGCACGGCCCGCCGCCGGGTGCGGGACGCCCAGCTCGACGCCGCCGGCGGCGGGCACCGCACCAGCCGGTTCCGCCTGGTCGCCGGAGTGGTGCTGGTCCTGGCCGGTGCGAACTGCGCGGTGCTGACCGCGACCGTGCTCGACGGCAAGCAGCTCCAGAGCCAGTCCGTCGCGGGCGAGGGCGCGATCCTCTCCTCGATCGGCTTCGCGCTGCTGGCACCGGTGATCCTGCGCGCGGCGGTCGCCGTGCTCGGGCCACTGCTGGAAACCCTGGGCGCCGGCGGCCAGCTCGGCGTGCTGGGGGTGCGCCGGCGGCTCCAGCGGGCAGCGACCCCGATGATGCCGATCGTGGTGTGCACGGCGATCTCCGTCGGCACCCTCTACATGCAGGCGATCTGGAATTCCGCGCACCCGGTGATGAACGCCGACGACAAGAGCACCGCGACCCTCAACTACGTGGTGGTCGGCATGCTCGCGGTGTTCGCCGCCGTGATGCTGGTGAACCTGATCGTGGCCGACACCAGCGCGCGGCACCGAGAGTTCGCACAGCTGCGGCTGACCGGAGCGACACCGCAGCAGATCCTCCGGCTGGTCGGTGCGGAGACCGTACTGACGCTGGTCACCGGGGTGCTGTTCGGCTCGCTCGCCGCGCTGCTGTCGATCGTGCCCTACAGTCTGGCCGTGACCGACAAGGCAGTGCCCGACACCTCACCGGGGATCTACGTCGCCGTGGTGGCCGGTGTCGCCGTTCTGACGCTCGCCGCCGGGCTGGGGTCGGCCCGCCGTACCACCCGCGTCCCGGCCACCGCCGTGCTGCGGGGAGCGGTGGCGTCGTGACCACCGACCCCGGTGCGCTCCGGGCGGGCGAGCGGCGGCGCCGGCCCGGCTGGGGTGCGCTGCTGTGGTGGCAGGCGGCGGCCTCCGTGCCCCTCGGACTCGCCCCCACCATCGTGTGGATGGCGGGCCCGTCGCACTACTTCTGGCCGCGCTGGGTGTGGTTCGGCCTGGGGCTGAACCTCGTGACGCAGTGCGCGCTGCGGTGGGCGCTGGACCGGCCACCGGGCCGCAGCCGGGCGTTCACGGTGCAGGCCGCACTGAGCGCCGTGTACATCGCGCTCGACGTCACCGTGTGGGCGCTGTCCGGCCGCGGATTCTTCTGGCCGGTGTTCACCATCCCGGTGGTGACGCTGGCACTGCTCGCGCACGCCTGGTGGTTGCCGCTGGCCCGGGAGCGGGAGCGGGAACTGACCGAGCGGGTCGCCGCGCTGCGCCGTACCCGCAGCGGCGTGCTGGACGTGCAGGCGGCCGAACTCAAGCGGATCGAGCGGGACCTGCACGACGGGGCGCAGGCCCGGATGGTGTCGCTGGCGATGAACCTGGGGTTGGCCGGCGAGTTGCTGTCGCGCGACCCGGACGCCGTGGCCGAACTCCTCGTCGAGGCCCGCGGCACCACCCTGACCGCGCTGGAGGAATTGCGCACCGTCATGGAGGGCATCCAGCCCCCGGTCCTCGCCGACCGGGGCCTGGTCGGCGCGGTCGAGGCGGTCGCGCTCGACCTGGCACTGCCGGTGGAGGTCACCGCCGACGTACCCGGGCGACTCGAAGCGCCGGTCGAGTCGGCGGTCTACTTCGCGATCAACGAATGCCTGGCCAACGTCGTCAAGCACAGCCGGGCCGCCGGCGCGTGGGTCCAACTCGACCACCGCGCCGATACCCTGTCGGTCGTCGTCGGTGACGACGGGGTCGGCGGCGCCGCACCCGGCGCCGGCACGGGGCTGAGCGGGGTGGCCCGCCGGCTGGAAGTCTTCGACGGCACCGTCACAGTGGACAGCCCGCCCGGTGGCCCGACCCGGGTGGCGATGGAGGTACCTTGCGCGTTGTCATCGCCGAAGACCTCGCCCTCCTCCGGGACGGCCTGACCCGGCTGCTGGGCGCCCACGGCTTCGAGATCGCCGGAGCCGTAGGCGATCCCGAGGCACTGGCGGAGGTCCTGGCCCGCGAGAAGGTCGACGTCGCGATCGTCGATGTCCGGATGCCGCCGAGCTTCACCAACGAGGGGCTGGTCGCGGCGCTGGAGGCGCGTGAACGGCGCCCCGGCCTGCCGGTGGTCGTGCTGAGCCAGTACGTCGAGCAGCTCTACGCCCGCGAGTTGCTGCAGTCCGGCGAGGGCGCCATCGGCTACCTCCTCAAGGACCGGGTGGGCAACGTCCCGGACTTCGTGCAGACCGTACGACAAGTGGCCGGCGGAGCGACGGTGCTCGACCCCAAGGTGGTGGCCGCGATGGTCACCCGCCTCGGCGGCCACGAACCCCTCACCCGGCTCACCCCCCGTGAACGCGAGGTGCTTTCCCTGATGGCGCAGGGCCGTTCCAACGCCGGGATCGGCTCCGCCCTCGTCATCACCGAGAACGCCGTCAGCAAGCACATCAACAACATCTTCACGAAGCTGGATCTACCGACAGCCCCCGACGACAACCGCCGAGTCCTGGCAGTCCTCCAATACCTCCGCGACCCAGGGCGCCCCTGACCCCCCGAGTTCCCCCGCTCCGCCGGCCCCGAGACCACCTGCCGGTGGTGGGCTGCTTGCTCCGTTCTCCCCCGGAGCCCCGCCTGGGTGAGGTTCCCCGGCGAAGCCAGGGGAAGTAGCCCCGCGCGCCCCGGAGTTATGTGGCTCCCCCCGAAAGGAGGGTCACCTACCAAGGGGCGCGGGCAACTGTGCGCTCAGCAGACCACCGCCCGAGGCCGGGAACGCACCGCGCCCCAACGGCGCACAGCCGAAGGGGCGCGTGGGGGTACCACCCAGGCGAAGCTCGGGGGGAGGACGGAGCGAGCAACCCCCCACCGGCGGGTGGTCCCGGGACCCCACAGGACGGGGGCACCCGGGAGGGTCCCGCTAGCTCCGCAGCACCGCATCGGTGCGCTCTGCCGCGCGGGCGACCGCCGCATCGCGCGCGGCGGACGCCTCCTCCGCGGTGAGCGTCCGATCGTGCGCACGGAAGCGCAGCGCATACGCCAGGGACTTGCGCCCCTCCCCGATCTGCGACCCGGTGAAGACGTCGAAGAGCCGTAGGGACTCGAGGAGTTCACCGGCACCCTCACGGAGCGCCGTCTCGACCTCTGCGGCGGGCACGTCGGCCGCGACGACGAGCGCGACGTCCTGCGTCGCGACGGGGAACGTGGACACCCGCGGCCCCGCCGGGCGGTGCCCGGCCCCGGCGAACTCGATCAGGTCGAGGTCGACCTCCATCGCCGAGGTGCGCTCGGGCACGCCGAGCGCCTTGGTAACGCGCGGGTGGAGTTCACCGCCGTGCCCGATGAGCAGCTCCGTGCCGTCGGGGGCGACGGAGTAGAGGGCGGCGCACCGGCCGGGGTGGTAGGGCGCGTGGCGGTCCTGACGCAGGATCAGCTCGACCCCGGCCTCGCGGGCGACCGTACGGGCCGCCTCGATCGCGTCGGCCCAGCCGGCCGGGTGCCCCGGGCCCCACCAGCCGGCGGGCTCGCGGGCGCCGGCCAGCACGACGGCGACGTGCCGCGGCTGGTCCGGCAGCGCGGCCTCCAGCGCGGCGATCTCCTCCGCGGTGGGCCGGCGGTCGACCGGCAGCCGCGGCGGGCTGCCGGCGCCGTCCTTGGGGTGGAAGACCAGGCCGGTCTCGAAGAGCGCGAGGTCGTGGGTGCCGCGCCCGTCGTTGCGGCGCAGCGCCCCGAGCAGCCCGGGCAGCAGGGTGGTGCGCAGCGCCGGCTCGTTGTCGTACAGCGGGTTGGCGAGGCGGACGGTGCGGCGGCGCGGGTCGTCCGCGTCGAGACCGAGCGCGTCGAAGACCTCGGCGCCGAGGAAGGGGTAGGTCGGCGCTTCCACGTACCCGATGCCGGCCAGCGCGCGGCCGATCCGGCGGCGCAGCAGCTGGGAGTCGGTCAGGCCGCGCTGCGAGGGCACCTTGGGCAGGGTGGAGGGCAGGTTCTCGTAGCCCTCCAGCCGGATGACCTCTTCCGCGAGGTCGTTGGGGAAGGCGAGGTCGGGCCGCCAGCTCGGCACGCTGACGACCAGGTCGTCCGAGCCGGTGACGTGGCAGCCGACCTGCTGGAGGCGGCGCACCACGGTCTCGCGGCCGTACGCGGTGCCGGCCACCCGGTCCGGGTGGTCGGCGGGCATCGCGACGGTGCGCGGCTCGGAGGGCACCGCGACGTCGGTGACGCCGGGCTCCGCGGCGCCGCCGGCGAGCAGCACCAGCAGGTCCACCGCGCGCTGCGCGGCGGCGGCGGTGGCCTGCGGGTCGGTGCCGCGCTCGAAGCGGCGGGCCGCCTCGGAGCTCAGCTTGTGCCGGCGGGCGGTGCGGGCGATCGACACCGGGTCGAAGTGCGCGGCCTCGATGACGATCTCGCTGGTGCCGGAGTCGACCCCGGAGTCGGCGATCTCGGTGTGCGCGCCGCCCATCACGCCGGCCAGGCCGATCGGCCCGGTCGCGTCGGTGATCACCAGGTCCTCGGCGTCCAGCACCCGCTCGACGCCGTCGAGGGTGGTCAGCTTCTCGCCGGCCTCGGCGCGGCGCACCCCGATCGGGCCGGTCAGCCGGGTCCGGTCGTAGGCGTGCAGCGGCTGCCCGACCTCGAACATCACGTAGTTGGTGATGTCCACGGCGAGCGAGATCGGCCGCATGCCGACCTTCTGCAGCCGGCGCTGGAGCCAGATCGGCGAGCGGGCCTCGTGGTTGACGCCGGTGACGGTGCGGGCGGTGAAGCGGTCGCAGCCGGCCGGGTCGGAGACCTGCACCGGGTAGCCGCCCTCCTTGGGGCCGGGCACGTCGATCAGCGCGGGGTCACTCAGCGGCAGCCCGAACGCGGTCGCGACCTCGCGGGCCACGCCGCGCAGCGACAGGCAGTAGCTGCGGTCGGGGGTGACCGCGATGTCCAGGACGTCGTCGACGAGTTCGAGCAGGCCGATCGCGTCGGTGCCGACCTCGTGCTCGGGCGGGAGGACCACGATGCCGTCGTGGTCGTCGCCCATGCCGAGCTCGCGGGCCGAGCAGATCATGCCGTGCGAGGTCTTGCCGTACGTCTTGCGGGCGGAGATCCGGAAGTCGCCGGGCAGCACCCCGCCGGGCAGGATCACCACGACCTTGTCGCCGACCGCGAAGTTCCGCGCGCCGCAGACGATCTCCTGCGGCTCGCCGGACCCTCCCCCAGAGCCGTCGGCCTGGGAGGCGCCCCCAGCCTTGCCGACGTCCACGGTGCAGAACCGGATCGGCTTCTTGAAGCCCTCCAGCTCCTCGATGGTCAGCACCTGGCCGACGATCAGCGGCCCTTGCAGCCCGGCGCCCACGTGCTCGACGGCCTCGACCTCAAGACCGGCGGAGATGAGCTTGGCCTGGACGTCGCGGCCGGTGGTGCCGGCCGGCAGGTCGACGTACTCCCGCAGCCAAGAAAGCGGGACCCGCATCAGATCTCCATCCCGAACGGAAGGGTGAAACGCACGTCACCCTCGACGATGTCTCGCATGTCCTCGACGTTGTGGCGGAACATCATCATCCGCTCGATGCCGAAGCCGAACGCGAAGCCGCTGTACTTCTGGGGGTCGACACCGCAGGCGATGAGCACCTTGGGGTTGACCATGCCGCAGCCGCCCAGCTCGATCCAGCCCTCGGAGGAGCAGGTGCGGCAGGGACGGTCGGGGTTGCCGACGGACGCGCCGCGGCAGACGTAGCAGAGCATGTCCATCTCGGCGGACGGCTCGGTGAACGGGAAGAAGTTCGGCCGCAGCCGGGTCGTCATCCCCTCGCCGAAGAGCGCGACCACCATGTGGTCCAGCGTGCCCTTGAGGTCCGCCATGGTCAGGCCCTCGTCGACGGCCAGCAGCTCGACCTGGGCGAACACCGGGGTGTGGGTGGCGTCCAGCTCGTCGGAGCGGTAGACCCGGCCGGGCGCGATCACGTACACCGGCAGCTCGCGCGCCAGCAGGGCGCGGATCTGCACCGGCGAGGTGTGGGTGCGCAGCACCATCCCGGACGGCTCGGCGCCGTCGGGGCCGGCCACGAAGAAGGTGTCCTGGGCGTCGCGGGCCGGGTGGTCCGGCGGGAAGTTCAGCGCGTCGAAGTTGAGCCATTCGGACTCGACCTCGGGCCCCTCGGCGACCTCGTAGCCCATGGCCACGAAGATGTCCTCGATGCGGTCGCCCAGGGTGGTCAGCGGGTGGCGGGCGCCCGCCGGGACCCGGCCGTAGGGCAGCGTGACATCGACCGCCTCCTCGACCAGCACCCGCGCGTCGCGCTCGGCTTCCAGCTCGGTCTGGCGGGCGGCGAGCGCCTTGTTCACCTGGCCGCGGGCCTGGCCGACCCGCTTGCCCGCCTCGGCCTTGGCCTGCGGAGGCAGCGCGCCGATCTCGCGGTTGGCCAGCGCGAGCGGCGAACCGCCACCGGCGTGCGCGGTCTTGACGTGGGTGAGCGCGTCCAGATCGGCGGCGGCCGCGATCGCGGCGAGCGCGTCGTCGCGCATCCGCTCGATCCGCTCCGGCTGCAACGCCTCGACCTCGACTGGGTCGTACGACTTGTTCGGTGCCGACATCTCTTCCCGTTCCGAATTCGGATGCTCTTGGCGGTGACCCCGAGGCGGTGCCTCCGGGGGAGGATCTGCCCGACCGGACCCATGCCAAAGGCCGAGTCTATCGGCCATGGCGGTTCCGCTCGGCTACCGGCGGTGGCGCCCGTCGGGACGGCTTCTCCGCGGTCCGCCCGGGCCGGTGGACTCACCGGTGCGGCTAGGACAGATACGCGGGGGCCCCGACGGGCAGGATAAATCGGAACTCGGCGCCGCCGCCGGGCGCGCGCCCGACGCGGATGGTGCCGCCGTGCGCCTCGACGATGCCCTTGACGATGTACAGCCCCAGGCCGGTGCCGCCGCGCTTGCTCCCCCGCCAGAAGCGGGTGAAGACGCGGCCCATCGACTCCTCGGGGATGCCGGGGCCTTCGTCGCTCACGGTGACTGCCGTGCCCTCCGTCGTACGGTCGTCGCCGCCGATGCCGGCGGCGCGGGTCACCTCGATGGTGACAGTCCCGTCACCGTGCCGCACCGCGTTTTCCAGCAGGTTGCCCAGGATCTGGTCGATCTTGTCCGGGTCGGCCCACAGCGCCGGCAGCGGCCCGGGCACCCGCACCGCGAACCGCTCGGCGCTCTGCCCGGCCGCGACATGCGCCTCGACGTGGTGCCGGACGGCCGCGGCGATGTCCACCGGCTGGCGGCGCAGCTCCAGCCGGCCGGAGTCGATCCGGGAGATGTCGAGGAGTTCGGCGATCAACCGGGTGACCCGGTTGGCGTCGGCGTCCACGGTCTCCAGCATCAGCTTCTTCTGGTCCTCGGTGAACCGCTCCCACTTCGCCAGCAGCGTGGCGGTGAAGCCCTTGACCGAGGTCAGCGGGGAGCGCAGTTCGTGGGCGACGGTCGCGATCAGCTCGGCGTGCGAGCGCTCGGTACGGCGCCGCGCCTCGGTGCCGCGCAGCGTGACCACCAGCCGCCGCACCGGCCCGCGCGGCCGCTGCCGGACGTACCGCGCCGAGACCAGCACCTCGCGCCCGCCGGGCAGCAGCAGGTTCCGCTCGGGCTGCGCGACACGGATGGCGAGTCCCCCGTACGGGTCGGTGAGCTGCCACCAGCGGCGCCCGTCCAGGTCCTCCAGCGGCAGCGCCTGCTCCATCGGGCGGCCGAGCACGTCGGCGGGACGCAGCGCGGTGATCCGGGCGGCCGCGGCGTTGAAGCAGATCACCCGGCCGTGTTCGTCGGCGACCACCAGGCCGTCGGGCAGGTCGTCGGGGTCGATGCCCAGCTGGTACGGGTCGGTGGCCGATCCGGCCGCCGGTACCGCGGGCGGCTCCTGACCGGGCGCGGGTGCGGAGGCGGCCCATCCCGCCGGCACACCGCGCATGCCGTTCTGCGGCATTACGTCCAACCCCGCCACCCCCCTCTCAGGGCCCCCGGGCGGCCACCCTACTAGCTTGAAGTGACGCTGCGGCACCCCGCGGGCGAGCGCTGCGCCCGGGCGGAGGCGTACAGGCACACCGCGGCGGCCGTCGCGAGGTTCAGGCTCTCGGCCCGGCCGTGGATCGGCACCCGCACCACCGCGTCGGTGAGCGCCCTGGTCTCCTCGGGAAGTCCCCACGCCTCGTTGCCGAACACCCAGGCGGTCGGGCCGAGCATCTGGCCCTCGTCGAGTTCCGCGTCCAGGTCGTGCTCCCCCGCGCCGTCGGCGGCCAGCACCCGGACGCCCTGGGCCCGCAGCCCCGCGACGGCGGTCTCCACCGGCACGCCCACCGCGACCGGCAGGTGGAAGAGGCTGCCGGCGGAGGCCCGTACCGCCTTGGGGTTGTACAGGTCCACGGAGGCGTCGGTGAGCACCACGGCGTCCGCGCCTGCCGCGTCGGCGCAGCGCAGCACCGTGCCGGCGTTGCCGGGGTCGCGGACGTGCGCCAGGACCGCGACCAGCCGCGGCCGCGCGGCCAGCACCTGCTCGAACGGCGTGTCCAGGAACCGGCAGACCCCGATCAGCCCCTGCGGGGTGACGGTGTCCGACATCTCCGCGATCACCTGCGGTGTGGCTCGCAGCAGGGACGCCCCTGCCGCGCGGGCAGCCGCGATCAGTTCGGCGTGCCGCTCCTCCGCCTCCGGCGTGACGTACAACTCGACGAGTGTCCGCCCTTCCGGGCCACCCTGGTGTGCGACGGCTTCGCGTACCGCCTGCGGGCCCTCCGCCAGGAACCGGCGCTCCTTCGCCCGGAACGACCGCTTGGCCAGCTTCCGCGCGGCGGTCACCCGCGCCGAGCGCAACGAGGTCAGATCCGCGGGTGGGCTGGTCACGGGCTTGGCCTTCTCTTCGTCGTGCGGTCGTCGTGCGGTCGTCGTGCGGGGGTTCGGCCTGCGCCGTGGAGGCCCGCGTTCGCTGCCGGATGCCGACCGGTGAGTGGTCCCTCAACCGACAGAACGGGGCACCCCAGAGGAACCGGGGCACCCCGTAAAGCACCGTTAAACCGGCTGAGCCCAGCGCAGCGTCACGCGGCCTTCGGCGCGTTGACGTCGGAGGGCAGCGCCTTCTGGGCGACCTCGACGAGCGCGGCGAACGCGGGCGCGTCGGTGACGGCCAGCTCCGCGAGGATCTTGCGGTCCACCTCGACGTTGGCGGCCTTCAGACCCTGGATGAAGCGGTTGTAGGTGATGCCGTTCGCACGGGCCGCGGCGTTGATCCGCTGAATCCAGAGCTGGCGGAAGTCGCCCTTGCGCTTCTTGCGGTCGTTGTAGTTGTAGACCAGGGAGTGGGTGACCTGCTCCTTGGCCTTGCGGTACAGGCGCGAACGCTGACCGCGGTAGCCGCTGGCCTGCTCAAGAATCGCCCGGCGCTTCTTCTGGGCGTTGACTGCCCGCTTGACGCGTGCCACTTGATAACTCCTTCTAGGGGACCGCGGTACTGGTCACGCGGTCCGAAAGCGATGGGGGTCCCGGATCGGACCGCGCGCCCCGCTCGGGGGCGCGCTGGTCACTTGCCGAGAAGCTTCTTGATCTTCTTGGCGTCGGCCGGGGCCACCTCGACGGTGCCGCTCAGGGCGCGCGTCTTGCTGGACGGCTTGTGCTCCAGGTAGTGGCGAACGCCGGCGCGCTCACGGACCACCTTGCCGGAACCGGTGATCTTGAAGCGCTTGCTCGCACCACTGTGGGTCTTGTTCTTCGGCATGGCGCCGTGGTCTCCTCGTCGCTGGCCCTCCCGGGCGCCCGGTCAAGGGCGTACGGGGAGCGTCAGTCCTGCTATTACCACCCGAAGCCGCCCGCTTTCTGCGGGCGGTGCTTGCGGGGTACTACTCGAGCCGCGGTGTCAGCCGGCGTCGGCCGGAGCCTCGACCTGCTCCTCCGCCTCGGCGATCTCGCCGTCGTCACCGTCGTGGCCGGCGTCGCCCTGGCGCTCCGCCTTGCGGGCTGCCTGGGCCTCGCGGGCCTCGGCCATGGCCTCGGTCTTCTTCTTGTGCGGACCGAGGACCATGATCATGTTGCGGCCGTCCTGCTTCGGGTTCGACTCGATGAACCCGAGGTCCTGGACGTCCTCCGCGAGCCGCTGGAGCAGGCGGTAGCCCAGCTCCGGGCGGGACTGCTCACGGCCACGGAACATGATCGTGATCTTGACCTTGTCGCCCTGCTTGAGGAACCGGACGACGTGACCCTTCTTGGTGTCATAGTCGTGCGGGTCGATCTTCGGCCGGAGCTTCATCTCCTTGATGACCGTGTGCGCCTGGTTCTTGCGCGCCTCACGGGCCTTCATGGCCGACTCGTACTTGAACTTCCCGTAGTCCATGAGCTTGCACACGGGCGGACGGGCGTTCGCCGCGACCTCGACCAGGTCGAGGTCATACTCCTGCGCAAGCTCCAGTGCCTTGGCAAGCGGCACGATGCCTACCTGCTCGCCACTGGGACCGACAAGTCGCACCTCGGGAACGCGAATCCGGTCGTTGATGCGGGGCTCGGCGCTGATGGGGCCTCCTCGGTTGCACGACGCGACTGACTGGCCGACAGCCGCGCTTTGGGTCGTCTTCTGCTACTACCCTGTGCGTCGTGCCCGAACGTCAAAAACGCCCCGTACGGCACACAGGCGGGCTCCTCACAACCGGGAGCACCGCCGCGTTATTCCGCGGGGCGCATCGGACGGCGGGAGCCGGGCGCGCGACACGCCGACCGAAGCCGTCTGACCGGGGACCCGTCGGCCGACGGGCCGAACAGGTGGGAGATCGGAGCCTCCACTTGGTGGCCGGACACGATGATGTCCGACCGGTCGTTAACCAAGCATAGCAGCGCGGACCCCAAGGCAGTAATCGGCCGGACGGGGCATATCGTGGCCGCCATGAGCGACGCACCGGCCCCCACTCACGCCTCGGCCCCCGCCGCGGCACCCGACTTCGACGACCTGACCCGCGACATCGCGGACGTCCCGGCGGTGGAGGTGATCACCACGGTAGCGGTCCATCTGATGAGCGCCGCCGCGGTGAACCTGGGGCTGGCCGAGGAGGGCGAGCAGCACAAGGACCTCGACGAGGCCCGCAAGCTCATCCAGGCGCTCGCCGGGCTGGTCAGCGCCAGCGCCACCGAGATCAGCTCCTTCCACGCCGCCCCGCTGCGGGACGGGCTGAAGTCGCTCCAGCTCGCCTTCCGCGAGGCGTCGGTGGTGCCCGACGAGCCCGGCCAGGGCCCGGGCGAGAAGTTCACCGGACCGGTCTACGGCTGACCGCCGCGCTTCTACGCCGCCCCGCCCTCCTGGGTGCGGGCGGCGTTCTCCGCCTCGACGGCGGCGGCGCGGGCGGCCTTGGCGGCGGCCATCGCCGGGTGGGTGGTCTGGTGCACGAGCGCGGCGATCGCGGCGCCGACCAGCGGGGCGACCAGGAAGAGCCACACCTGGGTGAGCGCGGGGCTGCCGGCGAACAGCGCCGGGGCGAGGCTGCGGGCAGGGTTGACGCCGGTACCGGTCAGCGGGATGCCGACCAGGTGGATCACCGCCAGCGCGAGACCGATCGGCAGGCCGTCGAAGCCGACCACGGCGATCTTGTGCGTCACCGCGAGCACCACGAAGACCAGCAGGAAGGTCAGGATCACCTCGGCGACGAAGGCGCCGAAGATGTTGATGCCGACCGCCGAGCGGGTGCCGTAGCCGTTGGTGCCGAACGCGCCGTACCGCCTGAAGCCGGGCACCTGCTCGGCGACCAGCAGCAGGAGTGCGGCGCCCACGATCGCGCCGACGAACTGGGCGACCCAGTACTCCACCGCCCGGCGCAGTTCGATCCGCCCGGCCAGCAGCATGCCGAGCGTGACCGCCGGGTTGACATGGCTGCCGGAGATGGGTCCGATCGCGTAGGCGATGGCCAGCAGCACGAAACCGAAGGCCAGCGCGATGCCGAGGGTGCCGATGTACGAGCCGGACAGCACCGCGGCGCCGACCGCGAAGAAGACGAGCGCGAGCGTGCCCACGAATTCACAGATGACAGCGCGGGTGTCGGTGGGGCGGTAGTTCATCACGTCCGCGGCGGTGAAGGTTGGCCGATCCATCGCGCCTCCTCGAAATGATCAAACCTGCCTCTGCATTGTCGGCACAACGGGTGAATCGCACATCTCGGGGCATATGCGGCGCCCGTCCGGTGTGGGGAACGGACGGGTGAGCGGCGCGGGGCCCCAGCTCGGGGCCGGTTGGCGGCTGACCGACGCCGGGCCTCGGCGCGGGGGCGGTGGGCGCGGGGCTGCGGACGGGCCCGGCTGGAACGCGGGCGCGGCGGAGCGGCGGCGCCCGGCAGGCGATCAGCGGGTGAAGAGCGGCTCTCCCGGGAGGCTCGCCGTCGGCGGGAGGAGGGCCAGGTCCAGGCCCTGGACCAGTGCGGCACGCAGCGTCTCGTCGCCGGCCAGCGCCCCGGCCAGCCGGTTCGCGGCCGCCGTCACGTCGGCGCCCTCGGCGAGCACCAGGGTCAAGGTGCCGTCGGTGCCCGGGCCGCCGGGGGTGAGGTGGGCGCGGGCGATGCCCGGCTCGGCGGCGACGGCGGCTCGCAGCGCGGACCGCACCTCGGGGTCGGTCAGCGGGTCGGTACGGGCCGGTCCGGCCGCGGCGGCGCGCAGCGCGGCACCGGTCAGTTCGTACGTCACCGGTCCGGCCAGGTCGATCAGCAGCGTGTCCGCCTGCTCGTGGGCGAGCGCCTGGAGGGCCTGGTGCAGCGGCACCGCCACCGGGCGGGCGTCCGCGCGCCAACTCGCCAGCGACCGGGTCGAGGTGAAGGCGGGCAGCGCGCGCCGCCCGTCCGGCGCCTGGATGGTCGGCACCGCCATGTCGCTGCTCTTCTCCCGGGTCAGCCCGTCGGGTCCGGTCTCCGCCTCGCCGAGCACCGCCACGACCGGGACGAGCAGCCGTGCCCCGTGCAGCGCCGCCACCACGTCCGCGTCCGAGGCCCGCCCCGCCGCGTAGGCCGCGAGTGCTTCGGCCAGCGCCACGTCCGCCGACCCGTCGTCCTCCGCGAACCCGGAGTCCGGAATATTCTTCAACGCCACGAAGGCACCCTATCCGCCGTGCCCGGCGCACCCCGGCGCGGTACCGCCGGCGCCGCCACACCACAGCCCGGACCGCCCACCGAACAGCCCGGGCCGCCCACCGACGCCCCGCGCCTTCCGCCGTGCCGCGCGGTGCGAACCCGCTCTCAGGCCCGCCGGCGGACCCGGAAGTAGAGCAGGCCCGCCACGGCGATGAGTGCGGCGCCGACCGCGGCGAAGGCGGTGGCCGCGCCGTTGGCGAGGAGCTGGGACGAGGAGGCGGCCGCGGGCGGGGCGGTCGGGCCGGGCGCGAAGTACGCGTGCGGGTAGGCCGCGGGCGTGGGCAGCACCGGGGCCGGCCTGAGCTTCTTCGCCGCGGCGAGCGCGGCCGCGGGGTCGATCAGCCCGGTGCCGACCTCGTCGTTCCGCCCGCCCGGGGGCTTGTCCAGCGTGGTGTCCTCCAGCACCTGCTTGACCTGTGCCGGGCTGAGCTTCGGGTTCGCGGAGCGGATCAGCGCGGCGGCCCCCGAGGCGTACGCGGAGGCCGCGCTGGTGCCCCATCCGTTGTAGTAGGTCCGGTCGGGGTCGGCGATGACGACCTCGACGCCGGGCGCGGAGACGGACGCGTACCAGCGGTGGGTGGAGAAGGAGGCGTGCTCGCCGTGCCGGTCGACCGCCGCCACGGCGATCACCCCGGGATAGGCGGCGGGGTAGGAGGAGCGGTCGGCGGCGTCGCCGCCGTTGCCCGCGGACGCGACGACCACGACGCCCTTGCTCAGCGCGTAGCGGATCGCGTCGTCCTCGGCGGCGACCGGCGCCGCGGTGGCGCTGTCGTCGCCGAGCGAGAGGTTGATGACGTCGGCGCCGTGGTCGACGGCCCAGCGGATGCCGGCGGGCAGGGCGTCGCCGCGGTCGGTCCTGGCCTTCTGCCGCTGCGGGTCCTTGTCCTCCAGGATCACCCGGACCGGCAGGATGCGGGCCTGCGGGGCGATGCCGAGCACGCCGTCGCCGTGCCCCGGGCCGTGGCCGTGTCCGGCGATGATCGCCGCCATCCCGGTGCCGTGCTTGGCCCACGCCTTGTCACCGGGTTTCGCGCCGAACCCGACCTCGTCCTTGCCCTTGAGCACCTGGCCGGTGAGGTCGGGGTGGGTCGGGTCGACCCCGGTGTCCAGCACCGCCACGGTGACGCCGGCGCCCTTGGTGGTCCGCCACGCGGCTTGCGCGTGCAGCGCGGACAGCGCCCAGTCGGAGGCGCGTGCGTTGTCGGCGGCGGCGGGAGCGGCGGCGAGCGCGACCGTCGCACCGGCCGCCACCAGCGCGGCGAGGGCGCGGACGGCGGCGCTGGTGGCGCGTGCGCGGCGACGAGCGGGCGTGGCGGAGGGCGCGGTGGCGGCCGGAGTCGCTGCGCTGCGCGCGCGCTGGGCGGGGGTCATCCGTGGTGCTCCGAGCCGGTGGTCGGCGGGTGGCGCAGCGCGGCGACGGCCGTCTGCAGGTGGTCGTCGACGGCGGAGGCGAGCCCGGTGGCGTCGAAGCCGAGCCCGGCCTGCGCGGGCGCGGTGGTGGCGCCTTGCGCGTCGGCCTTGTCCGCGGGCTGTGGCTGGGGGACGGTGCGGCCGTCGGCGAAACCGCTGACGGCGTAGACCACGAACGGCAGGTCGGCGGAGACCTGGACGTCCCAACTCCCGCGCTGGCGGTCCCCGAAGCGGGCGGCGGGGGTGCCCGGGAACGCGACGGGCTTCGGCAGCAGGTCGATCCGCTCGCCGAGGTGCTGGTCGGTCCACCGCTTGGCGAGCGCGTTCATCGCCGGGGCCTGGCCGGAGCCGACGAGCAGGCCGACCGTGGTGACGGTGGTCGAGGTGCTGTCGACGTACGTGGCGCGCAGCAGGCGTGCGCAGCCGGCCGGCGCCAGCACCTGCTGGAGCAGCGGGTCGAAGGCTCCCGTGCACCTCGCGGGCGCGGCCACGCCGATCCGGGTCCAGGAGCGGTCGGCGCCGCCGGGCCCGCCGTTCTTGCCGTCGACGGATGGCGGGAACAGCTTGTCCACCGGGGTGTTGCGCCACACGTCGCGGGCCTGCGCGAACGCCTGCGGGCTGCCGTCCGCGACCGGCGCGGGCGGGTGCGGGGTGTGCGTGATCACGGCGCCCGCGACGGCCCCGCCGACCAGGCCGAGCCCGACCACCAGGCACGCGGCGGCGAGCACCCGCCGGCTGCGGGTGGAGGCGGCCCTGGCGGATGACGCGGGGACGGCCGGGTGCGTGTACGGAGGCGCGGGCGGCGCCGGCGGCGGCACGGACGCGGCCGCGGCAGGCGGCTCAACGGGCGCCGGGGGAACGGCCCGTGCGGGCGGCGGGGATGCCGGCGGCGGCGGTATGAGGGGGGCCGCCGCGGTCGCCGGGCGGCGGGACGGCGGCGCCGGGGGCGTCGTGGGAGAGGTGCGCGGGGTCGCCGTGGCCGGTGGTCCGGCCGGCGGGGGCGGAAACGCCGAGGGCGGGACCGCGGACGGCGGCGCCGGGTGCGGCTGCTCCGCCGGCAGCGGTTGCGCGGCGGGCCGGGGCGGCGCGGAAGGCGGCGGGGGCACGGGAGTTGAGCGCTCCCGTTCCGGTGGGCCGGGTGGGTCGGATGGGCCGGGTGGGCCGAGTGGTGGCGGGGGCGGCCCGGCCGGCGATCGGCCGGCGGTGGGATGGAGGGTGGGGAAGGAAGCAGGCGGGGTGCTTCCGTTGTCCACTCCGGTGCTCACCCGGCGCTCCCTCGTGACCGTTCCCGTCGATGTGCGCGTCACTCTACGGGGTTGCTGCGGGGTGCGGTTGCCACTGGGCGGAGCCGAGGGGTCTACCGCTCGGTAGGTGTGTCTGGCAGGCTGCGTCCATGGCCCACCGCACTGCCGACCGGGTCCGGTACGACCGGGCCACCGCGCACCTCGACGCGCCGCTGGCGATCGTCGATCTCGATGCCTTCGACGCGAACGCCGCGGACCTGGTCCGGCGGGCGGGCGGGAAGCCGATCAGGATCGCGTCGAAGTCGGTGCGCTGCCGCGCGTTGCTCGAACGCGCCCTGGCCCGTGAGGGTTTCGAGGGCATCATGTCCTTCACCCTCGCCGAGTCGCTGTGGCTGGCCCGCACCGGTTTCACCGACGTGCTGCTGGCCTACCCGTCCGCCGACCGGGACGGCTTCGCCGAGCTGACCGCCGACCCGAAGCTGGCCCGTACGGTCACGGTGATGGTCGACGACCTCGCGCAGCTCGACCTGATCGACGCGGCGCGCGGCGCGGGCGGCACCGAGACGGTCCGCGTTTGTCTCGAACTCGACACCAGTCTGCGGAAGTTGGGCGGCCGGTTGCGTATCGGCGCGCTGCGCTCGCCGTTGCACTCGCCGGAGCGCATAGCCGACACGGCCCGCGCGATCGGCGCCCGGCCGGGGTTCCGGGTGGTCGGCATCATGGCCTACGAAGGGCACATCGCGGGGGTCGGTGACACGCTGAAGGGCCGCCCCGCACGGTCGTTGGCGATCCGGCTGATGCAGTCCGCGGCACGCCGGGAGCTGGCGGCGCGGCGCGCGGAGGCGGTACGGGCGGTCCGCGCGGTCGTGCCCGACCTGGAGTTCGTCAACGGCGGCGGCACCGGCAGCGTGCAGTCCACCGCGGCGGAGAACGCGGTCACCGAGATCGCGGCCGGCTCCGGCCTCTACGTGCCGCGGCTGTTCGACAACTACACGTCCTTCCGGGGCCGCCCGGCCGCGCTGTTCGGCCTGCCCGTGGTGCGCCGCCCCGGCGTCGGCGTGGTCACGGTGCTCGGCGGCGGCTACCCGGCCTCGGGCGCGGCGGGCGCCGACCGGCTGCCGGTGCCGTACCTGCCGGAGGGGCTGCGCTACGACGCGCAGGAGGGGCCGGGCGAGGTGCAGACCCCGCTGCTCGGCTCGGCCGCCGACGACCTGCTGATCGGCGACAAGGTGTGGTTCCGGCACGCGAAGGCGGGCGAACTGTGCGAGCGCTTCGACCGGTTGCGGCTGATCGAGGGCGACCGGGTGGTGGCAGAGGTGCCGACGTACCGGGGCGAGGGGAAAACGTTCCTGTGAGCGGCGCGGTGGCGACCCCCGAACGGTCGGGGAGCCGCCACCTCGTTGCCGGATCGGCGGCGGCCGGGGCTGTCAGGCGCCCGGGCCGCCGGTCAGACGCCGGTGCCGCCGGTGCTCCCGCCGGAGCCGGCGCTGCTGTCGGCCTTGATGCCCTGGGTGATCTGGTCGATGACGTCCTGACCGGGCGCCTTGGCGGTGATGTCGAAGCCGAAGCGGACGATGACGATCTGGCTGCTGTGGCTCGGTGAAGGGAACGCGAGCGACTCGACGTAGCCGCCGGTGCCCGACTTGGTGCTGATCTTCCAGCGGACCAGGTAGCCCTGCTGTCCGGCGACGGTGACCGCCTTGGACTGGAGCTGCTGGTGCGAGGTCGTCGCGCCGTAGGTGTCGGAGTTGTAGGACGAGGACGCGTTGCCCGCGATGTCCTGCTTGGCGGCGGCCTCGGCCGTGGTCGCGGTGATCTTCAGCGACTTCGCGGGTTCCGAGTAGGCGCCGCCGAGCGAGCAGGACTGCTGGCCGGTGGTGTCGTTGGGGCAGTCGTAGCTGCCGGTGGAGACGCTTGCGCTGCCGTCCTGGGAGGTGCCGCCGGTCCAGCCGTCGAGGACGGGCAGGCTGATGCCGTCGAGGAGGTCCACGGCCGGGCCGCCGTCGGAGGGGGCGCCGGGGTCCGTCGGGTCGTCCGGGTTCTGCGACTGCGGGTCCTGCGGTCCGCCGGTGTGCTGCGGCAGGGTGGCGCTCGGCGTCGGGCTGTTCTTCTTGTCGGCGCTGTCACTGCCGTTGTTGCCCACCGCGACGACCGCGGCGACGATGCCGCCGATGACGACGAGCGCGACCACGATGGCGATCGCCACGGTGCGCGGCCGCCGGTTGCCGCCGCCCGGCGAGCCTATGACGTCGCCCGAGGGGTACGGCGCGTACGAGGGCTGGCCGCCGTAGGGCTGCTGCCCGTTCGCGGGGGCACCGGTCGGCACGGGCGCCGTCCTGGTGTACTCCGTCCACGTGGTCCCGTCCCACCAGCGTTCCATGGCCGGGCCGTTGCCTGTGTGCCCGGGCTCTGGGTACCAGCCGGGCGGGGTCGTCGTCGTCACGGCGTCACCTTATGGCCCCAGCATGAGAATCCTGTAAGGACGGGGGTCACATCCCGGTCACGCCCCGGGTCCGGTGCCGCCGGGGTCGCGCGTGCGCCGCGGGCGCCTGCCGCCGGCCGGCGGCGCGGGGTACGCCCGGGCGCCGCGCAGCGCCGCCCCGAGGACCGCGGGCGCCTCCACGAGCGAGGGTCCGTACCAGGTCAGGTGCCGTCCGCTGACCAGCGCGGCGGGCAGCCCCGGGAACGACTCGGGGCCGTCGTCCGCGGTGAAGCGGTAAGGCTCGTCGGGCAGCACGACGAGGTCGGTGGCGGGCAGGTCGGCCGGGTCGAAGCGCGGGTAGCGCTCGTCGTGGCCGGCGAGGACGTGGTCGATGCCGAGGCGGGCGAGCAGGTCGCCGGCGAAGGTGTCGCGGCCGAGCGCCATCCAGGGGCGCCGCCAGATCGGGACGACCGCGCGCAGCCGCCGCCCTGCCGCCGGAGCGGGCCCGCCGGGGCGTACGTGCTGCGGCCCGTCGGCGGGTACGCCGGCCGGTACGTCGCGGGACGCGGGCGCGCGTACGTTGTCGTGCCCGTCCGGCCGCGGGCCGTCCTGCTCGTCCGTCCGCACGGGCGGCAGGTCGCGCCACGCGGACTCGGCGGCGTCCAGCCAGCCGGGCCGGCGCAGGCCGCAGCCGTCGACCAGCACCCGGTGGAGCTCGGCGAACGCCTGCGGCAGCGAGCGGACCTCGGTGACCAGCACCCGCAGCCCGGCCGCCCGCAGGTCGGCCAGGTCCGGCGCGCGGTTCTCCTCCTCGTTGGCGATCACCAGGTCGGGGGCGAGGGCGGCGACGGCGGCCGTGTCGGGGTTCTTGGTGCCGCCGATCCGCACCACGTCCAGGTCGGCCGGGTGGGTGCACCAGTCGGTGGCGCCGACGAGCAGACCGGGCGCGGTCGCGGCGACCGCCTCGGTCAGCGACGGCACCAGGGACACCACCCGCCGTACCGCCGGCCGGACGGGCTCCTGTTCGGTCATCACCCCACGGTACGGCGGCCTGTCGGTGGGGCGTGCGATGCTGGCCGCGTGACGAACGAGAAGCCAGGCGGCGGCGACCGCACCGGCGGGGAGCTGCTGCTGCTCGACACCGCCAGCCTCTACTTCCGCGCGTACTTCGGGGTGCCGGAGTCGGTGCGGGCGCCCGACGGCACCCCGGTCAACGCGGTGCGCGGCCTGATCGACTTCATCGCGCGGCTCGTCACCGACCACTCCCCCACCGCGCTGGTGGCGTGCATGGACGCGGACTGGCGGCCCCAGTGGCGGGTCGACCTCATCCCCTCCTACAAGGCGCACCGCGTCGCCGACCCCGAGGCGGGCAGCGAGGAGGTGCCCGACACGCTCTCCCCGCAGGTCCCGGTGATCGAGGCGGTGCTTGACGCGGTCGGCATCGCCCGGGTCGGCGTGCCGGACTACGAGGCGGACGACGTGATCGGCACCCTCGCCACCGCCTCCACCGGGCCCGTGGCCATCGTCACCGGCGACCGCGACCTCTTCCAGCTCGTCGACGACGACCGCGGGGTGCGCGTGCTCTACCCGCGCAAGGGCGTCGGCGACTGCGACGTGATCGACGCGGAGGCCATCGCGACCCGCTACGGGGTCCGGGCGGACCAGTACGCCGACTTCGCCGCGCTGCGCGGTGACCCGAGCGACGGACTGCCGGGGGTCAAGGGCATCGGCGAGAAGACCGCGGCCGAACTGGTCACCCTCTACGGCGACCTGGCCGGTGTCCGCTCCGCCGCCGACGAGCCGTTCTCCAAGCTCACTCCGGCCCGCCGCCGGAACATCCTCGCGGCCTCCGGGTATCTCGACGTGGCCCCCAAGGTGGTGCGCGTCGCCACCGACGTTCCGCTTCCCGCGTTCGACGCCACGCTTCCGTCCCGGCCCGCGGACCCGGCCGCCCTCGCGGCCCTCACCGAGCGCTGGGGACTGGCCAACCCGCTCTCCCGCCTGCTCGCGGCACTGGGCTGAGCCGCGGCCCCACCCGGAAGCGGCACGACCTGAGCCCTCGGGTCCACCGCCCCGGCGCTCGCCCTTCGAGGGGCGCAGAGGCGCGCGCCCTGGCGCTCAGGCCAACTCGCGGAGGACCTGGGTGAGCCACGGGCGGTAGGCCGCCTGGTCCGTGCGGAAGGCGCGGCTGACCACGACATGGCCCGCGGACACCCGCCAGCCGGCCGATCCCGCGACCGGCAACACGGTGATCGTCAGCTCGAACGGGCGGGCCCTGCGGCCGATCTCCGCCTCCACCGCGGCCACGAGGCCGTTCTCGCTGCCGGGTGTCCTGAGCGGCGAGGCTTCGTGGTGCCGGTCGGCGCTCCACCGCGCGGCGTCGTCATGGCACGCGTCCACCAGCGCGCCGAGTTCCGCGCCCTTGAACCCGCGGTCCGGCCGGAAGAAACCTCGCCCGGGTCCGTCCTGCCTCGCCAACTCCTGGTCCCACCACCGGGCCCACTGCACCGACGCCGCCGGAACGGCGAGCGGAGCGAGGTCCGCCCGGATCGCGACGGCGGGCACCACGGCTGGCACCTCGACCGCCACGACCGGCTGCAGACCGGCGGCATCACGGAGGTACAACCCCATCAGGAGACCGACAGGCGTGTCGATTCTTATCAGCCAGCTCGACGATCCCACGTACTGCATGGCGCCATGCTCCCGCCGACCGCGATCCGCGTCACCAGGAACCCCGAAGTCCGTATTACCCGTGGCCCGTTCGGCCCCGCCACGCGGTGTGCGCGGCGGGGCCAAGCGATGTGACACGGCGTCACTTCTGTTTCTCAGAGGTCGCGTTGGCGACCGTCAGGACGCTTTCCCGCGCGCCCGGTTGACGGCGGCGAGCACCGAGCGGACCGAGGCGGTGAGCACCGAGGTGTCCTGCCCCGCGCCCCACCAGGTGTCCTCGCCCGACCTGATCCGGACGTACGCGACCGCCGCGCTGTCGGGGCCGGGGCCGGTGGCGTGTTCGGCGTAGTGCTCGATGTGCACGGGGACGCCCGCGGTCGCCAGCGCGTCGGTGAGCGCGGACAGCGGCCCGTTGCCGGCGCCCGTGACCGTACGGCCGCGGTCCGGGTCCGCCGGGTCAGCCCCGGTGGCGTCGTGCAGGGTGCCGGTGAACTCGTGCCGGCCCGGGGCGACTTCGGCGGCGTGCCAGCCGGTCAGGGTGAGCGGGCCGCGGTCGGCGGGCATGAGGTAGGCCGCCTGGAAGAGGTCCCACAGGGCCTTCGCGGTGACCTCCTCACCGCTGTCGTCGGCGGCGGCCTGCACGATCCGGGAGAAGTCGGCGCGCAGGGCCGGCGGCAGGTCCAGGCCGTACCGGTCCTTGAGCAGGTAGGCGATACCGCCCTTGCCGGACTGGCTGTTGACGCGGATCACCGCTTCGTAGTCGCGGCCGAGGTCGGCGGGGTCGATCGGCAGGTAGGGCACGTCCCAGGGCGCCTGGGCCGGCGGCAGGCCCAACTCGGCGGCGCGGCGGGCGTGGTGCTCGAAGCCCTTCTTGATGGCGTCCTGGTGGGTGCCGGAGAAGGCGGTGTGCACCAGGTCCCCGACGTAGGGGTGGCGGCCGGGCACCGGCAGGCGGTTGCAGTACTCGACGGTGGCGCGGATCGCGTCGATGTCGGAGAAGTCCAGCATGGGGTCGACGCCTTGGGTGTGCAGGTTCAGCGCGAGGGTGACCAGGTCCACGTTGCCGGTGCGCTCGCCGTTGCCGAACAGGCAGCCCTCGACGCGCTGCGCCCCGGCGAGCAGGGCGAGTTCGGCGCAGGCCACGCCGGTGCCGCGGTCGTTGTGCGGGTGCACCGACAGGATCACCGCGTCCCTGCGGTCGAGGTGGCGGTGCATGTACTCGATCTGGTCGGCGTAGATGTTGGGTGTGGCGATCTCCACGGTGGCCGGGAGGTTGTGGATCACCGGGCGGTCCGGGGCGGCGTCCCACAGCGCGGTCAGGCCGTTGCAGACCTCCAGGACGTAGTCGGGCTCGGTGAGGTTGAAGACCTCGGGCGAGAACTGGAAGCGCACGCCGGGCCGCCCGTCCCCGAGCCGGGCCATCAAGGTGGCCGACTCCTCGATGAGCGCGCGCAGTTCGGCCCGCTCCCGGCCGATGACGACCTCGCGCCAGACCGGCGCGGTCGCGGTGTACAGGTGCACCACCGCGCGCGGCAGGCCGGCGATCGAGGCGAAGGTCCGCTCGATCAGGTCGGCCCGGGCCGCGGTGAACACGACCACGGTCACGTCGTCGGGTACGGCGCCTGAGGTGGCGAGGTGGCGGACGAAGTCGAAGTCGGCGCGGCTCGCCGAGGGGTAGCCGACCTCGATCTCCTTGAAGCCCATCGCGACCTGGACGTCGAACATCCGGCGCTTGCGGGCCGGGTCCATCGGCTCGGCGAGCGCCTGGTTGCCGTCCCGCAGGTCCACCGGGACCCACAGCGGCGCGTGCTCGATCCGCTGGGAGGGCCAGTACCGTCCGCCGGTGGTCCGCACCTCGACGCGCTCCCGCGCGGGGCGGTAGCGGTGGTACGGCATCGCGCTGCCGCGCTGCGGGTTCCACCAGGGGGCGCCGGCGGGAACCGGGCCGGCCGGGGTGCGCAGCGCGGGCACCGCGGCGTCGCCGGGGGCGCTGCCGGTGGAGGCGTCGGGCCGGGCGGCGGGTACGGCGCCGGCCGGTCGCTGGGCGGGGCGCGAGTCGCCCGGGCAGGCGCCGCCGGCCGGGTGGTGTGCGGGGTGCGTGGTCATGGTGGGGCCGATCCGTTCGTGGTCGCCGGTTGGTCGACCGGCAGCACCAAACCCCGCGGCGGGGTGCCGGTCTCCTCAGGCCCCGCCGCGGCGGCCGAGAAGAAGGCTCCGCTGCGTCATGGCGGACACCTTAGCCACATCTCAGGTCCTCAGACAAGCTGAGAGGTCATCCCAGCCGATAGAGTCGGGGCCCCGAGGGGTGGACGGAGAGGTGGAGACGGCAATGGCGCTCGGTTCGCTACGGCCCAGCCCGCTGGTCGAGCAGGCGGCGGAGCGGCTGCGGGAGCAGATCACCGGCGGGCAGTGGCCGGTCGGCACGAAGCTGCCGGGTGAGACCACGCTCGCCACCCTGCTGGGGGTGGGCCGCTCCACCGTGCGCGAGGCGCTGCGGGCGCTGGCGGGCGCGGGGATGGTGCGGACCCGGCAGGGCGCGGGGGTCTTCGTCATCGCCGACCGCCCGGTCCAGGACTGGCCGGCCCGGCTGCGGCGCGCCGCCCTGGCCGACGTCTACGAGGTGCGCGCGATGCTGGAGGTCCAGGCCGCGCGGCTGGCGGCGGTCCGGCGCAGACCGGAGGACGTGGCGGCGCTGCGGACGGCCCTCACGGTGCGGACCGCGGCGGCCGACGACGTCTACGGCGCGGACGGCACGGACCGTACGGACGAGGGCGGGGACGGGGACGGCAGCGGAAACGGAGGCGGCGGAAACGGAAACCGCGGCCGGGCGGCCGGTGGGCCGGGCGCCGCCTTCATCGACGCGGACATCGCGCTGCACACCGCCGTGGTCGCCGCCGCGTACAACCCCGTGCTCACCGACCTGTTCGCCGAGTTCGCGCCCGTGCTGCGGGAGAACATGCTGGCGCTTCTCGACCTGATGGACGTGCGCACCCACGACGAGGAGCACGGAGAGGCCGCGCACGCGGCACTGGTGGAGGCGATCGCCGCGGGCGAACCCGATCTCGCGGCGCGCGTGCTGCGTGACGAACTCTCCACCACCCAGGCCCACCTGAGGGATCGTCACCCGCACGGCGAGGACGACCCGTCGTGACCGCGTTGCTGCCACGACCGCGCAGCAGCCCGGCACCCGGCGCGGTCCACGTGCCCGGCTGGCTCGGCCCGGACCGTCAGCGCGAACTGGTCGCCGCCTGCCGGGAATGGGCGAGCGGGCCGGTACAGATGCGGCACACCCGCCTGCCGCGCGGCGGGGTGATGTCCGTACAGACCGTCTGTGTCGGCTGGCACTGGCACCCTTATGCCTACTCCCGCACCGCGCCCGACGTGAACGGTGCCCAGGTGGCCGCATTCCCCTCCTGGCTTGCGGAGTTGGGACGTGCGGCGGTGGTCGACGCCTACCAGGACCCGGCGGCGGGCACCGGGTACGCACCCGACACGGCGCTGGTCAACTTCTACGACGGCGCCGCCACGATGGGGATGCACCAGGACAAGGACGAGCGCTCCGACGCCCCCGTGGTCTCCCTGAGCATCGGCGACACCTGCGTCTTCCGCTTCGGCAACACCCGCACCCGCACGAAGCCCTACACCGACGTCGAGTTGGAGTCCGGGGACCTCTTCGTCTTCGGCGGCGCCTCGCGCTACGCCCACCACGGTGTCCCCAAGGTCCGCCCCCGTACCGGAGATCCGGCAACGGGCCTCGCCTCAGGGCGATTGAACCTGACGCTGCGGGTCACCGGTCTCCCCGGATGACTCAGCGGCCCCGGAGGAACGGCGCGAGCCCCCGTCGCCCACCAGCAAGGCGGGCGACGGGGGCCGCGGGGAGCCGCAAGTCCTTCAGCGGCTAGTCCTTCAGCAGCGCGAAGTTCGTCGTCGTGGTGGCCCCCTTGATGATCTTCACCGTGGCCACGGTCGGCTGGTAGCCGTCCTTCGCCACGATGAGCTGGAGCGGGTTGTTACGCGTGTCGAGCCAGAGCGCGTAACTCCCGTCGGTGGCCGTCTTCAGGGTGTAGTGCGTGGCCCAGGTGTCGATCTGGACCGTCGCGCCGGCGAGCGGCGCGCCCCCGGAGGCTGAGACGACGCCGGTGATCTTCCCCCAGGTGGCCGGGGGCTTGACGGTGAACGAGACGCCGAGCGGGGCGACCCGGTACGGCGTGTCACTGGCGAGGTTCAACGACGCGGTGTAGGTGCCGGGTTGGGTGATCTCGGGCACCGACGCGTCGAGCGTGACCGTGAAGCTCGCGCTCTTGCCGGGCTGCACGGTCACCGTGTCCGTGCTCTCCGACAGCCACGTGACGTCGGTGGAGCCGACCTGGTCGTAGCCGGGCAGCACCTCGGCGCTGCCGTCCGGCGTGCTGCCGACCAGACCGCCGACGGCGTAGAAGCCGGCCGAGCCGCCACCCCGGTAGAGCGAGGAGTTCGCGTTGGGCAGCGCACTCCAGGAGTTGGCGGTCGGGTCGTACGCCCAGGTCTGGTTGGTCAGCGCGGCGGCGTTGTTGACGGCGCCGCCCTCGACCAGCAGCAGGCCGTTCGCGGCGGTGTACGCGGAGCCCCACGCGTCGGTGGGCTGGTCGGCGATCGGCGACCAGGAGTCCGCGGCGGGGTCGTAGACGTAGCCGTGGGTGATGCTGCCGGCGTCGGTGGTGCCGCCCGCGCAGTAGAGCTTGCCCGCGACCGCGCCGCAGGACTCCCACGCCACCGACTCCGGGTAGGCCGCGGCCGTCGACCAGGAGTCGCTGGCCGGGTCGTACACGGTCACGTCGGTGGTGCCGCAGGCGGTGGCGGTGCAGCCACCGACCGAGTACAGCTTGCCGTCGAGTACGGCCGTGCCCGAACCGGCGTACGGCTTGGGCGAGTTCGCACCCGTCGACCAGGTGTTGCCGGCGATGTCGTAGATCTCCAGCTTGGCGTCGGGCGAGCCGTCGGGGCCCCAGCCACCGGCGGCGTAGAGCTTGCCGTCGATGATCCCGTGCGCGGGCGACTCGCGGGTGTCGGCGGCCGAGGCCAGCTTCGTCCACGCGCCGCTGTCCGCGCTGTACGCGTACAGGTCGCTGGTGTCGGTGGCGCCCGTGAAGCCGAACGCCGAGTAGACGGTGCCCTGCCAGGTGTCGACCGTGTTGTCACCGGTCGCGACCGGCAGGTCGGGGACGGTCTGCCAGGCGTCACCGGCCGCGCCCTGCGCCGCGGTCGCGGCCTGGGGCGTGGCACCGGCCTTGCCCGAACCCGCCTTGCCCGCACCGGGCTTGGCTGCGGCGCTGCCGTGCTTGGCGAGGGCCAGCGGCGAGTAGTCGCCCTTGACGAGGTTGAGCGGCGCGCCCTTGGCCTGCACCGTGACCCCGCCGGGGTTCTCGCCCACCGTGACGGTGGCCGGAGCGGTGCCGGTGTTCTTCACGGTGACCTTCTGCGTGGCGCTCTTGCCCCAGGCGACGGTCTTGTCGATCGAGGCCGGCGTCACGCTCAACTGCCCGGCCTTGAGGGTGAGATCGGTGTCCACGGCGCCGTTGGACGGCACGTTGGAGGTGGCGGTGGCGGAGGTGTAGTGCGAGGCCGCCGCCGTCAGCGGGTGCTTGCCGGTCTTGTGCGAGAAGAGCCAGTAGAAGCCGTCGCCCACGTTGGGGTCGTCCGGCGTGGCCACGGTGGTGGTGTGGTCGGCGGGGGCGTCACCGCTGGTGACGGTGGCACCGTTGACGCCGGCACCCGTGTTGGCGTCGGTGACGTTGCCGACCACGATGCCGCCGGCCACCGGGTCGTAACTGCGCTGGCCGACGAAGACGTTGTCCAGCTCCCACCAGTAGGCCCAGTCGCCGGTGTAGTGGAAGCGCACCTTGACGTCGCTCTTGCCCGCGTAGTCGGTCAGCGGCACCTCGACATGGCCGTTCACGGCCGTGGTGGTCTTGTGCCACACGGTGGACCAGGTGCCGCCGCCGTCGGTGGAGACGTCGACGTCGGCGACGGAGCCGGTGTACGACTTGTAGTCGGTGTCGAAGCTCAGCAGCGGGCCGCTGGCGGAACTGAGGTCGAAGGACGGCGACACGAGCGAGGTGTCCTGGCTCGCCCCCTGCCCGATGTGGTCGCTGTCGACGATGGCGAAGCCGCCGTCACCGCCGGTGAGGTTGCCGCGGGAGCCCGGGTCGTCGAAGGTCCAACCGCCGTTGCTGCCGTCGGCGTTGGAGACGGTCCAGCCGTCCGGCGGGCCGGTGGTGGAGGTGAACGGCTCGGTCGGTCCGCTCAGCGAGACCGAGTAGCCGGGCGCGTCGGTGGAGGCCGGGTCGACCGGCACCGTGACGTTGGCGGTCTGGTCGGCGGTGCCCACGGTGACCGTCTTGTCCACGGCCTGGTAGCCGGGGTAGTCCGCGGTCACGTGCAGCGTGTACGAGCTGCCCTGGGGCAGCTTCAGGGAGAAGTCGCCGGTGGTCGGGTCGGTGAAGACCGGACCGCCGGGCACGCCGGCCGCGGTGATCTTCGCGTACAGCGGCCAGCCGTGGCCGGAGCCGTCGGTGACCTTGCCGGAGACGGTCTGCTGCGGCACCGAGTCCAGCGCGAACGACTCGGTGACGGTGGCCCCGTCGTCGAGCTGCACGCCGGTGGCCGAGCCGTCCGCGTAGCCGTACGCGGAGGCGGTCAGGTCGTAGGCGCCCGGCGGGATGTCCAGCTTGTAGCTGCCGTCGGCGCCCGAAGTGGCGCTGTGGTCACCGGCCTTGACGATCGCGCCGGAGATCGGGTCGCCGGTGGCGTGGTCGGTGACCTTGCCGCTGATCACGCCGTGCGGGCCGCTGCGGAACGCGGCCAGGCCGTTGGGCGTGCCGAGCCCGGTCGGGCCGTCGTAGCCGGGACCGGCGGTGCACAGGGCAGCCGGGGTGCAGCTGCCGTTGTTGCCGGTGGTCACGTCGTTGAGCGCGCCGGCCTGGGCGTAGGGGTACGCGTTCGGGTACGTGCCGTCGCCGGGGGTGCCGGCCGACGCGTAGACGCCCGCGATGAGCGGGGACGACGCGCTGGTGCCGCCGTACACCGACCAGCCGCCGCCACCGTAGGTCTGGTAGACCGAGACGCCGGTCTCGGGGTCGGCGACCGCGGAGACGTCGGCGACCGTGCGGTTGTCGCAGGCGGTGTCGGTCTGGAAGGCCGGCTTGGGCTCGTAGAGCGAGCAGCCGGAACCGGGGCCGCCGTAGGCGTTGTTCCACACCGACTCGGACCAACCGCGGCTGGTGCCGGTGTCCTTGGTGAGTGCGGTGCCGCCGACGGAGGTGACGTACTGCGAGGCGGCCGGGTAGCTCACCCCGTAGTCGCCGTCACCGGAGGAGGCCACGACCGCCACGCCCGGGTGGTTGTAGTACGGGTCCATCGAGGTCGCCTCGGAGGGGTCCTCGCCGCTGCCGGGGGTGGAGTCGTAGCCGGTGCCGTAGGAGTTGGAGACGTACTTCGCGCCGAGCGCGACCGCCTCGTCCACCGCGGCGCCGAGGTCCTCGAAGTTCGCCGTGTCCGCCTCGACCAGCAGGATGTGGGCGTTCGGTGCGGCCGCGGAGACCATGTCGATGTCGAGGGAGATCTCGCCGGACCAGTCGGGGTCGGGCGAGGGCAGGTCGTCGGTGCCGCCGCGCTGGCTCACCTTGGTGAAGCAGCCGCTGTCCACGGTGCACGCGGGCAGCCCGAACTGGTCGCGGTAGACGGCCAGGTCGGCCGCCGCGTTCGGGTCGTCGTACGCGTCGACGATGGCGACCGTCTGGCCCGCACCGCCGTCCGCGGGAAGCGCGTAGGCGCTCTGCAGGTCGCCGGCCCCGAAGCCGGCCGGGGTGGCGGCGTGCGGCTGGACCCCCTTCTTGGCGGGCACGTCGGTACGCCGCAGCGCGAAGCAGGAGAACTGGCCGGGCTTGGGGGTGCCGCACGCACGGACCGCGCCGGTGTGGGACTTGGTGGCCGCGGGCGCGGCCGATGCCGTTGCCGCCAGGGGCACTTGCAGCCCCAGCGCGGCAAGCGCGGCGGTCGTGAGCGCGGCGACCACGCCGCGTCTGAGGAAGGGTATGCGCAAGGTGGGTCTCCCTTGGGCGTGACCTGATGCCGGGTGTTCGCCGGCTGCGGCCCGATCGAACCGCTGGCGTATACCTGTGCATCACCGACCCCATGGGAATCCTTTACGCATTGACGGATACCTGACATCGTTGCCACGCGCCGGACCGTCACGTTTACGCCACCCGGCTCACCGCGCCCACACGGCACCCTCACCACACCCGCAGCGGATCACCACCGCACCCACACCACACGCCTCTTGACGCAGGCCGCCGACCTGCGGTGAACCCGCCCTCGGATCAGGCCGGTTCCTGCGTGCCCACCCCCGCGAGCAGGGCGAGCTCGCTGTCCGCCTCGCCGCCGGGCGCAGTCGTGTGGACCACGATCCGCAAGGTGCCCCGGTGGGTGGCCAGGACGTCGCAGTCGAGTTCCGGCCGCGAGGTCGCGTACGCCCGGACCCGGACCCCTCGACCCGGACCCGGCGGCCTTTCCGGTCAGTCCAGCCAGCCGTTGCGCGCCGCGTGCCAGACGAGCTGGATGCGGTTGTCGACTCCCGCCGTACGCTGCATCGCCGCGATCCGGCGCTGGACGGTGCGGATCGCGACGCCGAGCGAGCGGGCCATGGCGGCGTCGGTGCTGCCCATCACGAGCATCGCGAGGATGCGCTGCTGGAGGGTGCCGTCGCCCGTGCCGGGGCGGGCCAGCGGCACCCCGCCGGACCAGACGCTCTCGAAGAGCATCACCAGGGCGTCGAGCAGGCCGCTCGCACCGATCACCAGCATGACCGGTTCGGGCGGCAGGGTGTCGGCGCCGAGCAGGACGAGGGCCACCGAGCGGTCCGCGACGCACATCCGGATCGGCAGCCGGTCGACCACGCGGACGTCCGCACCCGCTGGCAGGCTGTCGAGGGCGCCGTCCACGCCGTCGGGCTCCTTCTGCACCGCGGCGCGCTCGACGACGACCCGGCGGCGGACCGTGGACACCCCCGATCCGATGGCCTGGAGGAACCCGGCCGGCCCGCCCGCTCCGGCGAAATCCGCCGCGCCCGCCTGCCCGCCCGCCCGGTCCGGGCCGTCCGACGCGCCCGGGCCACCCGCAGCGCCCAGCTCACCCGGCCCACCCGACGCGCCCAGCTCACCCGGATCATCCGGATCATCCGGATCACCCTGCCCGCCGGGCAACTCCGGCTCCACCACCTCCGTGCCCCCGGGTGCGAAGACCAGCAACTCCCCCCGGGCCTGCCGCAGTACGGCGCCCAGCCGGACCCGTACCGCCTCGGCGCCCTCTACGGCCTGGACCACCTCCTCGGCCCGGTGGCCCTCGTGCACCCGCTGGTACTCCACCGCGAGCCGGTCGAACAGCGCCCGGCCGCGCACCAGTTGCTCCTGTACGCGGGACAGCAGCGGGAGCAGCCCCTCGTGCGGCGGCAGCGGGTACCAGCGGTCGTCCAGGCCCAGCCGGGCCAGGCCGCGTGCGGCCAGTTCCACGCACGCGGCCCGCGCGGCCTCCTCGGACAGCCCCGCCTGCCGGGCCAGTTCGGCGACCGCCACTCCCCTGGTCGCCACCAGCAGCGGATAGGCCCGGTCCGCGTGGGCACTCAACCCGAGTGCTTCAAACGGGCGTTCGGTCATGATCGTGAACTGTAGTCCCCGGCCCCCGGCCGAATGTCGGACTTTGCCGATCCCGTCGCACCCCCGGCCGTACGCGGGCGATCCGCGCACAAGGGGTCAGCTACGCAAGGGAGCCCATACACGACCGATACGTGACCGACAGGTCACCGACCGTGTCCACCCGGCCGCGGCGGACCCAAGTGCCCGCCGCGGCCGGGCCGTTCACCCCCGCTCGACCCAATCCCGCTCGACTCACTCCCGCTCGGCCGAGAGCGACGCCAGCTCCCGTTCCACCGCCCGCTCGTGCGCCTCGGCGTCCTCGCGGGCCCGCTTCGGGCTCCACCGCCCGGCCATCACAAACACGAACGGCACGAACAGCACCTGGCCACCGACACAGATCCACCACCAGTCGCGCCACTGCCCGGGCCCGTCCGCGGACGCCTTCTGCACCTTCGCACCATAGGAGTCGAGCACCGCGAGCTGCGGCTGCGCCTTCGCCACCACGGCCAGGCCGTCCGGCCCGACCTGCTGAACGGCCTGCGCGGTCAGGGCCGCCGGGGCCTTGCCGGGCGGGTACTTGCCGAGTTCCGCGAACAGTTGCGGGTGCTGCTTGACGATCGCCAGCGCGGGCCCGGCCGCCTGCGAGGCCGCGGTGACCTGCGTGCCGTGGTCGACCAGCGGCGTGACCGAGGTGACCAGCACCGGGATGAACGCGGCCGACACGGCCACCACGATCCGTACCGTCCAGCCCCACACCGCCAGTCCGGTCGCGGTCGCCGCCGGGTTGCGCTTCTCCACGGTCTCGGTGAAGCCCGCCATCCACGGCCCGTAGGCGATGCCGCTGAAGACCCCGATGCCGATGAAGAGCCAGGCGAAGGTGTAGTAGCCGGTGCTCTGGTGGGTGGCCCGGGAGGCGAACACCGCGGTGACCGCGATCGATCCGACCGCGCCGACCACCATGAACGGCTTGCGGACCTTCAGCCGGTCCGAGAGCAGCCCGACCGCGACCAGGGCGATCGCGTTCGCCGCCCAGTACCAGTTGGCAAGGGCGTTCGCGCGCTGCTCGCTGTAGCCGAAGGTGGTCGCGAAGTAGACCACGAAGTTGCCGACGGCCGCGTAGTACAGCAGCAGGAACAGCGCGATGGCCAGTGCCGAGCCCGCCACGTCCAGCCGCAGCATCCCGCGCCACTCGCCGCGCCGGGAGACGGCGGGCTCGATGCCCTTGGCGCGCGCCTCGACCAGCGCCCGGTCCCGCAGGCTGACCATGATCTGGTCGCGGACCGCCGGCGCCAGCTCGCGCAGCGCCACGAGCGCGACCACGAACACCGCGAAGCCCGCGATCGCCGAGTAGCGCAGCTCGTCCTGCCAGCTCGCGCTGTCCAGCGTGTGGCTGGTGACCATGGTGACCACGAGGCTGCCGATCACCGGCCCCATCGTCCAGTACCCCATCGCCGTGGCCCGCCCGAGCTGCGGCGAGAAGTCCCTGATCAGCGCGGGCGTGGCCACCAGCACGATGCCCTCGACAAAGCTGACCAGCGCGAAGAGCACCAGGTAGGTGGCCTTGCCGCCCGCGTGCGGCAGCCCGAAGAAGACCAGCCCCGACGCGACCAGCAGCCCGTAGACCACCATGTTCGCCCGGCCCCACCGGTCGGCGAGCCCGGCCAGCAGCGACGCGAACGCGCCGACCGCGTTGCCGATCACCGACACCCACACGAAGTAGCGGTACGTCATCCCGAAGTGCGTGATGATCGACGTCGCCACGGCGTACTGCACGTAGAGCATGTAGTAGAGCACGATCGTGGTGAGCACCACGATCGCCAGGCAGCCGATCCGGCGCGCGGTGGGCGGGTAGCCGACCAGGTCGCGCCGGTAGAGCCGGGTGAGTGCGCCGCGGGGGCCGGCGCCGGGTGCGCCGGGGCCGGGTCTGTCGGCTTCGAACGAGGTCGGGGTGGCGGACATACGGCTCCTCCTGGAGTGCTGGACCCCGGGCACACGTGCCGCGGGACCACGGCCGAGGTTGCGGTGAGGGTAGTACCGACCAGTCGGTATGCCTAGGGGGTGCGCGCATCCGGAACGGGGGGGAAGCGCGTCGGGCGGACGGGGGAAAGGACGTCGAGCGTGACGGGGAAGGTGCGCCGGTCCGGGCCGCGCGCCCGTTACCGCCCACGGACTTTGTGGAAGGGTCGTAACAAGCCCTGTGGGACTGCTGGTTCACGATGGCCGGCGCCGACCGATCTCGGATACGGTGCCGGCATGGTTGCGCACGGGGGGCAGGACGAGGGCCGGAGCTTCGATCTCGACGGGAGCGGTGCGACACCGCTGACCTCGGAGGACCCGCGCCGGATCGGCGCGTTCCCGGTGGTCGGGCTGCTCGGCGTCGGCGGGATGGGCCGGGTGTACCTCGGGGTCGCGGAGGACCGCTACACCGCGGTCAAGCGGGTCCATCCGGTGCTGGCCCAGGACCCGGACTTCCTGCGGCACTTCAAGCACGAACTCGACAACCTGGCCAGGCTTCCCGCGGGCGTCAGCGTCCCGCTGCTGGCCACCGACCGCACCGCGAACCCGCCGTGGTTCGCCACGGAGTACATCCCCGGGGTCACCCTCACCGAGGCGGTACGCCTGCACGGCGGACCACTGCCCCGGGCGGCGCTGTGGTACCTGCTGCGTGAACTGGCCGCCCGGCTCAAGGCGTTGCACGCCCTGGATATGCTGCACCGGGACGTCAAGCCGTCCAACGTGATGCTGACGCTCGACGGGCTCGCCCTCATCGACTTCGGCATCGCGCGGGCCGCCGACCAGAGCCGGCTCACCAAGACCGGGATGGTGCTCGGCACGCCCGAGTACATGGCACCCGAACAGGCCCAAGCCGTACGCCCGTTGACCGCGGCCGCCGACGTGTTCGCGCTCGGCAGCCTGCTCTACTTCGCGGCGACCGGCGCCTCGCCCTTCGGCACGGGCTCCGGCCTCGAAGTGCTCTACCGCATCGTGCACACCGAGCCGGACCTGTCCGCGCTGCGCGGCCTGGACCGCGAACTCGCCGACCTGGTCGCCGCGTGCCTCGACAAGTCCCCCGCCGCCCGGCCCACCGCGGCGGACCTGCTCGACCGCGTCGCGGAAGGCGCCGCTCCCGCCGCCGCGGCCTGGCCGGCCGCGGTCGCCGAACAGCTGGAGCGGCGCGCCGCGTTCGCCGCCGCCGTGCCCGCACTCGATGAACTCACCTCCGCCACGGTGGACTTGAAACCGGCGCCTCCCGCCGCGCCGGCTGCTGCGATCGCGGGCGCCGCGGCGGCCGGGCAGGAAGGCACGTCGGCGGAGCCGCCACCCGCCGGCCCCCCGGAAGTCGGCGGCGACCCCGAGAAGCGCGTACGCCCGCCCGAAGCGCCCAAGCGGCGCTCCCGCAAGCTCGTCCTGATCATCCCGATCGTCCTGGCGGCGGGCGGGGTCTCCGCCGTCACCCTCCTGCCGTACGCGTTCTCGCACACCAACGGGAAGCCGTCCGCCGCTTCCTCGTCGGGGCTGTCCGTGTCGCCGTCCGCCGACCCCGGCGGGCCGTCGTCCTCGGCGCACCCCGGCCACTCGACGTCGGCGTCCGCGTCGGCCTCGGGGCACTCCTCCGCCGCGGGCGCGAAGTCGGGCTCGGGCTCGGGCTCGAAGAAGTCGGGAACGGGGTCGGCGGGCGGAACCGGCGGCTCGCACAGCGGCACCAGCGGCACCAGCGGGGGAAGCGGGGGCACGTCCGGGGGCGGGTCGTCCTCGTCGGGGGGCTCGTCCTCGTCCTCGGGCGGGTCCTCCTCCGGCGGGTCCGGTGGGGGCACGACCAAGATCGGCTCGGCGGGGACCTATCGCATCAAGGACGCGGCCGACGGCGGCTGCCTCACGCAGGACACCAGCAGCGGCGGCCCCAGTGCATACGCGGTGAGCGGCTCTTGCGGGTCGGAGTACAGCCCATACTACGAATGGACCTTCTCGCCCGGCCCGAACGGCACCTTCAAGGTGATCAACAAGGGCACCGGTGACTGCCTCACCGCGTTCATGGCCAGCGGCTGGATCAACATGGACGCGTGCGGCTCCAACTCCGGCCAGTACTGGCGGATCGGCGCCACGAAGTCCTCCGGCAGCACGCTGGAGAACACCACCTACTGGCAGTGCATGCAGTTGGCCGCCTCCGCGGAGGTGACCGCCTGTGACTCCACGGACGCCGCGCAGCGGTGGAGCTACGCCGGCAAGGGCTGACCCGACGGCGATCGGGCGCCGATCCCCGCACAGCTCCGCCAGGCCCCCAAGGCGCCCCGCCCCACCAGACGTCAAGGGAACCTTGACAACGCGGGCGCGTCAAGGTCTCCTTGACACGGAGCCGGCCCCGCCGTTTCCCGCCGACGGGTACCCGGCGGCCTCGGACCGCCGCGGCACGACTCCCCCGGAGGCAGACGCGATGAACGGCGAAGAACTGCTCGACGCCCAGGAGACCGCTCGGGTCCGTGAGGGAGTCGCGGAGGCCGTCCTACGGGCCCCCGAAGGGCTGGCCGAGTCCCTGGAGGACGACGCGACGGGCTTCCTGCGCCTGGTGGACGCCACCCGGATCGGCGCCGAGGAGACGAACCGGCTGCTGCGCGAGGCGGTCCAGGGCGCCCGGGCCGCGGGCCACAGTTGGGACACCGTGGGCCGGGTGCTGGGCGTGAGCCGGCAGGCCGCCCAGCAGAGGTTCGCCGGCAAGGCAGCCGACGCCGTCTCCGCCGACCCCGGCACCCGCAGCCCCGGCACCCACAGCCCCGACGGTCCGGAGCGACGCGTCCTGACCCCGCTGACCGCGTTCAACGAAATGGCGGCGCTCGCCCAAGCCGGCGCGGAAGGTTGGCAGTTGGTCGGCTACGGCGCCCTGTACCACGAGGTCGAGGCATCCGACCGCCGCTGGGAGCACTGCCGGGTCACGATCGCGGCCGCCGCCCGGCGCCGGCGCATGGAGGCCGAAGGGTGGGTCCCGGTCGGCGCGGGCTGGTTCCCCTGGCGCTACTACAAGCGGCCGCTGCACGAAGCCGCGGCAGACTGTTGAACCGCCCCCGGTGAAACACCCCCGGGCCGTGCCCCGCACCGGCTCGGATTCCCGCGCGCCGCTTCCTCGAATCGGCCTCGTCACGGGGCGTGCGCTATGTTCCCCGCCATGACCGAGCTTGGACCAGATGTCTGGCCGCCCGCCCCGATCAGGACCGAGCGGCTCGTGCTCCGCGAGCCCGAGGCCCGGGACCGTACGGCGATCGTCGAGCTGTTCTCCGCACCGGAGGTGGGCACCTACACCGGCGGCGCCCGGCCCCGCGAGGAACTCGAGCGCGTGGTGCCCGAGGTGCCGAAACGGCGCCCCGGGCTCTTCGTGGTCGACCTCGACGGAGCGATGATCGGCACCATCGAACTCAACCGCCGCGACGCGGACCATCGCAGCCAGGTCCGCCCGGATGACGGCGAGGCCGAACTCGGCTACCTCTTCCTGCCGCGGGCGTGGGGGCACGGGTACGCCGCCGAAGCGTGCGCGGCGGCACTCGACTGGTTCGCCGCCGCGCTTCCCGGCGAACCGGTGGCGCTCGTCACCCAGACCGCCAACGACCGCTCGATACGCCTCGCGGCGAAGCTGGGGTTCGTCGAGGTGCAACGGTTCGAGGAGTGGGGCGCCGCACAGTGGTTCGGCCGGTGGTCCTCTCCCCCAGCGTCCGCCTGACCCGCGGCCCCTGACGGCACGCACCCGGGCCGGCCGTTCCGAGGAGCGGCCGGCCCGTCCGCCGGCTCCCGACGCTCGGCGCCGGGTGAACCACCGTACGGATCAAGCTCAGCGACTGCCCGCGCCCCTCACGAGGCGGTGCAGCTGAGCGTGGGCACCGTGAACGCGCCGGTGGCGGTGCCCTGCAGGCCGAAGGTGGTCGAACCCGCCGCCGGCAACGCGCCGTTGTACGACAGGTTCGTCGCCGTCACGGCGCTGCCGGACTGCGCGAGGTCCGCGCCCCAGCCGCTGGTCTCCTGCTGGCCACCGGGCCAACTCCACTTCACCGTCCACCCGTTGACCGCCGCCGCACCCGCGGTGACGGTCACGGTCGCGGTGAAGCCGGCGTCCCACTGGTTGTCCACGTGCAGGGCGGCGGTACACCCGCCGCTCCCGGCCCCGCCGGTGTCACCGCCGGTCGAGCCCGCGGACGTCCCCGACGAGGTGCCCGACGACGTACCCGCGCTGGCGCCGCTCGACGTACCGGACGACGCGCCCGAGGAGGTACCCGACGACGCGCCGCCGGACGTACCGCCGCCGTCGAAGGCGGGTGCCTTGATGCTCGCGAGATACCCGTCCTTGACCGTGTCCACCGTCTGCCAGTCGCCCTCCAGGATGCCGCCGGTGTCACCGGAGTCCGGATTCCACGACCAGAAGGTCCAGTTGAAGCTGTCCCCGCCGTACGTGGACGTCGGACGCAGGTAGGTCACCAGCGCCTTGAGCCACTGCTGGTCGGTGGTCGACTGGAGCGTGGTGCCGAACTCGCCGACCCACACCGGGGCGATGTTCTGCTCGAAGAGGTAGCCCCAGTACTTCGACCAGATCCCGGGCATGTTGGCCGGGAAGGTCGGGTCGTCGAACCAGCTCTGCTGCGCGACGCTGGTGGCGTAGTCGTGCGCGGAGTACACCACCCGGTTCGGCACGTCGAGTTCGACCGGGTACTGGCCGGCGCCCATCAGGTTGCCGCCCCACCACCCCGAGGTGCCGTTGTAGGTCTGGATGCCCTCGACGAAGATCAGCAGGTCCGGGTTGACGCCGAGGACCGCGTCGCCCGCGCGCTCGGCGGCCAGCCGCCAGTCGATACTGGTGTCACCGCAGCCCCAACAGGCCGGATCGTGCGGCTCGTTGTGCAGGTCGATGCCGATCACCGCCGGGTTGCCCTGGTAGCGGGTGGCGAGCGCCTTGAGGTCGGTGATCCAGGTGCTCTCCGGGACCGACGCGGTGTACCAGAGCGCCGACTGCCCGCTCGCGTCCGGCCGGTGCCGGTCCAGGATCACCCGCAGGCCGATCGACCCGGCGTAGTCGATGATCTTGTCCATCACCTGGAGCGAGTCCAGGCCCTGCAGGTCGGCGTTCATGTTGTAGAAGTTGATGCTGTCCGGCATCGTGCCCGGCTTGAAGATGTCATCGCTGTACGGCAGCCGGATGGTGTTGTACCCGAGCGACTTCATCTGGTCGATCATGCTCTTGTAGTCGCGCGCCCAAAGGCCGTGCGCCACATGGTTGTCGGTCTCGAAGCCGAACCAGTTGACGCCCGCGATCCGGACCGGCTGGTCGTTCGCGTCGAGGATCTGCCGGCCACTGGTGTGCCAGTAGCCGGTGCCGGCGTCGGCGGTCGTGGCGCGCCCGTCGGCCGCGGCGGGGTCGGCGGCGGCCGTCGCGGACGGCTGGCCGGCCACCGCGAACAGCGCCATCAGCGCGGCGGCGACGAGGCCGGCGAGCACGGCCCGCAGCCGGGCGGGCGTCACGCGCGTTCTCGTGGGACTCGGGGAGGTCTCGGGGCTCGGGGAGCCCGGGTAGGGGACCACGGTGGTGATTCCTCTCGGTGGGGGGAGGGCGCGGCGGAGGAGCGGTGAGCTGTGGGAGCGCTCCCAAGCCGCGCCACCCTGTATGGAAGCGAGGTTGGGCTTCGGCCGTCAAGGGGCCGCGCAGGGTTCAAGAGGTGAAGCGCAGAGGGGAGTTGGCGGAATGCCCGGGCCGGGGCGAACGGGTGGGCCCGGCTGCGCGGGTCCGACCGGCCGCGCCCGCGTCCGTCTCCGTGAAGCCGGCCCTACCGGTGACCGTGTGTGCGCACCGGGGTGAATAATGCCCCGCATGGACCAGGGACTTGCTGCGTTACTGGGTGCGACGGTAGGTGTCGTCGGGACGGTCGCGGCATCGGCGATCTCCAGTGGGGCGACACGGCGGCAGCTGGAGGGACAGGCCAAGGTCGAGCACTCCCAGTGGCGCAGGCAACTGCGGCGAGACGCGTAAATCGCCTTCCTGGCCCCGGCCAACAAGTCGCGCACCGCTCTGAAGATGGCCGCACGAGCGCTGGTCGGCGATGCCCCGGATGTCGCCGAGGCCGATCGGCGGCTCCAGGTCGGGCAGGATCAGTTGGCTCTGGTGCAGGCGGCTTGGGCCGGCCTCGCGGTCGAGGGGCCCGAGTCCGTGGAGCAGGCGGCCCACAGCGTCCACCTGGGGCTCCACTCGATGCATACGACTCTTCTCGCCTGGCGTGACTCCTCGGCCGCCCCGGATCGGAACGTCAACTTCGTCGAGCGTCACGCCGTCGAGGTGACCACGGTCTCCGAGCGCCTCGGCGGCTTCACGTCGGCTGCTCGCACCGCCTTGGACGACACCGACCTTCTGCCGAGCAGGCCCGACTGAGGGTGCGGCGCCGACCACGGCAGATCGCTGGTGGGCCGCCTCGAAGACCGGCTTGGCCATGGTCAACCGGAGGTAGCTCAGAGGCTCCGCGACGACCGGGCGGTGTGGCCGCGGCCCGGCCCGGTGCGGTGGATGTCCCGGGCGGCCAGGGCGATCATGACGGCGGGAATGAGGATGTCGTTGGCGAGGATGCCGCCCGTGTTTCCGGCGGCGTGGTCGCCGTTGGCGAACCACTGGTAGACGTGGCCGATCGTGGCTCCCCAGAGGAACGCAGCGGCCGCCAGCCCGCTGGTGAGGCGCTCGCGGGGCGACGCGGACGCGGCACGGAAGCCCAGCACGGCGAGGCCGAGGTTGGCGAAGGCGATCTCGAACTGGAACGGCGAGTGCGCGAAGCCGATGGTGTCGGCCATGTCCTTCGGGACCGCCAGGAACGAGATCGTGATCCACAGGCTTCCGATGCCGACGGCGCCGACGGCCCACCAGCGCTGCCAGATCTCCGCCGCCGGCCGGCCCGGGGCGCGGCGACGGCAGCTCAGCAGCGCCCCGAGCGCGGGCACCAGCATGAAGAGGAGCGGAAACGTGGTCCGAACGGCATAAGGGAGGGCGTCCATGACTTGAGTGTTGCATGGTTAATATTAACGGCGCAAGAGTCCGGTAGAGTAGGCGCATGGACGAAGGACTGGCAGAGCTCCTGTACCGCGTGGTCATGCTGATGGGCGAGGCGGCCCGGCGCCGCTCCGGCCCGAACCAGCGCCTCTCCCACAGCCAACTGCGGCTGCTGGGCACCCTTGAGGAGATCCAACCCGCCACCCAGCACCAGCTCGCCGAGGCCCTGGCCCTGTCCGACCCCGCCATCAGCCGCGCCCTGCGCCCACTGGAGGCGCAGGGGTACGTGACGATCACCGTCGACCCCGCCCACCGGCGCCGGCGCCTGGTCACCCTCACCCCGATCGGCCAGGACACCTTCCTGGCCGAGGGCAAGCCCCTGGAGGAGGAACTCCGCACCGCCCTCCTGCAGGCCGGCTTCCCCTACGAGCGCTACCTCGCCGACACCCACCGGCTCGCCGCGCTGCTGACACCCGCGCAGCCACGGCGCGCAGCCACGGCCCGGCAACCGGACGGCGCACCGGAGCCGGACGGAGCGGGACCTGCGTGAGCAAGGAGAAGCTGAATTTCCGTCACCTGCCGCTCGGCCAGGAGCGGCAGGTGACCGCTCTCAGCGGCAGGGACGAGCGCCGGCCGAGCGCCTCGCTTCGCAGTCAGCCCCCGGATGACCGCCGCGCCGGTGCGGCGGCGACCGAAGATGCTCTCTGAACGTGATGACCGGCCGGCTTCAGCCTCGGATACGTGACACTCGACATGCGGGCCCACCGGTCTCAGCACCGGACCCCGCGGCGAGGGCGCGGCGCCGCGCGCGGACATGCCGGCCCGGCACACGTGGAACGCCCCGGGCTGCGCACGCGCGGACCGCCCCGGCACGAAATCCGGGCCACCCCGGCACCGTTCGCCACGCGACCGCACAGCGTCGTCGGTTAGGCTTACCTAAGTGCCTGGCGGCCCGGGCGTGCATCGCGGAGGCCGCCCGGAGCGTGCGCACGGCATGCACGAGGCACACGGACAGCCGAGCGCGCGAGACAGCGCGAGGAAGCGGGCGCATCGATGGCGGAACGACCGCAACGCAGGACCCCCACCCCGAAGCGCGCGACCGTACTGCGCGGCGAGAGGATCACCCCGCACATGGTCCGGGTGGTGCTGGCCGTGGACCCGGCCGCCGCCCTGGACATCGGGGAGTACACCGACCACTACGTCAAACTGCTCTTCCCCGCCGAGGGCGAGACCTTCCCCGAGCCGCTGGACATCGAGGCGATCCGCCGCGACCAGCCCCGGGAGCGCTGGCCCCGGACCCGCACCTACACCGTCCGGTCCTACGACCCGGGCACCCGCGAGATGGCGCTGGACTTCGTGGTCCACGGCGACGAGGGCGTCGCCGGTCCCTGGGCGGCCCGGGCGCAGGCCGGCGAGGTGCTGTACTTCAGTGGTCCGGGCGGCGGGTACGCCCCCGACCCGGCCGCCGACTGGCATCTGCTCGCCGGCGACGAGAGCGCGCTGCCCGCGATCGGCGCCGCGCTCGACCGACTGCCGGCCGACGCGACCGCGAAGGTCTTCATCGAGGTCTCCGGGCCCGAGGAGGAGCAGAAGTTCGACGTCGGCCCCGGCACCGAGGTGGTGTGGCTGCACCGCGGCACCGGCCAGGTCGGCGCCGCACTGGTCGACGCGGTCACCGCGCTCGACTTCCCGGCCGGCCGCGTGCACGTCTTCGTGCACGGCGAGGCCACGTTCGTCCGCGACCTGCGCCGCCACCTGCGCCTGGACCGCGGCATCCCGCGCGAGGACCTGTCCATCTCGGGTTACTGGCGCCGCGGCAAGGACGAGGACGGCTGGCAGTCCTCCAAGCGGGAGTGGAACGCGGAGGTCGAGCGCGAGCAGGAGGGCGCACCGGCCGCCTCGTAACGGCAGGACGTACGGGAGGCGGCACCCGCCGAAGGGTGCCGCCTCCCGCCCGGTCCCGGAGGATCAGACGGCCTTCTGGTACGACCGCAGAGTGCGGGTGGAGAGCCAGACCGCGGCCAGGGCGAGCGCGACCAGGGCGCCGCCGCGGGTGAGGACCAGCGAACCGTCCGGGTGCGCGGCCATGGCCGAACGCCCGGCGACCAGCGCCCAGTTGACGGGGTTGACGGCAGCGACGTGCCGCATCCAGGAGGGCATCAGGCCAGGGGCCATGAAGGCCGAGGAGAGGAAGGTCAGCGGCAGCAGCAGGAAGGTGTTGATGCCGATGATGCTCTCGCGCTGCCTGACCAGCATGCCCAACGCGTTGGAGAACGCGCCGAAGACCGTGCCGAGCAGGACGGACGCCACGACGAGCAGCGCCAACCCGCCGACGCCGCCCGGGTAGTGCGCCCCGCCCGCCTTGCCGAGCAGGATGATCACCACCGACTGGAGCGCGGTGCTCAGACCCTGCTGGACCACGCCGGCGTTCATCAGGGCGGCCCGGCTGACCGGGGTGATCAGGAAGCGGTTGAGGGTGCCGCGCTCGATCTCCTCCAACATGCCCATGCCCGCCCACATGTTGGAGGACACCGCGCTCATCACCACCACCCCGGGCACGAGGTAGTCCAGGTAGGAACCGCCGCCGAAGCCCGGCAGTTCGACGACCTTGCGGAAGAGCGAGCCGAACAGGAAGAGCCAGATGACGGGTTGGACCAGCGTGATGACGACCACGACCGGCTGGCGAACGATCGCGACGATCTGACGCTGCGTCATGTACCAGGTCTGGGCCAGGACTTCACCCCCGCGCCGGACCCTTCCTGCGTCGGTCGCAGCGGAGGCGGCGGATGAGCCGGCGGACCCGCCGGGCGCCGAGGTGTGCGGGGTCGCGGTGCTCATCGGGCGTCTCCGGAAGTCGTGGCGGCGGTACGGGAGTCGGCGGGCGGGTTCGTGGCGGTGGTACGGGCGTCGGCGAGGGCTCGGGTCCCGCCGGGGCCCGCGCCCGCGTCGGCGCCGGCCTCGGCGAACCGCCGCCCGGCGTACCGCAGATACACGTCGTCGAGCGACGGCCGGGCGACGGTGACGGCCGCGACCGCCGCGCCCTGCCGCTCCAGCGCGGCCAGCACGTGCGGTACGGCGGCGGGCCCGTCGTCGGCACGGGCGCTGACCCGGCGGCCGTCGACGTCCACCTCCCGCACCCCGGCGAAGGTGTCGAGCGCGGTACGCAGCAGCCCGGCGTCGACCGGGCCGGGCGCGTCGCGCAGCTCCACATGGACCGCGTCGCCGCGCAGTTCGCCCTTGAGCGCGTCCGGGGTGCCCTCGGCGACGACCCGGCCGCGGTCCACGATGGCGATCCGCTCGGCGAGCCGGTCGGCCTCGTCGAGGTAGTGCGTGGTGAGCAGGATGGTCAGGCCGTCGTCGCCGGCCAGCCGGGCGATCTCGGCCCACATCGCGGTGCGCGCCTCCGGGTCGAGCCCGGTGGTGGGCTCGTCCAGGAAGAGCACCTCGGGGCGGTGCACCAGGCCGAGCGCGACATCGAGCCGGCGCTGCATGCCGCCGGAGTAGGTGTTGACCTTGCGGCGCCCTGCGCCGGCCAGGTCGAACCGGTCCAGCAGTTCGTCGGCGCGCCGCGCCAGGGCGGCGCCGCGCAGCCCGTACAGCCGGCCTTGCAGCAGCAGGTTCTCCCGGCCGGTGGCGACCGGGTCGGCGCCGGAATGCTGGGCGACGACGCCGATGGCGCGCCGTACCCGCTCCGGGTGGCGCAGCGCGTCGTGCCCGGCGACCAGGACGGCGCCGGAGTCGGGGCGGGCGAGGGTGGTCAGGACCCGGACGGTGGTGGACTTTCCGGCGCCGTTCGGGCCGAGCAGGCCGAAGACGGTGCCGGGCGCGACGGTGACGGACATGCCGTCCAGGGCCCGGACGTCGCCCGGGTAGGTCTTGACCAGGTCGGTGGCCGCCACGGCGGGCGGGTGCGTGCTCATGAGGGTTCCTCCGTGGGAAGGGTGGCCGGGGCGCGCGAGGGCGCCGCCGGTCGGCGGAGGCATGAGCGGCTCCCGAAGGAGGAGCCGGGCTATCGTGGGTGTGCCGCACCTCGATCACCTGGCACCCGCTCATGCGCGGAGTGCCCCCAGAAGGCTCTGGGGACGGTCGTGGTTGGTGTTCCGGCGTCCGCTGTTGCAGCAGCGGGCGCCGGTCTTGCTCCCGGGCCGGCCTGCCCCCGGGCCCCGCACGGTCGTGCGCGAGGGGGCACCGGCGGGTCCTCTCCCCCGGTGCCGTCATGCCGTACCGACGGGGTGGCCGGCTCCGACCCGCGGGCAGCGCCGCGGGCCAGGGGGTGGGTCCGATCAGAGCGTCAGGGTCAGAGAGCCAAGTCGCGTCTGGTCAGGTCGGGTTCGGGGTCACCCGCTCTCCTTGTGCTCCCCGGGCGGGTCGGCCGCCTGGGCCGCCCCGGCCGCCTCGGCCGGGTCGAAGCCCTCCAGCCGTTCCTCCAGACGGGACCACTCGTCCGGCATTTCGCCGGTCTCGTGCCAGCTGCGCCACTGCCCGATCCCGTCGAGGGTGCCGTCGGCGAACTCCTGGTATGTCGCGCGCAGCCAGGCGATCTGCGCCCGCACCATGTGGAGTTGGTAGTCGATCTCGATGACGAACATCCGCGGGAGTTCGCCGTCCAGCGCGTCCAGCACCCCGCGCAGCCCGGCCGCCTGGACCTCCAGCGCGCGCAGCCGGTCCCTGAGCAGGTCGGTCGCCTCGTCCGGGTGCAGGGCGCCCATCAGCGAGAGCGCGGTCTCGAAGAGCGGGTACTCCTGCGCCGGCACGGCGACCAGGTCGGCGAGCCAGTCGTGCATCTCGATCCGGCCGTCATCGGTGAGCCCGTAGACGGTCCGCTCGGGGCGGTTGCCGTCCCGCTGCACGCCCGCGACCTCGACCAAGCCGTGCTTTTCGAGGTTCTGCACCACGGTGTAGAGCGAACCGAAGTTGATCTTGATGCTGTTTTCCTTGCCGCGTTGACGCAGCAGCCGCGCGATCTCGTACGGGTGCATCGGGCGCTCGGCGAGGGTCACCATCACCGCGAGGGCCAGCGGATTCGTCAGCTTGCGGCGCCGCGCCACCGGTACCCACCTCCTCACTCGTCGCCGTATATCCGGGTACGAATATATCGCGACTGTCAGCATCCGACAAGTGCGATGTATCGCGAGTTTCGCGGGCCGGCGATGTGGCCCTCCCGCTCCCGGCTCGGCCCCGGCCGCCGCTCCCGGCTCGCCCTCGTCCGCCCCGCGCACGGGAACGCGAAAGCCCGGCTCCGCTCGGCACGTTGGAGGTGCCGAGCGGAGCCGGGCTCGTCCCGGGCTGCGCGCACGCCGCGCCGGGTCCCGGCGCTCGCGGATCAGCCGGGCGGCCGTGTAGTCGGGCGGCCGGGCAGCCGGGCGACCAAGCCCCCGGTCACCCGCTCACGCCATGGTCAGCGCGTCCTGCCATGCGGTGCGGTCGGCCACGGCGGTACGCCACCGGCGCAGGGTGCGCGGCGGGATGCCGATCGCCAGCACCCCCGTCAACGTCTCACCGGAGCGGTAGGCGACGAGGAAGCGGCCGTCCGTGGGGTCGCCCTCCACCACCTGCGCCTGGCTGCTGCCGCGCAGCATGCCGTACGCCTGGATCTTGACGTCGTACTGGTCGGACCAGAAGTACGGGATCGGGGCGAAGGGCCGGCTTTCCTGCGGGTGCAGGAGGTTGCGGGCGGCGGCCATGCCCTGCTCGGCCGCGTTGGTGCGGTGCTCGATCCGCATCCGGGTGCCGAAGAGCGGGTTGAGCCATCGCGCGACGTCCCCGGCGGCGTACACACCGGGTGCGGCGGCGCTGTACTCGTCGCATTCGACCCCGTCGGCCACGCCCAGTCCGCTGCCGCGCAGCCATTCGGTGTTGGGGAGCGAGCCGATCGCGGTGACCACGTCGTCGGCCGGGAGGACGGTTCCGTCCGCCAGCCGCACTCCGGTCACCCGGCCCTCCTCCGCGGTGATCCCCGCGACCGCCGTCGCGGTCCGCAGGTCCACGCCCTGCTCGCGGTGCACCTGCGCCAGGTGGGCGCCGACCTGGTGCCCGAGCGCGTCGGCGAGGAGCACGGCGGACGGCTCGACGAGCGTGACGGCGGCGCCCAGGGCGCGGGCGGCGGCGGACACCTCGGTGCCGAGGAACCCGCCGCCCACCACGACCAGGCGCCGCCCGGCGGCCAGCCGGTCCCGCAGGACCACGGCGTCCTCCAGGTCACGCAGGACGTGGAGGCCGGCGGTGCCGGACGGGGCCAGGCGGCGCGGACGGACTCCGGTGCAGACGACCAGTCCGTCGTAGGCGAGTTCGGCGCCGTCCGCCAGGGTCAGCGTGCGGCCGGCCGCCGAGAGGGCCGCGGCCGGCACGCCGAGCCGCAGGACCACGTCGAGGGCGTCCAGATCGGCCGGCCCGCGCAGGGCGGTGCGCTCGACCGGCCACTGCCCGGTGAGGACCTGCTTGGACAGCGGCGGCCGATCGTACGGAAGGTGCTTCTCCGACCCGACGAGGGTCAGGGCGCCGTCGTACCCGTCGCGGCGCAGGGTCTCGGTCGCCGCCAGCCCGGCGGCCGAGGCCCCGACGACCACCACGCGGCGCGGGGGACCGCTGGTCACTCACTCACCAGCCGGATCGCCGCGGCGGGGCAGAGCGCGGCCGCCTCCTTCACGTCCTCGTACCGGTCGGCTCCCGGCCGGTCCGTCAGCATCTCCACGATGCCCTCGTCGTCCTGGTCGAACACGTCGGGCGCCGCCAGCACGCACTGCCCGGACGCCACGCACTTGGGCTGTTCCACTTCGACACGCATGGGATGCCTCGCTTTCGAAAGGGCAACTGCTACCAGGTGACCGGGAGTTCGTAAACGCCGTAGACCAGTCCGTCGTGCTTGTAGTCCAGTTGGTCCTCGTCCACGGCCAACTCCAGCGTCCGGATGCGGGAGTAGAGGGTGCTGTAGACGACCTGGAGCTCGACCCGGGCCAGCGGCTGGCCCAGGCACTGGTGGACGCCGAAGCCGAAGGCGACGTGCTGCCGGGCGTCGCGGGTGACGTCGAGGCGGTCCGGGTCGGGGAAGACCCGCGGGTCGCGGTTGGCGGCCTCGCCGGCCAGGATGACGCCGTCGCCGGCGCGGATCACCTCGCCGTCGATCTCGATGTCCTCAAGCGCCACGCGGCGGCGCCCGGAGTGCGCGATGGTGAGGTAGCGCAGCAGTTCCTCCACCGCCGCGGCGACCACCTTGGGGTCGTCGGTGTCGCGCAGCAGGGCGAGTTGGTCCGGGTGCCGCAGCAGCGCGACCGTGCCGAGCGCGATCATGTTCGCCGTCGTCTCGTGCCCCGCGCTGAGCAGGAGGACACCCATCTGCGCCGCCTCGCGCCGCGTCATCTGCCCGGCGTCCACGCGCTGCCCGGCGAGCGTGGAGAGCAGGTCCTCGCCGGGCCGGGCCTGCTTGTCGCCCAGGAGGTCGTCCAGGTAGTCGACGAGGGCGTTCTGCGCGGCGACGACCTCCTCGGGCGTCGAGGTGCGGCGGACGATGACCCTGGTGTTGCGCTGGAAGAAGTCGTGGTCGTCGTACGGCACTCCGAGCAGTTCACAGATGACCAGGCTGGGCACCGGCGTCGCGAACGCCTCGACGAGGTCGACCGGCCGCGGACCGTCGAGCAGGCGGTCGATCAGCCCGTCGACGATGGTCTGCACGGACCATCGCAGCGCCTCGACGTTCTTGATGGCGAAGGGAGCGGTCACCATGCGCCGCAGCCGCGCGTGCTCCGGGTCGTCCATCGTGAGGAAGGTCCGCCGGATCTGGTCGCCGGCCCGACCCGCCGCGTTGCGGTACGGATAGCCGGGGTTCGTGGTGTCGGCGCTCAGCCGCGCATCGCCGAGCAGGGCGCGCATGTGGTCGTACCGGGTGACGAGCCAGGGGCTGGTGCCGTCCCAGATGCGCACCCGGGCGAGCGGCTTCTGCTCTTGCAGGGTCAGCAGTGCGGGCGGCGGGTCGAAGGGACACCCGGCCGCTCGGGGCATCGGGTAGTCGGGGTGTTCGAGGTGTTCGGACGGCGTGACCGTCGAGATCTCGGCCATACGTGCCTCCTCGGCAGGAGTGGCCACCCAACATCCCTAACGGCGTTAGGTGCCATGGGCAACGATATCGACACCGTGCGTCACATCAACACCACGCAGGGCACCGTCGTCGCTATTCGGCCATCACACGGTCGAGCAGGTCGTCCGCCCGGTGCGCGATGCTCTCCAGGTCCGCCTCGAAGGGCAGGGCCATCGTGATGGCCACGATCCCGTGCAGGGCGGACCACAGCAGCAGCGCGTCCTTGCGGTCCCGCTCCGCACCTGGCCGGGCGGTGCGGCAGGCGGCCACCGCGTCCTGCCACACCCCGTACAGCAGCCACACCGGGTGCTGCGGGGACTGCTCGCGGGGCGCCGTGACCCGCTCCAGACCGAACATCAGCCGGTAGCGCGTCGGGTTCTCCAGCGCGAACCCGCAGTACCGGTGGGCCATCGCGCGCAGCGCCGCCGGCGGCCCGGAGTGCTCCTGCCGGTCCCACGTCGCGTGCAGGTCGGCGACCAGCGTCTCGTACGCCTGCTGCGTCACGGCCGCCACCAGGTCGGAACGGTCCTTGAAGTGCAGGTAGATGCTGGGGGCGGAGATCCCGACCTCCCTGGCGACCGCGCGCAGCGACACCGCGTCCTCGCGCCCGGCCGCCGCCAGCAGCCGCGCCGCCGCCGACAGGATCTCCGTCTTCAGCGCGGCCCCCTCACCCCACTGGCTCGGTGTGCGCCGCTTGAACGTCTCCGCCATCCCCGCTCCTTCCGCCGCCCTTCCCCGGAGCATTATCGAAGCTGACCGGAACCGGACCGTCCCCCGCGACGCACCCTTGCCAGGCCCGCGCCCGCGTGAACGCCTCGCCGCCCCAGGGCCGGGCTCTGGTCCGGGCCCTGATCCGGCCCTGGTCGGGGCCTAGTCCGGGACGGGCACGGACGAGGGGCGGAAGATCCGTTCGCGGGTGAACCAGCCGAGCGCGCCGCAGGCGACGAAGAGCAGCGAGCCGACCAGCATGCACCAGAAGCCGAAGTCGACGTGGACGGCGTACGCCATGTCCCGGCGGCCGGGGTCGGTGCCGCCGATGGCGAAGACGGTGAGGTGGGTCGGTACGGCCGCGCGGCTGATCCCGAGCAGGATGAGGGCAGCCAGGCCGATCAGCCCGCCGGGGCCGGCGCCCTCGCCCGGGTCACCGTCGTCCTGGGGAGCGGAGTCCGCCGAGGAGGCGGGGGACGTGGGGGACGCGGGAGACGCTGGGGACGCGGCCGAAGCCACCGGAGCCGTCCGATCCGCCGGGCGGGAGCCGCCGCGCCGCCAGTCGGACAGCGCAGGGACCCGCCACCAGCCGCGCAGCGCCCCGAACCAGCGCCCGCCCTCCAGCAGCATGAACACCGGCCCGAGCGCCCCCAGCCAGTGGACCGAGAACGCGCCGTAGCCATGGCCACCGGTACCGAGTGGCGCCCCGCTCGGCGGCACCGTGCTGAACCAGTGGGTGACCAGCCCGAGGAAGCCGGCCACCCCGCCCACCACGAAGCCCCAACTCCACCACGGAAGACGGCGGTTCATCGGGCGCCCTTTTCGCGCTCGGCCGCTGCGGAGACGGGCGCGCGCACCGCGGCCCTGGTCCCCGCGGGCCCCACCGCACCGGGCGCCACCGCTCCCGACGGCTCCTCCTCCGCCGGCAGCGTCCCCGCCGTCACCCCCCAGTGCGCGGGCACCACCTCGCGCGCCGCGGCCAGGAACGCCGCCGCGCGATCGGCCGCCGCCGGGCCCTCGAAGAAGAAGCTGACGAAGTCCGGTTCGCGCAACGTGGTGTCCGCCCCGCCGTTCGCCTCGGCCAGTTCCGGCAACGTACGGGCCAGCAAAGGCCGTTCCTCCGCGGAGACCCCCGCGCCGTGCCGTACGGCCACCGCATGGGTGCCGCGCAGGTCCATCGCGACGGCCGCGGTCAGCGCCCGGGCGCTGAACCGCGGGGTGCGGAACTCCCACGGCTTCATCGCCGGAGGAGGGAAGCCGTGCCTCTCCAACTCCTTGAGGATCAGGCGCCGTTGGTGGTCGCCCTTGCTCTCGCCGTCGTCGTCGAGGGTCGCCAGCGCCATCAACACCGGTCCCCCGCAGTAGTCCTGGCGCTGCACCTGGGTCAGGAACCGGCCCAGCGGAGGTTCCTGCCCCCGCAGCACCAGCCGCAACTGGTACGTGGAAGGGGTGTTCGCGGTGCCCGACCCGCGCTCGGAGTAGACCAGGCCGGCGATGTCCGCCCAGGGGAAGCGCCGGCGGCGCACCACCCGCTGGATGGTGACGCCCTGGTCGTCGAAGACCAGCTTCACCAGGAACCGCATCTGGAGCCAGTGGAAGACCACCACCGACCCCAGCACCGCCAACGCCCACCAGCCGCGCACGTCCGTGTGCGTGGAGAACGCCACCACCGCGTACACGACGACGAAGTACCCGAGGTCGATGCCGAGCGCCCTCGAATGCTCCTCAAGCAGCGGACTGAGCCGCACCGTAGTGGCCATGCGCCAGAACCTACGCGAACCCCGCGGGCCCGCGGGCCCGATCCGCGCGAGTCACCGGCCCCCGGCGACGAAGCCGGGGGGCCCGCCCGCAACCCGAGTGACGGGGGCGAGAACAGGGCCGCCCGGGGCGCGAGTTGCTACCGGGCCCGGCCCGGGGCGCCCACCGACGTCGGCAGGACCTGCTCCGGTGTGCGCAGCCCTCCCCCGCTCCGCCCGGTCGGCGTGCCGCGGCCGCGCTGCTTGATGCGCCGGCACGGCTCCTCCACGAGGAAGTAGGAGGCCAGCGCCATGATGAAGGTGGCGAGCAGCGTGGAGGGGAAGAGCATGCGCTGGACACCCAGGTCGCTCAGCAGGTGCATCAGCGGGTAGTGCCACAGGTAGAGCCCGTAGCTGAGGTTGCGGCCGATCCAGGCGAGCGGGGCGAGCGAGAGCACCTTGTTCAGCGGCGAGCCCGGCAGGAGTTCCAGCGAGGTCAGCAGCACCACCGCGAGCAGCGCGGTGACGAGGAAGCCGACGGTGTACTCCGGCGCGATCCACCCGCTGTCGCCGGTGATCTGCAGCTGCCAGGCCATCAGGCCCAGCAGCGCGAACGCGGGCACCCACAGCCGCGCCGACCAGGTCCGCATCGTCTCCCGCCAGGGGTCGTCCGGGGCGAGCCGGGCGAGCACGATCGCCAGCACCGCACCGGCCAGCAGCTGGTCGGCGCGGGTGTCGGGCCCGTTGTAGATGCGGTGCGCGGCCTCGGCGTTCCACAGGTGGAAGCGCCACAGCACGGGCAGCAGCGTGAGCACGGCCGCGGCGATCAGCACCGTACGGGCCCTGAGCCGGCGCAGCAGCAGGAGGAGCACCGGCGGCCACAGCAGGTAGAACTGCTCCTCGACGCCGAGCGACCAGGTGTGCCCGAGGGGGGCGGTCACACCGGTGTAGGCGCCGGACTGGGCCGCGCGGACCAGGTTGACCAGCGAGAACGCGGCCAGCAGGGCCGCCGACACGCCGTGCCGGAAGGACTGCACCGGCGCGAAGCTCAGCAGCGCGGTCACGGCGCAGACCACCAGGAGCGCGGGCACCAGCCGCAGCCAGCGGCGGCGGTAGAACTGCCGCAGGCTGATGTCGCCGGTCCTGGCGAACTCCGCGATGAGCAGCCGGGTGATCACGAAACCGCTGATGGTGTAGAAGACGTCCACACCGATGGAGCCACCGGGCAGCTTGTCCGGGTTGAAGTGGTAGACGATGACGAGCATCACGGCCAGCGTGCGCAGCCCGTCGATGCCGTTGACCCGCTTGCCGGGGGTCCTGACCGCCGAGGGAAAGGGCGCGGTCTCCGGTCCTCTTGTTGCCGCCTCTCGTTGGCCGCTGTCCTGGCGCGTGCTGGTGGGGGGTTGACTGCTCACGCAGGTACCGCTTCCCTGCTATCGCTGATTGATGGCAAATACATTCGCCTCAGCCAAGCAGTGTTCTGGTAAACGCCCCATAAAACGGAACCGTGTTCTCACACGATCCGCACAGCTCAGAGCCGGTGGCACGCGCCGAGTGGCAGGTCACGGCGGCGTCCTGGAAACCCGTTGCGGACCCAAGTCGCGGCAGGCCGCCGGGGAGTTGGCGAGGACTCGCCGGACGGCAGCGGCGGACCGGCCCGGATCGGGCGGCCCGCCGCTGCCGTCAACGCGGCGTGGCGAAGTTCACCCGACCGAGGAGTACGCCACCACGCCGCGCAGCAGTCCGTCCACCGCCCTGCGGGCGTTGCGCCGCACCGGGCTGCCCTCGGGCGCCGCGTTGCCGATCTGGCCCAGCACGTCGATGAGCTGCTTGCACCAGCGCACGAAGTCCCCCGCGGGCATGTCGGCGTCGGAGAGCACCGCGTCCAGGCCGTGGCCGGACGCCCAGCGGTACGCGGGCCACGCGAAGCCGAGGTCGGGCTCGCGCTGGCCCACGCCCTCGGTCTGGTTGATCCGGTGGTCCTCCTCCAACGCGTCCAGCCGGCCCCAGATCCGCACCATCTCGCCGAGCGCCGCCTTCGCGTTGCCGGTCGGGAGTTTCGGCATCACGGCGTCGTCGGACTGCCGGGACTCGTAGACCAACGCCGAGGCGCACGCGGCGAGTTCGGCCGGGCCGAGGCCGTCCCACACCCCATCCCGCAGGCATTCGCTGGCCAGCAGGTCGAGTTCGCCGTAGAGCCGGGCCAGCCGGCGCCCCTCGGGGGTGACGGTGTCGCCGTCGAGGTAGTCCAACTCGGCCAGCACCGCGCAGACCCGGTCGAAGGTCCGCGCGATGGTGTTGGTACGGCCTTCGATCCGCCGCTCCAACTGCTGGGTGTCGCGGCGCAGTCGGTGGTACCGCTCGGCCCACCGGGCGTGGTCCTCACGGTCGGCGCAGCCGTGGCAGGGATGCGCGCGGATCTCGCTGCGCAGCCGGGCGATCTCGGTGTCGTCGGCGGCGGCCGAACGCTGCTTGCGGTGCCGGGCCGGCGCCGCCCAGCCGGCGGTGCCGGCCTTGGTGCGCATCGCCGAGGCGAGGTCGCGCCGGGACTGCGGGCTGCGCGGGTTGAACGACTTGGGGATGCGCATCCGGTCCAGCGCCTCGACGGGCACCGGGAAGTCCATCTGCGCCAGCCGCTTGACCTGGCGTTCGGCGGTGAGCACCAGCGGGCGCGGCCCGTCGTGGTACTCCTCGCCGCGCCGGGGACCGGCGGCCCGCCCGGCGGGCACCCCCGGGTCCAGCACCAGCGCCAGGCCGGCGTACTTCCCGGCCGGCACATGGATGATGTCGCCGGGCTTCAGCTTCTCCAGCGCGTCCGAGGCGGCCGCCCGGCGCTGCGCGGCGCCCTGCCGGGACAGTTCGGCCTCGCGCTCCTTCAGCTCGCGGCGCAGCCGCATGTAGGCGTCGAAGTCGCCGAGGTGGCAGGTCATCGACTCCTGGTAGCCGTCGAGCCCTTCCTCGTTGCGCTGCACCTGCCGGGAGATGCCGACCACCGAGCGGTCCGCCTGGAACTGCGCGAACGACGTCTCCAGCAGTTCCCGGGAGCGGTGCCGCCCGAACTGCCCGACCAGGTTGACCGCCATGTTGTACGACGGCTTGAAGGACGAGCGCAGCGGGTACGTGCGGGTGCCGGCCAGGCCGGCGACGGCGGTCGGGTCGAAGCCGCGCTGCCACAGCACCACCGCGTGGCCCTCGACATCGATGCCGCGCCGCCCGGCGCGGCCGGTGAGCTGGGTGTACTCGCCGGGGGTGATGTCGGCGTGGGTCTCGCCGTTCCACTTCACCAGCTTCTCCAGCACCACCGAGCGGGCCGGCATGTTGATGCCCAGTGCCAGTGTCTCGGTGGCGAACACCGCCTTGACCAGGCCCTTGACGAACAGTTCCTCGACCACCTCCTTGAAGGTGGGCAGCATGCCGGCGTGGTGGGCGGCGATGCCGCGCTCCAGGCCCTCCAGCCACTCGAAGTAGCCCAGGACGTGCAGGTCCTCGTCGGGGATGGCGCGGGTGCGCTCCTCGACGATGGACCTCACCCGGGCCCTGGCCTCGTCGTTGTTCAGCCGCAGGCCCGCGTACAGGCACTGCTGGACGGCGGCCTCGCAGCCGGCCCGGCTGAAGATGAAGGTGATCGCGGGCAGCAGGCCCTCGTTGTCGAGCCGGTCGATCACCTCGGCCCGGCTGGGCGTCCAGATCCGGCTGCGGGAACGCCGCTCGCGCTCCCGGTCCGCCTCCCGGCCGCGCTTGCCGCGCGGGTAGGTGCGCTGGTTCTCCATCCGGGCCAGGCGTTCGAGGTCGGTGTTGACCTCGCGGCGCCCGCCGGGGTCGGCGGGCCCGGACTTCTCCTCGAACAGGTCGTACATCCGCCGCCCGGCCAGGACGTGCTGCCACAGCGGCACCGGCCGGTGCTCGGAGACGATCACCTTGGTGTCCCCGCGGACGGTGTCCAGCCAGTCGCCGAACTCCTCGGCGTTGGAGACGGTCGCGGACAGCGACACCAGGGTCACCGACTGCGGCAGGTGGATGATCACCTCTTCCCACACGGCGCCGCGGAAGCGGTCGGAGAGGTAGTGCACCTCGTCCATCACCACGTAGCCGAGGCCGTCGAGTGCGGGAGAGCCCGCGTAGAGCATGTTGCGCAGGACTTCGGTGGTCATGACGATCACGGGCGCGTCGCCGTTGACGCTGTTGTCGCCGGTGAGCAGGCCGACCTTGTCGGCGCCGTAGCGTTTCGCCAGGTCGTTGTACTTCTGGTTGGACAGGGCCTTGATGGGCGTGGTGTAGAAGCACTTGCGGCCCTCGGCCAGGGCCAGGTGGACGGCGAACTCGCCGACGATGGTCTTTCCCGAGCCGGTGGGCGCGGCGACCAGGACACCGCTGCCGCCCTCGAGGGCCCGGCAGGCGTCTATCTGGAACGGGTCGAGGCCGAACTCGTACAGCTCGCGGAACTGCGCGAGCGCGGTGGCGTTCTCTTCAGCGCGGCGACGGCTGGCGGCGTAGCGCTCGGCTGGCGACATCTCTTCGGTCATCTCCCGCACGAGCCTACCCGGGGGCACCGACACCGTGCGTGACCTTTACCGCCCGGCTGCCCTCCCGGATACGGTTCCGGGCCCGCCGCGGCACCCCCGCGGCCGGTCCGCGCGCCGTTCAGACCAGCAGCCGCAGCGCGCCCGGCACGGTCTGCGCGGTCAGCGGGAGCGGCCCGACCGGCTCCCCGTCGGCGTAACCGGTGACACCGACCGCGGCCAGCCGCACCCGCGCGGCACGGTGCACGGTGACCACCGGGTGGCTGGGGTGGGTGCCGCGGTAGACCCGCGGGAAGACCCGCAGCAGCGTGGTGCGGCTGCACGGGCCGACCACGCACACGTCGAAGAGCCCGTCGTCCATCTGCGCGTCGGCGCAGATCCGCATGCCGCCGCCGTAGGAGGAGCCGTTGCCGACCGCGATGAGGGTCGCCTCCAGTTCCCGCTCGTCGGTGTCGTCGAAGGCAACGGTGTAGCGGATCGGGCGCAGCGCGGCCAGTTCCGCGAGCATCGCCACGTCGTACCGGAAACGGCCGCCGGGGAAGCGCATCCGGTTGCCGCGGTCGTTGACCCGCGAGTCGAAGCCGGAGGCGAGCACCGTGCCGAACCAGCGGTGGCCGCCCGGCCCGCCGCCGACCCGCCCGAGGTCCAGCGACCTCGTACGGCCCTCCGTGAGCGCCCGTGCGACGACCCTGCCCGCGGCGGCCGGGTCCCGCACCGGCAGGCCGTTGACCCGCGCGAAGTCGTTGCCGGTGCCGACCGCGACCACGCCCAGCGGGGTGGCCGTGCCCGCCACGGCCTGCAGCGCCAGCGACACCAGGCCGTCGCCGCCGACCGCCACGAGGGCCCCCGTCCCGCGGGTGACCGCGGCCCGGGCCCGGACGAGCGCGTCCCCCGCGTCGGTGCCGACCACCGTGCGGACGGCGAAGCCGGCCGCCCTGAGTTCCCGGGCGGCCGGCTGCGCCGCCCGGGCACCCCGCCCGCGGCCGGCGGACGGGTTGACGAAAAGGGTGATCTCGCTGGTCACCGGCGCGACGATATCGTTCCGCGGACCCCCCGCGGTAGATCCAGGCACCATCCAGATGCCCCCCACGGTGCCCTACCGTCCGCGGGTCCGCCGTAGCTGGTAGCTCCGTTCCCCACCCGCCCCTGATTGGGCTGCTCGCCATCGTCAAGCGCGGGTGGCCCGTGCCCGGGTACGCAGCGGTACGCTGCGGAGCAGCCGCACGTACTCAGGGGCGCGTGGGGATACCTCCCAGGCGAAGCTCTGGGGGAGAACGGAGCGACCAGCCCACCACCGGGCGCGCCCGGCAACGGACCGGAACCGTCACAGCGGGGAACCGCACGCGCCCCCCACCGGGCGCACCCGGCAGCGGACCGGAACCCTCACGGCGGGGAACCGTACGGCGGCAAAAGAATCCGCTCAGGTCGCGTCGTCGTAGTCGTCGTCCGCGGTCCGCCGCTCGGCGTCCGCGTCGAACGCCTGCGCATCGATCTGCTCGGGCACGTAGTCGAGGCCGGAAGCCTCATCGGGGTCGAGCCCGAAATCGGGGTCGGCCGCGCGGCGGCGGTCACGGCGCCGGTCGTTGAAGAAGCAGACACCCATCGCCAGGAAGTACAGCAGGACGATCGGCGCGGCCAGCAGCGACATGGTCAGCGGGTCACCCGTCGGCGTGGCGACCGCGGCGAAGACGGTGATGCCGATGACCATCCCGCGCCACCAGCCCAGCATCCGGCGCCCGGTCACTATCCCGGTGAAGTTCAGCAGCACCAGCACGAGTGGTAGCTCGAAGGCGAGGCCGAACACGACGATCATCCGGGCCACCAGGTCCAGGAAGTCGTCGAGCGGCAGCAGGTTGGTGGTGTCGCTCGGCACGAAGCCGATCATGATCCGCGCGGTCTGCGGCAGGATCGCGTAGGCGAGCACCGCACCCGCCAGGAACAGCGGCACACCGGCGGCGACGAAGCCCAGCGTGTAGCGCTTCTCGCTCTTGTGCAGGCCGGGCGCCAGGAACGCCCACAACTGGTAGAGCCACACCGGGGAGGAGACGACCACGCCGGCCATCAGCGAGACCTTCAGCGCGATCGAGAAGCCGCCCAGCAGACCGCTGACGGTCATCTGCGCGCACGCCTCGGTGTGCTCCTTCTGCTGCGACGCGGGCATCGCGCCGTTCACGCAGCGCACACCGGCCGGAATGCGGTGCTGGAGCAGCTCGATGATGTGCTTGTAGAACACCGCTGCCACGATCGTGACAACGAGGATCGCCAAGACCGACTTGAACAGCCTGTTGCGCAGCTCACGCAGATGGTCCGCGAGGGGCATCCGGCCCTCGGGGTCCTTGGTCTGCTTGCGGGCAGTCTTGAGCACCCACGTCCTCGTCTCGTGCGGCAGCCGTCACCGGCGCGACCGGTCCCGGCTTGGTCCTTCACCTGTCGCCGGCCGCCGCAGGGGACGGCCGGACGCGGTAATCGGTCTCGGATCAGCTCTGGCTGGTGGTGCGCTCCGGCTCGCTCACCGGGCGGGCGCTGGCGGTGTCGCCGGGGGCGGACTGGATGGTACGAGCGGCGGTCTGCGGCGCGGCGGGCTCCTCGGCCGAGGACGACGCGTGGTCGTTCTTCATCGCCTTGGCCTCGCTCTTGAGGATGCGGGCGGACTTGCCGACCGAACGCGCCAGGTCCGGAAGCTTCTTCGCACCGAACAGGACGACGATGACGGCGACGATGAGGAGGATTTCCAGGGGCTTGAGGTTGCCGAGCATAAGAGGTCTACCTTCTCACCTTGGCGGCGTGGTCCGTGCGTCCGCGGTGCGGAGCCGGGCGGGTGCCCGGAGCCGTGCCGCGCAGTGATCGTAGCGCGCGGCGGTGAACGGCGGAGAGAGCACCGTCGTCCATCCGGCTGCGGCCCGAGCCGCGCGTCGTTCGCGGGCCGCCCGGGCCAGAGTACCCTCACCTGCCGGAATCGCGGCAGGGCTCAGGGCCGCGAGATCTCTCCGGTCCGTTCGGCCAACGGCCGGGCCGCCCGCCGCAACCGCTCGCTCGCCGCGGTCAGCGCCTCGGTGCTGGCGGCGACCTGGTGGGCGAGCGCCTGGACGGCCGCGAAGACGCGTACCGCCAGCACCCCCAGCACCAGGAGTCCCGCGGTCGACAGGCCGACGTAGAGAAAAAGCCACCACATGGGCCGCGAGCCTATCGGTGGACCGCCCGGCCTGGTGCGATCGCCCCGTGCGGGGCCTCAGCGGCCGGTCAGCCGCATCGTGGGGACCCCGCCGCCGGTGAGCAGCTCGATGATCCGCTCCCCCGCCGGCTTGCGGACCGCCTCGCCGCACTCGGGGCAGGTGAAGGAGTAGAAGGTGGTGCGGGACGAGGCGCCGATGGCCAGCCGCAGGGCCGCGGCGTCCAGTTCGAAGCTGCTGCGGCAGTGCGTGCAGTTCGCGCGGAACAGCACGGCAGGCACGGCGGGCACCGCGGACGCCGACGGCGGTTGTGACGGCGACTGCGGGCCGTTCTGCGGCGGGCACTCCACCGGGGCCGTACCGCCGCTCGTCCCCTCACTCACCGTAGGCGGCCAGGGCCCGCACCGCCGCTTCGCGGGCGCCGTCGGCGAGGTCGGGCGGGGAGACGATCCGGCCGTCGCGGCCCAGCCGCAGCGCGAGCCGCCGCAGCGAACCGGGGTCGGGCGTGCGCAGGGTGATCCGCAGTCCGCCGTCGGGCAGCTCCTCGGCGCTGTCGTGCGGGTAGTACTCCGCGACCCAGCGGCCGCCGGGCCCCACCTCGACCACCACCTCGGGGTCGTCGCCGGCCGGCTGCACCAGCCCCTGCGACAGGTCGCGCGGCTCCATCCGCGGCGGGTCGGACGGCTCGTCGAGCAGCCGGATCTCGGCGACCCGGTCCAGCCGGAAGGTGCGGCGGTCCTCCGACAGCCGGCACCAGCCCTCCACATAGGTGTGGCCGACCGCGAAGAGCCGGATCGGGTCCACCTCGCGGTCGGTGAGGGTGTCGCGGGCCGGCGAGTAGTAGCGCATCCACAGCCGGCGGCGCTCGGTCAGCGCGCGGTCCACGGTGGCGAACACGCTGCCCTCCGACTCGAACGTCACCGACAGCCGCCCGCTCGCCCCGGCCGCCTCACCGGCCGCCGTCTCCAGCTTCGCGGCGGCCCGCTGCAACGCCTGCCGGTCGCCCTCGCGCAGCCCCGGCAGGTTCGCCACCGCCCGGGCGGCCACCAGCAGCGCGGTCGCCTCGTCGGCGGCCAGCCGCAGCGGCTGCGCCACGTCGTCGGCGGTGCCCGGGTTGTGCCACCAGATCCGCTCGCCGTCGGTGTCGATGTCCAGCAGGTCGCCGCCCCTGAAGCTGGTGCCGCACAGCGGCAGCACGTTCAGGTCGCCGATCAGCTCGGCCTCGCTGACCCCGAAGGCCCGCGCCACCTCGCTCACCCGCGCCCCGGGCCGCTCGCGCAGATACGTCACCAGGGACAGCATCCTGCGGGTCTGGTCGATCGCGTTGCTCATCGGTCACTCCCCCACTGGCTCACAGGTCGCTCGGGCCGGGTCCGCACATGGTGCTGAAGGGATGTCTCGGCCATCGCCTAGCCCTTCGCCACCGCGCGCAGCCGGTCCACCAGGTCCGCGCGCAGCTCCTCGGGGGCCACCACGACCACGTCGGGGCCGAACTCCGCGAGCCATGCGTCCAGGCCGTGCCCGTACGGGACTTCCAGCTCGTCCCAGTCCGCGTCGACCGGGGTGGTGGCGACCGCGCGGGCGCGCAGCGGGTAGCCGCTGTCCCGGCGCAGCCTGATCCGCGCGGTGGCGGCGGTGGCGCCCTCGCCGGCCCAACGGGCCACGGTCTCGCGGACGTCGATGTGGTCGGGCACCTCGGCGGTGAACGCCCCGCGCACCTTGACCCGGCCGGAGATCCGCGACAGCCGGAAGACCCGGACGTCGCCGCGGTCGCGGTCGTGGCCGGCCAGGTACCAGTGGCCGCGCCAGCACTCCAGCGCCCACGGCTCGACCAGCCGCGGCTCGGGCCGTACCGCGTTCGCCTTGCGGTAGTCGAAGGCGACCGCCTTGCGCTCACGGGTGGCGACCATCAGCGCCTCGAAGGCCGGTTCCGGGGCCGGAATCCGCGGCTCCAGCGCGCTGGTGGCGTCCTCGTACGGCACACCGGCCGCGCGCAGCTTCTGCAGTGCCCCGCTGGCGGCCTCGGCGAGCCGCGCCTGCTGCCAGACCTTCGCGGCCAGCGCGAGCGCGGCGGCCTCCTCCGGGTCCAGGGCGATGTCCGGCAGCCGGTTGCGGTCGCTACGGGCGAGGTACCCGAAGTCGCCGTCGATGCTCTCCACGGTGTCGATGACCAGGCCGAGTTCGCGCAGGTCGTCCTTGTCGCGCTCGAACATCCGGTTGAACGACTCGTCCGAGGTGACCTCGTGGTACGCCTCGATCGACGCGCGCAGCTCACGTTTGCTGACCGGGCGCCGGGTGTTCATCAGGCACAGCGCAAGGTTCATCAACCGCTCAGCCTTGGCAATCGCCATCTGCAAGCCCTCCGTTTGCGCCCTCGCCCGCTGACCGTACCGCTCCTGGGCGTCGACCCAAAACCGCGGCCCCCGCCGGTGGGCGGGGGCCGCGGTCACGGGCAGCGCCCTGGGTTCACACGTGAACGTATCCAGGTCGCCCCGGTGAGCGAGCCAAAGGCGCGCCGGTGTCGAAAGGAGGAACACGCGGAGGCCCAGAAGGAGGGGCTGAGCATGATCGACCGTCGGCACCGGGTTCAAGCACCCGGAGGCGAGCGAACACAAAAGGGGGGTCAGACGGCGACCAGGTCGCAGACGAAGATCAGGGTCTCACCCGGGCGGATCGCGGCGCCGGCGCCGCGGTCGCCGTAGGCGAGGTGCGAGGGGATGGTCAGCTGGCGGCGGCCGCCGACCTTCATGCCCTGCACGCCCTGGTCCCAGCCGGCGATGACCTGGCCGACACCGAGCTGGAACTGAAGCGGCGTACCGCGGTTCCAGCTCGCGTCGAACTCCTCGCCGGTGGAGAACGCCACGCCGACGTAGTGGACGGAGACGGTGTCGCCGGCCTTCGCGACCGGGCCGTCGCCCTCCCAGATGTCCTTGACCTCCAGGTCGGCCGGCGGCTCGCCGCCCGGGAAGTCGATCTCGGGCTTGTCGATGCTCACTGCGGTGCTCCTTGTGCTGTTGCGGGCAACCTGGACAGTCTTGCAGACCTCACAGGATGGCCAGCACGTCGAGCGTGAACACCAGCGTCGCGTTCTTCGGGATGCCGCTGCCCGAGGGCGGGTTGGCACCGTAGGCGAGCGAGCCCGGCGTCACCAGCAGCACCCGGCTGCCGGCCTTCTTGCCGACCAGGCCCTGCTGCCAGCCCTGGATGAGCTGGCTCAGCTCGAAGGCCGCCAGCTCGCCGCGGCTGTAGCTGGAGTCGAACTCCTTGCCGGTGCTCCACACCTTGCCCTGGTACTGCGCCAGCACCGCGTCGGTGGACTTGATCACCGGGCCGTCGCCTTCGAGGATGTACGCGGAGACGAGTTTGGTGGGGGCCTTGACGCCCTTCGGGATGGTCAGCGACGGGATCTTGCCGTCGGTGTTGGTGCCGGACTTCGGCAGGTCCGCGTTGGTCTGCGGCACCACCTTCCCGGTCGACGAGCTCTTCCCGTTGAAGCGGTTGAGCACGTCGATGACGAACACCAGCGTGTCGGTACCCTTGATGCCGGCCTGCGAGTTGCCGCTGCTGCCGTAGCCCAGCGACGGCGGGATCGCCATCTCCACCCGGCTCTTCACCTGCTGGCCGACCAGGCCCTGGTCCCAGCCCGGGATGAGCTTTCCCTGGCCGATCACGTTGGTGTACGGGCTCTTGCCGAAGGAGGTGTCGAAGACCTTCGCGGTGTTCCAGATCTGGCCCAGGTAGTTGACCTGGACATAGTCGCCGCTGACGATCTTCGGCCCGTCGCCCTTGATCACCGTCTTGACGGCGAGCTTGGTGGAGGGGGTGCCGGTGCCCTTGGCGATGGTCGGCTTCTGGTCGAAGGCCGTGCCCGTGGTGATCGCCGGCACCGGGCCGGAGACGATCTCCGCCTTCGGGGTCGCGGAGGTGGTCGGCGACGTGGGCGGCGTCGTCGAGGTCGTCGTCGAGGGCGTCGAACTGGGCTTCGCCGACCCGCTCTTGCTGTCTTTGCCGCAGCCGGCGGCGGTGAGCATGAGCGCGGGGACTGCGAGCAGTGCTGAGCGTCGGCGCACGGAGTTCCTCGTTACTGTCGTCGGGGTGGGGGGCGTGCTGGGGACTGACGGGTGGATCATGGGGGGAACACAAGTACAGCCCCATACCCTACGGCGTGCGACAGGCCCCGTACGAGATACGCACGGGGCCTGTGTGGATGCTGTGGTGGATACGCCCGGTCACCTCACACCGGGTCACCTCCCGCCGGGTCACATCCCGGCGATCAGCTTCTCCACCCGGTCGTCCACCGACCGGAACGGGTCCTTGCACAGCACGGTGCGCTGCGCCTGGTCGTTCAGCTTCAGGTGCACCCAGTCGACGGTGAAGTCGCGGCGCTGCTCCTGGGCGCGCCGGATGAAGTCACCGCGCAGCCGGGCCCGGGTGGTCTGCGGCGGCACCGACTTGGCCTCGAAGATCTTCAGGTCGCTGCAGATCCGCTTGGCCTGGCCCTTCCGCTCCAGCAGGTAGTACAACCCGCGGCGGCGGTGGATGTCGTGGTAGGCGAGGTCTATCTGCGCGACCCGCGGGTGGGACATGGTGATGTTGTCGCGGTTCCGGTAGCGCTCGATGAGCTGGTACTTCATCACCCAGTCGATCTCGGTGCCGATCTTCGACAGGTCGCCGCTGCCGATCGACTCCAGGGCGCGGCCCCACAGCTCCAGGACCTGGTCGATGACGCCGCTGCGGATGCCGCGGCGCTCGCAGAACTCGACGGCCTTGGAGTAGTACTCCTGCTGGATGTCGAGCGCGGACGCCTCCCGGCCGGAGGCGAGCCGGACCTTGCGGCGGCCGGTGATGTCGTGGCTGACCTCGCGGATGGCCCGGATCGGGTTCTCCAGTGTCAGGTCGCGCATCACGGTGCCGGCTTCGATCATCCGCAGCACCAGGTCGGTGGCGCCGACCTTGAGCAGCATCGTGGTCTCCGACATGTTGGAGTCCCCGACGATGACGTGCAGCCGGCGGTACCGCTCGGCGTCGGCGTGCGGCTCGTCACGGGTGTTGATGATCGGACGGGACCGGGTGGTCGCCGAGCTGACGCCCTCCCAGATGTGCTCGGCGCGCTGGCTCACGCAGAAGACCGCACCGCGCGGGGTCTGCAGCACCTTGCCCGCGCCGCACAGCAACTGACGGGTGACGAGGAACGGAATGAGGATGTCCGCCAGCCGGGAGAATTCGCCGTGCCGGGCGACCAGGTAATTCTCGTGGCAACCGTAGGAGTTGCCGGCCGAGTCGGTGTTGTTCTTGAACAGGTAGACATCACCCGCGATGCCCTCCTCGTGCAGGCGCCGCTCGGCGTCCACCAGAAGGCCCTCAAGGATGCGTTCACCGGCTTTGTCGTGCGTGACGAGTTCGGTGACGTTGTCACACTCGGGAGTGGCGTACTCCGGGTGCGAGCCGACGTCGAGATAGAGGCGGGCCCCATTGCGGAGGAAAACATTGCTGCTGCGGCCCCATGACACGACACGGCGGAAGAGGTACCGCGCCACCTCGTCAGGGGACAGACGCCGCTGTCCCCTGAACGTGCATGTGACGCCGTACTCGTTCTCCAGCCCGAAAATGCGGCGGTCCATGTCTGAACATTACGCCTGATGCGACGTGCTGAAACGGGGATCGGGGCCACGGTTTGGATCTTTTTCCGCAACGCCCCGATCGGTTTCGACCTCCCGCACCGTCAGGATTCGCCCGGTCGAGAGCAGTACGCCCAGCGCCACGGCACCGCACACCGCGCAAACACCGAATCCCGCGGAGGTTCCGACGTGTTGCGCGACCACCCCGGCGACCGCCGTGCCGAGCGCCGCGCCGACCCCCATCGCGGTCACCACCCAGGAGAACGCCTCCGTCACCGTGCCCGGCGGGGCGTGTCGGTCGACCACCAGGAAGCCGCACGCGAGGGTCGGCGCCAGGAAGAGCCCGGCCAGCGATGCGAGCGGCAGCATCCAGCCCAGCGCGGGGACCAGCAGAAGCGGCGGGTAGCAGGCCGCCAGGCCCACCGCGAGCAGCCGCAGCCGCCGCTCGGGGGCGCCGGCGAACGAGCGCCCGCCGTAGACGAGCCCGCCGACCAGCGCGCCGGCCCCGTTGGCGGCCAGCAGGTACGCCGCGGCGGAACCGCCGCCGTGGTCGTCCCCGTAGGCGACCGCGGCCAGCGAGAAGGCGCCCAGGGCGATGCCGACGAAGAAGCAGGAACCCAGCAGCGCCAGCAGCCCGGGTGAGCGCAGCGCGCCCAGCCAGTGCGGCTCGCGTGCCTGGGCGCGCCACTGCCGGGACGGCCCGGAGGTGACGACGATCAGGGTGCCCGCCACGCCGAGCAGCCCGGCGAGCACCAGCGCGGCGGCCTGCGAGGCGACCGCGACCGCAGCGGTGACCAGCAGCGGGCCGAGCGTGAACAGCACCTCCTGGGCCGCCGCGTCCAGCGCGTAGGCCCGCTGCACCTGCTCCTCGTGGTCCAGCACCATCGGCCACAGCGCCCGCAGGCCGCCTTCCAGCGGCGGCGTGGCGACCCCGGCGAGCAGCACCGCGGCGATCGCCACCGGCAGCGGGCGCGGCCCGTTGACGGCCAGCAGCGCGAAGCCGGCCGCGGCCAGCAGCGCCGCCGACGCCATCACCCGCGGCTGCCCCCGGCGGTCCACCGCCCGTCCGAGCAGCGGCTGGCCGAGGGCCACCGCGAGCCCGTAGAGCGCGGACAGGGCGCCGGCCAGGCCGTAGCCCGCGCCGTGCGCGCGCAGGAACAGCACGATCGCCAGCGCGGACATCCCGTTGGGCAGCCGTCCCAGCAGGGTCCCGCCGAGCAGCCGTACCGCGTGCCGGGCCCGCAGCAGGTCGGCGTAACCGCTCGCCATTGCCCCTCCCCAAGTCAAGTGTTACGTATAACGTCAGCGTCATACGTACCATGACGGCAGCTCACGGGTCCAGGCCGTGGGACAGGTTCCGGAAGGTGGCGGGCGGTGTGGCCGGAAGCGATCGACCCACCTCACGGGATGTGGCGCGGGTGGCCGGCGTGTCGCAGGCGACGGTGTCGCTGGTGCTCGGCGGGAAGTGGCGCGGGCGGGTCTCGGAGCGCACCGCGCTGGCGGTGCGCGCGGCGGCCGGCGAGCTGGACTACCGGCCGAACCTGGCCGCGCGCAGCCTGCGGCTCGGCCGGACCAGGACCGCGCTGCTGGTGGTGCCCGCGCTCACCCACGAGTACTTCGCCCGGGTCTACGCGGGCGCGGCGCGGGTGGCCGACGCGCACGGCTTCGGGGTGGTGCTGTACCCGTCACCCGAGGGGGTCGGCCCGGCCCGCGACCCGTTCGGCTCCGCGCGCGCCGCGATCGACGGGGTGATCGCCTCCTCCATGGCGGCGGACGCGCTTGCCGGGATCGCCGACGGCGGGCTGCCGCTGGTGATGCTGGACAGCGGGCCCGGTACGGAGGGGGGACCGCCGACGGTGGATCTCGCCGTCGCGGACGGCATCCGCCAGGTGGTACGGCACCTGGTCGGCCTCGGCCACCGCCGGATCACCCATCTCGCCGCCGATGTGGACACCTGGACGTTCCGGGTCCGCGCGCAGACGGTCCGCGAGGAGCTGGGCGGAGTGGACGGCGCGCGCCTGGCGACCGAGCGGTGCGGGCTGGATGTCCGCTCCGCGCGTGAGGCCGCGGTGCGTGCGCTCACGGCTTCCGGCGACCGCCCCACCGCTCTCCTGTGCGACGGCGACGTTCTCGCCGCGGGCGCCTGCAAGGCCGCCCGCGGGCTCGGGTTGAGGGTGCCGGACGAGGTGTCCGTTTCCGGCTTCGACGATCTGGAGCTGGCGACCGCGCTCGACCCGGAGCTCACCTCGGTCCGGCTTCCCGCGGAGGATGTGGGTGCCCGCGGAATGTCGGCGTTGCTGGCGGCGCTCGACGGGGTACCCGTCGCCCCGGTCGAGCTCCCGGTCGAGCTTGTGGTCCGGGGTTCTACGGGGCTCCCGCCGGCGCCGTAGGGGTTCGCCGCCGAATGGGAGGTGCCCCCACGCGCCCCTGAGTCGGTGCGGCTCCTCCGCGAAGGGAGGGTCACCACCAAGGGGCGCGGGGAACCGCGCGCGCAACCCACCACCAGCAGGTGGTCCCTGAACCGACAGAACCCACCACCCCGGAGGGTCAGTCGCCCTACTCCTCGTCGTCGGAGGGCTCGTCCGTCTTCGTGGTGGACGCGCTTTCGGTGTCGAGCAGGCGGGACAGTTGGCGGCCCAGAATCCGCTTGAACTTCCGCTGCTGCGGCCGGGTCCGGTCCAGTACCGCGACTTCGAGCTGCTCGGCGGTGAGTTGCCGGTCGCTGCTGCCGTTGGAGTCCCGCCCGAGCGACTCGACGGCCAGCGCCAGCGCCTCCGCGAGGGTCATCCCGTCGCGGTGCCGCTGGTCGAGGTAGCTGCCGATCTGGTCGGAGTTCCCGCCGACGGCGACCGCGCCGTGCTCGTCGACGATGGAACCGTCGTGCGGCAGGCGGTAGATCTGGTCGTCCTCGGGAGCGGCACCCACCTCCGCGACGATCAGCTCCACTTCGTACGGCTTCTCGCCGACGCTGGAGAAGATGGTGCCGAGGGTCTGCGCGTAGACGTTGGCGAGGCCTCGGGCGGTGACGTCGTTCCGGTCGTAGGTGTAGCCGCGCAGGTCGGCGTAGCGGACTCCGCCGATCCGGAGGTTCTCGAACTCGTTGTACTTGCCGACGGCGGCGAAGGCGATCCGGTCGTAGATCTCGCTGACCTTGTGCAGCGCCCGGGACGGGTTCTCGGCGACGAAGACGATGCCGTCGGTGTACTGGAGGACCACGACACTGCGGCCGCGCGCGATGCCCTTGCGGGCGTACTCCGCGCGGTCCGCCATTGCCTGCTGGGGCGAAACGTAAAACGGCGTGGACACCGGCTCAACCGTGCCTTTCTGCTGTCGTCGGCGCTGCGTGGTGGGTCAAGGGGCGCGGGGGGCGCGGCGGGTGAACGGGCGTCACAGCACCTCGGCCTGCGGGCCGTCGGGGTGTTCGAGCCGGCCGTCGAGCACCGAGCGGGCGATCGCGGCGACGTCGGACTCGTCGAGCCGGCGGAAGCCGTCCTCGGTGATGACGGTGACGATCGGGTAGATCCGCCGGGTCAGGTCGGGGCCGCCGGTGGCCGAGTCGTCGTCGGCCGCGTCGTACAGCGCCTGGATGACGGCGGTGACGGTCTGCTGCTCGGTCAGGTCCTTGCGGTAGAGCTTCTTCAGGGCGCCGCGGGCGAAGACCGAACCGGAGCCGGTGGAGGCGAAGTTCGCCTCCTCGCTGCGGCCGCCGGTGACGTCGTAGGAGAAGATCCGGCCCTTGGCGCGGTCCGTGTCGTAGCCGGCGAAGAGCGGGACCACGGCGAGGCCCTGCAGGGCCATCGCGAGGTTGCCGCGGATCATGGTGGACAGCCGGTTGGCCTTGCCCTCCAGGGAGAGGGTGGCGCCCTCGATCTTCTCGTAGTGCTCCAGCTCCAGCTGGAAGAGCTTGACCATCTCGACCGCGAGGCCGGCGGTGCCGGCGATGCCGACCGCGGAGAACTCGTCGGCCGGGAAGACCTTCTCGATGTCCCGCTGGGCGATGACGTTGCCCATGGTGGCGCGGCGGTCACCGGCGAGCACGACGCCGGAGTCGAAGACGGCGGCCACGATGGTGGTGCCGTGCGGCAGTTCGACCGCTCCCTTGACCGCGGGCAGCGTGCGGTTCCCCGGCAGCAGCTCGGGCGAGTGCTCGCCCAGGAAGTCGAGGAACGACGACGAGCCGGGCGTCAGGAAGGCAGCCGGCAGATGCCCGGGCTTACGAGTGTTGGCTTCCACGCGATTCCTTCCACACGATCATGGTGTTTGCTACGGACCCTACCCATGGGCCCGGCGTCCATCCGCCCCGCGGTCCGAGGGACGCGGGGCGGACGGACGGCGAGCGGCTACTCGCCGCCCTTCTGGACGAAGGAGCGCACGAAGTCCTCGGCGTTCTCCTCCAGGACGTCGTCGATCTCGTCGAGAACCGAGTCCACGTCGTCCGAAAGCTTCTCCTGGCGTTCCTTGAGGTCGTCGGCGGCCTTGGCGTCCTCCTGGACCTCCTCGACCTCGTCCGTGGAACGCGTAGCCCGCTGCTGTCCGCCGTCGGTGTCCTTGGTAGCCATGTCCCTCACCCCGCTCGGTTGCGTGCGTACAAGATCAGACCCTACAAGGAGGGTCCGACTGCGGCCCTCGAATACGACAACGTCCGAGTGCTACGGACTTGATTCCCGGTTCTGGACCGTTTCAGCCGCGGATCATCCCCCGGACAGGATGCGGACCAGCTCCTCGGCCGTACGACAGCGGTCGAGCAGCTCTTTCACGTGGTTGCGGGTGCCCCGCAGCGGTTCGAGGGTGGGGACGCGCTGCAGGGAGTCGTGGCCCGGCAGGTCGAAGATCACCGAGTCCCAGGACGCGGCGGCCACGTCGTCGGCGTACTGCTCCAGGCAGCGGCCTCGGAAGTAGGCCCTGGTGTCCTCCGGCGGCCGCTGTACGGCCCGCAGGACCTCCTCCTCGGTCAGCAGCCTCTTGATCCGTCCGCGGGCCGCCAGGCGGTTGTACAGGCCCTTGTCGGGACGCACGTCGGCGTACTGGAGGTCGACCAGGTGCAGGCGGGCGGCGTCCCAGTCCAGGTTGTCGCGGCGCCGGTAACCCTCCAGCAGCTCCAGCTTGGCCACCCAGTCCAGCTCGCCGGCCAGGCTCATCGGGTCGCTCTCCAGGCGGCCCAGGACGTCCTCCCAGCGGGCGAGCACGTCCCTGGTCTGCTCGTCGGCGTCGCTGCCGTAGCGCTCCTCGACGTACTTGCGGGCGAGGTCGAAGTACTCCATCTGAAGTTGTACAGCGGTCAACTTCCGGCCGTTGCGGAGCGTGACGAGCCGTTGCAGCCCGGGGTCGTGGGAGACCTCGTGCAGGGTCCGCACCGGCTGGTCCACCGCGAGGTCCACCTTGATGAACCCCTCCTCGATCATGGACAGCACCAGCGAGGTGGTGCCCAGCTTGAGGTAGGTGGAGATCTCCGACAGGTTGGCGTCGCCGATGATGACGTGCAGCCGGCGGTACTTCTCTGCGTCGGAGTGCGGCTCGTCGCGGGTGTTGATGATGGGGCGCTTGAGGGTGGTCTCCAGGCCGACCTCGACCTCGAAGTAGTCCGCGCGCTGGCTGAGCTGGAACCCGTCGTCGTGGCCGTCCTGGCCGATGCCGACCCGGCCCGCGCCGGTGACCACCTGCCGGGAGACGAAGAACGGCGTCAGGTGCCGGACGATGTCCGAGAACGGGGTCTCCCGGCGCATCAGGTAGTTCTCGTGGGTGCCGTAGGAGGCGCCCTTGTTGTCGGTGTTGTTCTTGTAGAGCAGGATCTGCTGGGCACCGGGCAGCTGCGCGGCGCGCACCGCCGCCTCGGCCATGATCCGCTCGCCGGCCTTGTCCCACAGCACCGCGTCGCGCGGATTGGTGATCTCCGGCGAGGAGTACTCCGGATGGGCGTGGTCGACGTAGAGCCGGGCACCGTTGGTGAGGATCACGTTGGCGAGGCCGATGTCCTCGTCGGTGAGCTGGGTGGAGTCAGCCGCCTCCCGGGCGAGGTCGAAGCCGCGGGCGTCCCGCAGCGGGTTCTCCTCCTCGAAGTCCCAGCGGGCGCGCCGCGCCCGGTGCATCGCCGCCGCGTAGGCGTTGACGATCTGGGACGAGGTGAGCATGGCATTGGCGTTGGGGTGGCCGGGGACGGAGATGCCGTACTCCGTCTCGATGCCCATTACTCGCCGTACGGTCATGCGGCCCTCCTTGCCCTGCTCCGGCCCATCCGAGCCGAAAACACACCGGCTGCGGGTACCCGCTGGTCGGGACCCGCAGCCGGAGGGTAGTGCCTACAGATACTGTCCGGTGTTCGCCACGGTGTCGATGGAGCGTCCGGTGTCCGCCCCCTGCTTTCCGGTCACCAGGGTGCGGATGAAGACGATCCGCTCGCCCTTCTTACCGGAGATCCGCGCCCAGTCGTCGGGGTTGGTGGTGTTCGGCAGGTCCTCGTTCTCCTTGAACTCGTCGACACAGGCGGCGAGCAGGTGGTTGACGCGGAGCCCGCGCTGGTCGTGGTCGAGGAAGTCCTTGATGGCCATCTTCTTCGCACGGTCCACGATGTTCTGGATCATCGCCCCGGAGTTGAAGTCCTTGAAGTACAGGACCTCCTTGTCACCGTTGGCATAGGTGACCTCCAGGAAGCGGTTCTCCTCGGTCTCGGAGTACATCCGCTCGACCACCGACTGGATCATGGCGTCCACGGTGCCGGCCGGGGACTGGCCGTGCTCGGCCAGGTCGTCGGAGTGCAGCGGGAGGGTGTCGAGGAGGTACTTGGTGAAGATGTCCTTGGCCGCCTCGGCGTCCGGACGCTCGATCTTGATCTTCACATCCAGGCGGCCGGGCCGCAGGATGGCGGGGTCGATCATGTCCTCGCGGTTGGAGGCGCCGATCACGATGACGTTCTCCAGGCCCTCGACGCCGTCGATCTCGGCGAGGAGCTGGGGGACGATGGTGTTCTCCACGTCGGAGCTGACACCGGAGCCGCGGGTGCGGAAGAGGGACTCCATCTCGTCGAAGAAGACGATGACGGGGGTGCCCTCGGACGCCTTCTCCCGGGCCCGCTGGAAGACCAGGCGGATCTGCCGCTCGGTCTCGCCCACGTACTTGTTGAGCAGCTCGGGACCCTTGATGTTCAGGAAGTAGCTCTTGCCCTGCGGCTGGCCGGTGACCTCGGCGACCTTCTTGGCCAGCGAGTTGGCGACCGCCTTGGCGATGAGCGTCTTGCCGCAGCCGGGCGGGCCGTACAGCAGCACACCCTTGGGCGGACGGAGTTCGTACTCCTTGAAGAGGTCGGCGTGCAGGTAGGGCAGTTCGACCGCGTCGCGGATCTGCTCGATCTGGTTGCCGAGGCCGCCGATCTGCCGGTAGTCGATGTCGGGGACCTCTTCGAGGACCAGCTCCTCGACCTCGCTCTTGGGCACGCGTTCGTAGACGTATCCCGAGCGGGGTTCGAGCAGCAGCGCGTCGCCGGTGCGCAGGGTGCCGTCGAGCAGCGGCTCGGCGAGCCGGACCACACGCTCCTCGTCGGTGTGCCCGATCACCAGGGCGCGCTCGCCGTCCTCAAGGATCTCCTTGAGCGTGACGATGTCGCCGACCAGCTCGAACTCCATCGCCTCGACCACGTTCAGCGCCTCGTTGAGCATCAGCTCCTGGCCGCGCTTGACGTCGTCGAGTTCGACGGACGGGCTGACGTTGACCCGCAGTTTGCGGCCGCCGGTGAAGATGTCGGCGGTGCCGTCCTCGTTGGCCTGGAGGAACACTCCGAAGCCGGCCGGCGGCTGCGCGAGCCGGTCGACCTCCTCCTTGAGGGCCACGATCTGGTCGCGGGCCTCGCGGAGCGTGTTCGCAAGCCGTTCGTTCTGTGCGGAGACGCCGGCCAGGTTGGTCTGCAGCTCGACGATCCTCTCCTCGAGAATCCTCGTGTGCCGCGGAGAGTCGGCGAGCTTGCGTCGCAGGACGGCGATCTCCTGCTCAAGAAAGGCGACCTGGCTCATGGGGTCTTCCGAACCACGAGCGGGTCGGCCGCCACGGTTGAATTCGTCGTCGTGGGCCGCCACGGTCCTCACCTCCTCCAAGGGGAGCTGGACGTTCCCAGACCCTACCTGGGCTGGTAGGGGTTGAAACCCCTAGATCACAAAGACGATCGCGGTGTGTCCGATCTTCACCCTTGCGCACGTCCCTTCGCCACTGAGATACCCGCCGATCTCCATCCGAAAGCCGCCGGTTGTATCGTCGTTTCGGTCAACAGCCGCCGAGGGCTGTTGCTTCCCCGATGATTCCCGAACGACGAACGGCAGGGATGGGTTCCGTGAGCGACAGCCAGGGCCAGGGCACAGCCGAGGCGCTTGAGGTCTGGATCGACCAGGACCTGTGTACGGGCGACGGGATCTGCGTCCAGTACGCGCCCGAGGTTTTCGAGTTGGACATCGACGGCCTGGCGTACGTCAAGGGTTCGGACGACGAGCTGCTCCAGTCCCCTGGTGCCACCGTACCCGTACCGCTGCCGCTGCTGACGGATGTCGTGGACTCGGCCAAGGAGTGCCCGGGCGAGTGCATCCACGTGCGGCGGGCCGCCGACCAGGTCGAGGTGTACGGCCCGGCGGCGGACTGAGCGGGGGGCCGGCCCCGGGCGGGGCCGGCCGGTGGGCCAGGGCGCCGTCAGATGGCGTTGGAGGCCGGGCCGGGCAGCGCCACGTAGCGGCCGTCGCGCCACTCCCAGGTGTAGGTGCGCTTCAGGTCGGGGCAGCAGCGCGGGGTGTCGTCGCTGGAGAAGCCGAGCACGGTGGCCTTGACGCTGTCGCCGTCGAGCCGGAAGTCGGAGATCTGCCGGTCGTCCTTGGGGTTGACCAGCGTGACCGCGATCGTGGGGGCGCCGCCCGGGTGGGCGGGCGCGGACAGGACGTACACGCCGCTGGGCGGGGTGCCGGTGTCGGAGTGGCAGCGGACCACCACGGCGGTCTCGGGGCGCCCGTCGCCGTCGAAGTCGGCGCTGACCTGCGAGATCACCTCGGCCTTGGCGCCGGGGGCGCAGGTCAGCGGGTAGGTCGCGGCGTGCGGGTCGGGGGCGGGCACCGGCGGCCCGGACGGCGCCGGCGGTCTGGCGTCGGCCTTGGGGCTGGCGTCGGCGGGCTGCACCACGGCCACGGCCGCGACCAGGGCGCCCAGGGCCGCGGCGGTGGTGATCCAGTGCACGGCGCGGCTGTGCGTGTGCGGGAGGGCCGGACCTGCGGAGGGCTGCACTCGCCTGACTCCTGGGGGGTTCTGGTCTGCGGGGGTGGCCAGCATGGTGCCACACGTCACATCGGCGCGGAACGGCGGGGTGCCGGGGCGATCCGGTGGGGGTTCCCGTGGGGCGCGAGCCGGGGCGGCCGGAAACGTGGCGCGCCGCCGCCGGTGTCCGGAAGGACAAACCAGCGGCGGCGCGGTGAAGTTGGCCGAAAACGGACCTCAGCTCTCGGCTTCGGCTGTGCCGTTCCCGCCGCCACTGCCGCTGCCCGGCCCGGTGTAGTCCTCGCCGTAGGCGCCCTTGGCGGGGCGGCGGCGGCGCAGCGGCGGCTCGACGCCGTCGGCGAGGCGGCGGGCGGTGAGCAGGAAGCCGGTGTGGCCGATCATCCGGTGGTCCGGGCGCACCGCGAGTCCCTCGACGTGCCAGGTGCGCACCATCGACTCCCAGGCGGCCGGCTCGTTGAACGTGCCGTGCTCGCGGATCGCCTCCACGGTGCGGGCGAGCTGGGTGGTGGTGGCCACGTAGGCGCACAGGATGCCGCCGGGCACCAGCGCCTTGGCGACGGGCTCCAGGCACTCCCAGGGCGCGAGCATGTCGAGGATGACCCGGTCGACGTCGGTGTCGGAGAGGTGGTCCTGGAGGTCGCCGACGGTGAGCTGCCAGGCCGGGTGCGGCCCGCCGAAGTAGCGCTCGACGTTCTGGGTGGCGATCTCGGCGAAGTCCGCCCGGCGTTCGTAGCTGTGCAGCATGCCGTGGTCGCCGATCGCGCGGAGCAGGAAGCTGCTCAGCGAGCCGGAGCCGACGCCTGCCTCGACCACCCGGGCCCCGGGGAAGATGTCGGCCATCGCCAGGATCTGCCCCGCGTCCTTGGGGTAGACCACGGCGGCGCCGCGGGGCATGGACAGGACGTAGTCGGGGAGCAGGGGGCGCAGCGCGAGGTAGGCGACGTTTCCCGTGGTCCGCACCACACTGCCCTCGGGGGCACCGATCAGCTCGTCGTGCGGGAAAGCGCCCTTGTGGGTGTGGAACTGCTTTCCGGCTTCGAGCGTGAACGTGTAGTGGCGTCCCTTGGGGTCGGTGAGCTGGACCTGGTCCCCGACTCTGAAAGGCCCGCGCCTGCGGGCTGCACCAGTCGGTTCGGACATGGGACCACCCTAGTCGCTGACCGGGGCCGCTCCGGACGGGCCCGGGGCCCGCCGGCGAACCGGGCGGCCGATCAGGCCGCGCGGGTCAAGCGGCTCGGGTCGAGCCGTGCGGGTCAAGCAGCTCGGGTCGAGCCGCCCGGCTCAGGCCGCCCGGGACATGGCGGCCACGAAGGCGCGTTCCACGTCGGCGGTGGACAGCACGCCGTAGATCTCTCCGGTGGGCTCGACCACGAGGTACTCGGTGGAGGGGTTGGCCCGCAGGGTGTCGAGGAGTTCCTCGCCGGTGAGGTCGGCGGAGACCCGCATCCCGGGCCGCAGGTCGTTGGACAGGCCGCTGACCGCGACCCAGGGGCGCCGGTGCTCGGGCACCGAGATGATCGCCGACTCCCGGACGAGCGCGGTCGGGTCGCCCTTGCCGTCCACCACCACCAGGGCGCGGGCGCCTGCCTCGTTGGCGCGGCGCAGCGCCTCGGACAGCGGGGTGTCGGAGGAGACCGGGACCGCCCGCCGGGTGAGCGTACGGGCCCGCAGGTCCGGCAGGCGCTCGCGCAGCCGGGCCATCCGCAGCCCGTTGCCGGCGCCGGTCCACATGATCGCGGCGAGGACCGCGGCGAGCAGCGCGTCGGTGAGGGAGTCCGCGCCGCTCTCGCCGTTGCCCCGGGCGTAGGAGAGCATCGGCAGCCCGATCAGGACGGCCAGGGCCAGCACCCGGCCGGCCCAGGCGGCGGCGACGGTGCCCTTCATGGGGTTGCCGCTGAACTTCCAGACCACGGCCCGCAGCATGCGGCCGCCGTCCAGCGGCAGCCCAGGCAGGAAGTTGAAGATCGCCACGATCAGGTTGCTGATCATCAGCCCGGCGAGCAGCACCCCGGGCACGGTGCCGCGCTCGACGAGCTGCATCCCGCCGAAGAAGACACCGGCGAGCACCAGCGACAGCAGCGGCCCGACGAAGGCGAGTATGAACTCGCGGCCAGGGGTGTCGGAGTCCTTCTCGATCTCGGAGACGCCGCCGAAGAACTGGAGCTGGATGCGGCGCACCGGCAGGTCGAAGCGGATCGCGGCCACGGTGTGGGCCAGTTCGTGCACCAGCACCGAGGCGTAGAAGGCGACCGCGAAGAAGAGCGACACGAGGTAGCGGACCCGGCCGAGTTCGGGCAGCACGGTGTCGAGCTGCCCGCCGAAGACCCAGGTGATCAGGGCGGCGACCAGGAACCAGCTCGGGGCGACGTAGATCGGGACGCCGAGGAACCGGCCCATCAGGATGCCGCCGCCGGGCTCCCTCGGCTGCTTGTCGGTGCCGTCGTCGCCACCTCGGCCCGGGGTGCGGGTGTTCTGGGACGGCGGACGGCCGCTCTCGCTCACTGGTTCCCCTTCTGAAAACAGACCCCCGTGCCGATCATGCGGCACGAGGGGCATCGCCCCCATGATATTGCCCAGCCGATCGGCGCACACCGGCGCGTGTCCGTGTCGGTGCCAGGCCGTAAGGTCGTCTGCCATGGGGACCCCCGCCGACAGCACCCGAACTCCCGACAGCGCGTCACCCGGCCCCGTCCCGCCCGAGGGCGCGCCGCCCGACCTCGCGGCCGGGCTGGTCCCGCCCGGGCGGACCTCCCCGGAGGCCGGGCCGAGCGGGCCGGACAGCGGGCCGGTGCCCCCGGAAAGCGGGCCTCGCGGTGGCCTGCCGCCGCGCCCGCCGGTGTCGCTCTCGCCGTCGCGGGCCGCGGACTTCATGCGCTGCCCGCTGCTGTACCGGCTGCGGGTGATCGACCGGCTGCCGGAGAAGCCGAGCGAGGCGGCGACCCGCGGCACCGTCGTCCACGCGGTGCTGGAGCGGCTGTTCGACGCCCCGGCGGTGGAGCGCACACCCGAGCGGGCCCGGGCGATGGTGCCCGGCGAGTGGCAGCGGCTGCTGGCGGCCCGCCCCGAGCTGGCCGGGCTGTTCACCGCGGCCGAGGGCGCGCTCGACGCGGCGGCGCTGTCGGCCTGGCTGGAGAGCGCCGAGCGGCTGGTGGAGCGCTGGTTCACCCTGGAGGACCCGACCCGCCTGGAGCCCGCCGAGCGCGAGCTGTACGTGGAGACGGTGCTGGAGTCCGGCCTGACCCTGCGCGGTTACGTCGACCGGCTGGACGTGGCGCCGGCCACCGGGGACCTGCGGGTGGTGGACTACAAGACCGGCAAGGCCCCCCGCCCCGAGTACGCCGACGAGCCGCTCTTCCAGATGCGCTTCTACGCCCTGGTGCTGTGGCGGCTGCGCGGGGTGGTGCCGCGCCGGCTCCAGCTGGTCTACCTCGGCAGCGGCGACGTACGGACCTACGACCCGTCGGAGGCCGACCTGCTGCGCACCGAGCGGCGGTTGCTGTCGCTGTGGGAGGCGATCCAGGAGGCGACGGCCAGCGGTGACTGGCGGCCGCGGCGCACCCCGCTGTGCGGCTGGTGCGACCACCAGGCGCTGTGCCCGGAGTTCGGCGGGACTCCCCCGCCGTACCCGCTGGCGCGCATCGCCGGGACCGGGCCCGCCGTGGGCGAGAATGGTCCGGTCTAGCGAAGGAGTACTCGTGGCGATCCGCGTCCTGTTGGTGGACGACCAGCCCCTGTTGCGCACCGGCTTCCGGATGATCCTGGAGGCCGAGCCGGACCTGGCCGTGGTCGGTGAGGCGGGTGACGGCCAGCAGGCGCTGGACCAGGTGCGGGCGTTGCAGCCCGACGTGGTGCTGATGGACATCCGCATGCCCCGGATGGACGGCGTCGAGGCGACCCGGCAGATCACCGGCCCGGACCGGTCGGGCCCGGCGAAGGTGCTGGTGCTGACCACCTTCGACCTGGACGAGTACGTGGTGGAGGCGCTGCGCGCCGGGGCCAGCGGCTTCCTGCTCAAGGACGCACCGGCCGCTGAACTGGTGCAGGCGATCCGGGTGGTGGCCGCCGGCGAGGCGATGCTCGCGCCGAGCATCACCCGGCGGCTGCTGGACAAGTATGCCGGCCGGCTGCCGTCGGGCGAGGAGTCGGTGCCGCAGCCGCTGCACGCGCTGACCGAGCGCGAGGTCGAGGTGCTCAAGCTGGTCGCCCGCGGCCTGTCGAACGCGGAGATCGCCGCGGAGCTGTTCGTCAGCGAGACCACGGTGAAGACCCACGTCGGCCATGTGCTCACCAAGCTGGGCCTGCGCGACCGGGTGCAGGCGGCGGTGTACGCGTACGAGAGCGGCCTGGTGCGCCCCGGCGCGAGCTGAGCCGATGCCCCGACCCGGGCGCGCCCGGGTCCCCCGTACACCCGCGGGCGGCCACCCGCACGCGCGTACGCCCCCGCGCGGCCCTTCCGGGCTCGTCGCGGGGGCGTTCGCCGTGGGGCGGGTGCGCGGTCAGCCGGAGGCGCCGCGGCCCAGCTCCCAGAACTGCGTGGTGGTCGAGGCGTTGAGCGCCCACTCCGCGCCGGTGATGTCGTCGCGGGCGGCGATGTACTGGTTCGCCTGCCACAGCGGGAGCATCGGCACCTGCTCCGCGACCAGCTTCTGCGCCGCGCCGAACGCGTCGGTGGTGGCGCTGCGCTGGGCCTGGCTGCGGGTCTCCGGCAGGATCGTGTTCCGGATCTCCGTCAGGTTGTAGGGCAGCGGGATGAACGTCTCCTTGTCGAAGAACGGGGCGATGTAGTTGTCCGGGTCCGGGAAGTCCGGCAGCCAGCTCAGCGCGAAGACCTGGTACTTGCCCTCACCGGCGGCCTTCAGGAAGGCGTTCCACTGCTCGGCCTCGACGTGGACGTCGAAGAGCCCGGACGCGTCGAGCTGCTTCGCGATCGCCTCGGCCTCGGCCTTGTTCATGGTGCCGCCGTTGTCGCGGCGGAAGTTGATGGTCAGCGGCACCTTGCTGGTGATGCCGGCGTCCGTGAGCGTCTTCTGCGCGTTCTTGACGCTCGGCTCGCCGTAGGTGTCGTAGAACGAGTTGACGTGCGTGGTGATGCCCTGCGGGACCACCGAGTACAGCGGCACCGCGGTGCGCTGGTAGACGTCGCGGGTGATCGCCTGCCGGTCGATGATCTGGGCCATCGCCTGGCGGACCGCGACCTTCTTCAGCGACGGCGCGTCGGTGTTGAGGAAGAGGTAGCGGGCCTCGCCGCCGGAGGACTGGGTGAGCTTGAAGTCCGGGTCCGGGTTGCTCTGCAGAGCCTGGATCTGGTCCGGCGACAGCTGCCGGCTCATCACGTCCAGCTGGCCGGACTTGATCGCGTCCTCCATCTTGTTGGAGTCCGCGAACATCTTGAGGGTGACGGCGCTGTTGTGCATCTTCAGCGTGCCGTCGTAGTGCGCGTTCTTGGAGAACACCGCCTGCTTGCCCGCGGTCCAGGAGTCCAGCTTGTACGGGCCGGAGCCGACCAGCCGCCAGCCGGTGTACGGCTTCTTCGCCGGGTAGACCGTGCTGTCCACGATCGCGGCGGCCGGGGTGGCGAGCTTCGCCGGGAACGTCGCGTCGGGATGCTTGAGGTGGAAGACCACCGTCTGCGGGTCGGGCGCGTCCACGCTCTTGACGTCGGATATCAGCGACGACGGGCCGTCGGACCAGTGGATCTTCTGCATCCGGTCGACGGAGAACTTCACGTCGGTGGAGGTGAGGGAACGGCCGGTGGAGAACTTCTCGCCGTCCCGCATCGTGCACTGGTACGTCAGACCCGAAGTGCCCGCGTAGTGGCACTCCTTGGCGGCGTCGGGGGTAGGCGTGGTGCTGCCGCGCTGGTAGGTCAGCAGCATCTGGAAGGTGTTGTAGAACACGTTCCAGGTCGCGCTGTCGTACGACGTCGCCGGGTCGAGCGGCGCCGGGTTGTCCTTGGTCAGCTCGATGCTGTCGGTGGTACCGACGACGATGGGTTTGCCACTGCCGCCGCTGCCGCCGGAACTGCCGCACCCGGTGATCGCGGGTGCCAACGCGCCGAGCAGGGCCGGCAGCACCAGAAGCTTGCGGTTCATCGTTGGTCGTTCTCCTCTTGCGCATGTGCCGGGGGCTCGTGACGCGCCCATAAGGCCCAACAAGGCCGCCCGCGCACCCGGATCGCAGGTGTACGGGCTGGAGGCAGCGCGGGGCACGCTGGGGCGACGATACCGAGGTTGCCGGTGATCAGCACCAACGGGTGGCCAAAGTTGGCGGTCCCGACGAGCGGAACCGCCCCGGCGGCACACTCAGTGAAGGGACGTGCGCAAGGAGCGCAGAAAAGGGACGTTGAGGTCCTCCAGCGACCGGACGACGGTCCGTCCCGGCGCGGGCGGGATCGGCACCACCGACGGCACCGCGACCACCCGGCAGCCGGCCGCCTCCGCGGACGCGACGCCGGTGAGGGTGTCCTCGACGACCACGCAGTGCGCGGGGTCGGTACCGAGCCGGGCGGCGGCGGCCAGATACGGGTCCGGGTGCGGCTTGGTGCGGCCGATCTCGTCGCCGGCCAGGGTGAAGGCGAAGTGCTCGGGGCCGAGCGAGCGCAGCATGACGTCGATGGTGCGGCGGTGCGACGCGGACACCAGCGCGGTGGGCACGGCGTGCGCGACCAGGTCGGTCAGCAGCCGGCGGGCACCGGGCATCAGCGGCGCGCCCTGGGCGACCAGGTGCTCGAAGCGGCTGTTGATGGCGGTCATCAGCTCGGCCGCCGGAGCGGTGGTGCCGGTGACGTCGATCAGGTGGCCCACGCTGCGGGCCATCGGGCCCCCGACCACCACCGCGCGGTGCGCCTCGTCCAGCACGTGGCCGAGGTCCGCGAAGACCTCGGACTCGGCCGCCCACCACAGGCCCTCGGTGTCCACCAGGGTGCCGTCCAGGTCCAGGAGCACGGCCCAGGGCCCGCCGGGCCCCTTCGCCGCACGGGTGTCGGCGACCGGGATGCTGCTCGTCATAGGCCCCACTCCTCGGTTCTGGGGGACACAGAGGCCGGTCGCCGCACCCCGCTGACAGCGCGGGGAGGCGACCGGCCTTTGCCGGACCCACCAGTGTACGTCGGGCCGTTGCGGACCGCTGAACGACAGATGAACCGCTGGTCAGCGGGCGTTGAAGTACTTCGCCTCGGGGTGGTGGATGATGATCGCGTCGGTGGACTGCTCGGGGTGGAGCTGGAACTCCTCGGAGAGCTTGACGCCGATCCGCTCCGGCTCCAGCAGGTCGGCGATCTTCGCCCGGTCCTCCAGGTCGGGGCAGGCGCCGTAGCCCAGCGAGAAGCGGGCGCCGCGGTACTTCAGGTCGAACATGTCGGTGACGGCGGAGGGGTCCTCGCCGGCGTAGCCGAGTTCGGCCCTGACCCGGGCGTGCCAGTACTCGGCGAGCGCCTCGGCGAGTTGCACGGACAGGCCGTGCAGCTCCAGGTAGTCGCGGTAGGAGTCGGCGGCGAACAGCTCGTTGGCGGCCTCGGAGACGCGGTTGCCGACGGTGACCACCTGGAAGCCGACCACGTCGGTCTCGCCGGAGTCCTCGGGGCGGAAGAAGTCGGCCAGGCACAGCCGCCGGCCGCGCCGCTGGCGCGGGAAGGTGAAGCGGGTGCGCTCGGTGCCGTCCTCGTGCAGCACGATCAGGTCGTCGCCCTTGGAGACGCACGGGAAGTAGCCGTAGGTGACGGCCGCCTCCAGCAGGTGCTCGGACTGGAGTCTGGTGAGCAGGCCGCGCAGCCGGGGGCGGCCCTCGGACTCGACCAGTTCCTCGTAGCTCGGGCCGTCCGCGCGGGACTGCTTCAGACCCCACTGGCCCTTGAAGAGGGCGCCCTCGTCCAGCCAGGAGGAGTAGTCGGCGAGCTGGATGCCCTTGACCACCCGGCTGCCCCAGAACGGCGGGGCCGGCACCGGGTTGTCGACGGCGACGTCGGAGCGGACCTGGCCCAGGTTGGGCTCTTCGGGCTGCTCGGGCTGCTCCCGCTTGGGCACCCGGCGGGCCTTCAGCTCCGGCAGCGCCGCGCCGGGCACCCCGCGCTTGACGCCGATCAGCGCGTCCATCAGCCGCAGCCCCTCGAAGGCGTCGCGGGCGTAGCGGACCTCGCCGGCGTAGATCTCGTGCAGGTCCTGCTCGACGTAGGCGCGGGTGAGGGCGGCGCCGCCGAGGATCACCGGGTACTTCGCCGACAGGCCGCGCTGGTTGAGCTCCTCCAGGTTCTCCTTCATGATCACGGTGGACTTCACCAGCAGCCCGGACATCCCGATCACGTCGGCGCGGTTCTCCTGGGCTGCCTCCAGGATCGAGGAGACCGGCTGCTTGATGCCCAGGTTGACCACGTTGTAGCCGTTGTTGGACAGGATGATGTCGACCAGGTTCTTGCCGATGTCGTGCACGTCGCCGCGGACGGTGGCCAGCACGATCGTGCCCTTGCCGGCATCCTCGCCGTCGGCAACCTTCTCCATGTGCGGTTCCAGGTAGGCGACCGCGGTCTTCATCACCTCGGCGGACTGGAGCACGAACGGCAGCTGCATCTGGCCGGAGCCGAACAGCTCGCCGACCACCTTCATGCCGGCCAGCAGCGTGTCGTTGACGATGTCCAGGGCGGAGCGCTCGGCCAGTGCCTCGTCCAGGTCCGCGGACAGGCCGTTCTTCTCGCCGTCGATGATCCGGCGCTGCAGTCGCTCGTCCAGCGGCAGCGCCATCAGCTCCTCGGCGCGGCCGGCCTTCAGCGACTTGGAGTCGACGCCCTCGAAGAGCTCCATCAGCTTCTGCAGCGGGTCGTACCCTTCGGCGCGCTTGTCGTAGACCAGGTCGTACGCGGCCTGGCGCTGCTCCTCGGGGATGCGGGCGATCGGCAGGATCTTGGCGGCGTGCACGATCGCGGAGTCGAGCCCGGCCTTGACGCACTCGTCGAGGAAGACCGAGTTCAGCGCGGTACGGGCGGCCGGGTTGAGGCCGAAGGAGATGTTGGACAGGCCGAGCGTGGTCTGCACGTCGGGGTGGCGGCGCTTGAGTTCGCGGATCGCCTCGATGGTGGCGATGCCGTCCTTGCGGGACTCCTCCTGGCCGGTGCAGATGGTGAAGGTCAGGCAGTCGATGAGGATGTCGGACTCGCGGATGCCCCAGTTGCCGGTGAGGTCGTCGATCAGCCGCTCGGCGATCTCGACCTTCTTCTCGACGGTACGCGCCTGCCCCTCCTCGTCGATGGTCAGCGCGATCAGGGCGGCACCGTGCTCGGCGGCGAGCGCGGTGACGCGGGCGAAGCGGGACTCGGGGCCGTCGCCGTCCTCGTAGTTGACCGAGTTGAGCACCGCGCGGCCGCCGAGCTTCTCCAGCCCGGCCCGCAGCACGTCCACCTCGGTGGAGTCCAGCACGATCGGCAGGGTGGAGGCGGTGGCGAACCGGCCGGCGATCTCGGCCATGTCGGCGACGCCGTCCCGGCCGACGTAGTCCACGCACAGGTCGAGCAGGTGGGCGCCCTCGCGGATCTGGTCGCGGGCCATCTCCACGCAGTCCTCCCAGCGGCCCTCCAGCATCGCCTCGCGGAACTTCTTGGAGCCGTTGGCGTTGGTCCGCTCGCCGATCGCCAGGTACGAGGTGTCCTGGCGGAACGGCACGGTCTGGTAGAGGGAGGCGGCGCCCGGCTCGGGACGCGGGTCGCGCGGCGCGATGTCGTGGCCGCCGATCCGGTCCACCAGCTGGCGCAGGTGCTCGGGGGTGGTGCCGCAGCAGCCGCCGACCAGGGACAGGCCGTACTCGCGGGCGAACGTCTCGTGCGCGTCGGCGAGTTCGGACGGGGACAGCGGGTAGTGCGCGCCGTCCTTGGTCAGCACCGGCAGGCCCGCGTTGGGCATGCAGGTCAGCGGGATGCGGGAGTGGCGGGCGAGGTAGCGCAGGTGCTCGCTCATCTCGGCCGGCCCGGTGGAGCAGTTCAGGCCGATCAGGTCGATGCCGAGCGGTTCGAGCGCGGTCAGGGCGGCACCGATCTCGGAGCCGAGCAGCATGGTGCCGGTGGTCTCGACGGCCACCGAGCAGATCAGCGGGACGTTCGCGCCGGCGGCGGCCATCGCGCGGCGCGAGCCGACCAGCGCGGCCTTGACCTGGAGCAGGTCCTGCATGGTCTCCACGACCAGCGCGTCGGCGCCGCCGGCGATCAGGCCGGCCGCGTTGGCCTGGTAGCCGTCGCGCAGGGTGGCGTAGTCGGTGTGGCCGAGGGTGGGCAGCTTGGTGCCGGGGCCGATCGAGCCGAGCACGAAGCGGCGGCGGCCGTCGGCTGCGAAGCCGTCGGCGACCTCGCGGGCCAGCCGGGCGCCGGCCTCGGACAGCTCCTCGATCCGCTCGGGGATGTCGTACTCGGTCATCGCCGAGTGGTTGGCGCCGAAGGTGTTGGTCTCGACGCAGTCGACCCCGGCCTCGAAGTACGCCTCGTGGACGGAGCGGACGATGTCCGGGCGGGTGACGTTGAGGATCTCGTTGCAGCCTTCGAGCTGCTGGAAGTCGTCCAGCGTCGGGTCCTGCGCCTGGAGCATCGTGCCCATCGCGCCGTCGGCGACGACGATGCGGGAGGCCAGCGCCTCACGGAAGGCGGTGACCCGGGCCGCGTCGTACGCGGACGAGGAGTGGCTGGACGAGGGGGACGGCAAAGCCATGGACTGCTCCCTGGAGTGCGACGGCTGTCGGCTATGCGCTGGCCGCGCGGGCCGGCCCGGGAAAGGCCGCGCCTGCACGGCACGCACTCCGCCAGGGTAGCGGGCGCGGCCGGAACGGCTCGGCCGATTCCAGGGAGCGGACGGGTGGCGCTGGTGAGGTGCCCACCCCGCTCTGCCATGATGAAGAATGATGAAGGTCGACATTGTCGACCCGGAGCATCGTCGACCGTGCCCGCCCCGGCCGCATCCGGCCGCCGGCGAGCACCGGTCGGCGACCCGCACCGTCCCGTACTTCTTGGAGCGCCCGCCATGCCAGGTCCCATCCAGTCACTGGAACGCGCCGCGGCGATCCTGCGGCTGCTGGCGGGCGGTGAGCGGCGGCTGGGGCTGTCGGACGTGGCGTCCTCGCTCGGCCTGGCCAAGGGCACCGCGCACGGCATCCTGCGCACCCTCCAGCAGGAGGGCTTCGTCGAGCAGGAGCCGGTGTCGGGGAAGTACCAGCTCGGCGCGGAGCTGCTGCGGCTGGGCAACAGCTTCCTGGACGTGCACGAGCTGCGGGCCCGCGCCCTGGTGTGGACCGACGACCTGGCCAGGTCGAGCGGCGAGGCCGCGTACCTGGGGGTGCTGCACCAGCAGGGCGTGCTGATCGTGCACCACGTCTTCCGGCCGGACGACAGCCGCCAGGTGCTGGAGGTCGGCGCCATGCAGCCGCTGCACAGCACCGCGCTCGGCAAGGTGCTGGCGGCGTACGACCCGGTCGCGCACAGCGAGGCGGCCGAGGGCGAGCGGGCCGCGCTGACCGGGCGCACGGTGACGTCCGCCGCGGACTTCGAGGCGGTGCTCGACCTGACCCGGGCCCGGGGGTGGGCCGCGGACCTGGAGGAGACCTGGGACGGCGTGGCGTCGGTCGCCGCGCCGGTGCACGACCGGCGGCGGATGCCGGTCGGCGCGGTGGGCATCACCGGCGCGGTGGAGCGGGTCTGCGACGACAGCGGGATCAGGCCGCGGCTGGTCGCGGCGGTACGGGACTGCGCGCGGGCGGTCTCCCGCGACCTGGGCGCGGGGCGGTTCTGAACCGCCCGCGACCTGGGCGCGGGGCGGTGTTCGATCACCCCGCCCGGCCCTCCTGGCGGCACGGCGGGCGTCTGCTCCGTCACAGCACTCTTGACCTGGTCAGCACGGAGGGCGAGACTTTCGACCTGCGGTCGACAATGTCGAACAACGGACGGAAGTCGGATCGCGGCTCAGGGACTGGGACAAAGGAGTCGACGTGTCCAACGGCCACATAGTCATCGGCGAGCTCTTCGGTACCGCCGTTCTCATCCTGCTCGGCGGCGGCGTCTGCGCCGCGGTGACGCTCAAGAGATCCAAGGCCAAGGACGCCGGCTGGGTGGCGATCTCCTTCGGCTGGGGCCTCGCGGTGCTGGGCGGCGCCTACATCGCCAACGGCTACTCGGGCGGCCAGCTCAACCCGGCCGTCACCTTGGGCATCGCCATCAAGACCGGCGACTGGAGCACCATGCCCTACTACCTGATCGGCGAGTTCGGCGGTGCGATCATCGGCGCGGTGCTGGTCTGGGCGGCCTACCTCGGGCAGTTCCACGCGCATCTGACCGACCCCGCGGTGGTGGGCGCGCCGGCCGCCCCGGCCGAGGGCGAGACCGGCGACGCGTCCGGCACCGCGCACGCGACCGCGGTGGACACCGCGTCCGCGCCGAAGGCCGACCCGGCCGGGCCCACCACCGGCAACCAGGCGCAGCCCGGCGGCCCGGTGCTCGGCATCTTCTCCACCGGCCCGGAGATCCGCAATCCGGTGCAGAACCTGCTCACCGAGATCATCGCCACCGCGGTGCTGGTGCTGTTCATCCTCACCCAGGGCATGACCAAGGGCCTGGCCCTCAACGGCACGGGCATCCTGCTCACCGCGCTGCTCGTGGTCGGCATCGGCCTGTCGCTCGGCGGCCCCACCGGGTACGCGATCAACCCGGCGCGCGACCTCGGCCCGCGGATCGTGCACGCGCTGCTGCCGCTGCCCAACAAGGGCGGATCGGACTGGGGATACGCGTGGATTCCGGTGGTCGGCCCGCTTGTCGGCGCCGCGATCGCGGGCGGGCTGTACAGGCTGGCCTTCATGTAGCGCGGACCCGCGTCCGTACGGTGCGACCGCGCCGTACGGACGTACCGCGCCGCCGTACCGACCCGCACCACCCGCCGCGCACCGCGCACCGCTGCCGGCCCTCGCCCACCGCCTCGCCAAGCCCCGCCCGCACAGGACGCCAGACCCAGCAGGAGCTCACCGTGACCGACACCCCGACCGGCACCGACACCGCCGCCGGCACCGCCTCCGCCACTCAGGCCGCCGGCGGCTCCGCCGGCTCCTCCCACGGCTCCGGGCCGTTCATCGCGGCCATCGACCAGGGCACCACGTCCAGCCGCTGCATCGTCTTCGACCGGGACGGCCGGATCGTCGCCGTCGACCAGAAGGAACACGAGCAGATCTTCCCCAAGCCGGGCTGGGTGGAGCACGACGCCGCCGAGATCTGGACCAACGTCCAGGAGGTGGTGGCCGGCGCCATCCGCAAGGCCACCCAGGACATCCCCGGCTTCCAGCCCGCCGACGTCAAGGCGATCGGCATCACCAACCAGCGCGAGACCACGCTGCTGTGGGACCGGCACACCGGCGAGCCGGTGCACAACGCGCTGGTCTGGCAGGACACCCGCACCGACACGCTCTGCCGCGAACTGGGCCGGGACGTCGGCCAGGACCGGTTCCGCGCCACCACCGGGCTGCCGCTCGCGTCGTACTTCGCCGGCCCCAAGATCCGCTGGCTGCTGGACCACGTGGACGGCCTGCGCGAGCGGGCCGAGGCCGGCGACATCCTCTTCGGCACCATGGACTCCTGGGTGATCTGGAACCTCACCGGCGGAGCGAACGGCGGCGTGCACGTCACGGACGTCACCAACGCCTCCCGCACGCTGCTGATGGACCTGCGCACCCTCGACTGGGACCAGGACATCCTCGACGCGATCGGCGTGCCGGCCGCGGTGCTGCCCCGGATCGGCTCCTCCTCCGAGGTCTACGGCACCGCGGACATCGGCGGCCTGTCGGACGTCCCGGTGGCCTCCGCGCTCGGCGACCAGCAGGCCGCGCTCTTCGGCCAGACCTGCTTCTCGCCGGGCGAGGCCAAGTCCACCTACGGCACCGGCACGTTCATGCTGCTCAACACCGGCGAGACCCCGGTCGACTCCCGCAACGGCCTGATCACCACGGTCGGCTACCGGATCGGCGACGCCGCCCCGGTCTACGCGCTGGAGGGGTCGATCGCGGTCACCGGCGCCCTGGTGCAGTGGATGCGCGACCAGATGGGCCTGATCAGCACGGCGGCCGAGATCGAGACGCTGGCGCTGACCGTCGAGGACAACGGCGGTGCCTACTTCGTGCCGGCCTTCTCCGGGCTGTTCGCGCCCTACTGGCAGGACGACGCCCGCGGGGTGATCGCCGGGCTGACCCGCTACGTCACCAAGGCGCACATCGCCCGCGCCGTCCTGGAGGCGACCGCCTGGCAGACCCGCGAGATCGCCGACGCGATGACCAAGGACTCCGGCGTCGAGCTGGCGGCCCTGAAGGTCGACGGCGGCATGACCTCCAACAACCTGCTCATGCAGACCCTCGCCGACGTGCTGGCCGCACCCGTGGTGCGCCCCATGGTCGCCGAGACCACCTGCCTGGGCGCGGCCTACGCCGCCGGCCTCGCGGTCGGCTTCTGGCCGGACACCGACGCGCTGCGCGCCAACTGGAAGCGGGCAGCGGAGTGGACGCCCCGGATGGCCGACGCCGACCGGGACCGCGAGTACCACAACTGGCGCAAGGCCGTGACCCGGACCATGGGCTGGATCGAAGAAGAGGAGCACTGAGAAACGCCATGACCACCCTGCAACGCGTCCCCGCCCTGGGGACGCACCCGACCGCCGGCGCGAACCCCGGGCGGGCCCAGACCCGTGACCTGCTCGGGCACGCCACGTACGACCTGCTGGTGATCGGCGGCGGCATCCTCGGCATCACCACCGCCTGGCACGCCGCCCAGTCGGGACTGCGGGTGGCGATGGTGGACGCCGGCGACTTCGCCGGCGCCACCTCCTCCGCCTCCTCCAAGCTGCTGCACGGCGGCCTGCGCTACCTCCAGACCGGAGCGGTGCGGCTGGTCGCCGAGAACCACGTCGAACGGCGCGCGGTCTCCCGCGACGTGGCGCCGCACCTGGCCAACCCGCTCACCTTCTACCTGCCGGTGTACAAGGGCGGTCCGCACGGTGCGGCCAAGCTCGGCGCGGGCGTGTTCGCGTACTCCGCGCTGTCCGCCTTCCGCGACGGCGTCGGGCACGTCATCAGCCCGGCCAGGGCCGCCCGCGACGTGCCCGAGCTGCGCACCGACGACCTGCGCGCGGTCGCGGTCTACGAGGACGGGCAGATGAACGACGCCCGGATGGCGCTGATGACGGTGCGGGCCGCGGTCGGCGCGGGCGCGACCGTCCTCAACCACGCCGAGGTCACCGGGCTGCGCTTCACCCGCGGCCGGGTGACCGGCGCGGATCTGCGCGACCGCACCGACGGCACCGAGTTCGGCGTGGACGCCCGGCTGGTGCTCAACGCGACCGGCCCGTGGGTGGACCACCTGCGGCGGATGGAGGACGCGGCCGCGGACCCGTCGATCCGGCTGTCCAAGGGCGCCCACCTGGTGCTGAAGCGGACCTCGCCGTGGCGGGCCGCTCTGGCCACGCCGATCGACAAGTACCGGATCACCTTCGCGCTGCCGTGGGAGGGCATGCTGCTGCTCGGCACGACCGACGAGGCGTACGAAGGTGATCCGGGCGAGGTGGCGGTCACCGAGGCCGACATCGCCCAGATCCTGGACGAGGCGGCCTTCTCGGTCCGGGACCGGCAGCTCACCCGGGACCTGATCACGTACTCCTTCGCCGGGCTTCGGGTGCTGCCCGGCGGTCCTGGCGACACCGCGAAGGCGAAGCGGGAGACGGTGGTCACCGAGGGCCGCGGCGGCATGCTGTCGGTCGCGGGCGGCAAGTGGACGACCTTCCGGCACATCGGCCGCACGGTGCTGGCGAAGCTCGCGGAACTGCCCGGGCACCCGCTCGCCGACGACATGGAGCCGCTGGACCGGCTGCCCAGGCACGCCCCGCTGCCCGGGTTCGCCAGCCCCGGCGCGGTCGCGCACCGGCTGGTCGTGGACGGCATCGCGCCCGGCCCGCGGATGGCCGGCGACACCGCGGGCCACCTCGCCGGGCACTACGGCTCGCTCGCCTTCGACATCGCCCGCCTCGCCAACGAGGACCCGGCGCTGGCGACGCGCATCCACCCGGACGCCCCGGAGATCTGGGCGCAGGTGGTCTACGCCCGCGACCACGAGTGGGCGTACGACGTGGACGACGTGCTGCGCCGCCGGACCACCCTCACCATCCGCGGCCTGGACACCCCGGAGGTACGAGCAGGGGTCGAGCGCATCCTGCGGGCGCGCAGGGACTGAGCGCGCGGCCCTCGTTCAGCCGTTGGCGGGCGGGGGCGGGGGCCCGGGGATCAGCAGCGCGTCGAGTTCCGCCAGGAGGGCGGCGGGGCGCGGGTGGCCGATCCGCTCCAGCAGGGCCAGCCAGCGCTCCCGGCCCTCCCGCCACAGGTCGGCGAGGGTGCCGGCGGCGACCGCGTCGACCGTACGGCGCGGCAGTTCGGCCTCGGCGGCGCGGGACGGGGTGAGCCAGTGCGCGGTGCTGTGCTCGGCGAGGCGGGCCATCCACAGCAGGTGGCGGGCGGCGTGCGCGAGGGCGTCCTGGGCGCGCAGCCGCTCGCCGCGGGCGGCGACGTGGGCGGCGAGCACCATCCAGTTCACGAACCGCCCGCACAGGTCGGCGATCTCGTCGGCCCCGGCGGGCAGTTCCGCCTGCTCGGGCAGCGCGGCGAGCACCGGGGTCAGCGCCCCGTCCCGGTCCACCACGACCATCGCGTCGACCGCCGCGCCCCGGGCCGGCCACTCCCCCACCGACGCGATGTCCTCGGTGGTGGCGAAGTGGAACTCGCCGCGCACCGGCCCGGGGAAGAGCGCCACATGGGTGCCGAACTCGTTGCGCAGCACGAGGTGGACCGGGGCGACCTCGGCGCACCAGGCCGCGGGGTCGAGGGCGGCGCGCGCCTTCGGGTCGAGGAACAGCCAGAACTCGACGTCGCTGTGCGCGTCGCCCTCGCCCGCCGCGAAGGAGCCGTACATCAGGGCCGCGCGGATGGTCTCGTCGGCGCGGCACAGCGCCCGCACCCGGTCGATCAGTTCGTACTGGATCACGCGCGCCAGTATGGGTCCCGGCCGGATGCCGCGACAGCGATTTCCAGCGCGGTGGCGCCGGGGCGGGCCGTGGCCGGCTCGGCGAACCCCTTGTACTGGCGGTACATGTCGGCGAACTCCCCGACCACGTCGCGCAGCAGCCGCACGGTGGCGTCGTCGGCGCGGTAGTCCTGGCCGGTGGCCCTGGCGAGGTCCCAGCCGTGCAGGGCGAGTTCGAGGAAGAGCATGCGCGCGGTGGCGTCGGCCGGCATGGCCGCCTCGCCCATCGGGATCTCGCCCTCCCACGCGGCGGGTTCGGCCCACGCGGCCACCGCGCGGTCGAGCTGCCGCGCGTAGGCCGCGGCCCACTCCGGTTCCGCGGTGAAGTCGCGGGTCGCCAGGTCGTCGGGGTGCGGCTCGCGGCGGGCGCGCAGCTCCATGCCGAGTCCGGTGTACGCGACGAGGTGGTTGACCAGGGCGCGGGTGTCGAACTCGGGGCAGGGCGTGGGGCCGGTGAGCTGCCCGGGCGTGACCGCCGCGGTGATCCGGGCGGCCTCGGCGGCGGCGTCGGCGAGCTGCGGGTGGAGGGTGCGGTGCGAGTCGATGGCGTTCATGGTTCCGACGCTAGGTCGCGGCGCGCGGCCGGTCTTGAACAAACGCGACAGGCGGCCCGCGGCTTCCTAGGCTGGGGCCATGAGCAGGCACGGGATGGGGCGCGGGGTGCTGCGTCCGGCGACGGCCGCGGCCCACCTCACGGTCCCGCTGCACCCGCCGGCCGCCGCCCTCGCGCCGTACGTCGAGTACTACTGGAACCCGCGCTGGGACCTGCGCGGCCGGCCCGACCATGTGCAGGACGTGCTCGCGCACCCGAACGTGCACCTGGTCTTCGAGGAGCCGGTGCCGCTGGTGTACGGGGTGCAGCGGGCGCTGTACCGGCGGGTGCTGCACGGACGGGGGCAGGCGTTCGGGGTGCGGTTCCGGGCGGGGGCCTTCCGGCCGTTCGCCCGGGGGCCGGTGGCGGAGCTGGTGGACCGCTCGGTGCCCGCCGCCGAGTACTTCGGGGCCGAGGCGCAGGCGCTGGGCCGGGAGGTGCTGGCGATGGAGGACCTGGACGCGATGTCCGCGGCGGTGGACCGCTTCCTGCTCGGGTTCCTGCCCGCGGTGCCCGATCCCCGGGTCGCGCGGGCGGGCGCGCTCGTGGAGCGCCTCACCGCCGACCCCGGCACCCTGCGGGTGGACGCGGTGGCCCGCGAGTCGGGTCTGCCGGTGCGGCGCCTCCAGCGGCTGTTCGCCGAATACGTCGGAGCGTCGCCGAAGTGGGTACTGCGCCGGGCCCGGCTGCACGAAGCCGCCGCGCGGGCCGACGAGGGCACCCGGCTCGACTGGCCGGCGCTCGCCGCCGAGCTCGGTTACGCGGACCAGTCGCACTTCATCCGCGACTTCACCGCTGCCACCGGAGTACCGCCGACGCACTACGCCGGGCGGTGATCCGCGCAACTGGTGGGGGCGACCGTTAGGTCGGCGGCGGGGTTGTGGCTCATAATGGAGATACATCGGAGGTCTGGCACGGCGTGGTGCCAGGAGATGTGGAACTGGGGAGGGCCCGGATGGCGGTCACGGATGAGGCGATCGAGAAGATCAAGGACATGATCGTCTCGGGGGCGCTGCGGCCGGGAGACCGGTTGCCCAAGGAGAGCGAGCTCGCGGCCGAGTTGGGCCTGTCCCGCAACTCCCTGCGCGAGGCGGTGCGCGCGCTGTCGCTGATCCGCATCCTCGACGTGCGCCAGGGCGACGGCACCTACGTCACCAGCCTCGACCCCCAGTTGCTGCTGGAGGCGCTGAGCTTCGTGGTGGACTTCCACCGGGACGACACGGTGCTGGAGTTCCTCGCGGTGCGGCGCATCCTCGAACCGGCGGCCACCGCGATGGCGGCGGTACGGATCACCCCGGAGGCCCTCGACGCGCTGGAGGGCAAGCTGGACGCCCTCGGCCCCACCCCGTCCGTGGAGCAACTGGTCGCCTCTGACCTGGACTTCCACCGCGGCATCGTGCAGGGCTCCGGCAATTCCGTGCTCTGTTCGCTGCTCGACGGGCTCTCCGGTCCGACCACCCGTGCCCGGGTCTGGCGCGGGCTCACCCAGGAGGACGCGGTCAGCCGCACGCTGCACGAGCACCGGGCGATCCTTGCGGCGCTGCGCGACCGCGACGCCGAGGCGGCGCGGTCCTGGGCGACGGTCCACGTCGCCAGCGTCGAGCAGTGGCTCCGCTCCACCCTGTAAGAACGGTGCCCCTGGTGTGGTGCGGCTCCTTTCGCGGAAGGAGCCGCACCACACCAGGGGCGCGTGGGGGCACCTCCCGGCGAAGCCAGGGGAGAACTGCGCGACCAGCCCACCACCGGCAGGTGGTTCCTCAACCGACGGAACCACCCACCACGGGGGGTCAGGCCAACCCGTACGCACGGATGGCGTTGCCGCCCAGCACCGCCTCGCGTTCCTCCGGGGCCAGGGAGGCCGTCGCCTGCTCCGCGAGCGCGAACACGTCGGAGTAGCGGCCGGCGAGGGTGCAGACGGGCCAGTCGGAGCCGAACAGCACCCGGTCGGAGCCGAAGGCCGCCAGCACGTGCCGGGCGTAGGGCAGGACGTCCTGGGGCCGCCAGGACTCCCAGTCGGCCTCGGTGATCAGGCCGGACAGCTTGCACATCGCGTTGGGGTGGTCGGCGATGCCGGCGATCTGCTCGGCCCACGGCTCCCACTCCCCCGCCGCGATCGGCGGCTTGCCGGCGTGGTCCAGCACGAAGCGCACCTCGGGCAGTTCCTCGACGGCGGCGAGCGCCGCGGGCAGTTCGCGCGGGGTGACGAGCAGGTCGTAGGCGAGACCGGCGGCGCCCAGGGCGCGCAGCCCGGCGCGGATGTCGGGCCGGTCCAGCCACTGCGGGTCGGCCTCGTCCTGGATCTGGTGGCGGATGCCGACCAGCGGTCCGGCCGCGGCGAGTTCGGTGAGCACCGCGGGCAGCCCGTCGGGGTCGGTGAGGTCGGCCCAGCCGACCACCCCGGCGATCCGGCCGTGCGAACCACGGGCGATGGCGAGCAGTTCGCGGGTCTCGTCGAGCGAGGAGCTTGACTGCACGACGACGGTCGCGGCGATGTCGTGCGCGTCGAGCAGCGGCTCCAACTCGGACAGCGCGAAGGTGCGGTTGATGGGTTCGAGGGCGTCGCCCTTCAGCCAGGGCTGCGGGCGGCGGCCGAGGTCCCACAGGTGGTGGTGCGCGTCGATTCGCATGGGTCCGCTCACTTCCCCGTCAGCGGCAGGGGCACGTCCGCGTCGAGCAGTCCCCGCTCGACCAGCGCGTGCCACAGGTCGTCGGGGATCGCGTGGTCGAACAGCGCGGCGTTGTCCCGGACTTCGGCCTCGTTGGCCGCGCCGACCACCGCGCAGACCACCGAGGGGTGCGCGAAGGGGTAGCGCAGTGCGGCCGCCCGCAGCGGCACCCCGAACTCCGCGCAGACCCGCTGGATGTGCTGGGCCCGCTCGATCAGGTCGGTGGGCGCGGCCTCGTAGTTGTAGTGGGCGCCGGGCCTGGGGTCGGCGAGCAGCCCGGAGTTGTAGACGCCGCCGACCACCACCTGGGTGCCGCGCCGCTCGCAGACCGGCAGCAGGTCGTCGTACGCGGTGCGCTCCAGCAGCGTCCAACGGCCCGCGCACAGCACCACGTCGACGTCGAGGTCGGCGACGAGGCCGGCCATCACCCCGCTGTAGTTCATGCCGAAGCCGATCGCCTTGACCACGCCCTGGTCGCGCAGGGCGGCGAGCGCCGGGAAGCCGCTGGTGCGGACCTCGCGCAGGTGGTCCTCGACGTCGTGCAGGTAGACGATGTCCACGCTGTCCACGCCGAGGCGCTTCAGCGAGCCCTCCAGGGTGGCGTTGATGCCGTCCGCGGTGAAGTCCCACTCCCGGGCCCGGGCGGGGCTGTCGACGTAGCCCTGCTCGTCCGGGGACTCGCCGGGGCCGAGGTCGCGCAGCCGCCGGCCGACTTTGGTCGACAGCAGGTACGACGCCCGGTCCCGCCCGGCCAGCGCCTGGCCCAGCCGCTCCTCGGAGCGGCCCATGCCGTAGTGCGGCGCGGTGTCGAGGTACGTCACCTCCCCGCCGAAGGTGTCGAACGCCGCCGAGACCGTGGCCTCGGCCTGCTCGTCGGTGATCGCGGTGTAGAGGTTGGCCAGCGGGGCGCAGCCGAGGCCGAGCCGGGGCAGTGCCGGTACGGGCATGGGGTGGGTCTCTCCTTGCGGTGTGCGTCGGTACGGTGCCGGGGACGGCCGGAAGCGGCCGGGGGCGGTCTGCCCCCGGCCGGCTGCTGACTGCGGGCTAGTCCTCCTGTTCCCCGCTCGCGAACCGGGAGATGATCAGGGCGACGATGATGATCGCACCGTAGAGGAACTGGTTCCACAGCGGCGGCACCCCGCCGAGCGTCATCACGTTCACCACGAGTTGGAGGGCGACCACTCCGGTGAGGGCGCCGAAGAGGGTGCCGCGGCCGCCGTTGAGGCTGATCCCGCCGATCACGGTGGCCGCGAAGACCTGGAAGATCCAGTTCTGGCCCTGGGTGGAGGAGATCGCGCCGTAGTGGCCGACGTAGAGGATGCCGGCGAAGGCGGCGAGCAGCGAGGCGATGGCCAGCACCGACCAGGTGATCAGGTCGACCCGGATGCCGGCCGCGCGGGCGGCCTCCTTGTTGCCGCCGATGGCGTACAGCGCGCGGCCGTGCCGCAGGTAGCCGAGGGCGAGTCCGCCGGCCACGAACAGCACCAGGCAGATCCAGATCGCCGCAGGGGCGCCGAGCCAGGACGCGCCGCCCAGGTACGAGAAGGACTTGGGCACCTCGACGATGGACTTGCCCTGGGAGATGCCGACTTGCAGCCCGCGCAGCATGGTGAGCATGCCGAGGGTGGCGATGAAGCCGTTGACTCTCAGTTTGAGGATCATGAAGCCGTTGAACCCGCCGACCACGACGCCGACCAGCAGGCAGATCGGGATCGAGGTCCAGCCGGGCAGCAGCCCGATGCCGTGGTAGGTCGCCGAGCCGGTCCTGGGCATCACCAGCCACATGGCGATCACCGGGGCCACCCCGATGGTGGACTCCAGCGACAGGTCCATCCGGCCGAGGATCAGGATCATCGCCTCGCCGAGCACCAGCAGGCTCAGCTCGCTGCACTGCTGGAGGACGCCGATCAGGTTGTCGGAGGTCAGGAAGGTGGGCGAGACGATGAATCCGACCACGCCCACGATGAAGATCACCGGGATCAGGGACAGGTCGCGGTAGTTGGCGACCCTGAGCCGCGCCACGGCCCGCTTCGGCTGGTCCGGGGCGGCCGCTTCCGCGGTCAACTGGCTCACGTCACTCATTCCTCGGTCTCCTCGTGGCCGCCCGAGGGCAGCCCTTCCATCGCCGAGACCAGGTCCCGGTCGCTCCATCCGCTGCCGAACTCGGCGATCACCCGCCCGTGGAAGAGCGCGATCACCCGGTCGCAGACCCGCAGGTCGTCCAGTTCGTCGGAGACGATGACGGCCGCGTCACCGCGGTCGGCGACCCCCCGCACCACGCCGAGCAGCGCGTCCTTGGACTTCACGTCGACGCCGGCGGTGGGCCGGATCGCCACCAGCACCCGCGGCTCGCGGGCCATCGCGCGGGCGATGACGACCTTCTGCTGGTTGCCGCCGGACAGGTCGGAGACCGGCTGGGCCGGCCCCGAGGTCTTGATGTCCAGCGAGTTGATCATGCGCTGGGCGAAGGCCTTGGTCCGGCCGGGCAACACCGTTCCGTACGGGCCGAGTTGGTCGGTCACCGACAGCGTGGCGTTCTCCGCGACGCTGCGGTTCAGGACCAGGCCCTGGCGGTGCCGGTCCTCCGGTACGTAGCCGATGCCGGCGCCCAGCGCGTGCGGGACGCTGCCTGGCTTGACCGGCTTGCCGCCGACCAGGGTGCGGCCCGTGGTGGCCTTGCGCAGCCCGACCAGGGTCTCGCCGAGCGCGGTGTTGCCGCTCGCGGTGGCCCCGGCCAGGCCCAGCACCTCGCCCGGGCGCACCGCGAAGTCGACCGGCTCGAAGGCGTCCGCCAGGGACAGCCCGTCGGCCCGCAGCACGGCACCGTCGCCGTCACCGCCGCCTTCGCCGCCGCGGCCGTCCTTGCCGGAGATGGCCCCGGACGGTGCCGACTTCGCATGCCAGGACGCCGCGTTGCCGCCGAATGCCTCCCCGGTCATCGCCTCCACCAGCGCGTCCTTGCCGAGCTCCGCGACCGGAGCGGTCAGCACGTGCCGCGCGTCGCGGTAGACGGTGACCGTGGTGCACAGGTCGTAGACCTCTTGCAGGTGGTGCGAGATGAAGAGGAACGCCACGCCCTGCCGCTGGAGTTCCCGCAGCTTGGTGAAGAGCCGGTCGATGCCGGCCGCGTCGAGCTGCGCGGTGGGCTCGTCGAGGATGATGAAGCGGGCGCCGAAGGACAGCGCCCGGGCGATCTCCACGAACTGGCCCTGCTCCACGGTGAGATCGCCGGCCCGCGCGTTGGGATCGACGTCGACGCCGTACTCGCCCAGCAGGTCGCGGGCCCGGGTGCGCAGCGCCGACCACCTGATCCGCCCGCCGCCGAAGCGGTTGAGGAACAGGTTCTCCGCGACGGTCAGGTCCGGGACCACCATGGACTTCTGGTAGACGCACGCCACCTTCGCCTGCCAGCCGGCGGTGTCGCCGGCCGCGGGCGCCGGCTCGCCCTGGAACCGGACCTGGCCGGCGTCCGGGTGCTGAAGCCCGGTCAGCACGGACACGAGGGTGGACTTCCCGGCGCCGTTGCGGCCGACGAGCGCGTGCGAGTCGCCGGCCGCGACGGTGATGCCCACCCGGTCGAGGGCCACGGTGGCCCCGAACCGTTTGACGATGCCCTCCGCGTGGACCGCGGCGGGCGGTACGGCCTCGGCCATGGGTCAGCTCTTCCCGAGCTGGTTGGCCCACAGGCTGGGATCGTCCACGTTGGCCTTGGTCACCAGCGGCGCCGGCAGCTGGTCCTCCAGGCCGTTCGGGATCTTGATGATGTTCGAGCCGTGGTCGGTCGGGCCGGGCTTGAAGGTCTTGCCCGCCATGGCCGCCTTCGCGTAGTACAGCGCGTACTTGGCGTAGGTGTCGGCGGGCTGGGAGATCGTCGCGTCGATCTGGCCGGCCTTGATCGCCTTGAACTCCTCCGGGATGCCGTCGTTGGAGATGATGGTGATGTGGCCCGCGGTACCGGCCGGCTTGAGCAGGCCCTTCTGCTTCAGCAGCGCGAGGGTGGGCTGCAGGAAGACGCCGCCGGCCTGCATGTAGAGGCCGTTGAGGTCCGGGTTGGAGGCCAGCGTGGTCTGCAGCTTGGCCGACGCGGTGGCGCCGTCCCAGTTGGTGACGAGCGGGATCACCTTGATGCCGGGGAAGTTGGTCTTCATGCAGGAGGCGAACGCCTCCGAGCGGTCCCGGCCGTTGATGGAGGACAGGTCGCCCTCGAACTCGGCCACCTTGCCCTTGCCCTTGAGCTGCGCGCCCAGGTACTTGCAGGCGTTCGTGCCGTACGCCTTGTTGTCGGCACGCACCACCATGTACACCTGCCCCTTGTCCGGGCGGGTGTCGACGCTGATCACCGGTATCTTCTTCTTCGCCATCTGGTCGAGGGTGGAGGCGATCGCACCGGTGTCCTGCGGAGCCATCACGATCGCCTTGGCGCCCTCGTTGGCGAAGCTCTGCACGTTGGCGACGAGCTTGCCGATGTCGTTCTGCGAGTTGGTGCGCGGCAGCGCGGAGACCGCGCCGGCCTTGATGTCCTTCTCGATGTAGCCGTTGTACGAGTTCCAGAAGTCGCTGTCCGAGCGCGGCAGGTCGATACCCACCTTGCCCGAACTTCCTCCGGCCTTGCTTTCGCTGCCTCTGTTGCAGCCCGCGAGCGCGGTGACCGCGAGCAGCGCGGCACAGGCGGCCACGGTCGTCGTGCGCAGTCTCATCGTCGAGTCCTGCCCTTCCGGGTGTGGGTGATGTCGGCTCTGCGAAGGGTGGAGCGGGCGGAGCGGGTAGAGCGAGTGGTGCTGGTGGCGCTAGTCGGCCGCCGGGCGCAGCCGCAGCCCCTGCATGCCGCCGTCCACGGCGAGGGAGGCTCCGGTGACGCTCGCCGCCGCCGGGCTCGCCAGGTAGACGATCGCGGCGGCGACCTCGTCGGCGCTGACCAGCCGGCCCATCGGCTGCCGGGCGTTGAGAGCGGCCCGCTCGGCGCCCGGGTCGTCGGCCTGGTCGAGCAGCCGGCCGACCCACGGGGTGTCCGCGGTGCCGGGGTTGACGCAGTTGACCCGTACGCCCTCGCGCACGTGGTCGGCGGCCATCGCCAGGGTCAGCGAGAGCACGGCGCCCTTGCTGGCGCTGTACAGGGCCCGTTGGGGCAGGCCCGCGGTGGCCGCGATGGAGCAGGTGTGGGTGATCGAGGCGCTGCCGGGCCGCGCCACGGCGGCCTTGCGCAGGTGCGGCAGCGCGGCGCGCGCGGCCCGCACCAGGCCGAGGACGTTGATGTCCATGACCCGCTGCCACTCGTCGTCGGCGTTGTCCTCGACGGTGCCGACGGCGCCGATCCCGGCGTTGCCGACGAGGATGTGCAGGCTGCCCAGCTCCCCCACCGCCTCGGCCACCGCCGCCTGGACCGCCTGGTCGGAGGTGACGTCGGCACGGACCGGGACGGTGCCCTCGGGCGCGCCGGAGGGGTCGCGGTCCAGGACGGCGACCCGCGCGCCGCGGGCGGTCAGCAGCCGGGCGGTGGCGGCCCCGATGCCGGAGGCGCCGCCGGTGACCAGGGCGGTCAGCCCGGCCAGGTCCTGCGGGTGGAGGGCGGTTGCGGTCTCGTGGGAGGGGGTGTCGGTCATCGGGCGAGCTCCTGTCGGGCCACCCAGACCGGGCCGTCCGGGTAGCGGTAGTCGGTGAGGGTCTCGGGGACCATGCGGGCGGAGAAGCCGGGGGCGGTGGGCGCCTGGTACCGGCCGTTCTCCATCACCACCGGGTCGGTGAAGTGCTCGTGCAGGTGGGGAACGTACTCGATGATGCGGTCGTCCCAACTGCCGGAGACGGCGACGTAGTCGAACATCGAGAGGTGCTGGACGAGTTCGCACAGGCCGACCCCGCCCGCGTGCGGGCAGACCGGCACGCCGAACTTGGCGGCGAGCAGCAGGATCGCCACGTTCTCGTTGACGCCGGCCACCCGGGCCGCGTCGATCTGCACGAAGTCCACGGCGCCGGCCTGCAGCAGCTGCTTGAACACCACCCGGTTGGCGACGTGTTCGCCGGTGGCGACCCGGATCGGCTGGCCGGCCCGCACGGCGGCGTGCGCGAGCACGTCGTCGGGGCTGGTGGGCTCCTCGATCCAGTACGGCTCGAACGGCGCGAGCGCCCGCATCCAGTGGACGGCCTCGGCCACGTCCCAGCGCTGGTTGGCGTCGACCGCGATCCGGATGCCGGGGCCGACCGCCTCCCGGGCCAGCCGCATCCGCCGCAGGTCGTCGTCGAGGTCGGCGCCGACCTTCAGCTTGATCTGGGTGAAGCCGGCCGCGACCGCCTCCTTCGCCAGCCGGGTCAGCTTCTCGTCGGAGTAGCCGAGCCAGCCGGGCTCCGTGGTGTAGGCGGGGTAGCCGCGGCGGCGCAACTCCTCCGCCCGCCCGGCGCGGCCGGGTTCGGCGCGGCGGAGGATCTCCAGCGCCTCGTCCCTGGTCAGCGCGTCGCTCAGATACCGGAAGTCGACCAGGTCGACGATTTCCTCCGGGGTCATCCCGGCCAGCAACTCCCAGACCGGGCGGCCGGCCTGGCGGGCGGCCAGGTCCCAGGCGGCGTTGACGACCGCGCCGGCCGCCATGTGCATCACGCCCTTCTCCGGGCCGAGCCAGCGCAGTTGCGAGTCGTGGGTGAGCAGCCGGTAGAAGGCGCCGAGATCGCCGGTGACACTGTCCACCGTGCGCCCGACCACATAGGGTCGGAGCGTCGCGATCGCCGCGGCGACGACGTCGTTGCCGCGCCCGATCGTGAAGCACAGGCCGTATCCCGCCAGGCCCCCGGGCGCGTCGGTACGGAGTACCACGTAAGCGGCGGAGTAGTCGGGGTCGGGGTTCATGGCGTCCGAGCCGTCGAGCTGCTCCGAGGTCGGAAAGCGGATGTCGTACACGTCGACCTCGGTGATGGTCGGACTCATGCACACTCCCGTCGCGAGACATCGGATCTTTTTTCGATGATCCGATGTATAGCCGTGCGCGGTGGGGTTCGTCCAGGGGGGAGCGCGAATTTTGTCGATTACAGATCGGATGTCTCAACGGTGGCGGCCGCTGGCGTCGTGGCTGGTGAGACGCATGCCGACCCGGCGTACGGCGCTGCGGTGGCTCCGACGTGCGGTGATCGGCGGCACCGCGCTGACCGTACTGGCGATGCTCGGCGCGGGCGGCGCGCTGCGGGCGCAGTACGCGGGCGACCCGTCCGCCGCCGGCCGCACCCGCGGCAATGACGCGGTCTGGCTCGGCCACGCCTGGGTGGACGGCACCCGCACACCGGCCGAACTCGCCCTGCTGCGCGACCGGGTGCGCGGCAGCGGCATCCGCGACCTGTACGTCCACACCGGTCCGCTCTCGGCCGACGGGAGCCTCGACCCGGCCCTGTACCCCACCGCGGCCGCGTTCCTCGCCGACGTGCGCCGCGAACTGCCCGGCGTCCGCGTCCAGGCGTGGCTCGGCGACACCGTCGCCCACGGCGGCACGCCCGGGCTGCGTCTGGACGACAGCGCGGTCCGCGCCCGTATCCGCGGCTCGGCGCGGCAGGTGCTCGACGCCGGCTTCGCGGGCGTCCACCTCGACCTGGAGCCGGTGCCGTCCGGCGACGGCGGCTTTCTGCGCACCCTCGACACGGTGCGCGCGCTCACCGTCGCCCGCGGCGTGCCGCTGTCCGCCGCGGTGCCCCAGATCGACCCGCTGCCCGGCCTGCACGCCGTCTCCCACCTGCCGTTCAGCCACCCGAAGTGGTGGTCCCAGCGGTACTTCGGGCAGGTCGCCCGGCGGGTCGACCAGATCGCGCTGATGGCCTACGACACCGCGCTGCCCGCCTCGTCCCTGTTCGGCGGCTACATCGCGCAGCAGACCTCCCTCGCGTTGCAGGTCACCCCGAAGGCCACCAACCTCCTGATCGGGCTGCCCGGTTACCACACCGAGAACTTCGGCCACCACGGCTACGCCGAGACCGTCCCGGCCGCGGTGCGCGGCGCCCGCGTCGCGCTCGCCCGCACCGACCGCGACCGCGCCGCCTTCGGTCTCGCGCTGTACGTCGACTTCGCCGCCGACCCCGCCGACTGGGCGGCGTACCGGGCCGGCTGGGGCACGCCGTGAGGAGCAGCGGTCACGGCGCGGGCTGCGGCGCACCGTCCGTTACGCCGTAGGCTGGTTCCCGCACGCAGGAGTACGCCGGAAGGAGAAGCTGGGTGATCGAGCTGGAGGGTGTTCCCGAGCTGATCGATCCGGTCATGGTGGCCGCGTTCGAGGGCTGGAACGACGCCGGGGACGCGGCCTCCACCGCGGTCGACCACCTCGACCGGGAGTTCAAGGGCGAGGTCTTCGCCGCGCTCGACGCCGAGGACTACTACGACTTCCAGGTCAACCGGCCCACGGTCTGGATGGACGGCGGCACCCGCAAGATCACCTGGCCGACCACCCGGCTGTCGGTGGTCCGCATCCAGTCGCCCAAGCCGCGCGACCTGGTGCTGGTGCGCGGGATCGAGCCCAGCATGCGGTGGCGCTCGTTCTGCAACGAGATCCTGGGCTTCGCGCACGAACTCGGCGTCGAGATGGTCGTCATCCTCGGCGCGCTGCTCGGCGACACCCCGCACACCCGTCCGGTCCCGGTCTCCGGCGTCACCTCCGACGCCGAACTGGCCACCACCATGAACCTGGAGGAGTCCCGGTACGAGGGCCCCACCGGCATCGTCGGCATCCTCCAGGAGGCGTGCACGCACGCCGGCATCCCCGCGGTGAGCCTGTGGGCCGCGGTGCCGCACTACGTCTCCCAGCCGCCCAACCCCAAGGCCACGCTGGCCCTGCTCAACCGCCTGGAGGACCTGCTCGACCTGCGCATCCCGCAGGGCGAGCTCCCCGAGGACGCCCGCGCCTGGCAGGTCGGCGTCGACCAGCTCGCCTCGGAGGACAGCGAGGTCGCGGAGTACGTCCAGACGCTGGAGGAGGCGCGGGACACCGCGGAGTTGCCGGAGGCGTCCGGCGAGGCCATCGCGAAGGAGTTCGAGCGGTATCTGAGGCGGCGGGACCCCGGGGACTACGCGTCCAGCGAGGGCACGGACGGCGTCCCCCACTTCCGCGGCAAACCCGCGCCCCGGGAGGACCCGAACCCCTCCTCCTCGGACGAGGACGAGGACGACGGCGAGGACGACAGCGAGTAAGAGGCAGACGGCGCGTAAGAGGGGCCGCGCCCCTGGGGGGGTGACCGCCTTCCCGGACGGCGGCCACCCCCGCGCACGCGGTCCTAGAGGGCCACGCCCAGCAGCGCGTCCACCGCGCGGGAGACGAGCCCGGGTGCGCCCGGGTCCGTGCCGCCCTCCGACGCCTGGGTGACCGCCCAGGCGTCGACGGCGGCGAGCGCACGCGGCGCGTCGAGGTCGTCCGCGAGAGCGGCTCGCACCTCGTCGAGCAGCGCGTCGGCGGCCGGCCCGTCGGGGCGGGAGACGGCCTCGCGCCAGCGGCCGAGGCGGGCCACGGCGTCGGCGAGGACGTCGTCGGTCCACTCCCAGTCCGCCCGGTAGTGGTGCGCGAGGAGCGCCAGCCGGATCGCGGCCGGGTCGACGCCGGCCCGGCGCAGCGCGGAGACGAAGACGAGGTTGCCCTTGGACTTGGACATCTTCTCGCCGTCCAGGGCGACCATCCCGGCGTGGACGTACGCCTTGGCGTACGGGTACTCCCCGGTGAGCACCTGGGCGTGCGACGCGCCCATCTCGTGGTGCGGGAAGGCGAGATCGGAGCCGCCGCCCTGGACGTCGAAGCCCATCCCGAGGTGGTCCAGCGCGATCGCGACGCACTCGATGTGCCAGCCGGGGCGCCCGCGCCCGAGGGACGCGCCGTCCCAGCTCGGCTCGCCGTCCCGCTCGGCACGCCACAGCATCGGGTCGAGCGGGTTCTTCTTGCCCGGCCGCTCCGGGTCGCCGCCGCGCTCGGCGGCGAGCAGCCGCATCGCGGCGGCGTCGAGCCCGGACACCGCGCCGAAGTGCGGGTCGCACTCGACCGAGAAGTACACGTCGCCGTCCACGTCGTACGCGGCGCCGGTCTCCCGCAGCCGCTCGATCAGCGGCACGATGCCGGGTATGGCCTCGACGGCCCCGATGTAGTGGGCCGGGGGCAGCAGCCGCAGCGCGGTCATGTCCTCGCGGAACAGCGCGGTCTCGCGCTCGGCGAGCGCGGTCCAGTCGTCGCCGGTGTCCGCCGCGCGCTCCAGCAGCGGATCGTCCACGTCCGTGACGTTCTGCACGTACTCGACCTGGCGCTTCGTGTCGAGCCACACCCGCTGCACGAGGTCGAACGCGTTGTAGGTCGCCGCGTGCCCCATGTGGGTGGCGTCGTACGGGGTGATCCCGCAGACATAGAGGCGGGCGACCGGACCGGGCTCGATGGGGACGAGTCCACCGGTCGACGTGTCGTGCAGACGAAGAGGGCGTCCGGTGCCCGGAAGGGCGGGGACGTCGGAAGCTGGCCAGGCATGCATGAGACGAGGGTAACCGGGCCGGTGGTCGACCACTTCCGGTGGGATGGGTGCCTTTCCGGCGCGGCCGCACCGGGCGGGACCGCGCGCCCCCGGGTGGGGCGTCGTCAGACCGGCGGCCAGGGGATCGAGGGCCAGTCGCCGGACGGGGCCGGGTGGACGCCGGATTCCAGCAGCCGGTCGACCCGGGAGCGCAGCGCGGCCGTCTCCGCGGGGGTGATCAGGGTGCCCAGCCGCTCGCCGAGGGCGCCGGAGAGGTCCGCGGCGAGCCGGGTGAGGACCGCGACCGCCTCGGCCGGCAGGGGCTCGCCCGCCCATCCCCACAGCAGCGTCCGCAACTTGTCGTCGGTGTGGAAGGTCACGCCGTGGTCGATGCCGTAGAGCCGCCCGTCGGCGGCGGGCAGGAGGTGGCCGCCCTTGCGGTCGGCGTTGTTCACCACCGCGTCGAGGACGGCCAGCCGGCGCAGGCGTATGTCGTCGGCGTGCACGAGCAGCGCGGTGCCGCCGCCTTCGAGTTGGGCCTCGACGACGGCCTTCCAGCCCGGCGCCGGCTCGGTGTCCTCGGTCAGCGCGAGCAGCGCGCCCGGCCCGTCCTCGCCGTCGTCGTCCTCGCCGCCGGCCCCGTCCTCGCCGTTGCCTTCCTCGTTCCCGCCGTCGGCCGCGGACTCGATCCACAGCTGCACCATGCCCTCGCCGTACGGCCCGTCGCGCAGCACCGTGGGCGGGACCAGGCCCCAGCCGGTGGCCTCGGAGACGAGGTAGGTGGCGACCTCGCGCTGGGCGAGGGTGCCGTCGGGGAAGTCCCACAGCGGCCGCTCACCGCGGACCGGCTTGTAGACGCAGGCGACGGTGCGGCCCTGGTGCGTGCTCTCGCAGAGCAGCACGGCGTTGGAGGCGTCACGGATCTGGCCGCGTACGGCCAGTTCGCCGTGGCGCAGCGCCTCGACGTCGCGCAGATCGACCCCGGTGCCGGTGTCCGTACCCGGGACGGCGGCCGCGTCCGCGCCCACGGCGGCCCGCGGGTCCGTGCCGGTGCTCAGGCCGACCTCCGGTACCCGTTCTGGCGCGGGCATACGTGTCCTTCCGGGTCCAGGGGGAGGCTGCACAGCGGGCAGGGCGGGCGGCCGGCGGAGACCACGTCGAGCGCGCGCTTGGCGAAGGAACGGGCCTGGGCGCCGGTCAGCAGCACCCGCAGCAGCGGCGGGCCGTTCTCGTCGTCCTGGAGCAGTTCCTCCTCGGCGGCCTCCAGGTCCTCCTCGTCCTCGCCGGCCAGCTCGACCAGGGCCTGCGCCTCGATGACCATCCGCTCGTGGGCGCCGTCCCACGCCAGCGCCATGGTGCCGACCCGGAACTCCTCATCCACCGGCACCTCCAGCGGACCGGCGTCCAGCATCTCGGTCGGGGCGACGGCGGGGACCGAGGCGTTTCCACCGGTCCTGCGCACCACCTCGTCGAGGAGTTCGTCGATCCGCTCGGCGAGCGCGGCCACCTGCGTCTTCTCCAGGGCCACGCTCGTGGTCCGGCCCAACGCGGTGGCCTGGAGGAAGAACGTCCGCTGTCCGGGCTGACCGACGGTCCCGGCGACGAAGCGTTCCGGGTGTTCGTAGAAGAAGACCTGGCGGGGCACGTCCTGCTCCGTTTGCTCGGCTTGATCGACTGTGCTGGTGCTTGACTGCTGCTCGGCTGCTGTGACGGCTGTGCCGCGCCGCGCGTGCGGTGTGTCAGGGCACGGGCCACCGGGCATCCACCCTACTGCGGAAGCCGATCACGAGGTGCCGGTCGAACCGCCGACCACGGCGTCCCCCGGGTCCAGCCGGCCCTTGGAGCGGGCGGCGTCGGCCGAGCCTCCGCCGGGCGCGCTGTCCGCGGCGCCCTCGGCCGGCGGCGGGGGGATCAGCGCGGTGAGGTCGCCGGTGTCGCCGAGCCGCAGCAGGAACGGGCGGTGCGGGGTGTAGCGGACGACGGTGACCGAGCAGGGATCGGCGTTGATCCGCTGGAAGAGGTCGAGGTGCGTGCCGAGGGCGTCGGCGACCAGCGCCTTGATGACGTCGCCGTGCGAGCAGAGCAGGTACAGCGCGTCCGCGCCGTGCTCGGCCTCGATCCGCGCGTTCCAGTCGCGTACGGCGTCGACCGCGCGGGCCTGCATCGCGCGCAGCGACTCGCCCTCGGCGCCGGGGAAGACGGCGGCGGAGGGGTGCCGCTGGACGGTGGCCCACAGCGGCTCCTCCGCCAACTCGCGGATCTTCCGCCCGGTCCAGTCGCCGTAGTGGCACTCGCCGACCCGGTCGTCGGTGTGCAGGGGCAGTTCGGGCCGGGTGGCGAGCAGCGGTCCGACCGTCTCCTGGCAGCGCTGCAGCGGGCTGCTCACCACGGCGGCGAGCGGGAGGGCGGCGAGCCGGGCGGCGAGCGCGGTGGCCTGGGCACGGCCGGTGTCGTCGAGGGCGACGCCGGGGCTCCAGCCGGCCAGTACTCCGTCGGTGTTGGCGGTCGAACGGCCATGCCGGACGAGGATCACGGTGGGCATGTCCGCCACCGTAACCCCTTCCGGGGACGCGCGTTGTGCTGGGTGACGGCCGTGGCGGGGAAGATCCCCCCGAGCCCCCACCACGGCCGCGAACGTCACCGGCCGGTCCACGTGCCGGGCCGGGTGTCAGGGCGGCGGTCGGGCCGCGCGAGGGCCCCGGAAAGGGCCGGGAAGGCCCCGGGAGGCAGCCGCACCTGCCGGGTCCCGCTTTCCGAGCGCGTTTGCTCACCGCTTCCGGCGTTTTGCTCGTACCTGACGGCCCGTTGTCTCCGCTTTACATGCAGGGCGAGAGCCGTGCGTCCGGCGGCCGCTTACGGTGTGCTTGTCCTTGCGGTCAGGTCCCGGCCTGTCACTCCCCGTGGGTAGGGTGCAGCAGGGGTCGAGTCGAGACGGCCCGATGTGTCGGGACCGCGAAGCAGGTGGAGATGTTCAGCAAGGCGACGAGGAGCCGCCCGATGACCGAGCCGGGCGTAGGTACCGCGGGAGCGGACTGGTCTCCTTACGCCCGGCTGCAGGACGCGGCGGGGGCGTACTTCCTGCACCCGGACATCGCGATGGACGCGATCACGGGGGTGCTCGGCCGGCGCCGGGTGCGGGGTTTCACGCTGGAGCGCGTGGTGGACCTCACCGAGGCCGGCGCGTCGGTGTGGCAGGAGGCGGCGGTCTGCGACGGGCGGCGGCTGATCCTGTGGCACAGCGAGGAGTTGGCCGACGCGAACGCGCCCGGAGGGACGGTGCTGGACTCCTCGGTGCAAGTGCTCCCGCTGGACGCGATCGGCCACGTCGGCATGCGCACGCTCGTCGGGCGCGACGAGCGCGGGCGCCGCATCGACCGCGGGGTCTACCTGGTCCTCGCCACTGTGATGCCCCACGAACTCAGCGCGGCCCAGGCCGATCCGGACTCTCCGCTGCCGGTCGCCTCCGCGAAGATCCGGCCCGAGTCCTTCCGCTTCAGCAAGTCCCTCGACGACGGCGGCCCCGGCCAGATAGCCCGCCTGATCGACTTCGGCCGCCTCCTGGGCCGCCTCGTCCCGGCGGGGTAACGGCAACGGAGAGCGGCAACCGACAAGGGGCGCGTGGGGGCACTCCCCCGGGCTCCGCCGGGGGCACCCCCACCCAGGCGAAGCACTGGGGGAGAACTGCGCGTCCAGCCGCCCACCGACAGGTGGTCCGGGCGGTCCCGTTACCCCAGCCCCGCCAGCGAAAGAGCCTCGATCCCCGCCCGCAACCCCGCGACCCGCTCCTCGAGGCTGAACCCGGAAGGCGCCAGCGAGAGCGTGGTCACGCCCGCGGCGGCGTACTCCTTCATGCGGTCCGCGATCCGCTCCACCGGCCCCAACAGGCACGTGGAGTCGATGAGTTCCTGCGGCACCGCCGCCGCGGCGGCGTCCTTCTCCCCGGCCAGATACTTGTCCTGGATGTCCGCGGCCTGCTGCTCGTACCCCATGCGCTGAGCCAGCTGGTTGTAGAAGTTCTGCTTGCGGCTCCCCATCCCGCCGACGTACAGCGCGGTGTACGGCCGGAAGGTGTCCGCGAGCTTCGGCAGATCCGCCACGGAGCCGAGCGCCAGCGGCAGCGTCGGGCACACGTCGAACCCGTCCATCGTCAGCCCGGCCTTCTCCCGGCCGGCCCGCAGCGGGCGGATCGCGGTGTCCTCCAGGTGCGCGGCGGACGGGAAGATCAGCAGCGCGCCGTCGGCGATCTCGCCGGTCTGCTCCAGGTTCTTCGGGCCGATCGCCGCGATGTACAGCGGGATGTGCTCGCGCTGCGGGTGCACGGTCAGCCGCAGCGCCTTCCCGGGGCCGCCGGGCAGCGGCAGCGTCCAGTGCTCGCCCTCGTACGACAGCCGCTCGCGGGACATCGCCTTGCGGACGATCTCGACGTACTCGCGGGTGCGGGCCAGCGGCTTGTCGAACTTGACGCCGTACCAGCCCTCGGAGACCTGCGGCCCGGACACGCCGAGGCCCAGCCGGAACCGGCCGCCGGTCAGGGAGTCCAGGGTGGCGGCGGTCATCGCGGTCATCGCCGGGGTGCGGGCCGGGATCTGGAGGATCGCCGAGCCCACGTCGATCCGCTCGGTCTGCGCGGCCACCCACGACAGCACGCTCGGCGCGTCGGAGCCGTACGCCTCGGCGGCCCAGCAGACGGAGTAGCCGAGGCGGTCGGCCTCCTGGGCGACGGCGAGGTTGTCCGCGTCCATGCCGGCGCCCCAGTAGCCGAGGTTGATCCCGAGCCGCATACCGCTCCCCTTAGTACGTACTGGCCAGTAACGTCGTTGTCCCCCCGGACTTTAGCGCCTTGTCCGGCCGAACGCGCCTGTCGGGTACGTCACTGCTCCCCATTTGGAGGGCCGGGCGCTAGCCTCAGCGGTCATGGAGCACAGGCATCTCGGCCGCACCGGCCTGCGCGTGTCCCGGCTCGGACTCGGCACGCTCACCTGGGGGCGCGACACGGGCGAGCGGGACGCCGCCGACCAGCTCAAGTCCTTCTGGGAGGCGGGCGGCTCGCTGGTCGACACCGCGGACGTGTACGCGGACGGAGGCGCGGAGTACCTGCTCGGGCGGCTGATCGAGGACCTGGTGCCGCGCTCCGACCTGGTGATCGCCACGAAGGCGGGCAGCGTGCCCGACCCCGACCGGCGCTTCGACACCTCCCGCGGGCACCTGCTCGCCGCGCTCGACGCCTCGCTCCAGCGGCTCGGCACGGACCACGTCGACCTGTGGCAGGTGCACGCGTACGACCCGGGCACGCCGATGGAGGAGACACTCCAGGCCCTGGACATCGCGGTCAGCAGCGGCCGGGCCCGCTATGTCGGGGTCTCCAACTTCTGCGGCTGGCAGCTCGCCAAGGCCGCGTCCTGGCAGCTCGCCACGCCCGGCCGCACCCCGCTGGCCAGCACGCAGATGGAGTACTCGCTGCTCCAGCGCGGCATCGAACGCGAGGTGCTGCCCGCGGCCGTCGACCTCGGCGTGGGGCTGCTTCCGTCGTCGCCGCTCGGGCGCGGGGTACTCACCGGGAAGTACCGGCACGGCGTCCCCGCGGACTCGCGCGGCGGCTCCTCCGGCATGGCCGCCTTCGTCGCGCCGTACCTCGACGACACCGCCCGCCTGATCGTGGACGCGCTGGCCATAGCGGCCGACGGCCTGGCCGTGTCGCCGCTGCACGTCGCGCTCGCCTGGGTGCGGGACCGGCCGGGCGTCACCGCGCCCATTCTCGGCGCGCGCAACGCCGCGCAGCTCGGCGCCGCTCTGTCGGTGGAGGGCCTTACGCTGCCGGAAGAGATCTGCTCGGCCCTTGACGACGTCTCGGCGCCGTTGCACCGCTACCCGGACCACGACTGGACCACTCTCTGAGTCCTGCGAGTCGCGGCCGTTCCGCTCCACGGAGGCTTCCAGCGTGACCACCCCCACCCCGCCCGACGACTCCACCGCTCCCGCCGCGCAGGCCGCCGCTCCAACGGCTGCCGGGACTCCCGCGGCCCTCGCGGACGGCGGCGCCGTGCCCGCCGCGCGCCCCGGCCCGGCCGGGAAGCCGGATCTGGCGAGCCTGGCGGCGGCTATGCGGTCCATCGAGCGCGGCGACAACCCGGCGGCGCCCGCCCCGCGCGGCGACGCGGCCGAGGCCCGCCGCAAGCGCCGCGAGGCGATGGCGGAGGAGGCGGCCCGGCTCCAGGCCCTGGAAGCGGCCGAGATGGTGGGCGGGACCACGCCGGGCGCGACCGCGGAGCAGGGCGAGGCGGCGTCCGAGGGCGGGTCCGGCGACGGGCCGGCCGAGCCGGCGGACGCGGGGGGCGACGGCGAGGCGGGAGACGCGCCGGAGCCGACCGACGTGCCGGAGCCCGGTGACGCGCCCGAGCCCGGCGACGCCGATCTGCCCTCCACCGCGGCGGGTACGACCGGCGAGGCGGGCGCCGAACCCGGCAACGACCCGGCCGAGCAGGTGACTTCGGCGCAAGGCGGGCCCGCCGGCGCGCGTCCGGCCCGCGCGGAACGCCCCGCCGCGGCGCCCGCGAGCGCCGCCCGGGCACCGCTCGACGCCGCCGCCGTGGACGCGGCCCGGCAGGTGCTCGCGGGCGGCGGGGCGCCCGGGGAACTGGCCGAGCCGGTCGTACGCGCGCTGGGCGAGGGCGCGGCCGCGCTGGTGCGGGAGGACCCGTGGGGGGTGCTCGGTCTGCCGGGGGTGCGGGTCGGGGTGGAGCAGGTGGACGCGTTCGCCCGGGCGGTGCTGGGCGGGGCGGTCGGTCCGGGCGACGAGCGGCGGGTGCGGGCGCTGGTGGGCCACGTACTGGACCGGGCCGCCGAGCAGGGCCACACCGCCCTCGACGGGGACGCGCTGCGGACCGCCCTGGCGCGCTACTCCGTACCCGACCCGGACACCGCGATCGCCGCCGCCGTCGAGGAGGGCCGGGTGCTGGTCTTCCGCGCGGAACCCGAAGGCGCGGCCGGGGCCCCGGAGGACGACGAGGACGACGAACCGGCGCCCGTACCCCTGCTGTTCGGCCTGGACCGGTACGCCCTGGCCGAGGAGAGCCTCGCGGACGGCTGTGTACGGCTGCTGCGCTCCTTCGAGGGCGCCCCGGGCGGCGCGGGTGCCGCGGCCGGCGCTGAAGGCGCAGAGGACGGCTCAGGGGACGCTGCGGGTGGTTCGGCGGGCGGGTCGGCGGGGAGTTCGGCCCCCGACTGGGAGGCCGCCGCGGCTGCCGCCCCTTCCCCCTCCGCCGCCGAGCTGATCCGCGTGGCCGCCGGCAGCGGGCTGGTGCTGCACACCGGCGGCGAGGCGGCCCGGGCCGAACCGGCCGCGCTGGTCGCGGCCGCCCGTGCGGCGGGCCTGCGCGCGTACGCCGCCGCCTACACCGACAGCGGCAGGCGGCGGCTGGCCGCGGTCCCCGGGATCGGCGAGGACGGCGCGCTGACCGTCGCGGGCCTGCTGGCGGGCGGCCGGGCCCCCGACGGCAGCCTCCCGCTCGACCTGCTCGCGGTGCTGGACGCGCCCCAACTGTCCGTCGAGGAGGCCGCCACGCTGGTCGAGGCGGTCCCGGACGGCGCGCGGCTGGTGCTCAGCGGCGACCCGCACGCGCTGTGGTCGGCCGGACCCGGCCGCGCGTTCGCCGACCTGCTGGCCGCGAAGGCGTGCCCCCGGGTCACCTCGCGCACCCCCGACCCGGGGCCGATCGGCGAGCTGACCTCCTGCGTGGCCATCGGCGAGCTCACGCCGGTCGACGCGCCGGACAAGGAGGTCGTGGTGGTCCCGGTGCGCGCGCCGGGCGAGGCGGTGCACCGCGCGGTGCAACTGGTCGCGGACTCGGTGCCGCGGGCGTTCGGGGTGCCGCCGGAGCAGACCCAGGTGATCACGCTCGCGCACGGCGGCCCGGTCGGCACCCGCGCGCTCAACGCGGCCCTCAAGGAGCGGCTGAACCCCGGCCCCGGCCGGTTCGGCGGCTTCGACCCCGGCGACCGGGTGGTACACGTGCCGGCCCCGGGCCGTACGCACCCGGCCACGGTGGTCGGCGCCGAGCCGGACGGGCTGCGGCTCGCGGGCGAGGACGGCCCGGTGCTGGTGCCGCGCGCGGAGGTCGCGGCGACCGTACGGCACGGGTGGGCGGTCACCGGCCACCAGGCGGCCGGCATCCGCTGGCCCGCGGCGGTCGTGGTGGTGCCCGGCGACGCCGGCCCGCTGCTCACCCGCGGCTGGGTCTACACCGCCTTCGGCCGCGGTGAGCGGCACCTGTCGGTCGTGCAGGGCGCGGATCAGGCGCTGGCCGCCGCGGTGGCCGGGCCGGTGGCGAAGGAGCGTACGACCCGGCTGGCGGCGGTGCTGCGGGAGCTGGCGGCGGAGTAGGCGGGGCGGCGGTACGGCTGCGCAAGCCGCGGCGGGGGCCGTGTGGCGGCCCCCGCCGCCCGGCTCACTCCGGGTCGAGCGCGCCCAGCTCGTCCTCGAAGACCAGGCTCATGTCGAAGCGGCACAGCGCGAGCTGCGGGTCGGCCTGGTCGAACGGCGCGTCCAGCCACTCCCCCGGCTCGGTGGGCTCGGCGGCGCACACCCACAGCGTCGAGTCGCCCTCCTCCAGCCCGAACTCCTTGTGCCGCTGGGCGATCTCGTCGGGTTCGTACTCGCCGAAGACCGCCGCGACGGCCGCGTTGACCGACTCACCGGCCTCCGCGTCGCCCTCCGCGGCCCGCCGGGCCTGGGCGAGCAGCCGCTCCGGCTCAACCACGGTGTAGTCGCGCCGGATCAGGACGCTGATCGCCTCCGGGTCCTCGGGGCCGAGGTACTCCGGCGCCCCGTCGCCCGCGGGCACCTCGAACGGGGTCACCTCGTCGTACCTGTCGTACAGCAGCTCGTCGTACGACTCGGCGGCCGAGGCCAGAGCTTCGAACGCCGTGTAGACGGACGGGTCGTCGTCCCCGGCACGGTTCTCGATCGCGTCGAGGTGGCGGTCGAGCGCGGCTTTGAGCGCTTCAACCGCGGCACGGACCTCGGCAACGGTGGGCTGCACGTCATCAGACATGGAGCAGACGCTATCCGCACAGGGGCGTTGCCCGCACAATAGATTGCGATGCCGGAATACGAATTCAGAGAGATGTACGTGCCGCGCGGTACCTCGCGCAAGGACGCGGCACGTCTGCTGACCGACGAAGCCGAGTACAGGCACTGGGAGCTGGACCGGGTGCGGTTGTACCCGGACGGCAGCCGAAGAGTGCGGTTGCGCCGCCGGATCATCCGCCAGGTGCGGGCCACGTGGTGAGAAGTCCGGTGCGTCGGGTGACGGGACCGCCCGGGTAGCCCCGCCCGGTGGATTGCCGGACCTTGCGGTCCGCGGACGGTTGTTCACTTCGTTCTCCCCCCGCCCCTGGGCAACCGCGGCCCGCCGCAGTGCTCGCGCCGGGGGCGCCCGCAGTGATCAGGGGGCGCGCGGGGGTACCTCCCAGGGGCCGTCAGGCCCTGGGGGGAGAACGGGGCGAGCGACCCACCCACGGACCGCAAGGTGCGGGCTCTGCTGACAGGGGCTGGGCTTGAGGTCCCCCGCTCAGCGCGCGGCGCGTCCGCGGCGGAAGAGCAGGGCGCCGCCGAGGAGCAGCGCGCCGGCCGCGCCCGCGATCATTCCCATGTCGTCCGCGCCGGTGTGGGCGAGGGTGGGGGTGGTGGCGCCGGCGGGGCTGCCGGTCTGCGACACGGGGGTGGCTCCGCCCGGGATGCCGGGGTTCGTCGGGGTGCCGGGGTTCGTCGGGGTGCCGGGGTTCGTCGGGGTGCCGGGGGTGCCGGGATTTCCGGGGGTGCCGGGGTGGCCCGGCTTCCCCGGGTGACTCGGCGTACCCGGGTGACCGGGCGTACCCGGGGTGCCCGGCGTGCCCGTACCCGTGTCGCTGTTCCCGCAGTCGTTGCCGAACGCCGGGTTCAGCAGGGCCAGCACGTCGACCGTGTTGCCGCAGACGTTCACCGGCACCTGCACCGGGGCCTGGACGGTGTTGCCCGACAGCACGCCGGGCGAGCCGACCGCCGCGCCGCCCGCACCCGCGTCCGCGTGGGCGAGCCCGCCGGCCGCGGCGAGCACCCCGCCCGTGGCGACCGCGGTGAGCAGGCCCTTCTTCGTGACCTGACGCATGGATTCGTTCCTACCTTCTTGCGACTCTTCACCGGAGCGGTAGGGAACATCCATGCCCCGCACCCCCCGGAAATGGCGAGCGGCCCCGGAGCGCCGTGAGCGGCGTCCGGGGCCGGCCTCCCCCACGCCGCCGGGCGTGGGAGGGTTCCCGAACCGCGGCCGGGTGGCGGCCGCGGAGGGTCCTGCTAGCTGTTGACGCAGGTGTTCCCGAAGGCGGGGTTGAGCAGCCCGACCACGTTGACCGAGTTGCCGCACAGGTTGACCGGCACGTGCACCGGGATCTGGACGACGTTGCCCGACAGCACGCCCGGGGACTGCACGGCGGCACCCTGCGCGCCGGCGTCGGCGAACGCCAGACCCGCGCCCGCGAGCACCAGACCACCGGTGGCAGCCGCAGTGGCGACGACCTTCTTGAGCATTTGCTTCCTCCTGGATGGGACCAACGTGGCCCCAGAGCCGCGGACCACACCCGTCGTAACGACGCGGAGGAAACACGGCAACGAACGAACCCGGTCATTCACTCGTACTGGCGATCCGGGCCGGGGGTACGGGCACAGACGAGCGAGCGTTCGACCGCCGTACGGCCGTGGGCGTACGACCGCGGGCAAGGGTGGGCGCGGGTGAGGTGGGCGCGGGCGGGTGGCCGCCGCCGTACGGCCGCGGGCGGGCGGCGGGCGGGGCCGTGTCCACCGGCCGCCGCCCGCCACCCGCCCGCGCGCTGCTCGATCTCCCGCTGTCGCTCAGCAGTTGTCGATGAAGTGGTCCAGCACCCGCACCCCGAACTTCAGGCCCTCGGTCGGGACCCGCTCGTCCACGCCGTGGAACATCCCGGCGAAGTCCAGCTCGGGCGGCAGCTGCAGCGGGGCGAAGCCGAAGCAGCGGATGCCCAGGTCGGAGAAGGACTTGGCGTCGGTGCCGCCGGAGAGCATGTACGGCACGGTGTGGGAGATCGGGTCCTCCGCCTTCAGCGCGGCCCGCATCGCGTCGACCAGCGCGCCGTCGAAGTCGGTCTCCAGCGCCTTGTCGGTGTGGAGCGTCTCGCGCTTCACCCGGGGGCCGAGCACCCGGTCGAGGTCGGCGAGGAACTCCTCCTCGTACCCGGGCAGGAAGCGCCCGTCCACGTGGGCGGTGGCCTGGCCGGGGATGACGTTCACCTTGTAGCCGGCGCCGAGCATGGTCGGGGCGGCGGTGTTGCGCAGGGTGGTGCCGATCATCCTGGCGATGCCGCCGAGCCGGGCGAGGGTCTCGTCCATGTCCTCCGGGTCGAGTTCGACCCCGAACGCGTCGGACAGCTCGTCGAGGAAACCGCGCACCGACTTGGTCAGCCGGACCGGGAACTGGTGCCGGCCCAGCCGCCCGACCGCCTCGCACAGCTCGGTGATGGCGTTGTCCTTGTTGGTCATCGAGCCGTGGCCGGCGGTGCCGTCCACGGTGAGCCGCATCCAGTGCATGCCCTTCTCGGCGGTCTCCACCAGGTACAGCCGCAGGTTCTCGTTGACGGTGAACGAGAAGCCGCCGACCTCGCCGATCGCCTCGGTGACGCCCTCGAAGAGCCCGGGGTGGTTGTCCACCAGGTGCCGGGCGCCGTAGGTGCCGCCGGCCTCCTCGTCGGCGAGGAACGCCAGCACGATGTCCCGCGGGGGCTTGCGCCCGCTGCGCACCCGGTCGCGGATGACCGCGAGGGTCATCGCGTCCATGTCCTTCATGTCGACCGCGCCGCGTCCCCACACGCAGCCGTCGACCACCTCGCCGCCGAAGGGGTGCTGGCTCCAGTCGTCGGCGTTCGCCGGGACCACGTCCGTGTGGCCGTGGATCAGCAGCCCGGGCCGGCTGCGGTCCTCGCCCTCGATCCGCACCACGGTGGACGCCCGGCCCGGGTGCGACTCGAAGATCTCCGGCGCGAGGCCCACGTCGGCCAGCTTCTCCGCCACGTACTCGGCGGCGGCGCGCTCCCCCGGGCCCGAGTGGTCGCCGTAGTTGCTCGTGTCGATCCGGATCAGCTCAGCACACAGGTCGACGACCTCGTCCTCGCCCGCGATCCTCCCGCTGTCCGCCCTTGCGGGCCCCGACTCACTCACGCTGTCTCCTCGCTCGTTCCCCGCCGCGGCGACCGCGACCGATGCGTCTCCCATCCTCCCTCGCCGCCCGGCGTCTTCCCACCCCCGCCTGCCTCGGCGCCTTCCCCTCCCCTTCCCCCGCTCCTCGCGCTCCCCCCTCCCGCGCACCCTCACCGCCCCTGCACCGCCCCCTCAACGCGCCCTCCCGGCCCCGGCCTACGGCCGTGATTTCCCGGTCTGGATCTTTGCTATGGTTTACCTCGTCGCCCCGGCCCCGTCGCCGCGGTGACACACCCCGTCCGGGTGGCGGAATGGCAGACGCGCTAGCTTGAGGTGCTAGTGCCCTTTATCGGGCGTGGGGGTTCAAGTCCCCCCTCGGACACCATCAGAAATCCCCTGCGAGCAGGGGATTTCTGCTTTCAGGTGGTCCGCGCGACCACACGCGGCGGCCAACCCGTCGGCGATCTTGTTCAAGGCGAGCGCGATGGACCCGATGCGGTCCCGCGGACGCGGCCCGTTGCCGGATGCAGGCGAATCTCAGGCCGGCAGGTTGACGCCGCTGGCCCTGGCTCGCTCGAAGAGTTTCTTGACGTGGGAATTGTTCGCATGCGGAGAGAGGCGTGCGACCATGGTCCGCATCTTCGCGTCGCAGCGTCCCGACTGGACGAGGGGGTAGTCGTCGAGCGCTCGATCCCAGGACGCGCAGGCCGCTTCAAGGTGCCCGATGTCAAGCTGGCGTTCAGCCGTCAGGCTGTTGTGGCGCACCCGGGTCCGCCGGTATTGCGGATACGCAAGCTTCGTCGACTCCCGCATCGCGTGAACTGCCCCGACGTCGTCACCGAGTTCGTGGCATACCTGCGACAGGTGATACATCAGTGCGGCCGGGTCGTACGAGCCGAAGGCTTTCGACTGGGACTCCGCCACATCCATGGCCTTCTCGGCCTCGTTCATGAAGCGCAGGGCCTCGGTGGCGTTTCCGACCCGGGCTGCGGAGTGGGCCTGCTGCCCTGCCAGGAAGGCCCGCATTCGGGGTCCTGCCTGGGGTGAGGCTGCCGCGGCCGCATCTGCCAACTGCATGGCGTGCCGGCCGTGACCCAGACCAACGGACTGTACGGACATGCCTCGGAGCGTGGTGCAGTACGTGAGGTGGTCCTGCGCGGCCCCGGCCAACTCCAGGGCCTTGAGGTAGTAGCGCTCGGGGCGTTCGACTTCGCCGTCCTACCGGACGGCCAGTGGGTGTTCTACGAGTGCAACCCCTCCGGCCAGTGGCAGTTCATCGCCGCGGCCACCGGCCTTCCCATTGCCGAGGCCCACGCCTCTCTTCTCACAGGAGCGATCACTTGAGCCGCCCGGACCACCAGGCCACGAGAACACTGCGTGCCGCGCTCGCGCAGCAGCTTGCCGACGACGGCTCGCTGCGGTCTCCCGAATGGCGCCGGGCCGTCGAGGAGACTCCGCGCCACCTCTACGTGCCGGTCTTCTACCGGCAGGTGAAAGGCGCTTGGGACCCAGTCACCGCGGAATCCCCTGGCTACTTCGACGCCGTGTACGGAAACGAGGCCCTGACCACTCAAGTCGTCAACGGCCGCGCCACGTCGTCTTCGAGTCAACCCGGCCTCATGCTCGAGATGTTGGAAGCACTCGGGATCGAGGACGGTGACAGGGTCGGCGAAGGCGCCACGGGGACTGGATACAATGGCGGCCTGATCTGTCATCGCGTCGGCGACAGAAACTTCATCACGATCGAGATCGATGCGAGGCTTTCCCGACTCGCCGAGAAGCGACTGCGCGCGGATGGGTACTCCCCTCGTGTGGTGGCCGGAGACGCACGAAAGGGCTTCCCCGACAATCCGATGCTCGACCGCCTGATCGTGACGTGCGGCTTCGATGTCTTCCCTTACGCCCTGGCGCGGGGCGTAAAGCACGGCGGCGTCGTGGTGTGCCCTCTGGGGTGGGGCAACGCCCGTCTCGTCATGGGCGCGGGCGGGGTTTTGAATGGCCGATTCCTGGCCCATGGCTCGTATTTCATGAAGGCCCGCGACGAGGGCGGCAGCGGCAGCGTCGCCTATCCCCGCGACGCGGGCCCGTTCACGGGTCGGACTGCCGGGATCGATCACAACGTTCTCGACGTCGAGATGTTCCGCTTCGTGCAGTCCCTCGTCCTGGGCGAGTTCGGCGAAGCCACGGAGTTGGACGACGACGGCAACTCCGTCAGGTACCGGGTCTGGACGGGAGACGGCTCTGTAGCCCGAGTGGAGGGCGCCAAGGTGAGGCAGGCAGGCCCGCGAAAGCTCTGGGACACGCTGGAACTCGCCCACGCCTGGTACGAGAAGCATGGTCACCCGTCGCGTGACCGCTTCGGCGCCACGATCACCCGGGACCGGCAGTCGTATTGGCTGGACGAGCCCGGAAGTCCCCTTCCCGCGTGCGTCCGGAGCGAATGAATCGAACCGCCCGTGGTGTGCCCCGGCTCACATGGGGCTCGGCGTGGCGCGGTGATTGCAGTGGCATCGGCCACAGAAAGGCGTCCTCTGGGGCCCATCCATTCGAAATCGGGTTATAACTTCCGAAGTGGTGCGCAACGGGAGCTACTTGATCATCACTGGCGAAGTGACCGATTTCATATGCTTCGCGGCATTTCATCGTCCTGCGTAGAAAGGTGCGTATTGTGGCCGCTTACCTCTGCCCGCCCGCGGTGATCCACGGCGAGCACGCCGTGCAGACCGGCCAGATCCTGGCCGAAGTTCGCGACCGGCACCCCCACGCACCGTGGCTGTCGCGGATCGAGGGCATCGCGGACTCCACGGGGATCGCCTCCCGCGGGTGGATGCTGCCGCTGAGCGCCGCGGTCGCGCCCAGCGCCGAGGGCGGCCTGCGGACGCCGGGTGTCGCCCCGGCCCGGGAGGCGCTGGCCCGTGACGGGTTCGCCGAGCAGGACGTGGACCGGGCGATCGCCGCGCTCGAAGCGATACCGGCACCGCAGACCGTGCAGGAGCGCACCGCGCCCGCCTGGGAGGCCGTGCAGGCGTACGGCGAGCGGGCCGCGCGCGGGGCCCTGCAGAGCGCCGGCCTCGACGCCTCCGACGTCGACTGCCTGATCACCAGCAACTCCACCACCCCGGCACTCCCGGGCCTGGACGTCACGCTGGCCAACCGGCTGCCGCTGCGCGACGACGTGCTGCTGCTCCCGGCCGCGCAGTGGGCGTGCATCGCCGGCACCCGCTCGCTCGCGCTGGCCGCCGACCTGGTCGCCGCCGACCCCGAGCGCGTGGTGCTGGTCGTGATCTCGGAGGCGCTGAGCACCACCTACCAGCCCGCGGACGACACACTGGAATCCCTGATCGTCCGCCTGCTGTTCGCGGACACCGCCGTCGCCGTGGTGGTCACCGGCCGGCAGCGGCCGCAGTCCGTACTGCGGCTCGACGCCACCTGGCACCACACGCTGCCCGGCACCCAGGACCTGCACCGGCTGGACACGCGCAGCGACGGCACGCACTTCGTGATGGACCGGCGCGGGCCGCGCGCGGTGCAGAGCACGGTCACCGCGATGTGGGAGTGGCTGGGTCGCCGCCACCAGAACGACGCCACCCCCTGGCACCCCGACCTGCTGCTCGCGCACCCCGGCGGGACCCGGGTGCTGGAGTACATGGAGCAGACGATGCCCGAGGAGTGGCCGGAGGGGATGCTGACCTACAGCCGGGACAGCTACACCACCGGCAACCGCGGGGGCGCGGCCGTGTTCGACATCCTTCGGCGCGCGCACGACGCCGGCCAGAAGCCGGGCAGCCGTACGGTGCTGTACGCGGCGGCGCCGGGGCTCACCGCCACGGCCGTGGAAGGCGAGTGGCTGTAGCGCGCGGACGCCTTCCGCGCGGGTCCGCTGCCGACCCGCGCGGGTCCGGCACCGAGCGGCGCGGGTCCGCTGCCGAGCCACCTGTCCCGTACGAGCGGCGCTCCCCGCACCGAGCCGCGCGTCCGGCGCCGCCCGGCCCCCGCACCAACCGCCCCCGCTACCAGGCGAGTTCGGCCCAGACGACCTTGCCGGTGTCGGTCCACCGCACCCCCCAGTGGGTGGTGACCTTGTGCACGACGTACAGGCCGCGGCCGCTGTCGTCGAGCAGCCCGGTGCGGCCCAGCCGCGGCCGGCCGTTGCCGGTGTCGCCCACCTCGCACAGGAGCCCGTGACCGTCCTTGATCAGCCGTACGGTGATGGGCCCGGTGGCGAAGCGGCCGGCGTTGGTCACCAGCTCGCTGATCAGCAGCAGCGCGTTGTCCCGGGTCTCGTCCTTGGCCTGCCACTGCCGCAGCCGCGTGGCGGCCAGGGCGCGGGCCTGGGCCGCGGCGTCGGCGCGGGCCGGCAGCCGCCAGGTCGCGATGTCCCGCTTGCGACGGCCGGTCATCCGGGCGATCAGCAGCGTCATGTCGTCGCGCAGCCGGCTGCGCGTGGTGAGCTCGGTCACCAGCCGCCGCGTGGCCTGCTGGAGGTCGTCCCACGGGTGCACCCTGCTGACCGTGTCCGCCAGCCGTTCGATGCCCTCGTCGATCGACACCGCCGGGTCCTCCACCAGCCCGTCGGTGTAGAGGGCGATCAGTGATCCGGGGGGCGCGGCGAACGTGTGCGTGACGAACGGCTCGCGCAGGGCGAACTCGGTGCCCAGGCCGGGGTGGGGCGGCACCGAGAGGATCTCCGGGGTCCCGTCGGGCAGCACGAGCACCGGCGGGAGGTGGCCCGCGCTGGACATCACCACCTGGTGGCCGACCGGGTCGTACACGGCGATGCAGCAGGTCGACCCGAGGGCGCTGTAGCCGGCTGCCAGGCCCGCCTCAGCGTCGTCCAGGAGCGTGACCGTCTCGTCCAGGTGCTCCAGCACCTCGTCCGGCGCCAGTCCCGCCGACAGCAGCGCCCGGGCCTCCATGCTCAGCTGTCCCATCGCCGCCGCGGCCGCCAGGCCGTGCCCCACGACGTCGCCGACCACCAGCGCGGTACGGCCGCCCGGCAGCGGAAAGCTGTTCACCCAGTCGCCGCCGACGCCCGCGCTGTCCGGGGTGGTGGGCTGGTAGACGCTGGCGACCTCGATGGTGTCGCTCCCGGCGCGCGGCAGCAGCCGGCGCTGCAGGGCCAGCACCTGGGCGTGCTCGCGCTGGTGCTGGCGGGCCAGGTCGACGTGGTGGGCGGTCCTGGCCGCCAGTTCCTGCAGGTCGAGCAGTTCGCTCTCCCGGAACGGCCGGTCCGGCCGCCGCCATATCTCCGCCACGCCCAGCACGATGGGCGGCCTGCCGCCCTGGCCCTCCAGGACCAGGGGTATGCACACCAGGCTGGCGGGCCGGTCGCCGGGCACCAGGGCGCGCACCAGCCGCGGATCGCGGAGCGCGCGCTCGATCACCTCACGGTCGGGGATGACGATCGGCCGCGCGACGTCCTGGCGTCGGACCGCGATGGCCAGCAGGCGGCTCGCCTCGCCGGGGAGGTTGTCGCCGGGCGTCAGATAGCCGTCCGGCCACGCCCGGTCCGGCACCAGGGCCGCCCGCCGCAGCCGGATGCGCCCCAGCGGCTGCTCGGTGACGGCCTCGCCGGTCCACACGGCGTAGTCGAGGTCGACCGCGGCGACGTCCGCCCAGGCCAGCAGGGACTGGGCCAGGGACTGCGCGGTCTCGCCGATGTCCAGCGAGGTCCCGATGGCGGTCTCCGAGACGTACAGGTGCAGCCGTTTGGCCATGGCGATCAGGGAGACGGTGAGCCCCTCCTGGGGCGCCGCGGCGGGCAGGATGCTCATGGAGACCACCAGCTCCGTGCCGTCGTCCCTGCGCAGCCGCTGGACCCGGGCGACGTGCGGCTCCCGGGTCTCCATCACCTGCCGCAGCCGCCGGGTGACCGTCGGGATGTCCCCGGGGGGAAGCAGGTCGGAGAACGGCCGGCCGGCGGCGACCGTCAGCCCCTCGAAAGCGGGGGCCTCCAGGTTGCAGCGGGTGATGTTCAGGTCCCGGTCGACGTCGACGGAGCCGAGGATCTGCTCCTGGCTCTCGGTGGCGGGCTCGGCACCGTCCGACCCTCCCGCGCTCTGCGAAGCGGCAGGACCGACCGCCGTCCGGCCGCCCTGCGGGCCGTAGTTCCCCAGGGCGCGGCTGACCTGATCGGACGGCAACGAAGACGAGGGGGATGGTGTCGAGTCCATACGGCTCTCTCAGCTCGCTCGCCAGCCCCCGGCGCACGACCGGAGGCATACCCGAGTTTCCACGTGCGAAGAAGCCCCGAGATCCCCTACCGCACACCCATTGAATAACACTCGAAGCCGCTCTGCTCGCAAGATCGATCACGCAGCGAAAGCGGGTGGTTACGCCATGCGCGCCGCGCCGCGGAATCCCCGGAGTGGCGCCCGTGAACGCGACGCGGAATCGGAGGTCGGACCGGTCCGGTCGGGGCCACCGGACCACCGGATCGACCCGGCCGACCGGGCTCACCCGGCGCACCGGCCCACCCGGCGCACCGGCCCACCCGGCCGACCGGACTCCGCGGCACCGCGGAACCCACCCGACTACAGGCGTGTAGACGTAAGCGCCTCGTTCTGACTAAGGTATGCCTTCGCTAAGAACGGTCGGACCCGCCGGTCCGCTACGAGGAGCGAGACACATGTGGGACGACGCGTTCCCGAGCTTTCTGATCGGGCTGCGTGAGGGACTTGAGGCGGGCCTGATCGTCTCGATCCTGATCGCCACCCTGGTGCGCGCCGACGCGAGAACGCGGCTGCCGCAGGTGTGGACGGGAGTGCTGGCCGCGGTCGCCCTGGCGATGAGTTTCGGCGCGGTCCTCACCTTCACCGCCGCCGGCCTGTCGGCCACCGCGCAGGAGGCGTTCGGCGGCACGCTGAGCGTCCTGGCCGTCGCGTTCGTCACGGCGATGGTCTTCTGGATGCGCCGCTCCGCACGGCATCTGTCCGGGGAGATCAGGGAGAAGGTCACCGCCGCGCTCGCCATGGGCTCGGGCATGCTGGTGGTCACCTCCTTCCTCGCGGTGGGCCGGGAGGGCCTGGAGACCGCGCTCTTCCTGTGGACGACGGCACGCGCCGCGGGCGAGTCCACCGGGCCGATGCTGGGCGCCGGCATCGGCCTGGTCATCGCCGCCGGCCTGTGCTGGGGCCTGTACCGCCGGGTGCTGAAGATCAACCTCACCCGGTTCTTCACCGCGACCGGCGCCGTCCTGATCGTGATCGCCGCCGGGGTGCTGGGCTACGGCCTCCGCGACCTCCAGGAGGGCCGGGTCCTGCCGGGCCGCACCGCGTACGCCGTCGACCTGAGCGGCCACGTCGACGCCGGTTCCTGGTACGCCACCCTCGTCCAGGGCGTGCTGAATCTGACCCCCACCATGACGTGGCTCCAAGTCGCCGCCTACGTCGTGTACTTGGCGGTGGTGATGACGCTCTTCGTCCGGGGTGTCAGGGCGCCCCGCGCACCGGTCGAACGGCCACCCGCCGCCGGGCCCGCTCCCGCACCAGCGGCCGGCCCCTCCCCCGCCGCCACGGGCCGAACACGGCGGCGCCCCGCCTGGGCCGTTCCCGTCACGGTGATCGCCGTGCCCGCGCTGGTCGCCGGCCTGGTCGTCGCCCTCAGCGACGGCAAGCCCGCCGGCGCGCAGACCGTCGCCGTCTCCGAGTCGGACTGCGGCAAGGGCTTCACCGCGCCCGGGACCGGCCGCCGGACGTTCCAGATGCACAACACCGGCGGCAGGACGTCCGAGGTCTACCTCGTCGACCCGGCCACCAACGCGGTCTACGGCGAGATCGAGGGGCTGGCCCCCGGCACCACCCGGGACCTGGTCGCCACCGTCGGCGCCGGCACCTACGCCTGGCGCTGCGTGCCGACCGGCGGCAAGGCCGTCACCTCGGCCTCGGTACGGGTCGGCGGCAGCGGTACCGCCCGGGCCGTGCTCCCGCTCGCCGAGTCCGACCTGCGACCGCCCCTCGCGGCCTACAAGGCGTACGTGGCCGCCGGTCTCACCACCCTCGTCCGCCAGACGGACACGCTCACGGCCGACGTCCGGGGCGGTCGGCTCGCCGCGGCACGCGCGGACTGGCTCACCGCCCACCGCACCTACGCGTCCCTCGGCGCCGCGTACGGCACGTTCGCCGACTTCGACGGGAAGATCGACGGCCGTCCCGACGGGCTGTCGGGCGGGATCGGGGACCCGCGCTTCACCGGTTTCCACCGGATCGAGTACGGCCTGTGGCACGGCGAGTCGGCGGCCGGCCTGATGCCGTACGTGCAACGGCTCGGCAGCGACGTCCGCGGGCTGCGCACGGCCTTCCCCGGACAGGACTTCGACCCGTCGGACCTGCCGCTGCGCTGCCACGAGATCCTGGAGAACACCCTCCAGTTCGAGCTGACCGGTGACACGGACCAGGGCAGCGGGACCAACCTGGCCACCGCGGACGCCGACCTCGCGGGCACGAAGGAGTTGCTGCGCGTGCTGCGGCCGCTGGTCTCCGCGCGCGATCCGCAGCTGCCGGCGACCGTGGACGCCGATGTCGCGCGCCTGCAGGCACTGCTGGACGCGGCCCACCAGGGCGCCTCGGGCAAGGGCGCCTCGGGCAAGGGCGGTTCCGGAAACAGCGGCGGATGGACTCCGGTGGAGTCGCTCGACCCGACCGCCCGGGCGAGGATCAACGGAGCCACCGGACAGCTCCTGGAGGACCTCGCCCCGATCCCCGATCTGCTCGAAGTCCGCAAGTCCGGCTGATCCGCGGCCACTTCGGCGTCCCGCCGACCCGCGCACCGCCGTCGGCACGACCGTGTCCGTACCTCCGCGTCCGCACGACCGCATCCGTAGGACCGACCACCCCCGTATGACCACATCCGTGGACCGCTCGACCGGCAGCGCCGCTCGGGAGGTCCGGAAGGGACGCCGTCCATGCCCGACTCCGCTCACCCCGAACCCTCCCAGGGGGTCTGCCCGAGGGACGCCGGCCGCCGGTCGTTCGTGAGGACGGCGCTCGGTGTCGGGGCCGGGGCCACCGCCCTGGCCGGCGGCGGCGCCGCCGTCACCACGGCGCTCGGTGGCGACAGCGCGCACGCGGCCGAGCCCGGCCGGGCGGCACCGGTCGCCTTCCACGGTGCCCACCAGGCCGGCATCACCACGCCGACGCCGGCCGCCGCGGCCTTCGTGTCGTTCGACGTCATCGCCGACACCAGGGCCGAACTCGCCGGCCTGTTCCGCACGATCACCGACCGCGCGCGTTTCCTGACCGCCGGCGGCGCCCCGGCCGACCTCGGCGTCGGCGCCCCGCCCTCCGACAACGGCATCCTCGGCCCCACGGTCCCCGCGGACGCGCTGACGGTGACCGTGGGCGTCGGCTCGTCCCTGTTCGACGACCGCTACGGCCTGTCCGCCGCGAAGCCGGGCCGGCTCGCGCCCATGCGCACCTTCCCCAACGACAACCTCCAAGCGGCGGAGAGCCACGGCGACCTGAGCCTGCAGATCTGCGCCGGCAGCACCGACACCGTGCTGCACGCCCTGCGTGACATCGCCCGGCACACGCGGGGCGCCATGCAGGTCAAGTGGCGCGTCGACGGCTTCCACAGCGCGCCCCGGCCGACCGGGACCCCGCGCAACCTGCTCGGCTTCAAGGACGGCATCGCCAATCCCGACGTGGCGTCCGGGCGCGAGATGGACCGGCTCGTCTGGGTCACCGACGCGCTCGGCGAACCCGCCTGGGCCCGCGGCGGCAGCTACCAGGTGATCCGGATCATCCGGATGCTGGTCGAGTTCTGGGACCGGGTCTCCCTCACCGAGCAGGAGAAGATGTTCGGCCGCCGCAAGGACACCGGCGCCCCGCTCGACGGCGCCCAGGAAGGCGACACGCCGCAGTACGCCAAGGACCCGCACGGCAACGCGATCCCGCTCGACGCGCACATCCGGCTGGCCAACCCGCGCACCGCGCGGAGCGACGACTCCCGCATCCTGCGCCGCGGCTTCAACTACGACCGCGGCATCGACGCGGTGGGCGATCTCGACATGGGCCTGGTCTTCTGCTGCTACCAGCAGGACGTGGTCCGGCAGTTCGAGGCCACCCAGACCAGGCTCGTCGACGAGCCGCTGGTCGACTACATCTCCCCGGTCGGCGGCGGGTACTTCTTCGCACTGCCGGGTGTACGCGACGCGAAGGACTGGCTCGGACGCGGACTTCTCGGCGCCTGACGCGCGCCCCTCGCTGTCCACCGCCGCGCCGAACGTCTACAGTGCTGTAGACATTCGGGTCCGCCGAAGCGGCCCGACCCGGCAACGGATGCGGAGCGGCAGCACGATGATCCCAGCGTCCACCGTCAGCGGGGCCTCGCCCCGGCACCGGCGCGGCCTGTGGCCACGCCGTACGCGGGTCGCGGTCGCCCTGTGCGGATGCGCCCCGCACCGCGGCGGCTCGCCGTGCGGTCGGACCGGTTCCGGGCCGCGGCCCGGTCGGGTCCGCCGGGTCGGTCCGGCGCTCGCCCTGTTCGCGCTGTTCGCGGCCCTGTTCGGGCTGCTGCTGTGGGCGCTGAGCGCGCGCGACGGCGCACCGATCGGACCCGACCGGGTCCTGCACCACTGGGCGGTGGCCCATCGGTCGGCCGATCTCACCGCGGTCGCCCACCTGCTGGACTCGACCGGGGCCGGCCCGCTGCCGTACATCGCGGTGATGCTGGCCGGTTGGACCGGGTGCGCGCACCGGACGGCTTCGCGGCGGGAGGTGTCGGCGGCCCTCGGCGCGGTCGTCATCCTGCTGACCGGGCAGGCGGTCCGCCTCGCGGTCGTGTTCGCGCTGGCCCGGCCCCGACCGCCGGTGACCGACTGGGCGGTGCTCAGCACCGACTGGGCGTTCCCCTCCGGATACGCCACGACGTCCGTGCTCACCGCGGGACTTCTCGCCTGGGCGGTCCTGCGCAGCGACGCGCCCCGCGGGGCGGTCCGGTTCGACGTGCTGGCCTGCCTGCTGTGGGCGGCCGCCATCAGCGCCACCCGGATCTACCTCGGCGTGCAGTGGCCCACCGACGAGCTGGGCGGCTGGCTGCTGGGCACGGCGTGGCTCGCGCTGACGCTGCCGATCCTGTCCGGACTCGCCGGACCCGCCGGCCGGACGCTCTGACGTACGTCGCCCGGCGGCCGTGCCGACTCGCCTCGCGGGAAACGCCGTTGAGCGCGCGGGCGCCGGCCCGGGAGACTGCCGTCATGGGCCCCCGGCGCTTCGTCTTCCTCGACCCCGACGGCAGCGCCGGCGGGTGGCTGTACGCGGTCGTCGAGGCGGCGACCGGAGTGGTCTACCAGCAGCAGTACGGCGGGACCGCCTGCCGGCAGGGGCAGGTCGAGGGTTTCCTGGTGCCGCTCTTCGAGCCGGACGGGCTGGACGCGCTGCGCGAGCTGTTCGAGCGGGACTTCCGCGGTGCGGGCACCCGGCACATCACCTGGCCGGAGGCCCAACGGGAGCGGCTTCGCGGCATCATCGGGGCCCTCCGCTACTGGGTGTCCGACGGGATCAGCGAGGAGCCGCACCCCCTGCGGCTGGACGACAGCCGGTTCGGTGCGGCCGACGAGGCATGGGTACCGGTGATCACACCGGACGGCCCCGCGACGCTGGTGTGGCTGAACTCCGACTGACCGGCCGCCGCCAGGGCTCCCGACAGCGGGCTCGGGTACGCCGGTCGCGCGCCGAACGCGGGGAACGGGGGAACTCGGCGAACGCGCGGAACCCGGCGAACGCGGGGAACCCGACGTGGCGGCCCGGAGCCGCGCGCGGGACCTGCCGCGGCTCCGGGATGCCCGTACACCGTAGGACGGTCAGCCCTTGGCGCCCTTCGGCACCGCGTTCATCACGGCGGTGCTGCTGCGCAGGACGTCCTTGCACAGGTCCACGGTGCCGGTGTTGTCCACGTACTTCGCCGAGACCCAGTTGGAGTTGTCGCGCAGCAGGTACCAGATGTCGTTGCCCTCGATGTTCTGGGCGTGGACCTTGCAGCGCAGGCCGACCTGCTGGTGGTAGGCGAGCGAGCCCTTCACGGACGAGTCCGTGCTGGGGAACTGGCGCTGGACGACGCCGGCACCGGCGACGACGGTGCCGTACGGGCGGGCCGGGGTGGCGGCCTGGGCGGCCGTCGCGCCGAGCAGCGTGGTGCCGAGCGCCACAGCGGTGGTCAGCGCGCTCGCGCCGACGATGATGCGGCTGCGGAGGGTGGGAAGAGCAGCGGATGTCGCCAAAGGACTTCTCCTGTTCCAGATGTGCGGGGAGACGCATGGGCACCGCCGAACGTACGCCGCACAATATCCAACAACTAGGATAAATCGCCGTGTTGACCCGAACGTGCGAGGCACTCACCCGTCTGCGGGTACCGGCGCCGCCCGGAAGGGGGCGGCGGCACCGCACTGGGGGCCGCAGCGAGAACCGGGGCGTATGAAGCAGGAGAACGGCACGCCGGGCCCGCCGGTGCGCGAGGGACAGGACCCCGGTGATCGTGGTGGCCGCGACAGCGCTTCGGGAGGGGCGCCTTCTGCTGGTGAGCAAGCGCGCGGCCCCCGACGTCTTCCATCTGCCCGGGGGAAAGCCCGACCCCGGCGAGGAGCCGAGGGAGACGTTGCGCCGGGAACTGGCCGAGGAGTTGGGGGTGCGGCCGTCCGATCCACGGCCGCTCACCGAGTCCGCCGGCCCGGCGGCGCTGGAGGGCGCGCCGATGCCGCTGACGGTCTACGAAGCCGGCATCGACGGCCCGCCGCGGCCGGGCGGACACGGTCGGTGACGCGTCGGTCACGTATCGGTCGTGTATGGGCTCCCTTGCGTAGCTGACCCCTTGTGCGCGGATCGCCCGCGTACGGTCGGGGGTGCGACGGGATCGGCAAAGTCCGACATTCGGCCGGGGCGGCCCGTGCCTGCTGCCCAGCGGGCCGGATCACCCCTGGCACGTTCCGGGATGTGAGCAGTGCCGAGCCAAAGGCACGCGGGCGATCTAGGCTGGCGGGTGCAGCTGGTTCGCCCTGCCCGCCAGGTAGGCGCGTCGTAAGAGGGAACCCGGTGGGAATCCGGGACTGCCCCGCAGCGGTAAGTGGGAACGATCGCCGTCATCAGCACTGGGTCCGCGGCGCGGACCTGGGAAGCGACGGCCAGTAGGTGCCTGCCCCGGCAGGCGTGCCCACGAGTCCGAAGACCTGCCCGTTGCCCGTACGCGACCGATCGCGTGCGGATGTCCCGGTGACCTCGTGGGCGGGTCGGCGCACATATCAGGCGGTGGAGCGTCCTCGAATCGGGCGTGTTCGGTCCGTCCTGTTCGCCGCCTTCGCGTCCGCGTCCCGTCTCCGGGATGCCAGGGAGACATCTCGCGAAGGAGATTTCCGTGTCAGCAAAGCCCGCAGCCGCGGCAGCACGGGCCACCGTGTACGGCTACCCCCGCCAGGGACAGCACCGGGAACTGAAGAAGGCCGTCGAGGGCTACTGGAAGGGCCGTGTCACCGCGGACGCCCTCCGGGAGACCGCGGCCGGACTGCGCCGCGCCAACTGGCGGCAGCTCGCCGACGCCGGCGTCCGCGAGGTGCCCACCGGCGACTTCTCGTACTACGACCACGTCCTGGACACCAGCGTCATGGTCGGCGCCGTCCCCGAGCGGCACCGTGCCGCCGTCGGTGCCGACCCGCTCAACAGCTACTTCGCGATGGCCCGCGGCACCCAGGACGTGGCGCCGCTGGAGATGACGAAGTGGTTCGACACCAACTACCACTACCTGGTGCCCGAGTTGGGCCCGAACACGGTCTTCGCCGCCGACTCCGCCAAGCAGGTCGGCGAGCTGCGGGAGGCCCTCGCGCTCGGGCACATCCCGCGGCCGGTGCTCGTCGGCCCCGTCACCTACCTGCTGCTCGCCAAGCCCGCCCCCGGGGTGCCGGCCGACTTCGAACCGCTGACCCTGCTGGACCGGCTGCTGCCGGTGTACGCCGAGGTGCTCGCCGACCTGCGGGCCGCCGGCGCCCAGTGGGTGCAGCTCGACGAGCCCGCCCTGGTCCAGGACCGTACGCCCGCGGAGCTGGACGCCGCCGCCCGCGCCTACCGCGAGCTGGGCACCCTCACCGACCGGCCGAAGCTGCTCGTCGCCTCCTACTTCGACCGGCTCGGCGAGGCGCTGCCGATCCTGGTGAGGGCCCCGATCGACGGCCTGGCCGTCGACTTCACCGGCGCGGCCGCCGCCAACCTCGACGACCTCGCCGCCGTCGGCGGGCTGCCCGGCAAGCGGCTGGTGGCCGGCGTCGTCAACGGCCGCAACATCTGGATCAACGACTACGAGAAGTCGCTGTCCACCCTGGCCACCCTGCTCGGCCTCGCCGGCCAGGTCGACGTGGCCGCCTCCTGCTCCCTGCTGCACGTGCCGCTGGACACCGCGCCCGAACAGGACATCGACCCGCAGGTGCTGCGCTGGCTCGCCTTCGCCCGGCAGAAGACCGCCGAGATCGTCACGCTCGCCAAGGGCCTGGCGCAGGGCACCGACGCCATCGCCGCGCAGATCGCCGCCAACCGGGCCGACCTGGCCTCCCGCGCGGCCTCGCCGATCACCCGCGACCCGGCGGTACGCGCCAGGGTCGCGGCCGTCACCGACGCCGACGGCCGCCGCGCCCAGGCGTACCCGCAGCGCGCCGCCGCCCAGCGCGCCCACCTCGGGCTGCCGCTGCTGCCGACGACCACCATCGGGTCGTTCCCGCAGACCGGCGAACTGCGCGCCGCCCGCGCCGACCTGCGGGCCGGCCGGATCGAACGGTCCGGCTACGAGGAGCGGATCAGGACCGAGATCGGCGAGGTGATCGCCTTCCAGGAGCAGACCGGCCTCGACGTCCTGGTGCACGGCGAGCCCGAACGCAACGACATGGTGCAGTACTTCGCCGAGCAGCTCACCGGCTACCTCGCCACCCAGCACGGCTGGGTGCAGTCCTACGGCACCCGCTACGTCCGCCCGCCGATCCTGGCCGGCGACATCTCCCGGCCCGAGCCGATGACCGTGCGCTGGACGAGCTACGCCCAGTCGCTCACCTCGCGCCCGGTCAAGGGCATGCTCACCGGGCCGGTCACCATGCTCGCCTGGTCCTTCGTCCGCGACGACCAGCCGCTCGGCGACACCGGCCGCCAGGTCGCCCTCGCGCTGCGCGACGAGGTCACCGACCTGGAGGCGGCCGGCACTTCGGTGATCCAGGTCGACGAGCCCGCGCTGCGCGAGACCCTGCCGCTGCGGGCCGCCGACCGTCCCGCGTACCTGGCCTGGGCCACCGAGTCCTTCCGGCTGACCACCGGCGCGGTGGGCGCGGCCACCCAGATCCACACCCACATGTGCTACGCCGAGTTCGGCGACATCGTGCAGGCCATCGACGACCTCGACGCGGACGTGATCAGCCTGGAGGCCGCCCGCTCCCACATGCAGGTGGCCAACGAACTGGCCGGCCACGGCTACCCGCGGGAGGCCGGTCCCGGCGTCTACGACATCCACTCCCCCCGGGTGCCCGGCGCGGACGAGGCGGCCACGCTGCTGCGCAAGGGCCTGGAGGCGATCCCCGCGGAGCGCCTGTGGGTCAACCCGGACTGCGGGCTGAAGACCCGCGGCTGGCCCGAGACCAAGGCGTCGCTGGAGAACCTGGTCGCCGCCGCCCGCACGGTCCGCGCGGAACTGCCCACCGCCTGAGCCCCGGTGGGCCGGGAGGGAGCCGCGCGGTTCCCTCCCGGCCCGCCCGGCGCGGGGGTTGCCGCCGCGGCCACCGGAAGGGCGCGGGCTACGGGTGCCGGCCTTACAGGTGCCGGCCTGACGGGCTCCGGCCTTACGGGCGCCGGCCCTACGGGCGCAGGTCGAGGTTCTGGTAGATCTCCGTGGTCGCCTTGGAGAAGTTCATCGTCATGAAGTGCAGGCCCGGGACGTCCTCGGCGATCAGCCGGCGGCACATCTCGGTCGCGTGCTCGATGCCGATCGCCCTGACGGCCCGCGGGTCGTCCTCGGCCGCGAGCATCCGCTCGGCGAGCCCGGGCGGGAAGGCGGCGGTGCTCAGGCTCGGGATGCGGCGCAGCGAGCGGATCGTGGTGACCGGCATGATCTCCGGGATGATCGGCGTCGCGCACCCGGCGGCCGCCACCCGGTCGCGCAGGCGCAGGTAGGCGTCCACGTCGAAGAACATCTGGGTGATCGCGTAGTCGGCGCCGGCCCGGCACTTGGCCACGAAGTGGCGGATGTCGCTGTCCCAGTCGGGCGAGCGCGGGTGCCGCTCGGGGAAGGCCGCGACGCCGACGCAGAAGTTGCCGGACTCCTTGACCAGTTCCACCAGTTCGGCCGCGTACGCCACGCCCTGCGGGTGCTGCACCCACGGGCCGAGCGGGGCGCCGGGCGGATCGCCGCGCAGCGCCAGCACGTTGCGGACGCCCTGGTCGGCGTACTGGCCCAGGACGTGGCGCAGTTCGGCGACGCTGTGGTCGACGGCGGTGAGGTGGGCGACCGGGGTGAGCGTGGTCTCCTGCGCGATCCGCCCGGTGATGTTGACGGTACGGCCGCGCGTTGAGCCGCCCGCGCCGTAGGTCACCGACACGAAGGTCGGCGCCAGCGCCTCCAGCCGGCGGATCGCCGTCCACAGGCCGGCCTCCGCGGCGGCGCTGCGCGGGGGCATGAACTCGAACGAGTAGGAACGGCCGCCCGCCGCGAGGAGATCGCGGATGGACGGTGCGTGTTCCGCCTGCGTGCTGGGCACCCCGTAAGCCATACGTGCAGGTTAACGGCCTGGCGGCGGCCTTCGGCGGACCGTCCACGTGGTGATACCGGGGCCGCGGCGGGACCCGGGCGGCGGTGCTGGGCGGCGGTCGCCGGGCACGGTCGCGGGCGGCGGTCGCTCGGCCGCGGCCGGTGGGTCAGGGGCGGCCCGGTGGGTCAGGCGCGGCCGTCCTCGGTGCGGCCGGTGCGGCGCAGCAGGTAGGTGTCCATGATCCAGCCGTGCCGGGCGCGGGCCTCCGCGCGGACCTGCCGGATGCGGTCGGCGACGTCGGCGAGCCGGCCGGAGACCAGGAGCTCGTCGGGCGTGCCGATGTAGGCGCCCCAGTAGATCCACACGTCGTCGCCCTCGATCCGGGTGAACGACTCGTGGGCGTCGAGCATCACCACGACGTCGCCGTCGCCCTGGCGGTCACCGCCGCCGCTGCCGGTTCCCTCGCCGGCTCCGTCGCCGACCGCGTCGCCTTCGCCGGTCGGGAAGAGCTCGGCCAGCCGGCGCGCGGGCGTGATGTGGACGGGCCGGCCGACCTGGTTGAGGCTGGTGCGGTGCCGGGCCGCCAGCGCGGAGACGCTGCTGATCCCGGGCACCACCTCGACGTCGAAGCCGACCGTGCCGCGCGCGGCGATCTCGTCGAGCATGCTCAGTGTGCCGTCGTACAGCGCCGGGTCGCCCCAGACCAGGAACGCGCCGGACTGGCCGGGCGCCAACTCGTCCCGGATCAGGCGCTCGCAGGCGTCGGCGCGCCGGGTCCGCCAGTCGTGGACCGCGGCCGTGTACGCCTCGCGTCCCGCCGCCGACCGGTCGCGCGGCGGGTCGTCCAGCTCGACGACGCGGTACGGCCCGTCCGTGTGCTCGTCGATCACGCTGCGCCGGAAGTCCGTCAACGACGACTTCGCCGGGCCCTTGCCGATGAGGAAGAAGACGTCGGTACGGCGGATGGCCCGCACCGCCCCGAGCGTCAGGTGGTCGGGGTCGCCGGCTCCGATGCCGATGACGAGGAGGTGGCGCTGCTCCGTGCTCATCTGCGGGCTTTCCAGGTGGGTGGTCGAAAAGCCGCTGGTCCGCGGCTGTCACGCACCCGGCAGGGGCGCGCTGCACGAAGCGTACGCTGCCCCGCGCGCGGGCCGGCCGGTGGTATCCCCGCCCGCGGGACCGCCGCCGGCGCCGCGCGGCGCCGGCGGGTCGGCCGCGGGTCAGGACGAGGCGTGGCCGGGCGCCGCGCCGGTCGGGGTCTTCTCGCCGGCCTCGATCGCCACCGGCAGCCGGTTCTCGGCCGGCGGCAGCGGGCAGGTGGCCAGGTCGGTGTAGGCGCAGGGCAGGTTGGCGGCCCGGTTGAAGTCGACCAGCACGGTGCCGTCGGCGTCGGGCGCGGCCACCGACAGCGAGCGGTTCGCCGCGTACGTGGTCACCCCCGAGGTGGCGTCGGTGAACAGGACGAGCAGGCTGCCGGGGGTCCGGCCGTTGAAGGCGGTCAGCCGGTGGGTGGTGCCGTCCAGGTCGAACTCGACCTCGCCCGGGGCGTCGTAGACGTGCTGGAGGCCCTCGACGACCGCGCCGACGGTCGTCGGGCGCGGGGCGTCGAACGGCAGGTAGCGGCCGGTGCGTGCCCAGCGCGGGTCAGGGGCGTAGGCGGGGGTGCCGGTGAAGGCGGTCAGCAGGCCGTTGTCGGGGTGGCGGGGGCGCAGGATGTCGTGGCCGCCGCGCTTGGCGACCTCGATCACCGCGTCCCCGGCGGCGGGGAACAGGCCGCCGCGCTCGGCGATCACCCCGAAGTCGTGGCGGCCGCGCAGAACTTGCCCGTCGAGGGTCAGTTCCTCGCCGTCGTCCAGCTCCACCACCACGCCGTCATTGGTGCTCGACCAGGCGCCGGGGGCGTCCGGGAAGCGGGTGGGGGTCGCGTCCAGCCAGCGCAGGCTGGTGATGGCGAGGAAGCCGTGCGGGTCGGCCAGCACCCGCTCGTGTGCGGCGTGCCACTCCTCCCACTCCTGGGCGAAGCTCGCGCGGTCGGTCTCTTCGGTTTGTGCGGTCATTTCGGCTCCTTGGCTTCGACGGGGAGGGCGGAGAGGGCGGCGCGGTCGGGGTGATCGGCGCGGTCGGATGGAAGGGGGCGCGCGGGGTGGCCCGGGTGGGCCTGCGGGGCGGGGCCGGCCGGGGGCGTGGCGCCGGCCGGGGCTTCGGCGCGGCCGGCGGCCTCTTCGAGCCGCCGGAACCGGCTGGCGTGGAAGACCAGCGGCGGCGCGTCGTGGTCGGCGTCCAGCGCGTGCACCCGCAGCAGCACGATGTCGTGGTCGCCGGCCCGGATGTGCTGCTCGATGGAGCAGTCGAACCAGGCGCTGCCGCGGTCCAGCAGCACGGCGCCGTCGGCGGTGGCGTGCCAGTCGAGGCCGGCGAACCGGTCGGCTCCCCGCGCGGCGAGCTGGGCGCAGTCGCGTTCCTGGTCGGCGCCGAGCACCGTGACGCCGATCCGGGTGCGGTCGGACAGCGCAGGCCAGGTGGTGGAGGTGTGCGCCACGCAGACCGACAGCAGCGGGGGGTCGAGGGAGACCGTCGTGAAGGAGTTGGCCGCCAGGCCCACGGGCGCGCCGTCCACCAGGGCGGCGATCGCGGTCACGCCGGTCGGGAACGCGCCGAACACCCGCCGGAGTTCGGTGGAGGCGAACGCACCTTCCTCGGAGGGCAGTTGGCGCTCAGGCCGGGCGGGCACCGGCGTCCGTCCGGTGCCCTCGGCCCGGTGCGCGGCGGCGGGCGGCCGGACCGGCTGCCGCGGGCCGTGCGTCTCGCGCCGCTCGTCCCTGCACTGCGCCCTGGTCGTCGTCATCGTCGCTTCCACTCCTCGGCCAGCAGTTGGTAGGAACGCACCCGGTCGGCGTGGTCGTGGGTGATGGTGGTGACCACCAGCTCGTCGGCGCCGGTGGCGTCGCGCAACGTCTCCAGCTGGTCGGCGACCTGCTGCGGGGTGCCGACGAACTGCGTCTCGACCCGGTCCGCCACCAGTGCCCGGTCCTCCTCGCTCCAAGCGCGGGCCCGGGCCTCGTCGGGGGTGGGGAACCGGATGGCGCCCGCGCCGGTGCGGATGCTGTGCACCCAGGGGCCGTAGCCGGTGGCCAACTCCCTTGCGGTGCCCTCGTCCTCGGCCACCACGACGTCGGCGGACACGCTCACGTAGGGCCGGTCCAGCTCCGCCGACGGCACGAACGCCGCCCGGTAACCCTCCGCCGCCTCCAGTACGGTGGCCGGGCTGACGTGGTAGTTCGCCGCGAACCGGAGGCCGTTGGCGCCCGCGGTCTGGGCGCTGACCCCGGCGCTGCTGCCGAGTATCCACACCTGGAGGTCGGCGCCCTCGCCGGGCACGATGTGCGCGGCGGCCCCGTTGTCCGCGATGTAGCTGCCGGCCAGCAGCGCGAGGATGTCGGCGATCTGCTCGTCGTACGGCTGCGGTTCGGCGCCCGGCTGGGCCAGCAGCTTCTGGTGGAGCACGAAGCGGGGCGAGGTGAGCAGCCGCTCGAAGGAGAACCGGGCGGGTATCCGCAGGCCGTTCGGGGTGCGGCCGTCGACCACCGGGGTGGTGGCGGTCAGCGCCGGCTGCCGGGCGGCGGCCGGCGGGGTCTTCCCGCCGGAGCGGCCCAGGCCCAGGTCGAACCGGCCCGGGTGCAGGGCGTCCAGCAGCCCGAACTCCTCGACCGTGGACAGGGCGGTGCGGTGGCCGAGCTGCACCGCGCCGGCGCCGAGCCGGATGGTGCTGGTGGCGGCGGCGGTCAGGGCGAGCACGACGGCCGGGGAGGTGCCCGCGACTCCGGGGTTGAGGTGGTGCTCGGCGAACCAGTAGCGGGTGTAGCCGAGGCGCTCGGCGTGCTGGGCCAGGTCGATGCTGTTGCGCAGCGCCTGGCCTGCGGTGGAACCGGAGGAGATCGGCACGAGGTCCAGGACCGCGAGCGGGGTGTGTGCCACGGTGGTGCTCCTTGTCAGGCGGTGGCGGCGGAGGAGGCTGCGGTACCGGTTGCGGCGCCGGCTGCCGAAGTGGCTTCCCGAGCGCCTGGCGAAGTGGATTCCGGGGTGGCTTCCGGAGTGCCGGCAGCGGCCTCGACGCCGACCGGGCCCCAGGTCCACGGCGGGTCGGGGATGTCCCGGCGCAGGGTGGGGGCGATGTCGGACTGGAAGAGGGCGAGCGCGTCGCGGTGCTGGGTGTCGGTCAGGCCGTCGGCGTCGGCGTGCAGGTGGAGCACGGAGTGGCCGAACTGCTCGTGGTAGCGGTGGACCTTGTCGATGATCTGCTGCGGGCTGCCGATCAGCGCCGAGCTGCGTTCGACGAAGTCCTCCAGGGTGGGGAAGACCGGTTCCACGCCGAGCTGCTTCTGGAAGGCGAGCCGGCCCTCGAAGACCGGGCGGTACGCGGCGATCGCCTGTTGCGAGGTGCGGGCCGCGTAGTAGCCGGCGCTGCCCGCGCCGACGGTGGCCAGCGCCGGATCATGGCCGTAGTGCTGCCACCGCTCCCGGTAGTAGCGGACCAGTTCGGCGTAGGGCTCGATGGGGTTGGTGACGTTGGCGGAGAAGAGCGGGTCGCCGTAGCGGGCGGCCAGGTCGACCGACTCCCGGCTGGTGGCGCTGCCGTGCCAGACCCGGATCGGCTGCTGGAGGGGGCGCGGCCACACCTCGGCGTCGTCCAGTTCGGGCCGGAACCGCGGGCTGGCGGTGGTGCGGTCCTGCCGCCAGATGGTGCGGAAGAGTTCGTAGCTCTCGGCGTTGCGGTCCCACTGGTCGTCGGTGGTGACATGGAACAGCTCGCGCTGGGCGGAGCCGTTGCCCTTGCCGACGATCAACTCCAGCCGTCCGTCGGAGAGATGGTCGAGCGTCGCGTAGTCCTCGTAGGCCCGCACCGGGTCGAGCAGACTGAGCGTCGTGACCGCGGTGAACAGCCGGATGCGGGAGGTGAGGGCGGCGAGGTGGCTGAGCACCACCGGCGGCGAGGAGGAGATGAACGGGCGCTCGTGGCGTTCCCCGACGCCGAACCCGTCGAAGCCCAACTCCTCGGCCAGTAGGGCGTTGTCGACGACCTCGCGGAACCGGTCGCGGGTGGAGGTGCGCACGCCGGTGACCGGGTGGGGCGCGTGCACGATCAGGGTGATGGCGAGGAACTTCACGACGCCGCCTTCGTCCGGCCGGCCGCGGCCGGCCGGCCCGGGTGGGCCAGGCCCAGGTGGTCGCGGAGCGTCTCACCCTCGTACTCGGTGCGGAAGACGCCGCGTTCCTGCAGCAGCGGCACCACGGTGTCGGCGAACTCGTCGATGCCGCCGGGGGTCAGGTGCGGGGCGAGGATGAAGCCGTCGCTCGCGTCGGCCTGCACGAACGCGTCGAGTTCCTGGGCGACGTGGGACGGGGTGCCGATGAAGGACTGCCGCCCGGTCAGCTCGATGACCAGCTCGCGCAGCGAGAGCTTCTTCTCCTCGGCGACGGCCCGCCAGCGGGCGACGGTCTCCCGGCGGTCGTCCCGGTTGGCGTCGGCCCGGCCGCGCACGATCGGCTCCGCGCTGTCGTCGTAGCGCGGCTCCACCTCCGGCAGCGGCCCGTCCGGGTCGTACGCGCTCAGGTCGCGGTTCCACAGGCGTTCCACGAAGGTGATCGCCGTGGCCCCGCTGACCTGCTGGTGCCGGATCACGTCGGCCCTCTCGCGGGCGTCGGCCTCGGTGTCGCCGAGCACGAAGGTCACGCCGGGCAGGATCAGCAGCTGCTCGGGCGTCCGGCCGTACTTCGCCAGCCGGCCCTTGACGTCGGCGTAGAACGCCTTGCCGGCCTCCAGAGTGCCGTGCCGGGTGAAGATGGCGTCGGCGGCCGAGGCCGCGAACTCCCGTCCCTGCTCGGAGTCGCCGGCCTGGAAGACGACCGGGTGGCCCTGCGGGCTGCGCGGCACGTTGAAGTGGCCGCCGATGTCGAACTGGTCGACGCGGTGGTCGAACCGGCCGGGCCCGGGCGCGCGGAGGAAGGTGCCGTCCGCCCGATCCGCGACGATCTCGTCGCCCTGCCAGGAGTCCAGCAACTCCCTTACCGCGGCGAGGAACTGGCGGGCGCGCTCGTAGCGGTCCTCGCGGGCCAGGTAGCCGCCGCGGCGGAAGTTCTGCCCGGTGAACTCGTCCCACGAGGTGACCACGTTCCAGGCGGCGCGGCCTGCGGACAGGTGGTCGAGCGAGGCGAACTGCCGTGCCACCTCATACGGTTCGTTGAAGGTGGAGTTGATGGTGCCGGCCAGCCCCAGCCGGTCGGTGACACCGGCGAGCGCCGCGAGCACGGTGAACGTGTCCGGCCGGCCGACCACGTCCAGGTCGTGGATGCGGCCGCCCTGCTCGCGCAGCCGCAGCCCCTCGGCCAGGAACAGGAAGTCGAACTTGGCGCGTTCCGCGGTCTGCGCCAGATGGACGAAGGAGCTGAAGTCGATCTGGCTGCCGGCCGCCGGATCGCTCCACACGGTGGTGTTGTTGACGCCGGGGAAGTGTGCGGCGAGATGGATCTGCTTGGGCGTGCTGCTCATGCGGGGTCTGCCTCCTGGGGCTTCGCGCGGGGTGGGGCTCAGGCGGGGGCGTAGCGGTTGGCCGGGCGCGGCAGTCCGAGCAGGCCGCGCAGGGTGTCGGCCTGGTACGCCTCGCGGAAGGCCCGGCGGCGCTGGAGTTCGGGCACCAGATCGCGGCTGATCCGCGCCAGGTCGTACGGCAGGGTGGCCGGCCGCAGCCGGAACCCGGTCAGCCCGGACCGGGCGAACTCCTCCAGCAGGTCGGCGAGTTCGGCGGAGGTGCCGGCGAAGACCAGGGCGTCGCCGGCGTACGGCGCGTCCAGCCGGGCGTCCAGCCGGGCCCGGCGCTCGGCGGCGCGGCCGGGTTCCTCGTCGAGCAGCGCCACCAGGTCCGCGAAGACGTGTACGGTCTCGCCGGCCCGGCCGGCCTGCTCCTGCGCCTCGCGGATCTCGGTGACGATCGCCGTCGCCTGGCCGGTGTCGTGCGGGGTGGTGAAGCCGAGGTCGGCCGATCCGGCGACCAGCCGGAACGGCTCGGTGCGGTGCGCGAGCGCGGCCACCACCGGCTGGCCCTGCGGCGGGCGCGGCGTGATGGAGGGGCCCTTGACGCTGAAGTGCGGGCCCTCGAAGTCGATGTAGTGCAGCTTGTCGCGGTCGATGAAGCGGCCGGTGGCCACGTCGCGGATCTCCGCGTCGTCCTCCCAGCTGTCCCACAGCCGGCGCACCACCTCGACGTAGTCGGCGGCCTCGCCGAACAGTTCCGCCAGCAGCGCGCGTCCGGCGGGCGAGTCCAGTTCGGTGACCGGCAGCCGCGGCAGGCTGCGCCGGCCGAAGTGCGCGGCCTCGTCCGCCCGGGCGGAGACCCGCACCTGCACCCCGGCCCGGCCGCCGCTGACGTAGTCGAGGGTGGCGACGGCCTTCGACAGGTGGAACGGCTCGGTGTGGGTGACCACCGCGACCGGCAGCAGGCCGATGTGCCGGGTCAGCGGCGCGATCCGGGCCGCGGTCAGTACGGCGTCCAGCCGGCCGCGCACCTGGTCGGTGCGCTCGTCGGGGCCGGTGGGCAGGGCGGACTGCAGGCCGAGCGAGTCCTCGATGGTGACCAGGTCCAGCAGGCCGCGTTCGGCCTCGGCGGCCAGCTCGGCCCAGTACGACGCGGTGAACAGGTCGGCGGGCCGGGCCTCGGGCTCCCGCCAGGCCGCGGGGTGCCAGCCGGCGCCGTCGAGGGCGACGGCCAGGTGGAGGGGGGTGGTGGATCGGGACATGGACGTACCGCTTCCTGCTCGGACGGCCGCGGGCGCGTGGCCGGGACGTGGAGGTCGGGGCGTGAGGTGGGCGGGGCGTACGGCGTGGGCGTACGACGGGGGTGTACGCCGTACGGCACTGGACGGAGTACGTGATGCGCGGGGCCGACGGGACCGTGCGGGGCGTACGGAGTGCGGGGTACGGCCTGCACGGCATGCGCGTCGTGCCGTGTGCCGCGTACGACGAGGGCAGGCCGAACGGGTACCGGACGGGGCCCGCGCCGGGAACGGGGTCCCCGGGTGGGTCGGCGGAAGGGAGGGGTGCGCGGAGCGCGGGGTGCGGAAGGGTCAGCCGGCCTGACGCGGCGGCCGGACCGTCGACGCGCCCGGACACAGGGCGCCGGCGACACGTTGCAGGTCGATGTGGCGCCGTGAGTACGTGACGATGCCGGAGGCGGTGACGGGGGCGTTGCCGGACATCAACTGCTCGCTGCTGCCGCGCACTTCGCCACCTCCCACCTCGATCGGCTCACGCCTGTTCGAGCTCGCGCTTGCCGAGCCGTCTTCGGCTCCGCCGGGTCGTCACCTGGAGCACCCCACCGCGACAGGAGGGTTGCCGGTCAGCCGGCCAGGGCCTTGGTTGCTGACGCTCATGACCTGCAAGCACGGTAACTCCGTCGCGCGGTCGAACACAATCCCCTCCCGGCGGGAGTGACGTCCGTCGCTCCGGACGGCGTGCGGCACCGAGGGGGATTGTCTGACCGCCGCCCTGCGGTTAACGTGCTGTGGACACGGGTGCTGTCAACAGGCCCGATGCGACCGACACGACCGGCCGGGACACCCGACGCCGGCCGCACCGCGAGAGCGAGGGGACGGGCATGGACACACATCGACGCGACCTCGCACTCTGCCCCCGTGGCTTCGCCCAGACCCGGGTGGTCCGGCGGCACGTCGATCTGCTCCGGGTCTGCAGCGCGCTGTGTCCGGGAACGCCCGCGGTCCGCTGACCGCTGCCGGCACTCGGAAAACCGCTGTCCGAACGCTGGTTGAACGCTGCCGGCTGACATCCGCTGATCGCTCGGGCGAGGCAACGCCGCCCGCCTGAGCGTGGACCCGCGGAACCGCCGTCCGTCCGCGTACGGCGCCCCTCCCCCGTATCCGGGTCGGCCCGGCCGACGCACGGCCCTGCCCCACCCCGAACTCCCTTCCAATGCACCGCGGATGACGTGGCCTCCGTGATCGACGCGCGGCCGGACCGCGTACGCCTTCTTCCTTCGCGGCGGCACCTTCCCCGACTCTCCCCGACCTCCCTCGACTTCACCCGGCTTCCTCCCCTCCCTCCCGGTGGCCCGCTGCGGCAGACCGGCCCCCGCGTGGGGCCGTCGCGTCCGCACGCGCCGTCGCCGCGGTCCCCGACGAGACGGGAACACCGACATGCCCCAGCACGACACCTCAGGTCCGGCCACGGCCGCGCCCGACCATCCCCCGCCCGTAACCGACGGCACGGCTCGGGCGCCCCGGCCCCGGCACCTGGACACCCGCCCGGCCGACCGGGAGTTGCTCGCCGCGCGGCTGGTGCCGCTGCGCCGCCCGGGGCAGTGGATCTCCGCGGCCGTGCTGCTCGTACTGTTCGCGATGCTCGTCCACACCCTGGTGACCAACCCCCGCTTCCAATGGCACGTGGTCGGCCACTACTTCCTGAGCGGCTCGATCCTGCACGGGCTCGAACTCACCTTGTGGCTCACCGGCGCGGTGATGGCCAGCGGCTACCTGCTCGGCGTCGGCGTCGCCGCGATGCGGCTGTCGCGCAACCCGGTGCTGCGCACCCTGAGTTTCGGCTACGTCTGGCTGGTGCGCTCGGTCCCGCCGCTGGTGCAACTGCTCTTCTGGTACGAACTGGCCTCGCTCTACCCGCGGTTGTCGGTGGGGGTGCCGTTCGGACCGGAGTTCGCGGACGTGAGGACCGCGCACCTGTTCAGCGGCATCCTGGCCGCGTACGTCGGGCTCACCCTCGACGTGGCCGCGCTCTCCGCGGAGATCGTCAGGGGCGGCATCCTGTCGGTCGACCCCGGACAGCGCGAGGCCGCACGGGCGTTGGGGCTGGGCGAGGGACGGATCTTCCGCCGGATCGTGCTGCCGCAGGCCATGCCGGCGATCATCCCGGCCTCCGGCAACCTGCTGATCGGCATGCTCAAGGCGACCTCGATCGTCAGCGTCATCGCCGTACAGGACCTGCTCTACTCCAGCCAGTTGATCTACAACCAGAACTTCCTGATCATGCCGCTGCTGCTGGTCGCCACCATCTGGTACATCATCCTGACCACGCTGCTGTCGATCGGGCAGTTCTACGTCGAGCGCCACTACGCCCGCGGCAACAACCGGTCCGGCGGCAGGCCGCCGCGCGGGTTCTGGCAGGTGGCCCGCGCCAACATCCCGCTGTTCGGCCCGGCCAAGTCCCCCGCGGTGGGGCTGTCATGAGCGACGACGAGCGGCCCCTGGTGCGCGTCCGGGGCCTGCGCAAGAGCTATGGCGCGAACGTCGTGCTGGACGGCGTCGACCTCGACGTGCGCGAGGGCGAGGTGACCGTCCTGCTCGGCCCGTCCGGCTCCGGCAAGTCCACGCTGCTGCGCTGCGTGAACCACCTGGAGAAGCCGGACGCCGGCTTCGTGGAGATCGGCGGCGACCTCGTCGGCTACCGGCACGACGGCGGGCGGCTGCACGAACTGCGGGCCCGGGCGATCACCCGGCAGCGGGCCGATGTCGGCATGGTCTTCCAGCAGTTCAACCTCTTCCCGCACCTGACGGTGCTCGACAACATCACCGAGGCGCCGGTCGCGGTGCGCGGCGTGCCGAGGAAGCAGGCCGCCGCGCGGGCCCGTGAGCTGCTCGAACGGGTCGGCCTGGCCGGCCGGGAGGACTCCTATCCCCGGCAGATGTCCGGTGGCCAGCAGCAGCGGGTGGCGATCGCCCGCGCGCTGGCCATGGAGCCGCGCCTGCTGCTCTTCGACGAGCCGACCAGCGCGCTCGATCCCGAACTCGTCGGCGAGGTCCTCGCGGTGATCCAGGACCTGGCGCTCAGCGGCATGACGATGATCGTCGTCACGCACGAGATCGGCTTCGCCCGGAAGGTCGCCGACACGGTGGTCTTCCTCGACGGCGGAAGGATCATCGAGTCCGGTGCCCCCGCGGACGTGCTGAGCGATCCGCGCCACGAACGGGCCCGGTCCTTCCTGGCCGCGGTGCTCTGAGCCGGCGCCCGCGGGTGAGCGCTCCCGCTCCGGTTCCCCCAGGTCCCCCGCAGCTCCCCCTTGTGAAAGGCACTCCCGTGACCACCGAACGCCGTTCCCACCGCCGCGCCCCGAGACTCGCCGTCGCCACTGTCGCCGCCGGCGCCGGGCTGGCCCTGCTCGTCGCCTGCGGCGGTTCCTCCGACGACTCCTCCTCCGGCGCGCCGGCCGCCACGGGTGCCGGGGCCGCCGCCAAGCCGAGCGCGGGCGGCGCGGGTTCGACCGCCATCCCCACCCAGGACGTGGTGTCCGCGATCACCGCCGACCCGAAACTGAAGGCGGAACTGCCCGCCAAGATCCGCAGCAGCGGCACCCTCACGCTGGGCACCACCCGGCAGCCCGGCGTGCAGGGCCTGCCGCACGCCGGCGAGCAGAACGGCACTCCCGTCGGCCTCGACGTCGACCTGCGCAACGCCGTCGCCAAGGTGCTCGGCGTCAAGTGGGACGTGCAGTACGGCACCTTCCCCACCGTCATCCCCGGTGTGCAGAATGGCCGTTACGACGTCGGTCAGGACAACTTCGGGGCCACCAAGGCCCGCGAGCAGGTGGTGGACTTCGCCTCCTACCTCGACGACGGGCAGGCGTTCCTCGGCTCCAGGAACGTCTCCGTCGACTCCGTCAAGAAGCTCACCGACCTGTGCGGCCTGACCATCGCCACCTCCCCCGGCTCGACGTTCCAGCAGATCCTCACCGACGGCGCCGGCGACTGCGCCAAGATCGGCAAGAAGCCCTACAAGGTGCAGTACTTCGCCGACTCCGCCCCGATCTTCCTCGGGCTGTCCAACGGCAAGGTCGACGTCATGTTCGGCCCGACGCTGGGCCTGAAGTACGACGCGACCCGCATCCCGGGCACCAAGTTCCTCGGCGAGATCAGCACCACCACGGTCGGCTTCGTCACCGCGAAGAAGTCGCCGCTGGCCCCGGCGCTGCGCGACGCGGTCAACAAGCTGATCGCCGACGGCGACTACGCCAGGATCTTCGCCAAGTGGGGGGTGCCCGGCACCGGAATCAGCACCTCCCAGCTCAACCCGGCCACCACCTTCTGACGCCGGGCCCCGCGGCCGTCCCGGCTCAGCGGCTGACGCCGTTCCACGCCGGGACGGCCGCGCCGCGGGCGCCCGGGCGCGCGGCGAACAGGCCGCCGTCGGGGCCGCCCGCGGTGATCAGCAAGGTGGCGAGGTCGGGACCGGCGAAGGCCACGCCGGCGGCGTACGCGGCGGGGACCCGGACGGTGGCCAGATGCCGCGCCGCCGGCGAGTAGCAGCGCACCTCGCCGGCACCCCACACCGCCAGCCACAGATTGCCGTCGCGGTCGGCGCACAGGCCGTCCGGCAGCCCGCCGTCGACCGCGAGGAAGTCGCGGCGCTCGCCGGCCTGGCCGTCCGCGGGGTCGTATCCGCGTACCCGGACCAGGCCGGCGCCGGTGTCCACGCTGTACATCAGCCGTCCGTCGGGCGACCAGGCCAGCCCGTTGGAGCAGGTCAGGTCGGTGTCGAGGACGGCGGGCCGCCCGTCGCCGGCGAGCCGGACCAGGACGTCCTGGCCGCGGCGGCCGTCGAGCGCGGTGCTCCCGACCAGGAACCGCCCCGCCGGATCGCAGCCGCCGTCGTTCAGCCGCCCGGGCGTGCCGTGCGGCAGCACCCGGGCGCCGGCCCGGCGGGTCCCGTCCGGGCGGAGGACGGTCACGCCGTACCGGCCGGCGACGAGCAGGCCGCCGTCGGCGGCGCAGGCCACCGCGCCGGCCGGGCCCGGGAGGCGGTGCCGCCGGACGACCTCCACCCGGTCGGGCCGCAGCCGCCCCTCGTGGACCTGGCCGGCCTCGATGTCGACCCAGAGCAGCCGTTCGCGCGGGGCGTCCCAGACCGGGCCCTCGGCGAGCCGGAAGCCGCCGGTCAGCACCGGGTGGGCGTCGTACGTCAGCACCCCGTCACCGCACGGCCCCGACCGTGGCCCTCACGGCGGCGCCGGAGCGCGGCGCGCTCCCGGCCGGCCGCGCGTGCTCACGCATCGGCGCACACCGAGCGGTGCCGGCCGAGGCCGTCGATCTCCATCTCCATCACGTCGCCCGCGGACAGGTACGGGAAGCGGCCGGAGAGCGCGACGCCCTCGGGCGTACCGGTGTTGACCAGATCGCCGGGCTCCAGGACGAGGTACTGGGACAGATGGCGGATGATCTCCGCGACGCCGAAGATCATGTCGGCGGTCGAGGAGTCCTGCCGGGGCTCGCCGTTGACCCACGAACGCAGTCGCAGCGCCTGCGGGTCGGGCACCTCGTCGGCGGTCAGCAGCCACGGGCCGAGCGGGTTGAACGTCTCGCAGCTCTTGCCCTTGGACCACTGGCCGCCGGGAGTCTCCAGCTGGAAGGCCCGCTCCGAGACGTCGTTGCCGACCGCGTACCCGGCGACGTACGCCAGCGGGTCGTCGTCCTCGGCGAGGTAGCGGGCGCGGCGGCCGATCACCACGGTCAGCTCCACCTCCCAGTCGGTCTTCTTCGAGCCCCGCGGGATCAGCACCGCGTCCTTCGGACCGACCACGGTGTTGGGGCTCTTGTGGAAGAGGATCGGCTCGGTGGGCGGTTCGGCCCCCGACTCGCGGGCGTGGGCCGCGTAGTTCTGGCCGATGCACAGCACCGCGCCGGGCCGGGCCACGGGGGCGCCGGTGCGCTGTCCGGCGACATCGGCCGCGGACAGCTCGGGCAGCCGGCCGGCGGCAAGCTCCTCCCGGGCCCGCGCGACGCCGTCGGTCGCGAAGAAGGCGGGGTCGAGGTCGGCGGTGAGGCCGGACAGGTCGTACGTCCGGCCGTCGGCGGTGCCGAGGACGGGGCGCTCGCCACCGGGCGGCCCCAGGCGCATCAGGCGCATAGGTGTTCTCTCTCTTCGTGAGTACGGTGCGGGTGCGGGAGTTCGGGGTTCAGGGTTCGGGCCACGCGAATGCGGCTGCGGGTCACGAAGACACCGCGGCTCGTCAAAAAGGTTCGGGCCGTCGCCGGTTGGCAACCGGACCTCCCCAACTGAGCTGACCGCGCGGCTATTCGACCCTCTCCAGGGCGTCGCGACCCACCTGGTGCAGCAACTCCAGTCCGTCCAGGTGGCGTTCGATCTCCGCCACGGTGCTGTCGCCCAGCGCCTGGCGGCCCTCGACCGTCGCGGCGGCCTGATGAGGCGTCAGGAGAACGTTGGGCAGGGTGCGCAACGGATGCTCGGCGGGCAGCGGTTCGGCGTCGTAGACGTCGAGCGCGGCGTCGATCCGGCCGGTGCGCAGCTCGGCCAGCAGCGCGGCCTCGTCGACCAGCCACGACCTGGCGGTGTTGACCAGTCCGGCGCCCTCCGGGAGCAGGGCCAGCTCCCTCGGGCCCAGCAGGTGCCGGGTCTCGGCGAGCGCGGGCGCGTGCACCGCGGTGATCCGGCTGGTGGCCAGCACCTCGTCCAGTCCGGCGACCCGGACGCCGAGCGCGTCGGCGTCCTCCGGCCCGAGGTAGGGGTCGGCCACGGTCACCTCGGCGCCCAGCGCCCGGACCAGTGCGATGTAGGCGCGTCCGGTGCGGGAGGCACCGATCACGCCGATCGGGCAGCCGAGGATCTGGTGGCGCTCGGGCGCCTCCTCGGCCTGCTCCCAGGGCACTCCGCCGCGCAGCGCGTGGTCGAAGCGGTGGATGCGGTGCAGCAGCGCGAGGGTGAAGGCGAGGGCCACCTCGGCGACCGGGCGGGCCATCGCGGCGCCCGCCTGGGTGACGCGGACCCCCCGGTCGAACACGGCCTGGGTCGCGTACGGGCTGACCGCGCCGCCGGTGTGCGCCAGGAGCGCCAACCGCGGTGCGCCGGAGAGGAGTTCGGCATCGAGTTGGGCGGTTCCCCAGCCGGTGACAAGGATGTCGGCGTCGGCCACCGCGGCGGCCAGCGCGGTCCGGTCGGCGGGCCGGTCGAGCAGCACCGGGTCGGCCAGGCGGGTCAGCCGCTGCCAGGCGTCCGCGGTGAACAACTGCTCGCGCAGCGCGGGCGCCATCGCCACCACGGCGACGGGACGCGGCCCGCTGTCAGCGGAGCCAGTCATCACGGTGCTCCGCCACGAACGCGTCGTCGGTCAGCCACGGATAGGCCGCCGCGACCCGGGCGATCTCCTCTGCCTGCCGTGGCGAGAGCCGTTCGGCGGGGTCGAGGCACCAGGTGCCGGCCAGCAGGCCCTGGCGGCGCAGCACTTCGTGCACGCCGGGGATGCAGCCGCGGAACGCGTTGCGCACGTCGAAGACCGCCGCGTTGGCCTCGCTCAACTGCGGTGCCCTGCGCAGCAGATCGGTCATCAGCTGCTGGTCGCCCGCGCGCGCCGCGCGCACCTGGGCCAGCATCCCGACCGCGCTGGAGGTCCACACGGCCCACTGGCCGAGCAGCCCGCCGGCGAACCAGCGCAGGTCGCCGCCGGAGGTGCGGTAGGGGGTGAGCAGGTCGGTGAGGATCGCGTCGTCGTTGCCGGTGTAGAGGGCGACGTCCCCGGCGCGGTCGCTCGCGGCGACGGCGGCGATCACCTCGGCGGTCCGGTACCGGTCGAAGGGCGCGGCCTTGATCGCCACCACCGACGGGATGTCGGCGAACGCCCGCCAGTAGTCGGCGGACAGGTAGCGTCCCCCGACGGCCTCCTGGAGGTAGAAGCCGACGACGGGCAGCACCTCGCCGACCGCGCGGGCCCGGTCCAGCAGCCCGGTCTCGTCGGCGCCGGGCACCGCGGGGCTCAACAGCACCGCGTCGTAGCCGAGTTCGGCGGCGAGTTCGGCCTCGGCGACGGCCTGCGCGGTGTAGCCGCAGGCGCCGGCGACCTTCACCACGGGCCGGCCGGCCTCCTTGTCGGCGGTCTCGGCGGCGAGTTCGAGCACCGGGCGGAGCAGCCCGACGGCGGCGTCCCTGATCTCGAACTGGGTGGTGTGCACGCCGACCGCGATCCCGCCGGCGCCCGACGCCAGGTAGTAGCGGGTCAGCGCGCGCTGGCGCCGCTCGTCCAGCCGGCGCTCGGCGTCGAGGGCGAGCGGGTGGGCCGGTATGACGGTCCCGGCGGCGAGCAGGTCGAGCGGGCTCGCCGCTTCGCCCGGGGTGCCGTCTGGGGAGAGGCCCGCCGGAACGGTGGCGGTCTCGTGGTTGCGGGAGGACACGGTGGGTCAGAACCTTCCGTCGCGGACGTCGAACTTGGTGGGCCGGCCCGACAGCGGCAGCCCGCGCCGAATCCACTCGGCCTGCCAGCCGACCAGCGTGCGCAGCGGCACCGGCGGATAGCCGAACAGCGCGTGGCAGCGGCTCGCGTCGGACAGCAGCGCCGTGCCGGATTCCTGACCCGTCGTCAAGGATGCCTGTTCCGAGGCCGCTTCGGCGGACGTGACCGAACCCGCGGCGGCGCCGGTCCGGCCGAACTCCTCGCCGAACAGCTGGGCCAGCCGCCGCACCGAGGCGGTCTCCGGCCCGGTGAGGTTGACGGTGAACGCCTCCGCGTCGGCGTGCAGCAGCGCGCGCAGGGCCACTTCGTTGGCGTACCCCTGCCAGACCACGTTGGCGTGGCCGGTGGTGACGTCCACCGGCTGCCCGGCGTGCACGGCCGAGGCGATGTCGGCGAGCACCCCGTAGCGCAGGTCGATCGCGTAGTTGAGCCGCAGGAGCGCGACGCGGGTGCCGTGTTCGGCCGCGTGGTAACCGAAGACCCGTTCGCGGCCGAGGCAGGACATGGCGTACTCGCCGACCGGGCCGACCGGGTCCGTCTCGGTGGAGCCGGCCGAGGCGGTGTCGACCAGCGGGTAGACGTTGCCGGTGGAGAACGCGGAGATCCGCGCGTCGCGGTACCGGCGCGCGATCCGGTCCGGCAGCGCCGCGTTGACCGCCCAGGCGTGGGCGGGGTTGCCCGCGGAGCCGAACTTGGCGCCGACCATGAAGACCGCGTTGCCCGCGTTGGGCAGCCCGGCCGGGTCACCGTCGAGCAGGTCGAAGGCGACCGGACGGACCCCCTCGGCGGCGAGCGCGTCGGCCGCAGCCCGGTCCGACCAGCGGGAGACGGCGTGCACGGCGACGTCGGTGCGGCCGGCCGCGTCCAGCGCCCGGCGGGCGAGCCGGCACAGGCTGGGGCCCATCTTGCCACCCGCGCCGAGCACGACCAGGTCGCCCTCGAGACGGGCGACGTCGGCCACCAGGGCGGGCGAAGGGGTGGCGAGCAGGTCTTCGAGCTGCTGCTCGCCGGCGGGGAAGTCGGCCAGGCCGGGGCGTACGGACGCGAGCGCCGCGGGCGTGGGCGTGGACGGGGAGCTGTGGGGCATGAGCGTGGTCATCCTTTGACGGCCGAACCGGTGACGCCCTCGGTGAAGTACCGCTGGCCCGCCAGGTAGGCGGCGAAGATGGGGACGAAGGCGATCACCGAACCGGCGAGCACCTGGCTGAGCGGCACCTGCTGCTGTTGCAGCGACGCGATGCCGACGGTGAGGGTGCGCATGCCGCTGCTCTGGCCCATGATCAGCGGCCACAGGAAGTCGTTCCAGTGCCACAGGAAGACGAAGGTGCCGAGGGTGGCGAGGATCGGCTTGAGCAGCGGCAGCACGATGCTGACGAAGATCCGCAGTTCGCTGCAGCCGTCCAGCCGGGCCGCCTCGAACATCTCGTCCGGGAGGTCCTTGATGAACTGCCGCATCAGGAACACCGCCTGGGCGTTGGCGAGGGTCGGGATGATCAGGCCCCAGTAGGTGTCCACGCCGCCGAGCTTCGCCATCATGATGAAGGTCGGGATCATGGTGACGTGGTACGGGACCATGACCATGGACAGGAAGGACCAGAACATCGCCTCCCTGCCGCGGAACCGCTTCTTCGCGAAGGCGTAGCCGGCCAGCGCGGCCAGCACCAGCACGCCGACCACCGACACCAGCGAGTAGATCAGGGTGTTGAGCAGCCAGCGCGGCACGTCCTGGGCGTCGAGCACGGCGCTGTAGGAGGACCCGCTGAGGTGCCAGGGCAGGAGGCTGCCCGGGAGCGAGACCGCGGCGCCGGGCTTCAGCGACAGCACGAGCATCGCGTAGAAGGGGAAGACCGTCACCACGGCCGCCACCGCGAGCAGCACACCGCGGACGATCTGCCCGCCCGGGCTGGGCCGCAGCGCCCTGGGTATGGTGTCGCGCTCGCGGGGCTCGCGGGTGCGACCGGAGCGGCGCGGCCGACTGCCGCGCGCGGCACGGTCGTCGGCGGCTGCCGGGTCGAATACTCCGGGGCCCGGGTGGGAGCCCGCGCCCGCCTCGGCGGCCTGGGCGGTCGTGTTCGCCATGGTCACTTCTCCTTTCCGAGCACCAGTCGCTGCACGAGCGCCACGACCACGGTCATCACGAACAGCACGCAGCCGATCGCGCTGGCGTAGCCGAGGTCGCTGTATTTGAAGCCGGCGTCGTAGAGCTGGTACACGAGGCTGTAGCTGGCGTTGGCCGGGCCGCCGCCGGTCATCACGTAGATGGCGTCGAAGATCTGGAAGCTGTTGGTGGTCTCGATGACCGCCAGGAAGAAGAAGGCCGGCTTCAGCTGCGGGGCCACGATGTAGCGGAACCGCTGGAAGGGCCCCGCGCCGTCCATCAGCGCGGCCTCCTCCAACTCCCTTGGGACGTCCTGGAGTCGGGCGAGCAGGATGAGCATGCCGTAGCCGCAGCGCGACCAGATGCCGACCAGGGCGATCGCCGGCAGCACCAGGGCCGAGTCGGTGAGCCAGGACTGGTCCGGCAGGCCGAGCCAGCCCATGATGTCGGACCAGGGGCCCTTGGTGGAGAAGATCCAGATGAAGACGGTGGACGCCAGGATCAGGCTGGTGACCACCGGCAGGAAGAAGATCGACCGGAAGAGCCGGGAGCCGCGGAAGGCCCGCCGGGTGAGCAGCGCCAGCCCCAGCGAGGCGAGGATGGTGAACGGCACCGCCATCACGCTGTAGACGACGGTGACCCGCAGCGAGGACCAGAACAGCGGGTCGTGCATCATCCGCTGGAAGTTCTGCAGTCCGGTGAAGTGGGTGCTGTCGCCGATGGTGTAGTCGGTGAAGCCGAGCACCAGCCCGGCGATGCCCGGTCCGAACCGGAAGACCAGGAAGAGCAGGAAGCAGGGCAGCACGAACAGCAGCCCGATCCGGGCCTCCCGGCGCGCGTGTGGTCCGCGTCGGTTCTTCTGCGGGCGGGTGGTACGTTCCGCGACTGCGGCCACGGGACCTCCTTCGGGAGCGACGGGTGCTGCCGGACCTCGCCGGCTGGTGGGACGGTCGATCAGAGCGTGCGGACGGTCAGCACGTGCGGACGGTCAGCACGTGCGGACGATCGGCACGTGCGGGCGGTCAGAACGTGCGGGCGGTCAGCGCCGGCCGGCGACGACCGCCCGCGCGCGGTCAGCGCTTGCGGGCGATCAGCTGGTCCGCGGCCTGGGCCGCGTCGTCGAGCGCCTTCTTCGGGCTGGTCTTGCCGAGCAGCGCGGCCTGGATCTGCGGGGCGAGCAGGCCCATCACGTCACGCGCGGACTTGTTGAGCGGGCCGACGTCGGTGCTGCTCAGCACCTTCTCGGTCGCCTCCTGCAGCTTGTCGCCGGGGTAGAGCGCGGTCGCGTCGGCGCGCGGCGAGAAGTACCCGCCCGGCTTCTGCAGGCCCGCGGTGTTCTTCGGCTGCGACACGTACGAGATCCACTTGCCGGAGAGCTTCTGGTTGGCGCCCTTGAAGACCGCGAGGGTGCCGACGGTGCCGTACGCCACCGACTTGGTGCTGCTCAGCGCCGGGCCGACCTCGATGTTCTCCTTGCCCCAGAACGGCTCGACCTCGGCCGCGGTGTTCTGCCAGGTGCAGGCGACCTTGTTCTTGGCGAGGTCGGTCTGCTCGATCTGCGGGGTGGTGGTGACCAGGTCCTTGGGCGTCCAGCCGTTGTCCACGAAGGTCTTCAGCCAGGTGAGCGCCTTGACGCCGGCCGCGCTGTTGAAGGTGGCCTTCTTGCCGTCGGCGGAGAAGACGTCGCCGCCGGCCTGCCACAGCAGCGGGTAGAAGGTCATGTTGAGGGTGGCGGTGGTGTCGCCGCTGTAGCTGGTCGCGTAGAAGCCCTTGGCCTTCAGCTTGGGCGCGAGCGCGGCGAGCTGGTCCCAGGTGGCCGGGTAGGAGGTCTCGCCGATCGCGTCGAAGACCTTCTTGTCGCACAGCAGCGGGTAGCTGGACATCAGCACGGGGGCGGCGAGCGGCTGGCCGTCCACGGTGACCGCCTTCAGCGCGGCCGGGCGGTAGGCCGCCTTGTCCGCGGCCGGCATCCACTTGTCGGCCGGGATCAGGTTGCGCTGGTACGCGGAGAGCTGGTCGGGGATCAGGTAGGCCACGTCGGGGCCCTTGCCGGCCGCGAGCGCGGTGGCCAGCGCGGTGTCCCGGTTGGCCCACGGGTAGGTGGAGACCTTCACGGTCACCCCGGGGTTCTCCTTCTCGAACCCCTTGACCAGGCCGTCCCAGTAGGCGGAGTTGGCCTTCGGGTCGTTGATCACCGGGTACACCCAGGTGTTGATGGTCTTCTTCGAGCTGGACCCGGAACCGGTGCTGGAACCGCAGCCGGCCACGGCGGTGGCGGCAAGGGCGGCGGCGACGGCGAGGGCGGCGGTGTTACGGCGTCTCACGGTGGTTCTCGCTTTCCGGAGCGTGGTGCGTGGCGGTGGTCGGTGGTACGGGCGCGGGTGGGGCCGCGGTGCCGTGCGGGCGAAGCGTGCGGGTGGTGCGGGGTGCGGGTGCTGCTGGTGGCGCCGGGTGCGGGTGCTGCTGGTGGCGCCGGGTGCGGGCGCGGTCGGGGTACGGCGTGCGGCCGGTCAGCGGGGCGGCACCGTCTCGACCGTGCCCTGGTGCCGGGACCGCTCGGCCGCGAAGGCCGCGAGGTGGCTGCCGAGGGACTCGACCGGGCCGGAGCGGATGTGGGAGCGGTCGCCGGTGGCGAGCGCGGTGACGAAGGACTCGACCAGCACCGAGTCGCCGCCGCCGTGGCCGTCCGCGGCGTTGGAGCCGCTCGCGCCGACCTCGTGCACCTGGGTGGTGTCGTCGCGGAAGTCGTGCACGGTGACCCGCTCGCCGTCGCCGCGCAGCCAGCCGTGGCTGCCGAAGATCCGGGTCTGGCGGTGGGTCTGCTCGGTGAACGCGGTCATGGTGAAGACCGCGGTGGCGCCGCCGGACAGTTGCATGGCGACCACCTGGTTGTCGACCACGTCGTTGTCCGCGCGGTACACGCACCGTCCGTACGGGCCGGTGCGCAGCGCCTCGGTGAGGACCGCCTCGTCCTGCGGGCCGGTGGCGTGCGCGGTCACGTGGTCGATCGGCCAGGCGCCGCCGGTGGTGCGCAGCGCCGGGTAGTACAGCTTGGGCGCGGAGTACGGGCAGCTCGGCTCGACCGGGCAGTCCAGGCAGTTGGCGGCGGCGCCCGCCGGGGCGTTCTCCGGGCGGAAGTGGGCGAGCGAGCCGAAGCTCGCCACGGTCTCGATCCGGCGGCCGGTGACGTAGGCGATCCAGTCCAGGTCGTGGCTGGACTTGGCGAGGATCATCGGTGAGGAGTGGTCCTCGCGGCGCCACGGGCCGCGGACGTAGCTGTGCGCGTAGTGCCACCAGCCGACCGGTTCCAGGTGGTCGAGTCCGGTGACGGTGCCGAGGACACCGCTGTCCACCACGCTCTTCACCAGGTCGGTGTAGGGGGTGTAGCGCATCACGTGGCAGACGGCGAAGGGCACGCCGGCCGCCTCGACGCCCTCCACGATGGTGCGGCACTCGGCTTCCGTGGGGGCGAGCGGCTTCTCGGTCATCACGCCGTACCCGGCCCGGGCCAGGGCGAGCACCGGTTCGGCGTGCTCGCGGTCCTGGGTGGCCACGATCACGCCGTCGGCCAGCGGTCCGCCGTTCGCCTCGGTGGCGGCGAGCAGTTCCCGCCAGTCGCCGTACCCGGTCGCCGTCGGCACGAGCGCGCGTGCCTCGGGCCGGGGGTCGGCGACGGCGACGATCCGGGCGCGCTCGGGGTGGTCGCGAATCCATGCGGCGTAGGTCAGCCCGCGGTTGCCGGCGCCCACGAGGGCGATCCGCACCGGACGCCCCTCGATCGGGGTGCCGGCGGTGCTGGTCTGGTCGGTGGCCATGGTCTCTCTCTCACGGTGGGCGCGAAGGGTCGGCGGGACGGATCGGCGGGAAGGGGCCGCGGAACACAAGTGGCCTGCGCGGTGCCGGTGTTGGTCAACGGCGTTGCCCGGACGCCGCGTTGGGCGGCGGTCGGGCCGGGGCCGGCCGGGCTCGTGACGGGCCCGGCCGGCGCTCTCAGATCAGCAGGTTCCCGGCGGTGTGCCGCACCCGGTCGCCTTCGGCGGGCATCTTGGTGCGGGTCACGCCGTCCTCGGTGCAGCCGGTGTGCAGCAGGTGGCTGTCCCCGGTGAAGGCGGCCGGGTCGAGTTCGATACGGCCGCCGGAGAAGGCCGAGCCGCCCGCGCGGTAGTGGTTGACGCCGTCGGTGATCAGCAGGTGCGCGGTCTTCTGGTCCGCGGCGCGGGAGTCGACGCCGTCGAGCTGCCAGCTGACGGTGCGGTCCGCGCCGCTGCGGGCGAGGAAGGCCGCCGAGCTGTTTCCGCCGCCGAAGCGGGCGCCGCCGTCGATCCACAGCCGCTGGTCCTTGGCGGACTTCAGCACCAGGCCGGTGTCGGTGAAGGTGCCGCCGTGCACCGCGGTGTCGGCGTGCGCGACGGTGCTGGGGCCGGCGTCCGCGCCGGTTCCGGTGAACGTGCAGTGGTCGAGGACGAGGTCGCCGGTGCCGTTGAACTGCGCGCCGTCCAGGTCCTTCAGGGTGACCCGCAGCAGGTGCACGTCGGAGCTGACGGTGGCCGCGGTGACCTCGGACGCCTTGCCCTGGGTGAAGGCCGAGTCGGCGATCACGGTGGGCCGCTTCGACTTGGCGGAGGACTGGGAGATCACCAGCGGGCCCGAGGCGACGCAGCCGCGCAGCTGGGCGCCGTCGGAGTTCACCCAGATCATCCCCGAGTTCGGCTGGGCGTTGCCGATGACCAGCATGTCCTCCAGCGTCAGGTCGGTGATGTTGGTCCTGGCCACGAACCACGAGCAGGCGTGCTTGCGGACGGTGATCCGCTTGGCCGCGCCGCCCCAGGCCGCACCGGAGTTGGCGAAGGTCATCAGCCCGGAGTTGCCGGTGTAGGTGAGGTCGTGCTCGAACTGGCCGTGGGTGACGAAGGGGCCCTGGTCGTCGCCGTCGCCGTGGCAGTTGGTGACGTAGCCGTAGGCGGAGGCCGTCCAGTCGTTGAGGTGCCGGGCGTTGGCGACGTGGCAGTCCTCGACGTGGCCGTACAGGCAGTAGATCTGCTGGGTGAGGTAGCCGGCGCCGCCGTAGGTGACCGAGGCCGGGTTCTTCAACTGGCACTCGGAGGTGCGGAAGTACGTACACCAACGGCGGATGATCACCGGCCAGAAGGTGCCGGTGGCGTCGATGCCGGAGACGTCGCAGGAGACGGCGTACTCGTAGGCGAGCGGGTGCGAGCCGGTCTCGGTGTCGTCGTCGGCGACGTCCGGCACGCCCTCGAAGACCATGTTGCGCACGTGGACGCGCTCGACCGGCTCGACCCGGGTCCAGGTGAAGGTGCGCCCGGCGGCCAGCTCCCAGCCGATCTTGTAGTTGACGCGGATGTGCGTGCCGTCCACGATCTCGGTGACCTGGACGAGCTTCTGCACCTCCTTCTCGTACAGCCCGGTGCCGGCGGCCGCGTCGATCTCCACGCTCCACCACTGGCCGACGGTGAAGGACTTGCTCGACGGCACCTCGAAGATGTCGGCGAGGTCGGGCATCGCGGCGGACAGCTGGGACTTGACGGTGGTGCTGGTCACCTTGCCGAGGAAGTACAGCACCGCGCCGAACGGGTTGTTGTACGCGTTCTTCTCGATCCCGGTGGTAGTGACCTTGTTGCCACCGAAGTCGAGTTCGAGCCGGGAGCGGGTGAAGGTGTGGCGCTTGGTGAAGTTGAGGTCGGTGTGCGCCTCGATCCGGTACACGGCCGGGTCGCCGACCATGGCGTCCAGCGCGGCGTCGGCCGGGGTGGAGGCGTCGAAGACGCCGAACTGGCGGAAGTCCAGCAGGCCGTCGTGGACCATGCGCCAGCGGCCCTTGCCGGTCCGGCCGGCCGGGCGCAGCACGGTGCCGCCGTTGGGCGCGGTGGTCGCGGTCGCGTCCCAGCGGGCGACCAGGCCGCCGCCGTCGCCGGGTGCGCGATAACCGGAGACCAGCGCGACCGTGCCGTTCGCGAGCGACCTGGGGTCGAGCGCGAGCAGCCGGGCGACGGAGTCGGCGGTGAGCGGCGCGGCCGGGTGGCCGGCCGGCTTCGCGGCACCGGAGCCGGAACCGGCCGCGGACGCGGTGCCGGTGCCGGCGGCGACCGCCGTGGTGGTGGCCGCGAGCAGCAGACCGCCGATACCGCCGGCCCGCAGCAGCCTGCGGCGGGAGGTGTCGGTACGGCTCTGCTCGGGGCTCGACTCGGGGCTCTGGTCGTTGGTGGAACCCGGCACGGGGCCAGGGGGAACGTTCACGATGTGCCTCAGCCTTCGATGGGCCTGGGGTGAGGACGAAACCGTGACGCTTGCCGGAAGTGCGGATGGCGGTGCGGACCGGTGCGGGAAAAGCGCAGACCAGGGGCAGGGTGCTTGCGCGACACCGTCCGACGGGGCGAGACGCTAGCCCGCCGTCGGTGAATCGGTCAAGACCCCGCGGTGGCCGTTGTGCGGCCGCCGGACGTCGCCGGGGCGTTGCCGTGCCCCAGGCTCTGACTGATCCGATCGGCGAAGTCCCTTACCTGGAGGCCGAGTTCGCGGAACCGCCAGCCGGGCAGATCGAGCTTGAGGCCGGTGATGCTGATCGCGCCGACGCACCGGTCCCGGTGGTCGCGGACCACGCTGCCGATGCAGAAGATCCCGTCGGCGTCCTCCTCGTCGTCCAGCGCGTAGCCGGTGGCGCGGACGTCGGACAGGTGGGCGAAGAGCGTCGCCTCGTCGGTGATGGTGCGCGAGGTGCGGCGGGGCAGCCCGGTGCGGGCGACGAGTTCCCTGGCCTCCTGCTCGGGCATCGCGGCCAGCAGCGCCTTGCCGATCCCGGTGCAGTGCGGCAGTTCGCGGGCGCCCATCCGCAGGTCGAGCCGCAGGCCGCCGCCGGAGTCGACCTGGTCGACGATCACCGCCTGGCCTTCCTGCGGCACCGCGACCCGCGAGGCCATGCCGGTGGCGGCGGTCAGCTCGCGCAGCAGCGGGCGGGCCACGTCCCGCAGCGAGATCTGCGCCTGGGCCCGGTCACCGAGCCGGGCCAGCGACATCCCCAGCCGGTAGCGGCGGTTCATCCCCTCGCCCTCGTCGGCCACCAGGCCGTAGTGCCGCAGGGTCTGCAGCAGGCCGAAGGCGGCGCTCTTCGAGACACCGCTGCGCTGGGCGACCTCCGTCACGCTGAGTCCTGCTCCGGGTCCTCCGGCGGCGAGCACCTCCAGCAGCTCCGCGGCCCTCGCCACGGTCTTCACCAGGTATTTCGGCTCGGCCCCCGCCGCGCGGCCCCGCTCGTCATCCGCGCCGCGCTCAACACTGTTCTGCATAGCAAAACAGGTTACCACCGGACCCCCCTTGACCGAGGGTTAAACCGGATCTAAGATCAGCCCACTGTTCGGATATTCAGAACAGTGTTCTTGAAAATCGTTCCTTCAGTGCAGCGAACGAATCCTGCGACGACTTGCCGGGCGGATGGCGTCCTGCGGTCCCGGCCGGGCAGGGCCGGGACCGTCACCCACAGCATCGACGCGAGGAGCACCACATGACGCTCGCCGAGCGGGCCCGCCGGGTGATACCGGGCGGTGTCAACAGCGGCCAGCGCAGCATTCCCGGCCTCACCGACCTGGTGATCGCCCGCACCGCGGGGTCCCGGTTCTGGGACAGCGACGGCAGGGAATTCACCGACTACCACGCCGCGTTCGGGCCGCCGCTGCTCGGCCACAACGACCCGGACGTGGCCGCCGCGGTCGCGGACGCGTCCGGCCGGCTCGGGCTCACCGGGGTGGCGGTCACCGAGGCCGAGGTGGTCCTCGCGGAGCAACTGGCCGAACTGATCCCGTCGATCGAGCAGGTGCTGCTCACCAGCACCGGCAGCGAGGCGACCTTCCACGCGCTGCGGGTGGCCCGCGCGGCCACCGGGCGCCGCCTGGTGGTGAAGTTCCAGGGCTGCTACCACGGTTGGCACGACGCGGTCAGCCTCAACGTCATCTCGGCCCCGGACCGGGTCGGCCGGCACGACCCGACCTCCACCGGCATCCTGCCCGAAGTCCTCGACGCCACCCTGGTGTTGCGCTTCAACGACGTCGCCGCCGTCCGCCAGGCGTTCGCCGAGCACGGCACCGACATCGCCGCGGTGATCGTGGAGCCCATCCCGCACAACGTGGGCGCGCTGCTGCCCACCGAGGAGTTCCTGCGCACGCTGCGCGAGGAGTGCACCGCGGCCGGCAGCGTGCTGGTCTTCGACGAGGTGATCACCGGCTTCCGGCACGCCCTCGGCGGCTACCAGGCGATCTCCGGCGTCACCCCGGACCTGACCACCCTCGGCAAGGCCATCGCCAACGGCGCCCCGATCGGCGCGCTCGGCGGCCGCGCCGACCTGATGGAGCAGTTCAGCAGCCGTCCCGGCGGCCCGGTGTTCTTCGCCGGCACCTACAACGGCCACCCGCTGCCGGTCGCCGCCGCCCTGGCCACCATCGGCAAGCTGCGCGAGCAGCCGGTGCACGAGCACGTCTTCCGGCTCGGCGATCGGGTGCGCACCGAACTCACCGCGCTCTACCAGCGGATCGGCGTGCCCGCCGTGGTGACCGGCTACGGCTCGGTCTTCGTCAGCTACTTCATGCCCGGCCCGGCGCCGCTCAGCTACGACGACCTGCTCGCCAACGACACCGCGCTCTTCGTCGGCTACCGCCGCCACCTCATCGAGCACGGCGTCTTCGAGCTGCCGCTGAACCTCAAGCGCAGCCACCTGTCCTACGCGCACACCGACGCCGACGTGGACCGCCTGCTGGAGGCGACCGAGGCGGCCGTCACCCGCACCCTGGCCGAGGGCGGCCCCAGCGACCTCGCGCACGTCTCCACCATGGGCGGCGCCGGCACCGCGACGGGGGCCCGCTGATGCTGACCGTGAACACCACCCGGCCGGCCGGCCCGGCCGGCCGGATCAGCAAGGTCGAGACGCTCCAACTCGGCACTGCCTGGCGCGACTTCGGCTACGTCCGGATTCACACCGACCAGGGCCTGACCGGCGTCGGCGAGATCACCCACCCCTACCGGGTGGACGAGACCTGCCGGCTCACCGAGGCGATGGGCCACCGGCACCTGCTGGGCGCCGACCCGTTCGACGTCGAAGAGCTCTGGCTGCGCATGTACCAGGGCGACTTCCTGCGCGGCGGCGACATCGGCGGCGTCGTCGTCTCCGGCGTGGACCAGGCGCTGTACGACCTGATGGGCAAGGCGCTGGGCGTGCCCGCCTACCGGCTCACCGGCGGCGCCACCCGCGACCGGGTCCGGGTCTACGCCAACGGCTGGTACACCGGCGAGCGCGAGCCGGCCGAGTTCGCCGCCAAGGCGAAGGAGACCGTCGCCAAGGGCTTCACCGCCCTGAAGTTCGACCCGTTCGGCGCCGGCCTGCACGAGCTGGAACGCAGCGAGCTGCGCCGCTCGCTGGCGCTGGTCGCCGCGGTGCGCGAGGCGGTCGGCCCCGAGGTGGACCTCTTCGTCGAGGGGCACGCCCGGTTCGCGATGGCCACCGCACGGCGGCTGGTGCACGAGCTGGCGCCGTACGACATCGGCTGGTTCGAGGAACCGCTGCCGTGGACGCACATCGAGCGCTACGCCGAGCTGCGGCAGATCGCGACCTTCCCGATCTCCGGCGGCGAGCACTTCCACAACCGCTACGAGTACAAGCAGCTCTTCGCGACCAACGCCGTGGACATCGTGCAGCCCGACCTGTCGATGGCCGGCGGCTTCACCGAGCTGCGGAAGATCGCCGCGCAGGCCGACGCGCACGGCATGCTGGTCGCCCCGCACAACTCCAACTCGCCGCTGTGCACCACCGCTTCGGTGCACGCCACGCTCGGGATCAGCAACCTCAAGATCCTGGAGACCTTCGACGGGCTGCTCGAACCGTATGTCTTCGAGGCGGTCCGCGGCGCGCTCCCGATCACCGACGGCCACATCGAGCTGCCGACCGCGCCCGGGCTCGGCATCGAACTGGTCGACGAGGTCTTCGCGGAGCACCCGCCCACCCACCGCTTCTGGAACATGTTCGCGGACGGCTGGGAGAAGAGGAACCGCACATGATCGTCGACGTGCACTCCCATCTCTTCCGGCACAGCCACGACTTCGACGACGCCTTCCGCACCGAGTCCGCCCGTGCGCACGCCGGGGAGGTGGACCTCACCGTCCGGTACGAGGACTACGCGGCGAGCGCGCCGGAGAACACCCGCACCGTGGTGGTCGGCGGCAAGGCCCGCCGCAGCGGGCTGTGGGTGGAGGACGCGGCCGTCGCCGCCTACGTCGCGCACCACCCCGACCGGCTGATCGGCTACCTCTCGATCGACCCGACCCAGCCCGGCTGGCAGGACGAACTCCGCTACGGACATGAGGAGTTGGGCCTGCGCGGCATCAAACTGATGCCGATGTACGCCGGGTTCGATCCCGCCGACGAGGCGTACGAACCGCTCTACGCCTACGCCGAGCGGCACGGCCTGCCGCTGCTGGTGCACACCGGCACCACCTTCGTCTCGCAGGCGCCGCTGGAGTACGCCATGCCGCGGCACCTGGACTGGGTGGCCATGCGCCACCCGGAGCTGCGGATGGTGCTGGCGCACCTCAGCCACCCCTTCGAGGGCGAGTGCATCGCGGTGATCCGCAAGCACCGGCACGTCTACGCCGACATCAGCGCGCTGCACTACCGGCCGTTCCAGCTGTGGCACAGCCTGCGCCTGGTGCAGGACTACGGCGTGTGGGACAAGCTGCTGTTCGGCAGCGACTACCCCTTCACCACGGTGAACGACTCGGTGGAAGGGCTGCGCCGGATCGCCCGCATCCCCGGCATCCCGGGTCTGGACCCGCTGGACCAGGACGCCGTGGAGGCGCTGATCCACCGCCCGTCGCTGGACCTGCTCGGGCTGGGGCAGTCGTGACCTCCGCCGGCGGCCCCGCCGCGGCGCGCTTCGACCTGACCGGTCGCACCGCGCTGGTCACCGGGGCCGCCCGCGGCCTGGGCCGGGCCTTCGCGGTGGCGCTGGCCGAGGCCGGCGCCGACCTGGTCCTCACCGACCTGCCCGGCGCCGAAGGGCTGGCCGACACCGCCGCGCTGGTCCGCGCGTCGGGGCGCGGGGCGCTCGTCGTCGAGCAGGACCTGTCCGACACCGCGGCGCTGCACGACTTCGCCGACCGGGTGCGCGCGCAGGCCGGACCGATCCGCATCCTGGTCAACAACGCCGGCACCGCGGCCCTGGAACGGTTCAACGAGATCACCCCGGACAGCTGGTACCGCGTGATGCGGGTCAACCTCGACGCGGTGTTCTTCCTGACCCAGCGCGTCGCCGAGCACATGGTCGCCGACGGCCTGCCCGGCCGGATCGTCAACATCACCTCCAAGAACGCGCTGGTCGCCGAGGCCGGGCTGGCGCACTACAACGCCTCCAAGGCCGCGGTGGACCTGCTCACCCAGACCCTCGCGGTCGAGCTGGCCCCGCACGGCATCACCGTCAACAGCCTCGCCCCCGGCATGGTGGACACCCCGATCGACGGCGAATTCCCCTTCGACCGCGAGGCGTTCGAGGCGGCGTACCGTCAGCGCATCCCGCTGGGCCGCTACGCGCGGCCCGAGGAGTGCACCGGCGCGCTGCTGCTGCTCGCCGGCGACGACGGCGCCTATCTGACCGGCACCCGGATCGTGGTGGACGGCGGGGTCCTGGCCGACCAGATGCCGCGCACCGCGTTCATGCCCCCGTACCGCACGTCGCTCGGCCCCCAGCGGAAGGACGGCACCACTCCATGACCACCACCCGCAGACACCTGCTCCGTTCCGGCGGTATCGGTGCGGCCGCCGTCGCGGCCGGCGCGCTGACCACCGTTCCGGCGCAGGCGGCCGCGCCCGCCGGCAGCGCCAAGGGCACCGGCGGCGACGGGAAGAGCGGCGGCAAGGGCGGCGGTACGGCGGGGCAGCCCGCCACCACCTCCGCCACCGTCGCCGACCTGCTCGCCACCCCGTCGAAGTCGCTGCGGGACGGGACGGTGACGGTGGTCGCCGGCTACCGCGCCCCCGGCGACGGCGGCGGCATGACCGTACGGTGGGACGCCGGCAGCACCCGCGCGCCCAACGGCGGCACCGTGCTGCGCCCGAACGACCGCCCCGCGCACGGCCGTTGGCGCCGACTGCACGACGGGGTGCTGGACTTCCGCGGCTTCGGCCTGTTCGACGCCTCCGCCCCGGCCGACGACGCGCTCGACGCCATGGTCGACGACCCGTCGGTGCACCGGGTGGAGGCCCACACCGACCTGCTCTTCCAGCGCCGCCACACCTACCACCGCTCCCGGCTCGCGCTGGACTTCGGCGGCCACACCGTCCACACCGGCGGCATCGAGCGCAACACCCACGACAACCCCTTCGGCGCCGTCCTGTTCTTCCAGGGCACCGTCACCGGCGACACCGTCAGCCATGCGCTGTCCGCCGAGGTCATCGAACTCACCGACGCCTTCCCGGTGCCGGACTCCGGCGCCTTCAAGGTCGGCCAGTGGTGGGCGGTGCAGAGCGACGAGGTGGCCGGCGGCGGCAGCGACGAGCGCGAGCTGCAGAAGATGGTCGAGGTCACCGAGATCATCGACGGCACCCACATCCGCGTCGACTACCTCAACGGCTGGCCGCTGGCGGCCGGCCGCAAGCTCACCTGGCGCCGGGTCGAACCGGTGGTCGGCGTCCGGGTGGACCACCTCGTCTTCCTCGGCGCCGGCCAGGACACCGGCGCGGTCGACGACGAGTACACCGGATCGCACCCGGTGGCGTACGAGTACGCGGCGGACTGCGACGTCTCCGGCATCCAGGCCACCGGCACGTTCTGGCCGGTCATCATGCGGCGCTGGTGCACCCGTTACCGCACGATCCAGTGCGGGCTGAAGAACCCGCCCACCGTGATGTACGGCGGCGCCGGCTACCTCACCCAGCAGATCTACTGTCTGTACGGCCACGTCGCGGACTGCACCAGCAGCAACGTCCGCCACCTCAACGACCTGACGGCGTCGGCCTACTGCCAGGTCGTCAACTGCCACGGCGACGGCGACGACGAGGGCGGCAACCCCTTCACGACCCACGGGCAGTACGAGCACGACCTGCTCTTCGACGGCAACTCCGGCCTGATGGACATCGCCAACTCCGGTGCCCAGTGGGGCGATTCCGCCAAGCGGATCACCGTGCGCAACCACGTCTGCTCCTGGTTCACCGCCAACACCAAGATCACCGACCTGACACTGGAGAACGTCAAGGTCATCGCCCGGCCGACCTTCGACCCGGCCGGCACCCTGGTGATCAACGCCGACGGCGCCCAACTGCGCGGCTGCACCGCCTCCTTCTTCGCCGTCGCCCAGCAGTCGGCGCGCTCCACCCGGCCGACCACCGTCACCGACTGCACCTTCGACCTGCCGAAGGCGTCCGTGCTCGTGCAGACCCCGGTCACCGCGCCCGTGCACTTCGTCCGCACCACGTTCACCGGGCTGGACGGCAACGTGCTGCGCGGCAGCGGCCCGGTCCACTTCACCGACTGCCGGCTGGTCGGCAGCCCCGAGGCGGCGCCGCTCGCGGTCGGGGCGTCCGAGGTCACCGTGGACGGCGGCAGCCTCACCGACACCGGCATCGCGCTGAGCGCCGTACGCGACCAGCGGATCAGCGTCGGCGGCGGCACCGCCCTGTCCGGGACCAACACCGCCAAGGCGCTGCTCTCCCGCGACGCCGGAACGGGTGCCACCGTCACCTGGGACCTGGCCGACCTGCGCAGCAGCGCGGCCGACGCGGACACCGCGCATGTGCGCGTCGCGGACGGCCACAACCGCTACACGGCGGTCGGCGCCCGGCTTACCGGGGGCCAACTCGCTCTGGCGGCAGACGCGTTCGGCGACACGTCGTCACTCCTGCACACCGCGTGCACCGAGGACGGTGTCGCCCGGAAGGGGCTGCCTGCGGACGGGAAGAGGATCAGCGCGACAACCGGCAACCTCGTCCTCTGAGTTCGCGGCGTGCGGGGCGGGTGCGGCGAGTGCTGGGTGCGCCGAGCGAACGAGGCGGTGGGCGCGGCCGGTTGGGCATTGCCGAGCCGGCCGTGCGTCGTGCGTCGTGCGCCCGCCGCCGCCCTTCACCGTAGGACCGCGAGTCCGTGAGGAACCGCAAGACCGTAGGGAGCCGCAGGACCGCGGGGCCCTGTGACCGTAGCGAAGGGAAGGCCGTCGCCATGCGCTATCGCACCGCCGCCCCGGCGGACGAGCCGGCGCTGCACGCCCTGTGGGCGGCGGCCTTCCCCGACGCGGCGACGGTCGTCGCGCTGTGGGGCCGCGACCCGGGCCGCCACAGCCGTACGTTCGTCGCCGAGGACGACGGCGGGCGGCTGGTCTCGGTGCTCCACTACCTGCCGCGGCCGATCCGCTCGGCCACCGGCCGCCCGCAGCGCGTCGGCTGCCTCGGCAGCGTCGCCACCCACCCCGACGCGCGCGGCCAGGGCCATATCCGGCACCTGCTCGCGGCGGCGGTGGCCGCCATGACGGCCGACGGGTGCGCCTGGTCGCTGCTGTTCACCGCCACCCCGCGGGTCTACGAGGGCGCGGGGTGGCGGTCCTTCGCCGCCCCCGGCTGGTCGGGCCCGCTCACCGACCGCGCGCCGCACCCCGGCGCCGCCGCCGTACGCCCCTCGACCCGCGCCGACCTGCCGGCCCTGCGGGCACTGCGGGACGGCTTCGACGCGGTCCGGCCGCTGACCACGGTGCGCGGCGCGGACGACTGGGAGCACCGGGTGCCTGTCTGGTACGCGGCCCCGGCGCAGATCCTGGTCGCGGAGGACAGCGGACATGGGGGAAGCGGCAGGCACCCGGAGCCCGGGGCGCCCCTCTTCCCCGGTGGACCCGGCGAACCCGGTGGACCCGGCCAACCCGACCGGGCCGGCCAACTCCCCTCCCCCGCCGCTCCCTTCGCGCCGTCCGGCCGCCCGCTCGGCTTCGCCGTGCTCCGCCGCCCCGCCCCCGATCAGGTCGAGCTCGCGGAGATCGCCCTCGCCCCCGGCCGGGAGGAGGACGCGGCCGGCGCCCTGCTGTCGGCCGCCGCGGTCGGGGCGCGCGCGGCGGGCGCCACGTCCGCGACCGTACGGCTGCCCGCCGAGCCCGCCGTCGTCGGCGCGCTCCCCCACCTCCTCGCCGAGACCGTTCCCGAGGCCACCCACTACGGGATGGCCCGCCCGGTGCTCGCCACCGCGGGCGAGGTCCTCGCGACCGTCACCGCGCCGGGCGCCTTCCACTGGTACGGCGACTCCTTCTAGAACGCGTCCACCGAGCCCCTCCCCCGGCCTGGCGGATTCCAGGGGCGCTTCCGCGCGCGCCGATCCGTCCCGCCTGCCCATCGCCGCCTGCAACGCTCAGGTGTTTGCCTAAAGGTCTTAGGTATGTGCATGATGGGTATCGGCAAACGGGAGGAAGCTTATGGTGCGCGCAGGGTTGACGGCTGAGCGGCTGACCCGGGCGGGTGCGGAGCTGGCCGACGAGGTCGGCTTCGACCAGGTCACCGTCTCGGCGCTCGCCCGGCGGTTCGACGTCAAGGTCGCGAGCCTGTACTCGCACGTGAAGAGTTCACAGGACCTCAAGACCAGGATCGCGCTGTTCGCTCTCGCGGAACTCGCGGACCGGGTCGCCGCCGCGCTCGCGGGCCGCGCGGGCAAGGACGCGCTGGCCGCGTTCGCCGACGCGTACCGCGACTACGCCCGGGAGCACCCGGGCCGGTACGACGCCGCCCGGCTCCGGCTCGACCCGCAGACCGCGGCCTCCAGCGCGGGCGTCCGGCACGCCCAGATGACCCGGGCGCTCCTGCGCGGGTACGACCTGACCGAGCCGGACCAGACCCACGCGGTCCGGATGCTGGGCAGCGTCTTCCACGGCTACATCAGCCTGGAGATGAGCGGAGGCTTCAGCCACACCGCCGTCGATCCCCAGGAGTCCTGGGACTGGATGGTGGACTCCCTCGACGCCCTGCTGCGCAACCGGACCCTCCCCGCCCACCCGCAACCGTCGTCCCCGTGACCGTCACCCCCGTGCACACGACCGCCACCGGGACCGTGATCGACAGGCAAGGACCATGAACACCGAGCACGACTGGACCACCACCCCCCTCACCGCCGGCATGCTGCGCGGCGCCGTCGAGGTGGAGCGCACGCCGCACGGCTTGCTCCCGCACCGGCTGCCCGCCTCCGCGCGCCGCCAGTTCCCCGACGAGCAACTGGCCATGGCCGAGGCGCAGCCGTCCGGGGTACGGCTGGTCTTCCGCACCCGGGCGACCACCGTCGAACTGGACGCGCTGCCCACCAAGCGGGCGTACGTCGGCGCGCCGCTCCCCCCGGACGGCGTGTACGACCTGCTGGTCGACGGGGTCCTCGCCGGCCAGGCCACCGTGCCCGGCGGGCGGCTCCGCATGATCGACATGGCCACCCAGGCCGCCGAGGTGCGCGAAGGGCCCGCCGGAACCGCCCACTTCGCGGACCTGCCGCCGTACGACAAAGACGTCGAGATCTGGCTGCCGCACAACGAAGGCACCGAGCTGGTCGCGCTGCGCACCGACGCGCCGCTCGAACCGGCGCCGGAGAGTGGGCGCAAGGTGTGGCTGCACCACGGCAGTTCGATCAGCCACGGCTCGAACGCCGCCCACCCGACGGGGATCTGGCCGGCGCTCGCCGCGTCACGAGGCGAAGTCGACCTGGTCAACCTCGGGTTCAGCGGCAGCGCGCTGCTCGACCCGTTCACCGCGCGCGCGATGCGGGACATCCCCGCGGACCTGATCAGCGTCAAGCTCGGCATCAACATCGTGAACGCCGATCTGATGCGGCTGCGCGCGTTCGGCCCCGCCGTGCACGGGTTCCTCGACACCATCCGCGAGGGGCACCCGGACACGCCGCTGCTGGTGGTGTCGTCCATCCTGTGCCCCGTGCAGGAGGACACCCCCGGTCCACTCGCGCCCGACTTCGGCGACGGGGTCTTCCGGTTCAAGGCCACCGGCGACCCGGCCGAACGCGCCGCAGGGCGCCTCACGCTCCACGTCATCCGCGACGAACTCGCCCGGATCGTCGAGCAGCGCGCCGCCGACGACCCCCAACTGCACTACCTCGACGGTCGCGAGCTCTACGGAGCGGCGGACTACGCGGAGTTGCCGCTGCCCGACGAGGTGCACCCCTCCCCCGAGGCCCACCAACGGATCGGCGACAACTTCGCCCGGCTGGTGTTCGGCCCGGGCGGAGCGTTCCACGTCGGACCCGCGTGAGCGGAGATCCGGTCCGGCGGGCCGGAACGCACCCGCACCATTCGTGAGGGGGGTGCTGGCAGCGTGGGCTCCTCGCGGGTGCGGTAGAGCGTGGCTGCGGTGCGGTCAGGGCGTGAGCAGGCGGTCCTGCTCCGTCGGCGGCGTGCCCGCGTGCCAGTCCAGCGCCTTGCCGAAGCGGACCAGTTCGCCGTAGAGGGCGGGGTCGACGCGGTCGGCGAGGATCAGGTCGAGCACTGCTTCGGCGGCCTGCGCGGGCGACTGGGCCTGGCTGAAGTCGCCGAACCACGGGCGCGAGGTGGGGGTGTCGACCATGCCGGGGCAGACGGCGGCGACCAGGGTGCCGTCGGCCAGGTCGCGCTCGCGGCGGTCGGCGGCGACCGCGCGCACGGCGGCGACCTGGGCCACCTTCGAGGGCACGTTCAGCCACAGCGGCCAGCCGTCCTCCGTGGCCGTCCTGTGGTGGACGGCGCTGCGCCAGGACTCGACGGCGTACTCGACCTGGTCCAGGGACGCGCCGTCGAAGAGGCGGTGCAGCCGCGGAGCGAGGTGGCCGAGGGTGCCCAGGCTGCTGGCCACGACGAGCAGCCGGCCGCCGGGGCGCAGGACGGGGCCGAAGGCGCGCAGGACCGCGTGGGTGGCGGAGTTGGACACGTCGATGAACTCGTCGGCCCGCTCGGCCTGCGACTCGCCGGGCAGCAGGCGGGCGACCGCGTTGGAGACGACGATGTCGACCCCGCCGTGGCGGGCCCGCAGGTCCTCGGCGAGGCGGGAGACGGCGGCGGCGTCCGTGACGTCCAGGACCTCGCCCTCGACGCGTGCCCGGGTCGAGGGCGCCTGTGCGACCTCGTGTGCCGCCTCCGTCACCCGCTGCCGGTCGCGGCCGGTGAGCAGGACCAGGTCGTCCTGGTCCATGCGGGCCGCGAGCCCTTCGACGAGGGCCCGGCCGAGCCCTTGGTTGGCGCCCGTGACGAGGGCGATGTGCGAAGTGTTCATGCCTCCACGCTAGGAACCCCGCGTCCATGAGTCCAACGAGAGTTCCGCACTGGTGGTATGCGTAGACGTCATGGACTTCACCGAAGTGTCGCTGACCGCGCTGCGGGTCTTCCGCGCCGTGGCCGAGCAGGGAACCTTCACCGCGGCCGCCGCGTCGCTCGGGTACACCCAGTCCGCGGTCTCCCGGCAGATCGCCGCGATCGAGCGGGCCGCGGGCGCGGAACTGCTGGAACGGCGCCGCGACGGCGTCCGGCTCACCGACGCGGGCCGCATCGTCATGCGCCGGGCCACGACCGTACTCGACGAGATCGAGGCCACCGCGCGTGAGCTGTCCGGCCTGCCGGCGCAGGGCGGGACAGTACGCCTGGGATGGGTGCCCAGCGCGGGCGCCGTGCTGGTTGCCCGCGCCCTGGCCGAGCTGCGGCGCACCGACCCCGACCTGAACGTCGTCGGGCGTGAGGGCGGCACCCCCGCACTGGCTCGGGCCCTGCGAGCCGGCAGCATCGACCTGGCCCTACTCGCCTCCGGACCGCCGTTTCGCGCACCGGACACCGAGTCGCCCCCGCTCGCCCTGCAGACCCTGACCGAACGCCCCCTGTACCTCGCGGTGCCGGCCGCCCACCCGCTGGCCCGCGGCGAGTACGTCGACGTCGCCGACCTGCGCGGACAGCGCTGGATCGCCAGTTCCTCCTCGGGAGAGGAACGGCTGATGGGCGTCTGGCCGGGCCTGGACGAGCGGCCCGAGATCGCCCTCACCGCCCGCGACTGGCTCGCCAAGCTCCATCTCGTCGCCGCCGGCTGCGGGCTGACGACGGTGCCGGCCACCCTCGCGCCCGTCGCGCCGCCCGGCGTGCGCGTCCTGCCCGTCCGCGGCGGCCCCCAGGAACAGCGCCGGCTGCTGCTGGCCCGCCTCCCCCACCCGCCGGAGCAGTCCGTCAGCCGCGTCGCCGCCGCGCTGCGCGCCGAGGCACTCGCCACCACCGCGGCCGCGCCACCCTTCTGACGGAGAGTCAGGCCAGGGAAGCCCAGCCCGTCCCGGTCAGGTCAGGTCAGCTCAGGTCAGCGTCCGGGCGGCGTCCGTTCGGTGGCAGGCACCGTTCTCGTGGGCCTACCGGCGACGCGTGCGGGCCGCGCCCTCTCTCCCCGGCGCGTGGGGGTGGTTCGCGCGCCGGGTGGGTGCCTCCGCGCGCCGGAGCGCGGGGTGCGCGGGCGGCACGCACGCGAGCGCACTCCCGCGGCCCGCCTCACCACGGAGGTTTACACCACCGGGGGCGCGAAGCCGCCCCCCGCACGCTATACCGCGGGCCGGTCCGGGGCTGCTTGGCTGGTCCCTGCGCGGAATCCAGCCGCATTGCCACCAGCGCCCGCCCACGTCCGCCAGACCGTCAGCGTTCGTCAACGCCCTTGTCCACCACCGCCGTTCACCCCTGCTCACCTCTCCTCACGCTGCTTGTCCAGCTCATCTTCCGGGAGAAAACGTGCCCGAATCGGTACGCACCACCGGCGCCACCACCGACGACCCCGCCGCCGAACCAGCGAGCGGCGCACGGCTCACCAGTCTCAGCACCCAGGCGGCGCGCCAACTCGCCACCACCACCAAGTCCGAACCGCAGATGCAGGGCATCAGCTCGCGCTGGCTGATCAGGATGCTGCCCTGGTTGGACATCAAGGGCGGCACCTACCGGGTCAACCGGCGCCGCCAACTCCGCGTCGGCCGCGGCCGGGTGGAGTTCGAGCAGAACGGCGCCGACGACGTCCGGGTCATCCCCGAGACCCTCACCGAGCTGCCCCCGCTGCACGGCTACACCGACACCGGCGGCGTGCTCACGGAACTCGCCGCCCGTTTCCAGGTCAAGGAAGTACGCCCCGGCGAGGTGCTGTTCGAGGCCGGGCAGCCGGTGACGGACACCTATCTGGTCGTCCACGGCCGGCTCACCCGCTACACCGCCGGCATGTACGGCGAGGAGGGGATCGTCGGGGTCGTCACCGACGGCGACCAGCTGGGCGACGAGGCCATCGGCCGGACCGACCCGCGGTGGACGACCTCGGTGCGCGCCGACACCGCGGGCGTGCTGCTGGTCCTGCCCTGGCAGACGGCCCGCGAGCTGATCGCCCGCGAGCCGTCGCTGGCCGAGCACCTGGCGGCGTACGCGGAGCAGCAGCGGCTGCCCACGAACCGCCGCGGCGAGGCCGACATCCCGCTGCAGGCCGGCCACTCCGGTGAGCCGTCCATCGCCGGCGGCTTCGTCGACTACGAACTCGCGCCGCGCGAATACGAGTTGTCGCTCACCCAGACCGTCCTGAAGGTGCACAGCCGGGTCGCCGACCTCTACAACGACCCGATGGACCAGACCCAGCAGCAACTCCGGCTGACCATCGAGGAGATCCGCGAGCGCCAGGAGTGGGAGCTGGTCAACAACCGCGAGTTCGGCCTGCTGCACAACGCCGACTACGGCCAGCGGATCAGCACCTTCTCGGGCCCGCCGACCCCCGACGACCTCGACGACCTGCTCGCCATGCGCCGCAAGACCCGGCTGTTCATCGCCCACCCGAAGGCGATCGCCGCGTTCTTCCGGCAGTGCAACAAGCGCGGTCTGGTGCCCGGCACCGCAAATGTCGACGGCCACGAGGTCCCCGCCTGGCGCGGAGTCCCGATCTTCCCGTGCGGCAAGATCCCGATCAGCCCGCAGCACTCCAGCAGCATCATCGCGCTGCGCACCGGCGAGGCCGACCAGGGCGTCGTCGGCCTGCACGCGACCGGCATCCCCGAGGAGTACCAACCCGGCCTGAACGTGCGCTTCATGGGCGTCAACAACGCCGCGATCATCAGCTACCTCGTCACCGCCTACTACTCGATGGCGATCCTGGTGCCCGACGCGGTCGGCATCCTGGAGAACGTCCAGCTCGGCCGGGTCGAGTGACCGCGCCGAGCGACCGAGCGGAGTTCGCGATGGCCACTCCCCCCGACGCCGCCCCCGCGCGCCCGCTGCTGCCCCGGCCGCCGAGCTTCCCGCGTCCCGCGTCCGCCCGCCCCACCGGGGCGATCCCCGGACTCAGGTACCAGCCGGCCACGCCCGCCGACCCGGAGAAGGTCAAGGAGATCGACCGCCGTCTCGAGGCGTGGGCACGCGAACTCGACCTGTTCCCCACCGCCTGGACCGGCGACTTCGCCGGATTCCAGTTCGGCCGGGCCGTCGTACTCCAGCACCCCGGCGCGGCGGATCTGGACCGCCTGACCGTCGCGGGGCAACTCCTGCTCGCCGAGAACCTCGTGGACGACTGCTACTGCGAGGAAGAGGAGGACCGCGGCGGGTCGCACCGCGGACTCGGCGGCCCGCTGATCATGGCCCAGTCGGCGATCGACCCCTTCCACGGCACGCCGGAGGCCGAGGAGGACTGGCGGCAGGGCATGCAGGCCGACGGGCCACTGCGCTCGTACCACTGGGCGATGAAGGGCTACGCCGGCTTCGCCACGCCCAGCCAGACCACCCGCTTCGTCCACGACATCGCCCGGCTGCACCTGGGCTACCTCGCCGAAGCCGCCTGGGCGGAGACCCGGTTCATGCCCAAGGTGTGGGAGTACCTGGTGATGCGCCAGTTCAACAACTTCCGCCCCTGCCTGTCGATCGTGGACGCGGTCGACGGCTACGAACTGCCCGAACCGGTCTACTCCCGCCCGGAGATCCAGCGGATCACCGCGCTCGCCTGCAACGCGACGACCATCGTCAACGACCTCTACTCGTTCACCAAGGAGTTGGAGACCGATCCGCACCATCTCAACCTGCCGCAGGTCGTGGCCGCCAACGAGCGGTGCGGGCTGAAGGCCGCCTATCTGCGCAGCGTCGAGATCCACAACCAGATCATGGCGTCCTTCGAGGAGGAGGCCGCCGCACTGTCGGCGACCTCACCCGTCGTCGGCCGCTACGCCCGCGGGCTGTCGGACTGGGTGGCCGGCAACCACGAGTGGCACGCCACCAACACCCACCGTTACCACCTGCCGAACTACTGGTAGGCGCAGTTCGCTTCACCCGCACCACCAACAGCACCCTGTACCAAAGGAGTCAGCGTTGACCACGACCCACCGCGGCACCACCACAGCACCGGTGCCGGCCCAGTCCTCGTACCAGACCCGCGTCGCGGACTACTGGAACGCCGAGGAGAACCCGGTCAACCTCGAACTCGGAAAGATCGACAACCTCTACCACCACCACTACGGCGTCGGCGACGCCGACTGGTCGGTGCTCGACGAGACCGACCCCGGCGTGCGCCGGGAGCGGATCACCGCGGAACTCCACCGGCTGGAGCACGCCCAGGCCGAACTGCTCGCCACCCACCTCGGGCCGCTCTCCCCCACCGACCGGGTCTTCGACGCCGGTTGCGGGCGCGGTGGCGGCAGCGTCGTGGCGCACCTGCGCTACGGCTGCTCCGCCGACGGCGTGACGCTCTCCACCAAGCAGGCCGCGTTCGCCAACGCGCAGGCCCGCGCCCGGGGCATCGACGGCAAGGTCCGCTACCACCACCGCAACATGCTCGACACGGGCTTCCAGACCGGCGGCTACGCGGCCTCCTGGAACAACGAGTCCACGATGTACGTCGAGTTGGAACTGCTCTTCGCCGAGCACGCCCGGCTGCTGCGCCGCGGCGGACGCTACGTCACCATCACCGGCTGCTACAACGACACCTACGGGCGGGCGTCCCGCGAGGTGTCCCTCATCAACGCCCACTACATCTGCGACATCCACCCGCGCTCGGCGTACTTCCGGGCGATGGCGGCCAACCGGCTCGTCCCGGTCCACGTCGAGGACCTCACCGCGACGGCCATCCCGTACTGGGAGCTGCGCAAGGAGGCCGACCACCTGGTCACCGGCGTTGAAGAACCGTTTCTGACGGCCTACAAGAACGGCAGCTTCCAGTACCTGCTGATCGTGGCCGACCGGGTCTGAGCGACCGGTCAGGCCCGTCAGGGCCCGCGCAGACGTCGAGCGGCGCGTGCCGGCCACGGGAGGGTGCCCCGTGGCCGGCGCGCGCCGCCGTCGTCCTTCCGCGTCCGCCGCTCACACGCAAGTGCGTCAGATCGCGCTGAGCGTGGTCCACTTCTGCGCTTCGGTGCCGTTGCAGTCCCACAGTTGGAGCTGGGTGCCGTCGGCCGTGGAGGAGCTCGGGTCGTCGAGGCAGCGGCCCGACGCCGGGTTGCGGTAGCCGCCGTCGTACGGCTGCCAGACCTGGTTGGCGCCTCCGTTGCAGTCCCAGATCTGCACCTTCGTGCCGTCGGCGGTGCCGCCGGCGTCGGCGTCGAGGCACTTGCCCACCGCCCGCAGGGTTCCGTCCGTCCGCAACTGCCACCACTGCGCGTCGCTGCCGTTGCACGACCACAGTTGCACGGCGGTGCCGTTCGTAGCGCTGTCGCCGTTGTCGTCCAGGCACTTGCCCGCGATGCCGGACTGCACCGGGCCACCGGCCGGCACCGGGGGCGTGATCCAACCGGCGGCGTCGGCGGCCTGGATGCCGGCGTGGAAGGCGTCGGCCATCTTCTGGTAGCCGCCGTCGTTGGGGTGGAGCTGGTCGGACAGGTCGTCGGCGGTCAGGGCGCTCATGTCGACGAACCCGACGTGCTTGCCCGCCGCCTGCTCGGCCTGCACGATGCCGGGCACGGCCGCGTTGAAGGCCGGCCGGTTGGGCTCCTCCACCGGGTTGGTGGACACGATCAGCGAGCCGACCAGCACCGTCGCGTACGGCGCGTCCGCGGTGATCTGGTCGATCAGCGCGTGCAACCGGTCGGTGGCAGTGGGCACTTCGTAGTTCTGGTTGAGGTCGTTGGTGCCGATCTCCAGGGTGATGACGTTGGGCCGGTAGCGGTCGAGCACGCTGTCCGCGATGCCGGCGATCTGGTCGATCCGCCAGCCGGAGTGGCCTTCGTTGTCCGGGTCGGCCATCGTGCCGTTGCGGCCCGTGCCGACGAAGTCCAACGCGTGCCCGTCGGCGGACAGTTCGTCCCCCAGCGCGGCCCGGTAGCTGTCGCCGGTACTGCTGCCGACGCCCCAGGTGATCGAGTCACCCAGCGGCATCACCCGCAGGCTCGACGCGTCGGCGGCGGACGCGTGCGCGGCCGGTGCGGTCCGGTGCTGGCTGCCGACCGCGCCGGCCGGCAGCGCGGTGCCGGCGCCGATACCCAACGCGGCGGCGAGCGCCAGCGCGAACAGTAAGGGAGGTCGTCTCATCGTGGTGCCACGCTCCTTCACGAGAAGTGGGGGGAACAGGGCGTGCGAAGGTCGAACGGCCCGGTCAGCCGGCCGCGTTGAGCAGATCGAGCACGCTCTGCTGGCAGCCGTAGTCGCTGCTGCCGGCGCCACCGGCCCAGTGCGGGCCGTACTGGTCGAGGGAGTTGCGGTCGTTGTCGTACGCCGAGTTCGCCCACGCGGTGAGATCCGCCGCGTAAGGGTGGTCGGACAGCTGGTTGTTCAGCTTGCCGAGCCCGCGCACGTACGCGCCCTTGAAGCTCGGGCCGTCGCCGGTGCAGCCGTCACCCTCACCGGGCTCGCGCAGCACCCCGCCGGACTGGAGGTCGACGGTCGACGCGTCGGCGAGGGTGCGCGCGGTGTCCAGCAGCCCCGAGTCACCGGTCGCCTTGTACAGCTCGGTCAACCCGCCCAGCACCACACCCTGGTTGTACGTCCAGGTGGTCTGGCCGTTGTTGACGCAGGAGTCGTTCAGGCCGTCGTTGATCATGTGGTCGCCGTTGATCATGCCGCTGTTCTGGAACCACGACCACTCGGTGTTCGCCCGACCGAGGTAGCTGGTGTCACCCGAAATCCGGTTGTGCAGCGCGGCGTTCAGATACAGGTACAGCTCGTTGGTGATCGCGTTCTTGTACTCGCCGTCGGTGTTCCAGCGCACCCCGCCGCCGCACGTGTCGTTCCAGTTGTCGAACATGTGGTCCGCGTCGGCTCGCGCGGTGTTCAGGTAGCGGCTGTCACCGGTCGCGTCGTAGGCGTCGACCCAGGCCAGGCCCCACCAACCGGTGTCGTCCAGATAGCTGTTGGTGAAGTTCCCGTCCTGCGCGTTGATGTTCGCGTCGTACGTCTCGCTGATCGCGTACTTGTAACTCGGCATGCCGCTGATCCGGGCGTCGTCGATGATCGCGGTGAGCGCGTTGGCGCTGGTCCACCAGCCGTTGCCGCCGAACAGCTTGGTGCCGCGGTCGTACGACATCATCAGCGCGGTCGCCGCGGCGGTGCCCCGGGACCACGCGTTCCAGGTGGTGCGCGCCCACGAGGTGCACGCGATGTCGCTCGAACCGGACGCCTGGCCGCAGGCCCGCACCGCGCCGACGCCCTCGTTGTTCCAGTCGTCGACGTTGTACATCAGGGTGCGCCAGCCGCCCGACCCGGACGGCACCGAGGTGTCGCCGAGCTTGCTGCCGTCGCTCCAGGTCCGGCCGCCGTCCATCGAACGGTCCAGCCACACCTCGTCGCCCGCGCCGCCGTTGTCGATCGACGCCCACGCCATCGCGTCCGCGTCGTCGACGTGCAACACGATCGAACGCGAGTTGACCGACGTGCTCACCGGCTGCCGGTCCTGCGTGCTCAGCGCCGGGTCGCGGGCGTCGCAGTACGTGTTGCAGATCGTGCTGGCCGCGCTCACCGAGGGCGCCGCGGACGCCACCTCCGCCGGTGGCGCCGAGCCTTGCGCCACGGCGGTTGACATCGTTGTCAGGGCGGCCGCGAGGACGGCGATGCGCAGTGGTCTCATTGCACGCATGGGGGGCTCCTGAGCGTTTGGCCTGGCGCACGGGGCACGCCACTTGGGGGGCGCTGGGGGGAGAGCGCTCTCGTCGGAAGCTAGCCAGCGGGTGAGGGCGCGTCAATAACCCGCGCGGATGGTCGGATCACTCGGGGGCGGGGGTGCCGTTCGGCCGGGGATAGGGCGGGGGTGCGAAGTGGGGGCGCCGTTCGGCCGGGAGTCGCCGGAGGGGACCCGGGTGGACTCGCGCGGGTCCACCCGGGTCCCTCCGGCCCCGTGCGGACTCCTTCGGCACACGCGTCTCATCGGGCGCACTCTTCCCAGGTGGGGGCCGGCCACACCGGGGTGGGGTGCCCGGGGGCGAGCCGGCGCCCTCTTCGCGTGGCGGGGCTCGGCGATCGCGCGGCGGTCGCGCGGCCGGGAACGGGCCGGGTGCCGAGCTCCCGTTTTCCGCCGCACCGCACCACGATCCACCACGAGCGCACACATACGGATGGGCGTGGCCCGCTCCGCAGACGTCGGATGTCTCTTCGCGGCGCGAGGTATGCCCGGGGCGAGGTCGGGAGCCGACCCGGCTTCCCGCTTCCCGCTTCCCGCTTCGGACTTGGGGCCCGGGGCCCGGGGCCCGGGGGCTTCGGGGAAACGGGGAAACGGTTCGGCTATGCGGTGAGGCGCCGGAGCGAGGCGTGTCCGGGTGGGCCCCAGGTGGGCTTGCCGCCGGGGCGGCCGTGCACGCCGGCGTTGCCGATGGAGATGCAGGCGAGGGCGCGGCCCACCGCCCAACCGCGGGCGCGTCGCAAGGTCGCGGCGTCCGGAGCCGGCCGGTAGGCGGTGTGGAAGCGGTCGGCGGCGCCGTCCGGCAGCAGAATCCACGCCGCGGCGAGGTCGAAGGCCGGGTCGCCCGCGAAGAGGTCGCCGAAATCGATCACGCCGGAGAAAGTGCCGTCCGTGGTAAGGATGTTGGCCGGATGCAGGTCGCCGTGGAGCCAGAGCGGCGGACCGTCCCACTCGGGCGCGGCGGCCGCGTCGTCCCAGACCGCGCGCACCTTGTCCGGGTCGGAGACCAGTCCCTCCTCGACGGCAGCGGCGAGCCCCCGCACGAAGCCCTCCGTACTGTCGGCCAGCGCTCCCCCGCGGCCCCGTCCGCTGGGCGCGCCCTCGGGCGCAGGACGGTGAAGGGCCGTCAGGAAGGCGGCCAGAGCGTCGGCCGCCTCCTCCCCGCGCGTGGCGGGAGCGCGGTCGGCGGGCTCGCCCGGCACCCAAGTGGTGACGATCCAGGGCCGCGGAAACAGCGCGGAGGGCTCACCGAGGCGCTGCGGAACGGGCACCCGCAGCGGAAGGCCCTCGGCGAGCGAGGGCAGCCAGGTGTACTCCTTGCGCAGCAACTCGTCCGCCGACTCCGTCGCCCACGGCAGCCGTACGGCGAGGTCGTCGCCGAGCCGCCACAGTTGGTTGTCCCAACCGCGCGCGCCGAGCCGTATCGGGTGACGGGCCAGGTCGGGGTGCTGGTCGCGGAGCAGTTCCCGGACCAGCTCCGCGGTGATCTCCGTGTCGGCGTGGGTCATGCGGGCCAACGATAGCCGGGTCCCGGTCCGCGACCGCCGGGCACCGGCCACGGCCGCCCCGGCCACCCTGGTGAGTACGAACTCCGCGAGGAAGCGGTGTCGGAGGTGGCGGTGCCGCGGGTGACTTATTGGATTGCCGTCGCCGGGCCCGGTCGGATAAGAAGCTTGCATGCTACGGGGCGAAAAGGTCGGGCTCAGGGCCCGGCACGACGACGACATCCCGATCCTGCGGGCTGAGCTCTACGACGACGTGGTCAACGCCTCGCGGGCGGAAAGCGGGCCGTGGCGGCCGATCACGCCGGGCTCGAAGGACCCGCGGCTCGTGGTGGACGACACGGACCGGGGAAGCGTCCCGTTCTCCGTGGTGGAGTTGGGCGGCGGCACCTTGGTCGGCGCCGCGGTGCTGTGGGGCATCGACACCCACCACCGGTCCGCGCACATCGGCGTCGGGCTGCTGCCGTCATCGCGCGGCAAGGGCTACGGCGCCGACGTGGTCGCGACGCTGTGCCACTACGGCTTCGTCGTGCGCGGCCTGCACCGGCTGCAGATCGAGACGCTGTCGGACAACACAGCGATGCTGCGCTCCGCCGAGCGCAACGGCTTCGTCCGCGAAGGGGTGCTGCGCGCCTCGGCCTGGGTGATGGGCGAGTTCCTGGACGAGGTGCTGCTCGGTCTTCTCGTCCAGGACTGGAAGCCGGACTCACCGGGCCATACAGCTAGGGCCTGACCGATGCACCGGTCGGCCTCGTGCGTGATCGGCTGGGTGCGGCATCGGTCGATGAGCCTGCACCTGCCCTCTGGCGTCAGCGGCGCGTTCTTATGCACGGTGAGACCTCTCGTCATGGGCTGAGGCGTACGCGGCGATGCGGGCTGCGTGGCCGGGGATGTGTCTCGTGGCGCGGAGTTCGATCAGGTCGCGCCAGGGCATTCGTCGTTCGAGGAGGGACTCGCCGTCGCGGCTGAAGAGGTGCAGCAAGACCGGCCTCACAGCGGCCCGGTCGGGGACTTCCCGGAGCACCTCGCCGAGCTCAAGTGCGTGGGCCCGGATCATCGCAACACGATGCTGGTGGCTGGTCGAGGCGATGAGTTCGGCGATGGCGCCCTCGTCCATCGCGTGCTGATTGTCGACGACTGCTGGGTGGCCTTGAAGGATGTCGCGGGCTGCAGCAGTGCAGGATCGGGTCGCTGAGCGCCAGATGGCTGAGGGTCCAGTCGATGTCGTCTTGTGCCGGTGCCGGGTAGCTGGTCGTGTCCGGGATTGACTCGGCAATGGTCAGTAGGCCGCGATAGGCAGCCTCAAGTTGGGTGGTGTCCACGGGGCCTTCTCTTGTGAGGGTTGCCGGCGCCAGTTACTCGTGGTCAGTTACCGGGATCGGTGGGTGCGTGGCGGTTGGTGCGGCTGAGCGCGATGAGCACGAGCAGGGACAGGACTGCGACGATTCCGGCGAACCAGCTCACAGCAGTGGTGAGGCTCATCGTGGTGGCGAGGAGTCCGACGCCGAGGACGGGCAGTCCGACGCCGGTGTAGACGATGACGTAGAAGCTCGAGAGCACCTCGGCGCGGCTGCTGTCAGGAGCCGCGTTGTTGACCGTGGTGAGTCCGCCGAGGAACACCAACCCGTGGCCGATGCCTGCCAGGAGCGTCGCTCCCAGAAGCAGCGCGAGCGAGGGCGCGCTCCCGACCAGCACAAGAAGTCCGAGGCCCAGCGCCAAGACCGGCAGGCCAACGAGCTGGAGGCGGCGCGGTGGTCGTCCGTAGGCGAGGAGCTGAACGACGGCTGAGCAGGCCAGCATCAGTGCCGCCGTTCCTCCGCCGAGTAGCAGGTTCGTACTGTTCGTGAGTGCGACGACGTAGGTCGGAATGAGAGTGAGGAACAGTCCGATCACCGCGAAGGCGGAGAAGTTGGCTGTCCCGCTGGTCGCGAACACCGCTCGCATCCCGCGCGGAATCTGTGGGCGGCGAGGCCGCCACCGGGCCCCCTGCTGCGTGGCCGGCATCCGCATGACGGTGATGGCTGCTGGGATCAGCAGCACGATTTCGACGACGAAGGGCACCACGTCAGGTGCCGGTGCGCACTGGGCGAGTAGTCCGGCGAGGACTGGGCCGAGACCCAGTCCGCCCACCGATGCCACTGTCGAGACAAGAGCAGCTTTGCGGCGGCTGCCGGAGGGTTCGAGTTCGCTGAGTGCGGCAGTCAACGCTCCAGATGCCGCGCCAACGGCCAAGCCCTGCAGTATCCGAGCAGCGAACAGCCACCCTGTGCTGGTTGCGAGCGCGAACCCGAGCGATCCCAGGGCCGCCAGCACGATGGCGGGCAGCAGTACGCGGCGTCGCCCGATCGCATCCGAGAGCGGACCGGCCACCAGCAGAGACGGGATGAGCACGGCCACGTAGACGGCGAAGATCAGCGTGACGACGAACGGCGAGAAGCCGAACCTCGTTGCGTAGCTGCGATACAGCGGCGTCGGCAGGTTCGTTCCGGTCAACAGGATCAGCAGCGTGTAGGCCGTGGCCCAGAACCGCCGCCCGCTCGCCCTACTCGCCCGTGTGCCGCGGCCGGACGGCTCCGCCAGCCCGCGCGAACAGACGGGCACTTCGGTTGCGCTGGGGTCGGTCGGCATGCGCTCCCCGTCCAATTATGTTCGCCGATCCCGAACATAACAGATGTTCGAGTGTTCCGAACATGCTTGGTAGAGTAGACGGCATGGCCAGCCGCACCGCAACCACTCTCGTGCACCCGGCTCGCGACGAGTTGGAGTTCACGACCGCGATGACCGCGCTGAGCGATCCCATCCGACTGGCGATCGTCTCTCGGCTCGCCGATGCGGGACCCGGGGGTGAACTGGCGTGCACCACGTTCGCGCTGCCGGTCAGCAAGTCCACCCAAAGCGGCCACTTCAAAACCCTGCGCGAGGCTGGGGTGATCTCTCAACGAGACGAAGGGACGAGGCGGCTGAATCGGCTCCGACGCGACGACCTCGACGCCCGCTTCCCCGGCCTCCTCGACCTCGTCATCCCTCAAGGGCGCGACGTCATCGCCGGCTGGGCGTAACCAAGCGGAGAGAGGTGGGAAAGGCTGGCTGCCAGACCCCAGAGACCGAAGCCCGCCGAAACATCCAGTGCCCGGTCCGGCGCGCCGGACGCTCCTCAGGCTCACGCCGTTCGCCGAGCCGGTCGGAGTCCGGCTGACCGAGGCCACCACGGAGCACGTGGTGGGAACCCCGGCCCGAGTCCACGCGGGGGCGTTCGGCATCGGGTGCCGTGCTCACTGCGCCGTGCCCGACAGCAGCCAGCGGTGGACGGGGACTTCGAGGAGGAGGCGGGTGCCGGCGGGGCGGGTGGGGGCGGTGACGTCCCAGGCGTACTTCTGCTGGAACGCGGCGACGATGTCGGGTGGGAACGGGGTGGAGGTCAGCCGGGCGGTGCCTTCGGCGACGACCGGGAAGCGGCCGTCCTCCAAGGCGAGGGAGACGCGCGGCTCGTGCCGGATGTTCCTGACCTTGACGGAGAAGTCGTCCGTGCCGATCCACCACCGCGCGGCCTCGTAGACGAACCAGACGGGCGTGACGTGCGAGGAGCCGTCCGGCCGTACCGTGCAGAGCCAGACGTTGCGTTCCTGGTCCAGGCGCTCGCGGACGGCCGGGCCGGGGTCGGTCGGTGGGAGGGCGTTCATCGGCCCATTGGATCAGCCGGCCGGGGGGACGGCATCAGGCGCGGGCTCGGACCAATGTCCTAGGCGGATGGGAGGATGTCACGCATGGTCTCGGTAGTGCAGAACGTGGCGATCGACTGTGCGGATGCGTACGAACTGGCGCGGTTCTGGAGCAAGGTGACCGGGCGGCCGCTGAATCCGGAGGACCGGCCGGGCGACCCGGAGACCCAGGTGCTGCTGGCGGAGGGCCCGGTACTGCACTTCAACCAGGTACCGGAGCCGAAGACGGTCAAGAACCGGCTCCATCTGTGTCTGCGCCCCGAGACCTCACGCGATCAGGAGGTGGAACGGCTGCTCGGCCTCGGTGCCACTTTTGTCGCCGACCACCGCAACCCCGATGGCTCGGGGTGGGCAATCCTCGCCGATCCCGAAGGCAACGAATTCTGCGTCCTGCGCAGCGAGTCCGACCGAGCCGCGACAGGTTCCTGACGCTCCCCTGCCGTCCCGGCCGCCGGTTTCACACAGCGGCAGCCGGTCGTGGGCTCCTCGTTCGGGACACTGCCGGCGAGATCGGCGCGTACGATGCGCGAGACCGTATCTGCGATCAACGCACTCGGGGCGGTCCATATCTCGCCTGCCGTAACTGAACTGTTTGACGCAATCGGGGAAGATCCGGAGTTGTGGCGCGGTGAACACCCATGAGTTGGCAGCCATGCGGCGTGCTATTGCAATTTCCGCTCAGGGATTAGGATCGACAAGTCCGAATCCGCCGGTTGGATGCGCCATCCTCGACAGCGAGGGACGAACGGTCGGCGAGGGATACCATGTCCGCAAGGGGAATTCGCATGCGGAGGTAAATGCCCTCACCGACGCCGGGAAACACGCCGAGGGCGGAAAGGCGCTGGTGACTCTGGAGCCGTGCAATCACTACGGCCGGACGCCACCCTGTCGGGAAGCATTGAGCCTTTTCCATCATCGGTCTGAGCTGACCAGATGTAGGGTGAGGACGGCTTGGACGAGGGCTGTGATGCGTGTGGTGGAGCACCGGAGTTTGCGCAGGAGCCGCCAGTTCTTGAGGGTCGCCATGGCCTGCTCGACGAGTGCGCGGATCTTCGCGTGGGAGCGGTTCACCGCCTTCTGCCCCGGGGAAAGCGTCTCCCATCGCCCCCAGTACGGGATGCGGACTGTGCCGCCAGCGCCGCGGTAGCCCTTGTCGGCCCAGCAGGTGACGTGGGCCCGGTCCAGGGCATCGATGATGCCGTGTTCGCGGGCCGCTCGGACGTCGTGGACGGCTCCGGGCAGGGCCGGCGAGGCCCACAGCAGTCGGCCGAACGGATCGGTGAGAACCTGCACGTTCATGCCGTGTTTCTTGTGTTTCCCGGAGTAGAAGGGCCGGTCCGCGGCGATGCGGTCGATCGGCAGGAGTGTGCCGTCCAGGAGCACGAACGCCTTCTGCGAGGCAGTGCGGACGGCGTCGGCCAGAGTGGGGGCGAGGACGGCCAGGAGCTCAACGGCCTTGGCGACATCGCGGTATGCGGTCGCGAGCCCCACGCCGAACCCGGTGGCGAGTTGGGCGTAGGTGTGTCCAACGCGCAGGTGAGCGAGGGTGAGAAGGGCTTGGCGGCCGGCGGGCAGCCGTCGCCAGCGGGAGTTGATGGCCCGGCGATGCCGCCGCAGCTGATCTGCAAGGAAGCGGAGGGCGGAACTGGACACGTCCACGCCGGACGGGTAGACAAGCATGCGAAGCCTCTGGTGGAGACGGTTCTCTTGGTCGAAAACCCATCGCCGAGTAGCCGAGGGGAATTTCACCCCTCGGCTCTCACAGAACCGTGCGTAACAGTCGCCCGTTACACGGCTCTTGTCGCTCTGATCGTCAGATCAGAGCGGCGTCCACGGTGAAACGCCAGTGCGCGAACATGCGGGGGTACCGCTGGGCGATCTCCCGCAGCTTCGCAGTGGCTTTCCGTTTAGCCGCGAGCCGTTTGTACTTCTGGCGGATCCAGCGCACCAGGTAGGCGTTGATGCGCATCAAGAAGGGATGCAGCTCCCACGGCCTGAAGCGGCCGTAGTAGTTGATCCATCCCGCCACCACGGGATTGATCCTGCGGGCGAGCTCGCTGAGGGACAGATCGGAACGGGTGTGCAGGTGCCAGGAACGCACCTCCCGCCCGATCCTCCTCAGAGCGTCCCTGCTGGCCGCCGGCTCGAACGCCAGAAACTTCCTGTTGAACCGGTTCCTGTTTCCCCTGGGACGGAACGTGTACCCAAGGAACGTGAACGCCGTGTTCTCGAACGAGCCGCGGCGGACGCCGTCCTTGCAGTAGACGATCCGGGTCTTGTCCGGGTGCAGTTGCAACCCGACTTCGACCATCCTGTTCGCGAGCGCGGCCAGCACCTGGCGGGCCTGCCGCTCGGTGACGCAGTGCAGTACCGCATCGTCGGCATAGCGTTCGAACCAGACGGTCGGGAACTCCCGCGCCATCCAGGTGTCGAACGCGTAGTGCAGGAACAGGTTCGCCAGGACGGGAGACACCGGGGCCCCTTGCGGGGTCCCGCGCCCCCGCTCCAGCAGGGAGCCGTCGGGCATGACGAGCGGGGCAGCGAGCCACCGCCGCACATACAATTTCACCCAAACGGCGTCGGTGTGCGTTTCCACCGCCTTGACCAGCAGGTCCCAAGGCACGCTGTCGAAGAACTTGGCGATGTCGAACTCGACCACCCAGTCCCGTTTCCAACAGCGGTCCCGGCACCTTTCCACCGCGTCCAAGGCTGACCGTCCGGGACGGTATCCGTAGCTGTCCGGGTGGAACACAGGGTCCACTCGGCGCATCAGATGCCGGGCCGCCACAGTCTGGGCCACACGGTCGGCGACAGCGGGAATGCCAAGCATTCTCTCTTCACCTCCGTGCGGCTTGGGAATAGCCACCGCACGCACCGGCGGAGGGAAGTACGAGCCGGACGACATACGGTTCCAGACCTTGTAAAGATTGTTCTTCAGATCCTTCTCGAAGTCGTCGACGCTCTGTCCGTCCACTCCAGGTGCGCCCTTATTCGCCCTGACTTCCTCCCATGCTTCCTTGACTTCCCACTTCGAGATATCAAACGGCTTGACCTGTGACTTCAACTGGTCCACCGAACTCCTCCCGGAGAACATCCGGTTGATGCGATCAACACAGTCACGAACGACCCGGCCCCTTCGCTCCACCCCCGTTACAGGGACTTCACCACTACTACGGGCCGGTCCGCCAGCAGGACCCGCATCGGTACTCGACCCCTCGCAGTGTCTGCTACTTGGGGCACTCCCTGTCGCCCACCGCTACGCGGCGGGCAGTATCGGGACCTGCCTTCTCCTGTTCCATGCGGAAGCCGCAGACCGGACTCACGTCGCCTGCATGCCGGACACCGCCTGGCCAATAAACGGGCACTCGCCAGGCTCATCCCGGAGTTCTGATAACACCCCGGTTTCGATGTCGTCTGTAAGCCTTTCGACACGTCAGCAGCGATTCACTTACGTTCGTCTTCCCGATCCCCACCTGACGCCTCTCACGGCGCCTTTTCCTCATCGCTCACCACGACGGTCTTCAATCCAACGCAGCATGAGGCGGTTTGAAGCCTCCCCCCGAAGGGCGGCTCCGAAGGGCCACGAAACCTTCATCTTCCGCACAGCACCATTTTCAGAAGCTCCCCTACAATCAGCTTCCTTCCATGTTCAGGACGCAATACCAGGGGCTTCGCCTCGTTGTCACCCCAACTGCGCGTACTCATCAGCAGGTTGGAGAAGGCTCACTGCCGGTTCGAGGGCGTCCAGAGTCTCCCCGGCGACAGCCAAGCCGGCGGAGTCCTGGTGAGCGCGTACGACCGTGGAGTCCACGCTCACCAGCTCCAGCCCGACCAGGCCCCGTCCGGCAGCCACCGCGAGCAACGCGTCCATCAACCCCTGGAAGACACCGGCCCGGGCCCAGCTGTTGAACCGCGAGTACACCGTGGACCAGGGCCCGTACCGCTCCGGGACAGCACGCCAACCCGACCCGGTACGAAAACGCCAGACCACCCCGTTGAACTGATCCCGCACCCGCCGGGGCAGCGGCCCTGTCGCCGCAACTGGCAGGAGGGGCTCGATCCGAGCCCACTCGGCATCTGTCACATCAAAACGCGCCACACCCGACTTCTACCAGCAGCCAGCACGACAGGAGATCCGAATCCCAAGCAGCTCCTAGCCTCGGGCTTTCACGAGCAGTGCCGTCTACCGCTTGATCATAGATGCGAGGAGCGCTCCTGACCTGCACAGATGAGACCTGTGGAGGCTCCTGGCCGTTGCTGCGGAAGCGCACTTCTCGGATGAAGAGTGCTGACCTGTATCTGCATGTCCGCGTCCAGCGCGACGGCCGTGGGATCAGACGGGTGAGGTGCTGCTGGTCGAGACAGTCTGCAACACCGGCCCGCATCAGGCGATAATGATCGTTACCTGCCTGTGCGTATTACTTGGGGGTCGTGTGAGTCTGAGTCCGCGTGAGGTGTTTCTCCGGCTTGTTCATGGGGTCGCCGACGGGAACTCAAGCGAGTTGCCTGACCTGTACGGCGAGGTCACCGATGTCCGGCATCCGATGGCGACGCCGGAGTCCGAGCCGTTGACGAGTCGGCGTGCGCTCCGGGAGCACTTCACGGTGCCGCCGGAAGCTCAGGAGTCCTTGCCGAAGAGGCGGGTCGTCGATGTCGTCGTTCACGAGACCGCCGATCCTGAAGTGATCGTCGCCGAGTTCGCCTATGAGTTCACGTTGCCGGACGACTCCAGGTCCAAGGTGCCCTGCGTCTTCGTCATGCGTGTGCGGGACGGTCAAATCATCGAGTCACGCGACTACATCGACCCGATCCGTACATACACGGCACGCGGGGACCTTGACCGCCTCCTCGCGTCGTTGCGCAAGGGCGTTTCCTAACCTCGCGCTTTCCGAGGTGGGCTGTCCATCTGGTGATCATGAACGTAGAAAGTGCCTCTGACCAGCGAGAATGAGGATTGCTGAGGTCCTTGTTCCGGCCACCGCCGGAGGCACTTTCCAGGTGAAGAAGCGTATCGGGTTCTATCCGCGTGTCCGCGCCGAGGGCGGTGGTCGCGGAGTGATTTCGCAGGCCGGTGCGGTGCTGCTGGTCGAGGCGGCCCGCAAGACCGGTCTGGATGCGGCGATGTCGGCGGCGCTTGAGCCGTGGCGCAAGCCGCGGGCGGTGCACGATCCGGGAAAGATCCTGCTCGATGTGGCGCTTGCCGTCGCGCTGGGCGGGGACTGCCTGGCCGACGTGGCCCTGTTGCGGGCTGAGCCAGCCGTGTTCGGGCCGGTGGCCTCCGACCCGACGGTCTCTCGCCTGGTCGGACAGCTGGCCTCGGGCGGCAAGCGGGTCCTGGCCGCGCTGCGCACCGGCCGTGCCGAAGTGCGTGAACACGTCTGGCGGTTGGCCGGGAACGCCGCGCCGGACGCGGACGGGCAGGTGATCGTGGACCTCGACGGGGTCCTCGTCCTGGCGCACTCCGAGAAGGAGAACGCCGCCGCCACCTGGAAGAAGACCTTCGGGCACCACCCGCTGATGGGGTTCGTCGACCACGGCCGGGGCGGGTCCGGCGAGCCGGTCGTGGGCCTGATGCGGCCCGGCAACGCCGGCTCCAACACCGCCGCCGACCACATCGAAGCCACGAAACTGGCCCTGGCCCAGCTGCCGAAACGGCTCCGGCGGGGGCGTCAGACGCTGATCCGCACCGACTCCGGCGGCGGCACCCACGAGTTCGTCGCCTGGCTGGCCCGGCGCGGGCGGTGGCTGTCGTACTCGGTCGGGATGACCATCACCGACGCCGTCCACCAGGCCGTCCTGAAGGTCCCGGCCTCGGCCTGGACGCCGGCCGTGGAACCCGACGGCGACATCCGCGACGGCGCCTGGGTGGCCGAACTCGCCGGCGACTGCCTGACGGGCCGGCCGAAGGGCCTGCGGCTGATCGTGCGCAAGGAACGGCCGGTGCGCCGTGAGGCGCTGTTGATTCGAACGGAGGTGGGAGACCTTCGTCGCTGATCCTGTCGCAGCAGGACGGTGGAGCTGAGGGCAGTCTGATCCGGGTGGTGCCGGTGAGGGCGGGAAGCAGCCCTGACAAAGCCGGGACGTGTCAGCACTGCCAGATGGTGCGGGTCCGGCGAGCGGGACGGAAAGGAGTACGAGAGGAACCGGCGTTTACGTCCCTTCATCTTGCACCGGCTCGAATCTGGTGGATATGGGCCGGGGGCGGTGCGCAACCCGTCGGATATCGGCGGGTAACTCCTGGGCCGGATAGGACGGCTGGCCGGGAGACCACGGTGAAGTGCTGCGGGGTAGCCGTGGTGATGCCGCAGGGACAGAGTCGGGCTCCTCCTCCGTCGAGCGAATCACAGTGAACACGGGAACCATCCGGGTCCTGCCACCCGGCCGGGCCGCCAACCCGACCGGGCGGCTGAGCGCACCGACCGCAGATCGGGCCGGGATGGGGCGGAGCCGTCGTAGTACTCCGAGCCGGGGAAAGCCCGGCACATGGGGAAGGACGGCAACGGTTTCGAGAAGGGAAGGAGGCTGCAATGTCGAAAGACGCGTCGGTGAACATCGGCGCCGCGAATGCGATGGACCCGGTGGGGCCGCGCGCCCGGGTATCGAGGATGCAGGCCAAGCTTCACCGTTGGGCGGCGGCCGACTCCGGCCGCAGGTTCGACGACCTGTTCAACTTCGTGCACGACCCGGCGACGCTGCTGGCGGCGTTCGATCGGGTCGCGGGCAACACCGGCGCGAAAACTCCTGGAGTCGACGGCCTGACCGCCGCCGATATCGAGGAGGGCGTCGGTGTGTCCGGATTCCTGGACGACCTGCAAACCCAGCTGAAAGACGGATCGTTTCGTCCGCTTCCGGTGCGGGAGCGTAAGATCCCCAAGCCGGGCGGCAGCGGCAAAGTCCGGAAGCTGGGGATTCCGACCATTGCGGATCGGGTCGTTCAGGCGGCGCTGAAGCTCGTGCTGGAGCCGATCTTCGAGGCCGGCTTTCTGCCGGTCTCGTACGGATTCCGGCCGAAGCGAAGGGCACACGACGCGGTCGCGGAGATTCAGTATTTCGGCAACAAAGGCTACCGCTGGGTGCTGGATGCGGATATCGAGGCGTGCTTTGACTCGATCGACCACACGGCCCTCATGGACCGAGTGCGGACCCGGGTGAAGGACAAGCGCGTGCTGCTGCTGGTCAAGGCGTTCCTCAAGGCCGGGGTGATGACTGAAACCGGTCACTTCGAGGACAACCCGACCGGCACGCCGCAGGGAGGCATCCTGTCCCCCCTGCTAGCCAACATCGCCCTGAGCGTGCTCGATGAGCATGCCCATGGCCCATGGCGGCCGGGTGGGACGATGGCCAGCCCCGTAAGTCGCGCCCTCCGTCGCCGGAGGGGATTGCCGAACTGGCGGATCATCCGCTATGCGGATGATTTCGTCGTGCTCGTGTTCGGCAGCCGTGACGATGCGGAAGTCCTGCGCGAGGAAATTGCTGATGTGCTCGCGCCGCTGGGACTTCGTTTCTCCGAAGCCAAGACCCGCGTCGTGCACATGAGCGAAGGGTTCGACTTCCTTGGGTTCCGCCTCCAGTGGAAACGCAAGCGAGGTACGGACAAGTGGTACGTCTATACCTTCATAGCTGACCGGCCCATCCGGTCCTTGAAGGACAAGATTCGTGCCCTGACACACAGGTTGTCGCAACAGCCACCCAGGGACGTGCTGAGACGGCTCAACCGGATCATGCGCGGCTGGTCCAACTACTTCAGATATGCAGTCGCGAAGAGCACCTTGCAGACTCTCGCCATTTTCGTCTGGCGGCGGATTGCCCGGTGGTGGATGCGGCTGCACCGCTGGAGCTGGACCGACCTGCGAAGGCATCTCACCGACCACACCGGCCGGTGGCTGATGCCCTCATCGGACGGGATCGAATTGTTCAACCTCGGCCGGGTGCCAACCGAAAGGTACCGGTACCGCGGCAATAAGATCCCGAACCCCTGGATCCTGGCCAACCACGCCTGACGGCAGAGACCGTGGAGAGCCCGGTGCGTGGAAACGCGCACGCCGGGTTCGGCGAGCGGTCCGCAGAAACGGACCGGTGGCAACACCGGCACCGCGCTGCGGGCCGACTCACCCACCCCGGGGCCCAGTTGCGGTTCACCGACGCCGACGGCATGCGGTTGACCTGCTTCGCCACCAACTCGGCCAGCGAGGCGATCGCCGCCCTCGAACTACGCCACCGGCAGCGGGCCCGCGCCGAGGACCGCATCCGCGCCGCCCGTGCCACCGGTCTGCGCAATCTCCCTCTCCACGACACCGTGCAGAGCCAGATCTGGCTGGAGATCATCCAGATCGCCCTCGACCTGCTGACCTGGATGCCCCTGCTCGCCCTGACCGGCCAAGCCCGGCTCTGGGAGCCCCGCCGCCTGCGGCTTCGGCTGTTCTCCACCGCCGCCCAGCTCGTCACCACCGGCCGCCGCCGCTACCTCCGCCTGGCCAGGCACTGGCCCTGGACTGACGTGATCACCGATGCCCTGGACCGGCTCCAGTCCCTACCGAACCCCGGCTGACCAGCACCTTCCCGCCCCTGCGAGCAGCACCAGTCCACCGGAGCCGTGGAACCCGGCGCACACCCGACGCGACAGCCGGGCACTCAACCTGCGCAGACTCCGAAATTCCCCACCAACACTCGCCACAAAGGGCCCGTCAGCAAGCTGACGGACCCTCATGCAAGATCGAGGCTAGCCCAGGCACGGCTTGTGACCCCGGTCCGGACCGGCCTTTCGGTCTGCCTGGGTAGGACCGGGGTGATGGCAGGTATAGGGGCGTCTAAAAATCTTGGGATTCGTGTCCTCCCAGTGAGGGGCGTTCGGGGTTGTAGTGGGTGGAGAAGGATCCCTTCTCCCGTCCGTACGATCCGCAAGGGGAGATTCTTTGTCTCGGTTGAAGAAGTACATGGTGGCCGTCGCGACGGTGGCCGCGTTCGCGGGTGTGCCGACGACGGTGTATGCCTTGTCCCCGTCGGCGTCGGCGTCGGTCCTGACCGGCAGCAGCGGCCACGCTGGTACCGGCTCGAGCAACGGCGTGACCGGCGGCAGCGGTGATCGTTCGAACGGCCACACTGATGGCGTAGGGTGCGGCGGCACCGGTAGTGGCTCGGGCGGGTGCGCCGCTCTCCCCGGGAAGTGACATCGGGGTGTGCCCGGCTTCCACCGGGCACACCCTTGTCCCACCGGTGGGGATCGGCCCACCTAAAACGTAAGGAACATGCACGTCGTGACACACGAGCCCGGTGACGGCTTCGACGCCTATGCCGCCACGGCCTGGCCGCGGCTGGTGCGGATGGCGCACCTGCTCACTGGTGACTTCCACGAGGCCGAGGACCTCGTGCAGACGACACTGGCCAAGGTCTACGGCCGGTGGCGGCGCATCCCTGCGAGTGAGATCGACGCGTACGTGCGCAGGGCGCTGGTCAACAACAACCTCAGCCGGGTGCGCAGGCGGCGGGTGACGCAGCTGCTGATGCCCTTCCTGCCCGAGCACACGCACCACGCAGTGGGCGGCCACGCCGAGGCGGTCGAGGACTGGTCCGCGCTCACCCAGGTCCTAGCTTCGTTGCCCGCGCGGCAGCGCGCGGTGGTGGTGCTGCGGTTCCTCGAAGACCTGAGCGAAGCTGAGATCGCCGGCGTTCTGGGCTGCTCGCCGGGAACGGTGAAGACCCATACCCGGCGCGCCCTGGTGGCCCTGCGCGCCCACCCCGCCCTCTCCCTCCTCACCGCCGACGGAGAACACCGATGATGCCCGAATCCGACACCGAACGACTGCGTGAGACCTTCATCCGGGCCGCCGACGCCATCACCCCCTCACCTGTCCCGCTGGCCCGGATCCACCGCACGGGACGGGTCAGGCGCCGCCGCACCGCCGTACTGACGGCCGCTGGCTGCGCCCTGTTGCTGGCACCCCTGACGGCTGTCGCGGTGCACCTGACCGGACCCGCACCGGTGCCGGAGTCGCCCGCCGCCAGTGCCACGGCGGAGCCTGCCCCCCGGGTGGCCGCGCCGGGTACGGCGGTAATGCTCCCCTCAGGGGCGCGGGTGACTCTGGGGGCACCGCCCGCGAACGGGGGCGGCGGGCAGAGCGGAACCCTGTTTCCGGTTTCCTGGGTAACGCCCGCCACGGGGCAGTGGGGCCGCAGCGCAGCGACCGGGCCCGAGGCCGGCGTCGAATTCGACAGCAGCACTATGTCCGGAAGGCGATACCTCACCGGTACGTACGCCCTACAGGCGGCAGGGGCCCCGGTGCGGGTGGAGGTCATCACCACAGCCGAGACCGTCAGCGGGCAGATCCTGCACGCAACAACCGACGCCTCCACGGGGGTCTGGTACGCCGACCTCGGCAACGGCCCCCTGGTCACCCAGCCGTGGCAGCAACTGAAGAAGGTCACCTTCTACGACACACGGGGCAACGTCCTGGGGCAGTTCACTGCCTTCCAGGCCCGGTAGCACCCACCCCCGAGGATCATCGGGTGCCCGTAACTCGCCGTGCAGCATATCGTCCAGTCCAGGCGTGCCCCTGCGGAGTGCGATGTGCACTGAACCTCCGCAGCGCGCTTGGTGCCGAGAGGATCGGCGTGGGCAGCCCCGCCTTACTCCCGGAAGAACCGCTACTCGCGGTGCTTCTCCGGGACGACCGCCTTGATGCCGTGCTTGCGCAGGTAGGACCGCTTGAGGAGCGGAACACCGCCGACCGCTGCTTCCAGAGAGTCAAGACCTGGCGCGACGTGGCCACCTGCTACAACCAGAGCGCGGAGAGCTTCGAGGACGGACTCCACCTCCGAGGCTCGATCATGTGGCTGAAGCAACCCACCTCAACCACATGATCCGAACCCCGAACAGCTCCTAGGGTCTGTATGGAGTTGTGATCAAGACTGTGATCCGAGGTGTCGGATCCAGAGCAGGCCGGCGCATAATTCGAGTCCGGCCTGGTAGCTTCCAGGCTTTTTGTCGTAGCGGACGGCGAGGCCGCGCCAGTCCTTGATCTTGTTGATGGTGCGTTCGACGCTGTTGCGGAGCTTGTACAGCTCCTTGTCGTAGGTGACGGGCCGTCCGCCACGTGAGCCGCGCTTCTTGCGGTGGGCGGCCTGGTCCTTCTTCTCGGGGATGACCGCTTTGATCCCGCGTTTGCGCAGGTGAGCACGGTTCTTGCGGGGAGGAGTACGCCTTGTCGCCGGCGACTGCGCCGGGCCGGGTGCGGGGTCGGCCGACCGGGCCGGGGACGCGGATCTTGTCCAGGACGGGGATGAACTGCGGACTGTCTCCCGCCTGACCTGCGGTGATCTTGAGCGAGAGGGGCAGGCACTGCGGAACGCAGGACAGGTGCGTCTTCGTGGTCAGTCCGCCGCGGGAACGCCCCAGGTCAGCGGCGGCGAGCCGGACTCTGCGGCGACGCCTCACGCGCCGTCGTTCCTCCCGCTCCAGACCTATCTGCCCGTCTTGTTCCCCGCTGGCTCCCCTTTTTCAGCGGCGGCCTTCTCCAATGCGTCCAGAGTCCCGGGCTCCATGATCATCCCGGCGGCATCATGATGGGCCCTCGCCGTGGTCGAGTCCACGCTGACCAGCGACAAGTCCACCAGGCCCCGCCTCGCCGCCTCGGCGATCGCACCCTGGAACACCGCAGTGAACACCCCGGCATCCCGCCACTGCCGAAACCGGCCGTACACGGTGGACCAGTGCCCGAACCGCTCGGGCAACTCCCGCCATTTCGCCCCGTTCCGAAACCGCCACACGACGCCCTCGAAGTGCGCCCGCAGGTTCTCCGGATACGGACCGTACTCACCGACCGGCAGAAACGGGGAGACGAACTCCCACTCGGCATCCGAAAGTTGAGGTCGAGACACCCTACCGTTCTACCCCAAGGAGCCCGGCCCTCCCAGGCCGGGACCCCACGAGATCACAACTCCACACACGCCCTAGCTGGTGGCCCCGGAAAGGGAATGCCCGGCGCTCACGTGAACGGCAGACTGGCCCGATGACCGCGACGGATGCCAAACCCGAACTCCATCTCTACCTCCAGTCCGCCCGGGACGCCCTGCTGTGGAAGATCGAGGGCCTGTCCGAGTACGACGCCCGCCGCCCGTTGACGCCGACGGGCACCAATCTCCTGGGCCTGGTCAAACACGTGACCGCCGCGGAGTTGGGCTACCTCGGTGACACCTTCGGGCGGCCGTCCGGCATGCTCGCGCCCTGGATGGACGAGAACGCCGAGCCCACGGACGACATGTGGGCCACCGCCGACGAGTCACGCGCGCTCATCGTGGACAACTACCGCCGGGCGTGGGCGCACGCCGACGCGACGATCGAGGCGCTGCCGCTGGACACGGTCGGCACGGTCCCGTGGTGGCCGGAGGGCCGTGGCGAGATCACGCTGCACCATGCCGTGGTACGCGTGATCTCCGACACCCACCGGCACGCCGGCCACGCCGACATCCTCCGCGAACTCCTGGACGGCAGCGTGGGAATGGCCGCGAACAACCTCGACGTGCCCCAGAACGAGCCGGCTTGGTGGGAGCAGCACCGAAACCGCCTGGAACAGGCCGCGATCCAGGCCGCCGCCCAGGCCGAAGCCGAGCAGACCCCCTGCCCCGCTGCCCCCACCAACCCGGTGGCGTAGTCCCGTTGCGGATTGGGGACCCCAACACGGGCCACCCGCAGCTCAGTCCGCGTCCCCGAGGTCCACCCCGGAGAGCAGGAGCAGGTCCAGGAGGCGATCCAGGTCCCGCTCTCCGGGTTCGCCGCCGAGCACCGGGCCCAGCCCGACGAGGGCACCGCGCAGCCGCTCCCGTACGAGCGTGACGTCCAACCGGTGCTTCGCGGCGAGCCGTTGTGTCACTTTCAGCGCCCGCGGCGAGCGCGACAACCGCTCCGCGAACTCCGCCGGAACCGGCGCCGCACTCGGGCTGCCCGCCGCGCTCAACGCCATCAGCGCCTTCGCCCTCCTCGCGGTCCCCGTCACCCTGACGTCCCTGCCCGCGCCGGCACCCCGGGCCGGGCCGGCACCCCCGCCCGGCAAGCCACTACGGTGACGGCTGCGTCAGCATCCGCCAGCCCGGCGCGTACGTGCCGTGCAGCACCAGGGACGCCGCGCCCACCGCCCCCACCGCCTCGCCGATCACGCTGCGCTCGACGGAGACGCGGCGGATCGCCCGGGCCACCGAGGTCGTGTTGACGGCGGCCTCGACCTCCTCGCACATGATCGCCTCGATGCCGCGCAGCGCCTCCCCGCCCAGCACCACCCGGTCCACGTCGAGGAGGGCGACCGCGCCCCGCGCGGCCTGGCCGATACGGGCGGCGGCGATCCGGATGACGTCGCAGGCCGCGGGATCGCCACGGCGGGCGGCCCGGCACAGCAGCTTCCAGTCCGCGTGCACGGACGCGTCGGCGAGGGCGAGCCCGAGCCGCTCGGCGACCGAACGGCCGTGCCGCTCCCGCAGATCGGCCAGCACCGCTGACGGACTCACGTACGGGCCGAGGCAGTTGGTGCCGCCGCAGTGGCAGACCCGGTGGCCGGGTTCCACGGCCATGTGCCCGAACTCCCCCGCGTTACTCGAATCCCCGTGCAGCACGGTGTTGTTGAGCACGATGCCGGCGCCGATGCCGGTGCCGAGGTAGACGAAGAGGAAGCTGCCGGCCCGGGCCCGGCCGCCGATCCAGCGTTCGCCTATGGCCGCCGCGGTCGCGTCGTTGTCCATCGCCACCGGCATCCCGGTGGCGGCGCCGAACATCTTCAGCAGCGGCACCCGGCCCCACCCGGGGAAGTTCGGCGGGAGCACAACGTCCCCGGCGGTGCCGTCGATCGGGCCGGGCGTGGCGATGCCGGTGCCCAGCAGCCGGGCCGGGTCCACCCGGGTCCTGGCGGTGAGCCGCTGCGCGGCGGCGGCCACCCGGGCCACCACGTCGGCCGGCTCGCCGGGGTGGACGAGCTTGACCCGGCGCGAGGCCAGCACCTCACCGGCCAGGTCGACCACGACGATCACCGCGGCGTCCGGATCGAGTTGCACCCCGACCGCGAAGGCCCCGTCGGCGCGCGGCGAGAGCAGGGTACGGCGTTTGCCGCCGCTGGAAGGGGCGTGCCCGGACTCCGTGATCAGGCCGGCCGCCAGCAGCCGGCGCACCACGTTGGAGACGGTCTGGCTGGTCAGCCCGGTCAGCGGCGCCAGTTCGACCCGGCTGACCTGCCCCGCGGTCCTGATCGCGTCCAGGATCACGGCCTGGTTGTAGCCCCCCACCCGGGGCAGGTTGGTTCCACCCTGCGTCACCGTCTCACGTCCTCTCCTCGCCGCGTCACGCCTCCCGCCCCGCGCCCAAGGCCCGCCCCGGGCCCGGGTCCTCGCTCCGCCGACGGCGCCGCATCCCCATTCCGCTTGGCCCGCCGCACTCCCCCGTCCTGCCGCGCACACGCCGCCCGCAAGCCCGCGAACACGCCCGTCGCCCCGCCGTTCCGCGCGCCCCGCATCCGCTTCCGCACCCCCCGACGGCGGGAAGTTTACATGTCAGAAGCGTTGACTTACTCCATCCATTGGATTTAGCTTCGCCGACAACCAGGGCGCCGTCCGCCCTGGTTGTCATGGGGTTTCTCATCCGGGGCGCTCCGTGGCACACCCGCGACCCGTACCCGTCCCGCGCCCGCCAACACCGGTCGCGGGCCCCGTTCGGGCACTCCTCCGGAGGTTGAGCGTGCGCACGAGACTCACCGTTGCCACCGGCATCGCCGTTGTCACCGCAGTGCTGGCCGCGACCGCGTCAGGCTGCGGTTCCGGTTCCGGCAGTTCGGGCAAAACGATCAAGGTCGTTTACCAGAAGCAGCTGAACAGCAGCAACACGGTGCAGCCGAACTTCCTGGCCACGCAGGTCAAGGCGTTCGAGAAGGCGAACCCCGGCACCACGGTCAAACTCGTGCCCGTCACCGCGAGCGAGAACGACTACTACACCAAGATCCAGCTGATGATGCGCTCCCCCGTGACCGCGCCCGACCTGGTCTACGAGGACACCGCCACCATCAACTCCGATGTGGCCAGCGGCTATCTGAAGCCGCTGGACAGCTACCTGGCGACGTGGAAGGACTGGAGCCAGTACGCGGCAGCGTCCAAGGCCGCGATGAAGTACGCCAAGGACGGCAAGACCTACGGCGTCCCGGACAACACCGACACCCGCGGCATCTGGTACAACAAGACGCTCCTCAAGCAGGCCGGGATAGCACTCCCGTGGCAGCCCAAGACGTGGGCCGACGTGCTCACCGCGGCCCGCACCATCAAGGCCAAGGTGCCCGGCGTCACCCCGATGAACCTGTACACCGGCACCGCCGGCGGCGAGCAGTCCTCCATGCAGGGCTTCGAGATGCTGCTGTACGGCACGCCGGCCGGCGGCAACTCCCTCTACGACGCCGCGCAGCAGAAGTGGGTGGTGGGCAGCTCCGGCTTCAAGGACTCGCTGAACTTCCTGCACACCGTCTACAGCGAGAACCTCGGCCCGAAGGTGCAGACGGCGCTCGGCGTCAACATCGGCGCCCAGGTCGGCACCGAGATGATCCCGCAGGGCAAGCTCGCCATCGACATCGACGGCTCCTGGATGCCCAACAACTGGATTCGCACCGGCCCGAAGCCGTGGCCGCAGTGGGAGACCACGATGGCCGAGACCGCGATGCCCACCCAGAACGGCCAGGGCAAGGGCAAGGTCAGCATGTCCGGCGGCTGGGCCTGGTCGATCCCGGCCAAGGCGAAGAACACCGATCTCGCCTGGAAGTTCCTCCAGTCGCTGGAGACCGAGTCGGCCTCGGCGCAGTGGAACAACGTCAACGCCACCATCCCGGTCCGCCAGGACGTCGCCGCCGACCCGAAGTACCTCAAGGCGCTGCCCACCAACGAATTCCTCAGCTCGCTGGTCGCCGACACCTACTACCGGCCCGGCGTGCCCGCGTACACGCAGGTCTCCAGCGCCATCCAGAAGGCGATGGAGTCGGTGACGACCGGTCAAGCGTCCGTCGACAAGGCCGCAAGTACGTTCGACAACGATGTCAAGTCCGCGGTCGGCGCGAGCAACACCGTCCAGGGCGCCCAGTGACCTCGTCCACCGCCCCCGCCGCCGGCCGCAGGGGAGCCGGCGGCGGCAAGGCCGACCGCACGCCCCTGCCCGCCCCGGTCGCCGGGCTGCTGCGCGGCCTGCCGGTACTGCCGTCCGTCGTGCTGCTGGTGGTGTTCCTCGCCGGACCGATCGGGTACTGCGTCTACTACGCCTTCACCGACATGCAGCTCACCGGCGCGTCGGGCACCCACTTCACCGGACTGCACAACTTCTCCCGCGCCTTCGGCGACCCCGACTTCACCAACGCGGTCGAGCTGACCCTGATCTTCGTGGTCGGCTCGGCGGTGATCGGGCAGAACACGCTGGGGCTGGCCCTGGCCGTGCTGATGGAGAAGGCGTCCAAGCCGGTGCGGTCCTTCACCAGCGCCGTGGTGATCTCCGCCTGGGTGCTGCCGGAGGTGGTGGCCGGCTACCTGATGTACGCGTTCTTCTTCCAGCAGGGCTCGCTCAACGCGATCCTGCACTTCCTGCACCTGCCGCAGCAGAACTGGCTCTACACGCTGCCGATCCTGGCCGTGTGCATCGCCAACGTGTGGCGCGGCACCGCGTTCTCGATGCTGGTGTTCTCCGCGGCGCTCGGTGATGTGCCGCGCGAGTTGGTGGAGGCTGCGGAGGTGGACGGCGCGAACCCGTGGCAGCGGCTGTGGCGGGTGACGCTGCCGGTGATCCGGCGTTCGATCCTGACCAACCTGATGCTGATCACGCTGCAGACGCTGTCGGTCTTCGGCCTGATCTACACGATGACCCGCGGCGGTCCGGGCAACAAGACCGAGACGCTGCCGATCTTCATGTACCAGCAGGCTTTCCAGAACAGCCTGATCGGCTACGGCACCGCGATCGCGCTGGTGCTGCTGGTGGTGGGGGCGCTGTTCTCGGCGGTGTACATCCGGATGCTGAAAGTCGAGGAGAACTGATGGCCGTCACCGACAGTCCGCCGATCGCGGCGGCGCCGGCCGCGGACCGTACGCGTCCCGGGCGCTCCCGGCGGAACCGGGCGCGGGCCAGCCGGGGCACGATCAACGTCGTCCTGCTGCTGTTCTCGGTGCTGTACCTGGTGCCGCTGCTGTGGATGGTGCTGGCGTCCTTCAACGCGCACGCGTCGTTCAAGCTGTCGGTGCCGTCGCCGACCACCGCCAACTTCCGCCATGTGCTCACCTACGACACGACGTTCCGCCCGATGCTCAACGGCCTGCTGCTGTGCGGCGGCGGCACCCTGGTCTGCGTGGTGTGCTCGATCCTGGCCGCCTACCCGCTGTCCCGGTTCCGCTCGCGGCTGCGCCGGCCGTTCCTCTACACCATCCTGTTCAGCACCGGGTTGCCGATCACCGCGGTGATGATCCCGGTCTACAGCATGTTCGTGCAGGTCAACCTGATCGACTCGATGCCGGCCACCACGCTCTTCCTGGCCGCGTCCGCGCTGCCGTTCGGGATCTGGCTGATGAAGAACTTCATGGACGGCGTGCCGGTGGTGCTGGAGGAGGCGGCCAGGATCGACGGCGCCAACTCCATGCAGGTGCTGTGGCGGATCGTGCTGCCGCTGATGTGGCCGGGCGTGATCGTGGTGACGATCTTCACCTTCATCAGCATGTGGGGGAACTTCTTCGTCCCCTTCATCCTGCTGCTGACGCCGGAGAAGCTGCCCGCCTCGGTGAGCGTCTTCAACTTCCTCAGCGCCCACGACTACACGCAGTACGGGCAGTTGTCCGCATTCTCGATCCTGTACTCGATTCCCGTCGTGATGCTCTACCTGGTGCTCGCCCGCCGGCTGGGCGGCGGCTTCGCGCTGGGCGGCGCGCTCAAGGGCTGACCCGAGCCCGATTCGACCCGCCCGGCCGACCCCGGGCACGCACCCACCGAGAGGGAGGGCCCCCTTCCATGCACAGCGACCCCGCCAGCACCGAGGAGCGGCTGCACCGCGTGCTGAACCAGCGCCTGCGCCCTGCCGTCCATGCCCGTACGGTGCCACTCGCCGTCGAGGTCTGGCACGTGCCGGGCGAACCGGTGCCGGTCAGCGCCGGGTTGGCCGCCGAGTACGCCCCGGCGCGGGTCGGCGACCGGTGGGGGCCGGCCTGGTCGACGAGCTGGTTCAAGCTCAGCGGCAGGGTGCCGGAGGGGTGGGCCGGGCTGCCGGTGGAAGCGGTCGTCGACCTGGGTTTCGGCACCACCGAGCCCGGCTTCTCCACCGAGGGCCTGGCCTACCGGCCGGACGGCACCGCGGTGAAGGCGCTCAACCCGCGCAACACCCATCTGCCGGTCGCGTCCCCGGCCCGCGGCGGCGAGGAGGTGCTGTTCTACGTCGAGGCCGCCGCCAACCCGGTGGTGATGCACACCGGCCCGGACCAGCTCACCTTCGGCGTGACGTCCGCGGGCGACCGGGCCGGCTGGCTGGCGGACGGCGCCGAGGACGGTGACGGCGGCGGGGGTACGGACCGAGGGGGGCGCCCGCCGGCCGGCGAACCGCTCTACCAGCTACGGCGGTCGGACCTCGCGGTCTTCGACGCGGGCGTCTTCGAGCTGGTCCAGGACCTGGACGTGCTCGGCGAGTTGATGCACGAGCTGCCCGAACAGTCCACCCGGCGCTGGCAGATCCTGCGGGCGGTCGAGGACGCGCTGGACCTGGTCGACCTGCAGGACATCAGCGGCAGCGCGGCCGCCGCGCGCAAGGCGCTCATCCCGGCGCTGGCCGCACCGGCCGGCACCGGTGCGCACCGGATCTCGGCGGTCGGCCACGCGCACATCGACTCGGCCTGGCTGTGGCCGCTGCGCGAGACCGTGCGCAAGGTGGCGCGGACGGTCTCCAACGTCACTGAACTCATGGACAACCACCCGGAGTTCCGGTTCGTGATGAGCCAGGCGCAGCAGCTGGCGTGGCTGAAGGAGCACCGGCCTGAGGTGTACGCGCGGGCTCAGGAGAAGGCGAAGACCGGGCAGTTCCTGCCGACCGGCAGCCTGTGGGTGGAGCCGGACACCAACATCACCGGCGGCGAGTCGCTGGTACGGCAGTTCGTGCACGGCAAGCGGTTCTACCTGGACGAGTTCGGCCTGGAGACCGAGGACATGTGGCTGCCGGACACCTTCGGCTACAACGCGGCGCTGCCGCAGTTGATGAAGCTGGCCGGGGTGCGCTGGTTCCTCACCCAGAAGATCTCCTGGAACACCACGAACGCCTTCCCGCACCACACCTTCTTCTGGGAGGGCATCGACGGCACCCGGATCTTCAGCCACTTCCCGCCGGTCGACTCCTACAACAGCGGCCTGACCGGGGCGGAGCTGGCGCACACCGAGCGCAACTTCCGGGACAAGGCGCACACCCACCGCTCGCTGGTGCCGTTCGGCTACGGGGACGGCGGCGGCGGGCCCACCCGGGAGATGCTGGCACGGGCCTCCCGGCTGGCCAGTCTGGAGGGTTCACCGCGGGTGAGCGTGGAGGGGCCGGCCGAGTTCTTCCCGAAGGCGTTCGCGGAGTACCCGCAAGCGCCGGTGTGGGTGGGCGAGTTGTACCTGGAGTTCCACCGCGGCACCCTGACCAGCCAGCTCGCCACGAAACAGGGCAACCGGCGCAGCGAACACCTGCTGGTGGAGGCCGAGTTGTGGTCGGCGACGGCCGCGCTGCGCACCGGCGCGCCGTATCCGTACGACGCGCTGGACCGGTTGTGGAAGACGGTGCTGCTGCACCAGTTCCACGACATCCTGCCGGGCACGTCGATCGCGTGGGTGCACCGGGAGGCGGAGCGGACGTACGTCGAAGTGGGGCGTGAGCTGCGGGAGTTGGTGGACACCGCGCAGCGCGCGCTGGCCGCGGCCGACGACGGCGGCGAGAGCGGCGACGTGGTGTTCAACGCGGCGCCGCACGCCCGGGACGGAGTGCCCGCGATGGGCGCCGCACTCCGCGCCGCCGGCCCGGCCACGGTGCGCCCGGTGCCGTCGGGCGACGGCTTCGTCCTCGACAACGGCCTGGTGCGGATCACGATCGACGGCCGCGGCCTGATCACCTCGGCGTACGACATCCCGGCCGAGCGGGAGGCGCTGCCGCCGGGTGCGACCGCGAACCTGCTCCAACTCCACCAGGACTTCCCCAACCGCTGGGACGCCTGGGACCTCGACGCCTTCTACCGCCACAGCGTGCGCGACCTGACCGACGCCGACTCGGTGGCCGCGTTCGAAGGCGGGCCGGACGGCACGGGCGGCGGGGTGCGGGTGGTCCGCAGCTTCGGCGACTCACGGGTCGAGCAGGTGCTGGCCCTGCGCGAGGGCAGCCGGCAGGTGGACATCGAGACCGTGGTCGACTGGCACGAGCGGGAGAAGCTGCTCAAGGCGGCCTTCCCGCTGGACGTGCGGGCCGCGCACTCCACCGCCGAGATCCCGTTCGGCCACGTGGAGCGGCCCACGCACGTCAACACCAGTTGGGACGCGGCCAAGTTCGAGGTGTGCGCGCACCGCTTCCTGCACGTCGGCGAGCCCGACTGGGGTGCCGCGCTGGTCAACGACTCCACCTACGGCCACGACATCACCCGCGATGTGCGGGCGGACGGCGGCACCACCACCACGGTGCGGCTGTCGCTGCTGCGCTCGGCCCGCTTCCCCGACCCGGAGCAGGACCAGGGCCGGCACCGGCTGCGGTACGCGTTCGTGATCGGCGCCCGGGTCCCGGACGCGATCCGCGAGGGCTACCGGCTCAACCTGCCGGAGCGTACGGTGCCGGGCGCGGCCGCGGTGGCCCCACTGGTGGCCGTGGACCACGAGGGGGTCGTCATCACCTCGGTCAAGCTCGCCGACGACCGGTCGGGGGATGTGCTGGTGCGGCTGTACGAGGCGCACGGCAAGCGGGCCCGGGCCACGCTGACGCCGTCGTTCGCCCTCGCGTCGGTGGCCGTCACCGACCTGCTGGAGCGGCCGGTCACGGACGACGGGAGCTGCGCGGCGGCGGGTCCCGAAGTGCGGCTGACGCTGCGGCCGTTCCAGATCCTGACGCTGCGGCTGACCCCTGGGCGGCCCTGACGGGTTCTGACCGGCCCATGTGCGGGGCGCCGGCCGGGGTCCTCCCCGGCTCCGGGCGGCGCCCGTCCCCGGGTCGCGGAACCGTGCCGCGCGGGCGGCCGGCCTCGGCTCTTCCTGCCTCAGCGCCTCGGCCCTTCAGCCCTTCAGTCGTGACGTTCCGCCGTGACGTTTCGGCGTCACCGCTTGGATGCCATGCGCACCCGCTTCTCGCCCGACGCGCGCACGATGAAGCGGGTGAGCAGCACCACCGAGCGCGGCGCGGAGCGGTCGCCGGCGATCCGGGAGAAGAGCACGTTGGCCGCGGTGCCGCCGAGCGCCACCGGGTCCTGGCTGACCACGGTCAGCGGCGGGTCGAGGCGCTCGGCGAGCGGCAGGTCGTCGAAGCCGACCAGGGCCAGCGGCGTGGTGTGGCCGGCGTCGAGCACCCCGAGGGTGATCAGGTCGTTGCTGGTGAACAGCGCGGTCGGCGGGTCGGGCAGGTCGCGCAGGGAGGCGACGGCGGCGCCGGCCGACTTCCTCGTGCGCAACCCGTGCCGTACCAGAGTTTCGTCGATCGGCAGCCCGTGGGCGGCGAGCGCGTCGCGGTAGCCGGCGAACCGCTCGGCCTGCGTCCATATGTCGTACCGGTCGCCGAGGTAGGCGATGCGGGTGTGGCCGTGGCCGAGCAGGTGGGTGACCGCGCGTTGCGCGCCGGCCTGGTTGTCGACGGTGACATTGTCCACCTCCAGGCCGTCCGCCGGGCGGTCCACGCACACCACCTGGGTGCCGGCCGCCATCGGCTGCTTGAGGAAGCCGTGGCTGCCGATGGTGGGCACCAGTATCAGGCCGTCCACCTGGCGGGCGGTGAAGGCCGCTATCACCTCGCGCTCGCGATGCGGCTCGTCGTTGGTGCTGCCGACCAGCACCACGTAGCCGCGGCGGTGCGCCTCGTCCTCCACCGAGCGGGCCATCAGCGCGTAGAAGGGGTTGGCGAGGTCGTCGACGACCAGGCCGATGGTGGAGGTGCCGAGGTTCTTCTGGCGCAGGTGGCGGGCGTTGTCGTTGCGCTGGTAGCCGAGCTTGCGGACGGCGCGCTCGACCCGGGCCGCGGTGGAGGGCGACACCCCGGGCTCGCCGGAGACGACACGGGAGACGGTCATCGGACTGACTCCGGCGGCGCGGGCCACGTCCTTCATCGTCGGGCGCTTCACGGCTCTCCTCATCGGGCGCTCCCGGGCCGCCGGCCCTGGCCCGGGGCCGCCGGTGGTGATGGCGCGGACGGCGTTTCCCGCCCGGCCCGCCATCATGACAGGGCGCGCCGGCGGACCGTCGCCTGCCTCCCCCGCGGACGGCACCGGGTACGGCACGGGGTGCGGCAGTGGATACGGCGCCGGGTGCGGCGGCCCGCCCGGGTGCCCGCGGCGGGGCACCGGGCGGGCGGCCGCTCACGCGGGGGCCTCGCGGTCAGCAGCCCGCCTTGTAGAGGTACTTGCTCACCGACGGCGAGTTCAGGTTGGCCTTGGTGATGGCGACCATGTCGGTGCCGATGGAGGCGGTCACCTTCTTCTTGTCGATGGCCGCGAGCGCCTGGTCGACGCCCTCGGTGCCGATCTTCGCCGGGTCCTGTGCGACCAGGACGTCCAGCGTGCCGTTCTTCAGCGAGGTGACCTCGTCGGGTTCGGCGTCGAAGGCGGCGACCTGGACCTTGCCCTGCTTGCCCGCGGCCTGCAGCCCGGTGGAGATGCCCTGCGCGGTGTTGGTGTTGCCCGCGAAGACACCGCCGAGGTCGGGGTGCGCGGCCAGCGTGGACTGGATCTGCGAAGCCGCGGTGGCCGGCAGGTCGTTGTCGTAGAGCACCGGCAGCAGCTTGATGTTCGGGTGGTTCGCCTTCATCTCCTCGTCGAAGCCCTTGGTGCGCTCGTCGGTGGTGGACACCCCCGGCTTGACGCTGATCACGATCGCGGAGCCCTTGTCGCCCATCAGCCGCGCCAGCGACTTGGCGGCGGCGCGACCGCCGGCCACGTTGTCCGAGGAGATCCGGGACACCCCGATCGAGGCGTCGCTGACCGTGGTGTCGACCAGCACGATCTTGGTGCCGCCGTTCTGCATCTGGGACAGCGACGGGGTCAGCGCGGCGGTGTCCACCGGTGCGATGAGCAGCCCGGCGGGGTGCTTGGCGGCGACCGAGTCGATGATCGGGCGCTGCACGGACACGTCCCACTGCGCGGAGCCGTTGACGGTCAGCTTCACGCCGCGCTTCTTCGCCTCCTGCTGCGCCGCGCAGGCCATGGTGATGTAGAACGGGTCGCTCTTCACGCCGGTGATCATCTCCAGCGACTTGCCGCCGGAACCGGAGGACCCGCCGCCGCAGGCCGCCGTGGTCGCGGCCACGAGCGCGAGGACCGCGCAGGCCCCCACGAGCGTCGTGGGTCTGCTGATGTGCCGCATGCTGGACCTCTTTCTGTGCGTGAGCCGGGCTTGCTGCGGATACGGGGCGCCGGAGAAGGGCCTGGCCGCGGATACGGACGCGGGTACGGCCTCCGGCGCGGTCGCGGATACGGCTTCGGCGCGGTCGCGGATACGGCTTCGGGTCGGCCGCGCGTTCAGGCGCGCTCGCGCCCGCGCCTGCGGAACTGGTCGAGATAGACCGCGGCGACCAGCACCACACCGATCGCGACGTCCTGCCAGTACTGCTGGACGCCCATGATGATCAGCCCGGTGCTGAGCACCGCCGGGATGAAGACGCCGATCAGGGTGCCCAGTACGGTGCCGCGCCCGCCGAAGAGGCTGGCGCCGCCGAGCACGACCGCGGTGATCACCGTGAGGTTGTCGGTGGCGTGCCCGGCGATGGAGGTGGTGCCGAAGTAGGCCAGCCACATCACGCTGCCGAGCCCGGACAGCAGGCCGACCAGGGCGTAGACCTGCACCAGGTGCCGGTCGACGTTGATGCCGACCCGGCGGGCGGCCTCGGGGTTGGAGCCGATGGCGTACGTGTAGCGGCCGAAGCGGGTGAAGGCCAGCACCAGCCCGAAGACCAGGGTGGTGGCGAAGGCGATCACGACCAGCCAGGGGATCTGGCCGAAGAGCTTGCCGAAGCCGATGGCGTGCTGGAGGTGGCCGGAGACGGCGCCGGTGGGGTCCTGGCCGCCGGTGATGATCTCGGCGATGCCCAGCGCGGCGCCGAACCCGCCCAGCGTGACGATCAGCGGCGGCACCTTCGCCTTGGCCACCAGCCAGCCCTGCATCCCGCCCCAGACCAGGCCGGTGGCGAGCGCGATCACCGTACTGACCGCGATGGTGCCCCAGCCGGCCTTCGCGCCGCCGTGGTGGATGGTGTACTCGGCCGACAGCACCGCCGACAGCACCAGCACCGACCCGACCGACAGGTCGATGCCGGCCACGATGATGACGTAGGTCATGCCGACCGCGAGCACCAGGTAGATGGCCGCGTTGGTGGCGATCTGCGTGACGTCGTAGCTGGTCAGGAAGGTGCTGGGGCGGGCCGCGGTGAAGAACACCACGAGCAGCAGCAGCACGCCGAAGGTCCACACCTCGTTGACGTCGGCGAGCCGCCGCAGCCAGGGCGGTACGCCGCGCCCGCGCGGCCGGTCGGTGGGAGCGGCCGTGCCGTCCTTGACGGGGGTTCCCGCGCTCATGCCGCGCCCTCCTTGCCGGCCGCGTCCAGCGCGCCGGTCATCGCCCCGACGAGTTCCTCCACGGTGGTGTCGGCGGCGGTGAACCGGGCCACCCGGCTGCCGAGCCGCAGCACCTCCACCCGGTCGGCCACGGAGAGCACTTCGGGCATGTTGTGGCTGATCAGGACCACGGCGATGCCGCGGTCGCGGACCCGTCTGACGGTGTCGAGCACCCGGCCGCGCTGGACGACGCCCAGCGCCGCGGTCGGCTCGTCCATGAAGATGATCCGGTTGGCGAAGGCGACCGCGCGGGCGACCGCCACGGACTGCTTCTGGCCGCCGGACAGCGCCGCCACCGGCACGCTCACGTCCCGCAGGTCCACGCCGAGTTCACGGAACGCGGCGACCGCCGAGCGGCGCATCGCGGCCCGGTCCAGCACGCCGAGCCGACCGAGCAGGCCGCCGCGGTACAACTCCCGGCCCAGGTGCAGGTTGGCGGCCGCGTCCAGGTCCTGGGCGAGCGCGAGGTCCTGGTAGACGGTCTCGATGCCGTGGCCGCGGGCGTCCAGCGGGCTGGTGAGCTGGACCGGCACGCCGTCCACCAGCACCTCGCCCTCGTCCGGCCGGATGGTCCCGGAGAGCGTCTTGACCAGCGTGCTCTTGCCGGCGCCGTTGTCACCGATCAGCGCGACGACCTCGCCGGGGTACGCGGTGAAGTCCGCGCCCTGGAGCGCGTGGACGTGCCCATAGCGCTTGGTCACCTTCCTCGCTTCGAGCAGGGGGTCTGTCATCGCGACCGCCTCCAGGCGCCCTTGGTAACGTTCTCAGTTTTCCGTGAGTGTGGGCGCGACCTGACGGCATGTCAATATCTCCGGCAGTAAACGCGATCGGGCCCGAACTCCCTGGAATTCCGGGGAATCAGCCACTGCCCGCACGGGTCTTGACAGGTCGGCGGCGACGGCCGGACACTGCCCCGCCGGCTGGTAACGTTCACTTGCTCGGGGAACGGCCGTGGGGCCCGGGCGCGCGGACAAGACGCGCCCGGGCCCCACGGCCCGCCTGCTCACCGCCGGTCGGTCAGGACGGCAGCTGCCACTGCTGGTTGGAACCGCCGTTGCAGTCCCACAGTTCTAGCTGGTTGCCGTTGGTGGTGTCGCCCTTGGGGATGTCCAGGCACCTGCCGGACACCGGGTTGTAGAGGGTGCCGATCTGCGGGAGCCACTGCTGGTTGCCGCCTCCGTTGCAGTCCCACAGCTCCACGAGGGTGCCGTCGGCGGTGCCGTTGTCGGTGGCGTCCAGGCACTTGCCGTTGATCTGCACGGTGCCCGCGCCGGCGCCGCCGGGCGCGGGGACGGTCCAGTTCTGGGCACCGCTGGTGTTGCAGTCGTAGATCTGGACCACGGTGCCGTTGTCGGACGAACCGGTGTTGTCGTCGAGGCACTTGTCGACCCCGGCGCCGGAGACGATGTGACCGGTGACGGTGCCGGTGCTGCCGACCGGAGTGACGGTGAGGTTGTCGAACTGGTCGGTCTGGTAGCCGTTGGTGCCCAGGCCCACCATGCCGGTGGCGTACGAGGAGTCGGTGGCCGATCCGACGGTGGTCCCGTCGACGGCCGCGGTGAGCGTACTGCCGTTGACGGTCAGCGCGAGGTGGTGCCAAGTGCCGGTGCCCAGCGCGGTGGTGGTGCCGGAGGCCAGGGTGGTCCTGATGCCGCTGGAGCTGTTGCGCAGGATCGACCAGGCGCCGGTGTCGGAGACCTGGAGGTAGTAGGCGTCGATGTTCGCCGGGTTGAAGCCCGCCTGGTTGCCGACCCTGGCGAGGAGTTGCACCGCGCCGGGCTGCCGGATCAGCGTGTCGGCGGCCACCGTGTAGTTGGCCCAGCCGGGTCCGCCGCCGAAGGTGTAGGGCGCGGAGTCGCCGTCCCACTCGATCGGCTTGGTCGCGGCCTGCTGGGTGACGCAGTTCCCGGCGCGGCCGCCGGCGCAGCCGGTGACCTCGAAGGCGCCCTGCTGCTGGGCGAGGTAGGCGGGCTGCTGGCCGACCTGGTCGCCGTCGAAGTCGTCGGAGTACGGCAGCGGTTGGGGCTTGGCGGCCGGCCCCTGGGCGGTGCCCTTGCCCTGCCCGGTGGTGGTGGTCAGGGTGTAGACGTAACCGGGCTGGACGGTGAGCGAGTAGGCGCCGCCGGACGGGGTGAGGGTGGACTGCTGGACGAGGTTGTCACCGGAGGTGGCGCTGTTCACGTTCGTCGCCCACACGTGCACCGCTCCGGTGGAAAGGCCGCCGGAGACCTGCACGTTGACGGTCTGCGCCGCGGTGGCGGTGGTGGCCTCGATGACCGTGGAGTAGTCGCTGCCGCTCGCGGACTTCAAGGTGACGTAGCTGCCGTTGGACTCGTCGCCGCCGAGGTAGCCGGAGCCGGCGTCCACGAACTTCCAGCCGGGCGAGGTGAACTGGGTGATCTGGGCGGTGGCCCACAGGTTCTTGCCGACGCTGTAGGCGCCGGAGTAGGGCTGGTCGGCGAGCACCAGGCCGTCGGTGTCGTACGGCAGGTTCGGGTAGACGGCGGCGGCCACCGGCCAGTTGATGTAGGCGGTGAGCTTGCCGTCGATGTAGCCGCGGGTGAAGGAGCGGATCAGCGCGGGCGCGCCGGAGTCACGGTCCTGGGAGCCGTTCTCGCTGGCCCACAGCGGCTTGCCGGTGCCCACGGCGGTGCTGGTGCTGGGGCAGGTGTCGGCGCTGCCGCCGTCGCCTCCCGCGCACGGGTAGTGCGCGCCGATGACGGAGACGCTGGCGGCGAAGGCGGAGTCGGACGCGACGTCGTTCGCCACCGACCAGTCGCTGTCGGCGCCGACGATCTGGGTGCCGGAGTAGCCGTTGCTGTCGAGGGCGGCGCGCAACTGCTCGTACCAGGCGACGTTGTAGCCGCGTTCGTTCCAGCCGCCGAGGTAGTCGATGGTCAGGCCGTGGGACTTGGCGCAACCGAGCCAGTCGACGAGGTAGTTGACGGTGTCGGTGGACCAGAAGTTGCCGCCGCCGAGGTAGCCGGGGGCGCCCCAGGCCAGGCCGTAGAGCTTGATGGCGGGGTTGCGGGCCTTGGCCTGCTCCATCAGCCACCACTCGTAGCCGGTGGTGCAGTCGACGGCGCCGCTGGTGTGCTCGTGGCTGGACTCCGAGCCGTCGGTGGAGTTGGTGTCGCCGCCGATCTCGACCTTGAAGATCTGCAGGTCGGCGCCGTAGCCGGGCTTGAAGAGGTAGTCGAGGATCTGCTGTTGCTGGGCGGCCGGGTAGTCGGTCAGCAGCCGGCTGTTGCCGCCACCGCCGCTGATCGCGCCGATGCCGTCGAAGGTGCGGCCGCCACTGGTGCCGTCGACGGAGATGGTGGTGGCGGTCGCGGCACCGGCCGGCGCGGCGACCGGGCCGAGGCCGAGGGCGGCGAGCACCGCGAGGACGACGGCCGCGACCACCGTCCGGAGCGGGGAACCGAACAGGGCGTATCTGCGCATGGGGGGTTCCTTTCGGATGGGGGCGAAAGGGTGCAGAGGTGAGCGTTTCGGCGGCCGGCGTGTGGGGAAACGTTCGGATAAGTGGGGAGAGTTGATCAGAAGTCAGCAGAACCAAGCGCGTGAACATGACACTGCCGTGCCCGGATGAAGTCAAGGGATCGGACCGAAGTGCCCTCGCGTCCGGCCGCCGCGCGTCGCCTCCCGCGCCCGCGACGGCGTCGGCAGGCCATGGCGCTGGGCCACGGCCTGCCGGTACCGCCGGCGTACCGCCGGGTGCTGCCGGCGGTACTACTCAGGCACGGTGGTCGTGGCGATCCGGCCGGCGTAGCGCTGCGTCCAGGCGGCGTCGGCGTCGGCGGTGACGACCACGTCGTAGTAGCCCTCCTGGGTCGGCCAGCTGACGACCTTCGTCTTGCCACGGGCCACCGTGACCTGCTGGGTGCGGCCGAGGTAGTCGTGCGGGGTGAGCGTGTAACGCACCGGCTCGGTGCCGTCGTTGTGCAACGTGAGCCTCACCTGAGCCTCGCGCCTGGCCTCGCCCTTCACCAGGTCGACGCCCACCCGCGGAAGGGCGGCGTGCCCCTTGCCTGCGGGCGCGACCCAGCCGGCGAAGGAGCGCACGAAGCCGTCGTTGGAGTAGATCGAGAACGCGTACTCGCCGCCGGTGGCGTTGGCGTCCCAGGTGTACTCGCGCGGCTTGTGCGCGGTGACGGTGAACGGCGTGCTGGTGAACGCCTGGTACTTGTCGGGGAAGACCTGGAAGCTCAGCGCCTTGTCCTTGGGGCCGCCGGTCAGGGTCATCGTGGCGGTGACCTTCCCCGTCGCCGGGTTCACCGAGACGGTGGCGTGCGGGTGGAAGCCCAGCGGGCGCGGCTTCATGTGGCCGGCGGCGATCGACACCGGCTGCTCGGCGAGCGGGTCCGGGAAGGTGGCGGGCCCCGGCTGCGGGTGGGCGAAGTCGAGCGCGCTGGTCAGGTCGCCCGCGATCGAGCGCCGCCAGTCGCTGATGTTGGGGCTGCGGAACGGCTTGCGCAGGTGGGCCGCCCAGGTCTCCAGGAACTTGATCGTCGAGGTGTGGTCGAAGACCTCCGAGGCGACGTGCCCGCCGCGGGTCCACGGCGAGACCAGCAGCATCGGCACCCGCGCACCGAAGCCGAGCGGGTAGTCGCCGACGTACTCGCGCGCGGTGCCCGCCTCGGGCCACGGCGGCAGCACGTGGTCGAACTTCCCGTCGTTCTCGTCGTAGTTGAGGATGAAGAGGGTGTGGTTCCAGATGTCGGGGTTGCTCTGCAGGCTGTCGAGCACCTTCTTGACGTAGCGCTCGCCGTGCTGGCTGTCCGCGCCCGGGTGCTCGGACCAGCCGTACGGCGCCACGATCCAGGAGACCGCCGGCAGCGGGTGCTCCGCGCCGGGCTGGCAGGAGTCGTGGAAGTTCTTCAGGACCGCGTCGAGGTTCTGGTCGGAGTCGTCGTCGGGCGCGGTATGACCGGCGTAGTACGTGGCGTTGCCGCGCCAGATCAGGCCGGTGCCGGGCCGCAGCTTCGGGTCGTCGGCGTTCAGCCCCTCCGGGTCGAACCCCTTGAAGTACTTCAGCTCGTTGTCGCCGTAGTCGCCGACCCAGGAGCTGATGTAGCCCTGCCGTCCGTCGCCGCTGTTGTCCGAGTACAGCCGCCAGTCGATGCCGGCCTGCTGGAGCTGCTCGGCCACCGTGATCCAGGGACGGGAGTAGTTCGACTCGTCGATGTTGCCCGTCTCGCTGTTGGCGGTGCCGCTCCACAGGTACTTCCGGTTGGGGTCGGTCGGCCCGAACTCGGAGCAGAAGTACTGGTCGGCGATGGTGTACTGAGCGGCGACCGAGTGGTAGAAGCCCATGTAGCCGTCGCTGTGGTAGTTCATGCAGCTGGCGCCGTTGTGCCGCACCCACTGGTCCCAGGTGCGGTGGGCGACGTCGCCCCAGGCGCCGTGGTCGTTGCCCCAGGCGCCGTCGTCGACCTGCGGGGTGACGCGGTTGCCGTTGCCGTCCTTCTGCTGGAAGACGGTGGTGCCGTCCTGGAAGCGCAGCGCCTGCTTGTCGTTGAAGCCGCGGACGCCGGGGAGCGCGCCGAAGTAGTGGTCGAGCGACCGGTTCTCCTGCATCAGGATCACGACGTGCTTCAGGTCGGACATGTCGCCGTGGAAGCCTTGCGGCTTTCCGTGCGCCGGCTTCGCGGCGCCGTGGGCGCCCGCCGGCTTCGCGGCGGCCTGGGCGCTGCCCGCCGCGGCGGTCCCGCCGAGCACCAGCGTCCCCGCGGCGACGCCGGTGCCCTGGAGGAACCGGCGGCGGCTGGCGCCGGCCGTCGCGGATCTGTCGCCAGGCTCGGACTCGGGCCTCGGGGTGATCGGATCGCGGTCCATGAAGCTCCTTACACGGGTGTGGACACTCGGAGATCGGGACCGGAGGCAGCAGCCCCCAGCCCGCCCATCGAAGCGAGCGGACACCAACTCCGGGTGAACATCCGCCGAGTGACGACCAGCAGTTTGGCAAAGTTGGCTATACAACTTGCCTCGGCGAGATGAATGCCGGCCCGACGGCACCACCCGGCGGCCGGCTGGTGCGATCCGGCGCGCACCGAGGTCTTTACGGCGATGACATCGATGGACTACAACGGCAGTCATCCGATGTTCATGGGCACCGTCGCGAGGCGAGCGCGATGGCTCCCGTCAACTACGCCCAGGTGATGGCGTATTCATCGGAGCACTTCTGGAGCACCGAGGAACGAACTCAAGCCGGACGCTCACCAAGCGTCGTGCAGCCCTGGAGGGCATCGTGCAGGTCATCTCCCGTAGTCGAAGAGCTCCGTCACGGCGGGGTCTCGCCCTCTGGTCGGCGCTGCTCGCCGCGCTGGCGAGCAGCGTCCTGGCCGGCGCGGCCGGCGCGCAGGCAGCCGCGGCAGACACCGGAAAGGGGACCGCGGCCGGCACCGCCTGGCGGCAGGGCGCGTTCCACCTCGACCCGACCGGCGTGGCGTCCCGCTCCGACATCGTGCTCGGCTCCCCCAACACCGACCCGACCGCGTCGACGCCGCTGGGCAACGGCTCGCTGGGCGTGGCGGCCTGGGCGGCCGGCGGCTTCACCGCGCAGCTCAACCGGTCCGACACCATGCCGAACCGCAAGTCGCCCGGGCAACTCACCATCCCCGGCCTGTCGGCGATCTCGCACGCCGCCGACTTCCACGGCCGACTCGACGTCAGCGACGGCGTGTTGCGCGAGTCCGGCGGCGGCATGTCGCTGAAGGCATGGGTGGCCGCCGGCAAGGACGAACTGGTCGTCGACGTCTCCGGCGCCGACCCGTCGATCGCCCAGACCGCCTCGATCGACCTGTGGTCGCCCCGCAAGCCGGCCGCGGCCGTCACCGACCGCACCGGCACCCTCGCCGAGACCTGGGTGGACGGCGGCTCGGGCGGCAGCGGCAAGACCTTCGGCACCCTCGCCGCGCTCACCGCCGGCGGCCGACAGGTGAGCACCACCGTGGCGGGCCCGACCCGGATCAGCACGAGTTTCAAGCCGAACGCCGACGGCACCTTCCGCGTCGTGGTCGCCGCCCCCGGCTGGGCCGGCGGCACCGCCACCCGCACGCCCGCGAGGACCGCCGCCGCGGTGATCGGCGGCGACGCGACCGCCCGCGAGACGTCCCTGCTCGCCGCCCAGGACCGCTGGTGGGACGGCTACTGGACGCACTCGGGCCTCGTCGAGATGGACTCCGCCGACGGCAGCGCCGCCTACCTCGAGAACCTGCGCACGCTGTACCTCTACGAGGAGGCGGCGTCGATGAAGAAGGGCATCCTCCCGGGCAGCCAGGCCGGCGAGGCCGACATGTTCGCGTGGGACAAGGACACCCAGACCTGGACCCCGTCCGCGTACTGGCTGTGGAACCTGCGCACCCAGATCTCGGCGAACATGTCGTCGGGCAACTACGCCCTGAACACGCCGATCTTCGACATGTACGCCGACGACACCGCGCAGATCGAGGCGTGGACGAAGACCGCGATGGGCGGCCTGCCGGGCTCCTGCGTACCGGAGACGATGCGCTTCAACGGCAACGGCGGCGACCTGACGCCCGGCGCCAACGCGTCCTGCAGCGAGGCCAGTTCGCCGAACTGGAACGCGCTGGACATCTCCAGCGGCCCCGAGGTCGCGCTGTACATGTGGGAGCAGTACCAGGCCACCGGCGACAAGGCCGCGCTGAAGAAGTACTTCCCCTTCATGAAGTCCACGCTCGCCTTCCAACTGGCGTACCAGACCGTCGGCAAGGACGGGCTGCTGCACGCCGACGCCAACGCGCACGAGACGCAGTGGGCGGTGCAGGACCCGACCACCGACATCGCCGTCGACCGGACCCTGTTCCCGATCATCACGCAGGCGGCGCAGGCGCTCGGCACCGCGAAGACCACCGACGCGGCACTGCTCCAGCAGGTCGCCAAGGCGGAGACGCAGATCCCGCCGTACCCGCGCACCGACCAGGCCACCCGCACCCAACTGCTCAACCCGGACTACTCGCAGGCGCAGACGCAGGCCGCGGACGCCACCGGGACCGACATGATCGCGATCTCCTACCAGCCCGCCGCCCAGCGCCGAAACGGCGAGAACATCGAACTGGAGCCGCTGTGGCCGTGGAACACGGTCAGCGACCAGGACACCGACCTCTTCGCACTGGAGCAGCGTTCGTACGACCACCGGCCCAACAAGGGCGGCAACGACTGGTCGATGGACGCGATCGACGCGGCCCGGCTGCAGGACCCCGCCGAGGTGCGCGCCGACCTCGTCTCGATCACCGAGGCCCACCAGGTCTACCCGAACGGCTTCGCCGACCTCGGCAACAGCGTCGGCTACCAGCCGTACATCGAGCAGGAGTCGGGCGCCGCGACAGCGGTCGACGAAGCGCTCGCGCAGGACTACGACGGCATCGTCCGCTTCGCACCGGCCTGGCCGAGCGACTGGGACGGCAGCGGCAGCGTTTACCTCCAGCACCAGAACAAGGCCGACGTGCAGGTGCAGGACGGCAAGCTGGTCACCGCCGCGATCGAGGCGGGCAGCACCGGCACCCTGAAGGTGAAGAACCCCTGGCCCGGTCAGCGGGTCGAGGTCGTGGACGGCCGCACCGGCCGCACCGTGGTCAAGGCCGGCACCCCCGCTTTGCTCGACGTGCCGGTCCGCAAGGGCGGTTCGTACCTCGTCCAGCAGGTCGCCGCGCCCACCACGGCCCTGCCGTACCGTCCGGTTACCGGCAGCGCCCCGACCGCGGCACGCCACCTCGGCGGCGTGCAGATCGGCCTCGACCACGCCTCCACCTCCGGCACGTCCACCGTCGGCACCGTACTCGGCGACACCAACGCCTCCTTCGGGCTGACCCAGCTCGACTACACCGGCTCGGCCGGCGCCACCACCACCGCCGGCACCGTCGCCGGCCTGACCGCGCGCACCACCGGCACCGGCACCGGCACCAAGTCGACCGGCAGCGACCTCTACTTCGGCATCGCCGACGACACCGCCGCCACGGCGAAGTACGACGCGAAGGTGACGGTCTCCTACTACGACGCCGGCACCGGCACGCTCGCGCTCCAGTACGACGCCGGCCCCCGCCACCCCTACCAGCAGGCGGCCACCACCGTGGCGCTGCACGACACCAAGACCTGGAGGACGGCCGAATTCACGCTCTCCGGCGCCTACTTCGGCGGGCTGCAAAGCGCCGGCGCCGACCTGCGGCTGCACTCGGCCACCCCGATCACCGTGCACAGCACGGCCGTTGCCGTCACCGGCGCGTGGGTGCCGGACCGGCGCGCCTTCCCGCCGGCGCCCGCGATCACCACCCCGCGCGACGGCGGCACCGTGAAGCTCGACTCCGCGCTCGCGGGCACGGCCGTCCCGAACGGCACCGTGACGGTGCACGAGGGCGACCGCACGCTGTGCACCGGCACCGCCGACGCGGGCGGCGCGTGGAGCTGCGCCCCCGACGGCGGGCTCACCGCCGGGCAGCAGACCGCCACCGCGACGGTCACCGACCCGACCGGGCTGACCGGTGACGCCTCGGCCGCGGTCGGCTTCGACGCCTCCGACCTGCCGCCCGGCACCGCCGTGGTGGGCGCGGTGGTCGGCGCCACCAACCACGCCTACGGGATGAGCGAGGACGAGACCCCCTCCGGCGGCTTCGACGGCCCGACCACCGCCGCGGTGGTCGACGGACTGAGCGCCCGCACCAGCACCGACTCCAACATCTACTTCGACATCGACGACACCGTCGCCCACGCCGGCGTCTACACCGCCGAGTTCACCGTCTCCTACTACGACCAGGGCGCCGGCTCGTTCAACGTGCAGTACGACGACGGCACCGCCAACCCCTACAAGTCCGCGCCCGCCATCGCCCTCACCGGCAGCGACACCTGGAAGACCGCGACGGTGACCGTGGCGGACGCCTACTTCGGCGGGCAGCAGCACTCCGCCGCCGACTTCCGGCTGCGCAACGGCGGCGGGCAGGTCACCGTGCACAGCGTCGCGGTGAAGATCACCGGCGACGGGGTGCCCGACACCGCCGCCTTCGCCCCGCCGGTCACCCTCACCTCCCCCGCGCCGGGCGCGACCGTCAGCGCCACCCCGGCGCTCACCGGCACCAGCGAGCCCGACGCCCAGGTCACCGTCACCGCCGAGGACTCCACGCCCGTCTGCGCGGCCACCGCGGCCGACGACGGCACCTGGACCTGCACCCCGTCCCAGGCCCTCACCGCCGGCCCGCACACCCTCACGGCAAGCGCCAAGGACCCGACGGGCACCCCCGCGAAGGACGCGGACGTGGCGGTCACCGTCCAGTAGGCGGCCGTCTCGCGCACACAGCAGCGGTGCCGGTCGAACCCGACCGGCACCGCTCGTGCGTTCCAAGGGCCGCTACCAGGCGGAGTGCTCCGTCGCCTGGTCGGCGATGCGCCAGGTCATGGTGGGCAGGCCGTCGCGGTCCCACTCGTAGTGCTCGAGGAGGGTGGTGCGCTCGTCGAAGACCCGGCTGACGGCGAGCACGCCGTTGGGGTGCCAGTCCTTGAACTCGCCGACCACCTGGCCCATCCGCAGCGAGCCCTTCGAGCGGAGGGTGCCGTCCGGGTACCACTCGACGGTCGGGCCGTCGGGCACCCCCTCGCGGTAGGTGCTGAGCGCGACTCGGGCCTCGCCGGCGAACTCCTCCACCTCTCCGGTGTACAGCTCGTTCCGATACACGACGCGCAGATCCTCGTCCTTGCCGACGTCCGGATCGTCGAAGTTGATGCGCTGCACCGGCCTCACTCCTGTCCCAGTCCCCTTTTTCCGTTCCGCCCCGCGCCACTCGTGCGGCGGCGGTCCCCCACGCCGTCACCGGGCGGAGGACCGTACCGGACCTGCCTGGCCCCCAGTATGGCGGCCCCGCGGGACCCCCGACGCCGCGCGGGCGGCCGATTCGCCCGACAGGCGCAAAGCGCCCCGGAACGCGGGGTCACACGTCCTTGGCCGGGGAGGTCCTGGCGAGCCACTCGGCCGCTTCCGAGGCGGGGAGGGCGGCTTCGAGGACGAGGTCGCCCGGCATGTTGGAGAAGAGGCGGCCGGCCGGCCAGGCGCGTTCGTACGGCGGGGGGTCGAGGACGAGGAGGCGGACGCCGTCGACGACGGGGATGTCGGCGGGGATGCCCTCGTTCCAGATCCAGGTGCCGTCAGGGGCCACCAGGTTGAACGAGCCGGTGGTGTCGGTGTCGCCGGTCCCGGCGCGGCAGACGGCCACGGCCAGGTCGCTCGGCGCGGTGCCGGGGACGTGGCCGCCGCCGACGAGTTCGCCGGCCAGCAGCGTGTGCAGCTGGAAGTTGTCGCCGAGGCCGCTGATCCGGACCCGGTAGCCGGTGCCGCTCTCGCGGTGCAGCACCACCAGCGGTTCGTCGTCCAGGACGGCGAGCATGTAGCGCAGGTACTTCAGGCCGCCGCCGGTGGCGTCGCCGACCCGCTCGGCCGCATCGATCAGCGCGGCGCGGTCGGGCAGGGCGAGCCGGACCGGCTTGTGGTTGAGGACCGCAACCGCGGCCATCTCCCACTGCGGCAGCGTCCACCACGCCTCGGTGGCGGGCTGGCCGACCCGGTCGAAGACGGCGTCCTCGGGGTCGGAGTGCTCCGGGTCGGGCAGGTCGCCGCCGCCGGTGGCCGCCCACCGGGTGGTGAACTCCTCGGCGCCGGCGAGGGCTTCGCCGACCCCGGCCAGCACGGTCGGCGCGCAGGCGAGCGGGTCGGCGCCGCGCTCCACGGCCGCGCCGATCACGACCGCGACCACCGACCGCGGCCCGGGCGGCACTTCGGGCAGAAGTGTCGCCAACCGGGGTGCCACGGCTGCCAGTTCGGCATCGTCGGCGTCGTGGAAGGTCTGCTGGAGCAGCCCGAACGCGTCTCCCGACGCCTGGGAGTCGCGGGCCCGCACGGCTGCCTCGAAGTCGGCGACCGCACTGCTGAAGGTGGCTTGTCCGGAGTTCACCCGCGCAGCCTATCGGCCGGGTCGGACACCACGGCCGCGATGCCCGATACCCGGCAACTGCCCGTCCCGGTCAGGGCTTCGCGGCGGCGAAGCGGCCGAGGGCGGCCACGGTCAGCGCCTCGACACCCGCGCCGAGGGTGGGGTCGATCAGCGGCGCGAAGCGCGGGGAGTGGTTGCCGGGCAACTGGTCGAAGGTGCCGTCGGCCAGCGCGTCCAGCACCCTCTGGGTCTCCAGGCCGCCCCAGAACCAGAAGACCGTCGGCACCTGCGCGGCCGTACCGAACAGGCCGACGTCCTCGCTCGCGGTCACCAGCGGCATCGGCAGCATCCGGTCGGCGCCGAAGTGCCCGGCGAGGTCGGCCACCACCGCGCGGGTCGCCTCCGGGTCGCTGACCAGCACCGGCGCCGGGGTGTCCCAGGTGATCTCGGGGTCCCGGGTGGCGCCGCCGGCCAGCGACTCCCCGCGCGCGACCCGCTCCACCGCCGTCCGCAGCAGCCGCCTTGTCTCGTCGTTGTACGACCGCAGGCTGACGCCCAGTTCCGCGGTGTCGGGGATGACGTTCTCCTTGCTGCCCGCCTGGAGCCGGCCCACCGTGACCACCGCGGACTCCTGCGGCGGCACCTCGCGGGCGACGATCCCCTGCAGCCGCAGCACGGTCGCGGCGGCCATCACCACCGGGTCCACGGTGCTCTCGGGCCGGGCGCCGTGGCCGCCCCGGCCGAACAGCCGGATGACGGCGGTGTCGGCGCCGGCCATCACCGTGCCCTCGCGGTAGCCGATCCACCCGGCCGGCAGCGGGCCGACGTGCTGGCCCAGCACGATGTCGGGGCGCGGGAACCGCTCGAACAGGCCGTCCTCGATCATCGCCTGCGCGCCGCGCATCCGCTCCTCGGCGGGCTGGAACACCACCAGCAGGGTGCCGGACCACTCCGCCCTCGCCCCGGCCAGCACCGTCGCCGCGCCCGCCAGGCACGCGGTGTGCATGTCGTGGCCGCACGCGTGCATCACCGGCACCTGCTCGCCGTCCTCGGCCCGGGCCCGTACCGTGCTCGCGTACGGCAGGCCGGTCTCCTCCCGCACCGGCAGCGCGTCCATGTCGGCGCGCACCATCACGGTCGGCCCCGGGCCGTTGGCCAGCACCCCGACCACCCCGGTGCCCCCGACACCCGTCGTCACGTCGTACCCCGCGGCCGCGAGCAGTTCCGCCGCCTTTGCCGCGGTCCGCCGCTCCTGGAAGGACAGTTCCGGGTGCGCGTGCAGGTCCTTGTACAGCTCGGTGAGTTGGGGCAGCAGCCCCTCCTCCCACCCGTCGGGCATGAGCGGCATGGGGCTCCTCCTCGGTCGACACGTCAACCTGTCGATGCGGAGCGTACCCGCCGGTACGGTTGGTGCCGTGGCGACGACTCGACCGGATGACGCCGAGGCTCTGGCGACCGGGGCGCTCGACTGGCTCCTGGGGTGCTCGCGAAGTACCGCGGGCGGGGACCCGGCCGGAGGTCCGGGTACGGACCCGGGCGGAGGCCCCGGCGGGGGTCTGGCCTGGACCACCAGGCCGAGTGACGACGAGCTCAATCCCACCCTTTACAGCGGCACTTCGGGCATCGTGCTGGCCCTCCTGGAGGCGCGCGGGCACTTTCTCGACGACCGTTACGGCGACGCCGCCGTGCGCGGTGCCCGCAGCATCGCCGCCGCGGTCGGGGAGTGGGAGCTCAGCTCGCTGTACTTCGGCCTGACCGGGATGGCCGTCGCGCTGCGCGCCGTGCACGACGTGCTGGGCGACACGGCCGCTGGCACCGCCGCCGACCGCGCCCTGGACCGGGTGCGCGCACGGTTCGACGGGACGCGCTGGGGACCGCAGTTCGACCTGCTCGGCGGCAACGCCGGCATCGCCCTCGGCGCGCTGGCGACCGGCGACGTCGAACTGGCCGTGCTCGCGGTGACTCCCTACCTGCGCACGGCGGAACCGACCCGGGCAGGCGTCCACTGGGAGACGCGGGTCGGAAGGGCCGCCCGGCAGCACCACCTCTCGCACGGCACGCTGGGCGTCGTCCACGCCCTGGCCTCCGTCGGCCGGGCCGCGAACCGCCCCGACCTGGTCGAACTCGCGGCAGCCGGCGCCTCGGACGTCGTGGCCCGGAACGAGGCCGGCCCGGAGGGCTTCCTGGTCCCGCACTCCGACCCGCAGGACCAGCCGGACCGTATCGAGCGGTACAGCTACGGCTGGTGCCAGGGCCCGGCCGGCGACGCGCAGGTCTTCCGCCTGCTGCGTGAGGTCCTCGGCGACCCGGCGTGGTCGGCGCTCGCCGACCGGTGCTGGTCCACCGTCACCCGCTCCGGCCTGCCCGAGCGGTCACGCCCCGGCTTCTGGGACAACAGCGGCCGCTGCTGCGGGACGGCGGGGGTGCTGGCGCTGGCCTGCGACCGGCACGTCGAGGAAGGCACGGGGCTCGCGTTCGCGGACGTCCTCGTCGCGGACCTGGTCTCCCGGGCGACCGTGGACGAGGGCGGCGCCCGCTGGTCGAACGTCGAGCACCGGGCCACTCCGAGCGCGCTCGAACCGCTGACCGGATGGGCGATGGGCAACGCGGGCATCATCCGTGAACTGCTCCGCTGGGTCCGCGCCGGCACAGGCCGCGACCCGGCGTACGCGGTCACCTGGCCCGATCACCCGCCGACCCGCAACGCCCTTGGCGGAAAAGGCTAGTTCGGGCTCGGAGCGTGGGTGGCGAGGAAGGGCAGGAGGTGGGTGAGGGTCTGCTGCGGGTCCTCCAGCATCGGTGAGTGGCCCAGGCCGGGCAGCAGTTCGACCCGCGCGCCGGGAACTGATGTGTAGTCGGCGGCGGAAGACGGCCGCCAGCGGTGGTCCTGCTCGCCGAAGAGCACCAGCAGCGGCTTCGCCAGGACGGCCAGTCTCGCCGGGACCGCGCGCCGCCGCAGGAACTCCTCGGCGCCCCGCCCGGTCGCGACCGTCCCGTGCAGGGTCATGGCCCGCGCGTCGTCCACGATCTGCTGCGGGATCGCGTAGCCGGGGCGGCTGAAGCCCGTGCTCAGCGCACGGCGGATCAGGCCGTCGGTGCGGACCCGCCACAGGAGCGGCCCGAGGACCGGAGCGAGCACCAGCCGCCCCGCGAACCCGTCCGAGAGGAACGCGTCGAGCCGGGGCCCGGTGTCGATCAGCGCCAACGCGGCCACCAGGCCGGGCCGTTCGTCGGCGAGCGCGGTCACCACCAGGCCGCCGGTCGAGTGGCCGATCCCGACGGCCCGCCGCACGCCGAGCCGGTCCAGTACCGCGCCGACCCGCCGCGCGTGCTCGGGTATCCGGTAGCCGGGTCCCTCCGGCGCGGCCGAACGGCCGTGGCCGAGCAGGTCGATCCGGACGACGTGGTACGCGCGGGCCAGTTCCGGCGCGATCGCGTCCCACCAGTGCGCCGACGCGGCGAGCCCGTGCACGAGCACGAGTGCCGGGGCGTCGCGGGGGCCGTCCTGCCGTACATGGAGGTCCCCTCCTTCGACGGGGAAGAGCAGGTCCTCAGTGGTCATGGGCCGACTGTGCCGCCCCCGCACCCCCTACGTCTTGGACGAATGTTCCGGCCCGCCGGGGCGGCCTAGCATGGACGTATGCGGTCCGGGGGGTACGAAAGCGGGTCCGGCGGCACGTCCGGAAACGGGGACGGCCGCGCGTCCGGGAGCAGGTACGGCAGCGCGTCCGTGTGGGATGTCGTCGGCCCGGCGCGGCGCGGCCGGCTGGCGGGGGTCGGCATGGCCGGCTTCCGGGACGGCGGCACGGCCTCGGTCGGCCAGCGGGTGATCCCGCACCCGTCGGTGATGCTGGCGGTGGAGTTCGGCGCGGGCTCGCCGATCGTGGCCGACGCGGCCGGGCGGCGGCAGCGGGGAAGCCTGGTCGCCGGCCCCGGGCTGGGGTCCGGCGGGGCCGTGTGGGTGCGGGGCAAGGACGTCGAGTGCCTGCAGATCCGCCTCTCGCCGCCGGTCGTCCGTACCCTGCTCGGCGTGTCCCCGGCCGACCTCGACGGCTTCGTGGCCCTCGACGACGTGTGGGGCCGGGCGGCGACGGCACGCGTGCGCGAGCGGTTGAGCGAGGCCGCATCCTGGGAGCAGCGCTTCGCGTTGGCCGAGGAACTGCTCGAACGCGGCCGCGGCGCACGGGCGCCGGTCGACCCGGAGGTGGCGTGGGCGTGGCGGCGGATCGTCGCCGGCGGCGGCACCGTACGCGTCGAGCGGCTGGCGGGCGAGGTCGGCTGGAGCCGCAAGCGGCTGTGGTCCCGGTTCCGTGCGCAGCTCGGGCTGCCGCCGAAGCGCGCGGCGCGGCTGGTCCGCTTCGACCGGGCGGTGCACCGCCTGGTCGCCGGGGAGGCCGCGGCCGGGGTCGCGGCCGAGTGCGGCTACACCGACCAGCCCCACCTCCACCGCGACGTCATGGCGTTCGCCGGGGTCACCCCGTCGGCCGTGACCCGCGAGTCGTGGCTGGCCGTGGACGATGTCGCCTGGCCCACCCCCACCCGCTGACCACCCGCTGGCCGGCCCCGTCAGCCCTCGGGGGTGACGAACTCGGGCTGGTCGAGGATACGGAGCCAGCTGCCGTCGGGCTGGCGCCGGACCACCTGGGCGCGGGCGCCGGCCCCGTCCCGAGGGGCCGTGGAGGTGAGCGCGACATCCCCGTTGACGAGCGTCGGCAGCGGCTGCTCGGGCGCGAAGTGCGGCCGGTTCGCCAGTACCTTCGCCCAGAGCGCCCTGATCGCCTCGCGTCCGACGGTCTGCCCGCCGGGCGGATACGCCAGCACCGCGTCCTGCGCGTAGAGCGCGGCGACCCCGTCCGCGTCACCGGCGTTGGACCGTTCGACGAACAGGCGGGTGATGTCCTCGGGGCGCATGGCCTTGGCGTACTCCGGCATGGCGTTCTCCTCTCGTACGGCTGCTGCTCGTGGTTCCGCTTCCGTGTCCGCCTCCCAGCGTGGTCCGGCCACGGCCAGAAGTCCAACACATGGTTCTGATGCGAGTTAGAATCAGCAGTCATGGATCTGAGGCAGCTGGAGTACTTCGTCGCGGTCGCGGAGGAGCAGAACTTCACGCGGGCCGCGGAGCGAGTCCACATCAGCCAGTCCGGGGTGAGCGCGCAGGTCCGCCGCCTGGAGCAGGAGTTGGGCGCGGAGCTGTTCGACCGTTCCGCGCGCGCCGTGACACTCACGGTCGCGGGCAAGGCCGCGCTCGCACACGCGCGGGCCGCCCTCGCGGCCGTCGGCGCCGTGACGCAGGCGGTCGGCGAGGTCACGGAGGTGATCCGCGGGCGGCTCGCGGTGGGGATGGTCATCGGCTGCACCCTCACCCCGCTGTTCGACGCGCTCGCCGGTTTCCATCGCGCGCACCCGGGCGTCGAGATCGCGCTGCTGGAGGAGAACTCCGAGCGGCTGGTCGAGCAGGTGCGGTCCGGCGCGCTCGACCTCGCGCTGGTGGGGACGGCGAGCGCCGTGCCCGACGGGTTGGAGGCGCTCACCCTGATCAGCGAGCGACTGGTCGCCGCCGTACCGTCCGACCACCCGCTGGCCGGGCGGCGGCGGCTCGCGCTGCGCGACGTCACCGCGTACCCGATCATCTGCATGCCGCCCGGGACCGGGCTGCGGACCGTCTTCGACCGGGCGTGCGCGGCGGGCGGCCTCCACCCGGTGATCGCCTTCCAGGCGAGCGCGGCCGACGCGATCGCGGACCTCGCCGCGCGCGGGCTCGGGGTGGGGGTGCTCAGCGCGTCCATGGCCGAGCGCTGTCGCGACCGGCTGGTCGCCCACCCCCTCGACGGCGCCGCCGCCCCCACCCATCTCTCCCTCGTCTGGCGCCCGGCCCCTCCCCCCGCCCTGCGCGCCCTTCTCCCCTACACCCGGCGGGCGTTCAGCTGACGCGCGAGCACCTGACGCGTGCCGCATGCCCGAACACCCCGCGGTCCGGGGCTTCTCGCGACCGCTCAGGCGATGGTCGCCGGGGTGTCCCGCAGGGTGACGCTGGCGTGGCTCTCCTGGAAGCTCTGGTCGGAGACCAGGGTCAGCCGGGCCGTGGACTGGAACTCCGGCAGCGTGGCGGAGCCGCAGGAGACCATGGTCGTCTTGAGTTTGGCGATGGTCAGGGCGAGCCCTTCGTCGAGGTCGCCGGCGTAGGGGACGTAGCCGTCGACGCCTTCCTCGAAGATCAGCCCCTCGCCGCCCTGGCCGTAGCGCTGCCAGTTGCGGGCCCGGTTCGAGCCCTCGCCCCAGTACTCCTTCACGAAGCCGTCACGGGTGGGGAGTTTCGCGCCGGCGGCCTGGTCGAAGCGGGCGAAGTAGCGTCCCATCATGACGAAGTCCGCGCCCATCGCCAGCGCCAGGGCCACGTGGTAGTCGTGCACGAGTCCGCCGTCGGAGCAGATCGGCACATACACGCCGGTGCGGTCGCGGAAGGCGTCCCGGGCCGCGGCGACGTCCAGCACCGCGCTGGCCTGGCCGCGTCCGATGCCCTTCTGGTCGCGGGTGATGCAGATCGAGCCGCCGCCCACACCGACCTTGACGAAGTCCGCGCCGGCCTCGGCGAGGAAGGTGAAGGCTTCGCCGTCGACCACGTTGCCGCCGCCGGTCGGGATCTCCGGGTAGTGCTTCTTCACCCAGGTCAGGGCCTGCGCCTGCCAGTCGCTGAAGCCGTCGGAGGAGTCGAAGCACAGCGCGTCGGCGCCCGCTTCGAGCAGCGCGGGGACGCGCTCCTGGTAGTCGTGGGTGTTGATGCCGGCGCCCACCCGCAGCCGCTTGGCGGAGTCCACCGCCTGGTGCGGGAAGCGCTTGTTGTCGGCGTAGTCCGACCGGAACACCAGGTGCTGCAGCCGGCCCTCGTCGTCCAGCACCGGCAGGCAGTCCAGCCGCTGGTCCCACAGCCGGGCGTTGGCCTCGGAGAGCGTGATGTCGGCGGCGGCGTGCGGCAGTTCGGCGATGGCGGTCATCCGACCGCTCACCGGTCCGTCGAGGTCGTGCCGTTGCGGGTGGAAGTCGCGGGAGGTCACCAGCCCGAGCAGGCGGCCGGTGGCGGTGCCGTCGTCGGTGACCGCGGCGGTGCTGTGCCCGGTGCGGTGCATGATGGCGACCAGCTGCCTGAGGCTGTCGTCCGGGCGGACGTTGGTGTCGCTGGTGACGAACCCGGCCTTGAAGTTCTTCACCTGACGGACCGCCGCGGCCTGGTCCTGGATCGACTGGTTGTGGTGCAGGAAGCTCAGCCCGCCGTTGCGGGCGAGCGCGATCGCGAGCTCCGGGGTGCTGACCGCCTGCATGATCGCGGACGTGAACGGGGACCCCAGTTCGATCGCCGACCGCTCCCCCACGCGATGCCGCACCAGCGGCGCGGACAGGTCGACCGTCGCGGGCGAGCAGTCGGTCCGGGTCCGGTTCGGCAGCAGCAGGAACTCGTTGAACGTCCTTGAGACCTCGGCGATGATCTGTGCCACGCGTTCCTCCTGACCCGTCGGCGCGGGCCCGGCTGCCCGGCCGTGACCTGGCACCTTATCGGCTGCCCCACCCCCGCACGAATCGCCTGCCCGCACCCGCCGTCGCGGCCTGGACCGGGGCCCGGGTCAGGCCGGGGCGGGGGCGGCGCGGAAGGCGTCGGCGTGACGTGCGCACCAGTCGGCGAAGGTGCGGGGGCGGCGCCCGAGCAGTCGCTGGACGGTGTCCGTACGGAACCCGACCGTGTCGGCCCGCATGAGGGCGAGGCTCTCGGCGACGGCGTCGGCCAGTGCCGGGGGCGCCCCGTGCGGGAAGCGGGACCGTACGGCCTCGGCCGGGGTGGCGGCGGCGCGGACCTCGATGGCACGGCCGACCGTACGGGAGATGACCTGGACCTGCTCGGCGACGGTGAAGGTCTCGTCACCGGTGAGGGCGTACTCCCGGCCCTGGTGGCCGGCTTCGGTCAGGGCGAGGGCGGCGACCTCGGCGATGTCCGCGGGGTCGATCGGCGCGTGGCGGCCCGGGCCGATCGGGTCCAGGACGTAGTTGCCCGCACGGAGGGTGGGGAGCCAGTCGAGCGCGTTGGTCATGAAGCCGCCGGGGCGCAGGAAGGTGGCGGGGATGCCGCAGGCGCGGACGAGCCGCTCGCGCTCGTGGTGCCAGCGCCCCATCGCGGGCATCGGGTCGAAGGCGACGTGGAACGAGGACAGGTGCACGATGTGGCGCACCCCGGCGGCCTCAGCGGCGGCGAGGGCCGCGGCGGTGTGGTCGGTGCCGATGCCCTGGGTGAGCAGGAAGACCCGGTCGACGCCGGCGAACGCGGGTGCCAGCGTGGCGGGTTCGCCCAGGTCTCCGACCGCGCGCCCGGCGCGCTCGGGCAGTCCGGCGGCGCGTGCGGGATCGCGGACGAGGATGCGTAACTCCGCGTCCCTCGCGTCGAGTTCGCGGACGAGCTCCCGGCCGATGTTCCCGGTGGCACCGGTGACCAGTATCATCGTGGCTCCCCAAAGTCGTTTGCCGTCTAGCGAGTTCAGGAAGACGTTAGCCGGTGAATGATTAGCCGTCAACTGATCTGTGTGCGACGGGCGTTGGCTCCCGCACCTCACCGAGGGGCCGCGATGTCGGAGTTCCTGGACCTGCACGGCCGTACGTCGAAGGCGCTCCGGGCCCTGGCCGACGCGGCCATGCGACGCCATGGGCTGCACGTCGGGCAGAACCACCTGCTCGCCGCGTTGTGGGAGCGGGACGGCCGCACGCCCGGCGAGGTCGCCGCCGCGCTCAACGTCACGACGCCCACCGTCGTCAAGATGGCCGACCGGATGACCGCCGCCGGGCTGCTCACCCGTCGCCGTGACGACCGCGACAACCGCCTCGTCCGCCTCTGGCTCACCGACGCGGGGCGCGCGCTGCGTGAACCGGTGGAAGCGGAACGGCGGTTGATCGAGGAGAAGGTCACCGCTGACCTCACCGAGGCCGAACGCGAAGCCCTCCTCAGCGGCCTGGCGAAGGTCCTCCGAGCGGCACGCGAGCTGTCGCGCGAGGCGGATGATCAGGACGGCGGAAGGAAGGACGGCGGCTGACCGAAGGGCGCCTGACCCTCACCAGTAGGTGAGGAGGAGGTGGTTGAGGAGGAGGGCCAGGACGGCCTGGGCGGCGAGCCAGGTGCGGCGGTCGGGGGCGGGGAGGAGCGCCGCGGTGGCGGGCAGCCAGAGGGTGAAGGGCAGCCAGATCCGCTCGGTCTCCGCCTTGCTCATGCCGGAGAGGTCGGCCGCGAGGAGCGCGAGCAGCATGGCGCAGGGCAGGAGGAGGACCGGGTCGAGCCGGGAGGGCCCGGAGAAGCGGGAAGCCCGGGAGAAGCCGGTGAGCCGACCGAGCCTGGCGAGCCCAGAGGGCCGTGCGGGCTCGGAGGTGGGGCGCGGGGCGCGCAGCGCGCCCGGACCGGCGGCGAGCGCGCGGCGCAGGCCCGCGAAGGAGGCGAGGCCGGCGGCCGCGAGGACGGTGCCGAGGTCGCCGAAGAGCCAGTAGGAGTACGGCCGATCACCGCCCGCGCCCTGGTAGTAGCGGATCTTGAGCAGGCGGTAGGCGTCCCACCAGTCGAAGCCGGCCAGGGTGAAGCAGACCGGCACGACGAGGGCGCCGAGCAGGACCAGCGGGAGGGGCCGCAGGGTGCGGGTGGACCAGAGCAGGGCGACGACCGGCACGACCAGCAGGGTCAGCCCGTAGGAGAGGTAGAGCGCGAGCCCGAGCAGCAGCCCGCTGCCGAGCGCGGCGGCGGCCCGCCGGGACCGCGACCGGCCGGTGGCGGCGAGCGCCAGCAGCGCCAGCGCCCAGGCGGCGACGGCGGCGAAGTAGCCGTCCGCGGAGGCGCCGACCCACACCGCCCCGGGGGTGAGGACGAGGAAGGGCGCGGCGGTCCGCGCGGCGCGTTCCGAGCCGAGCGCGCGCAGGGCGACCAGGACGGCGGCGGCCACCGACGCGCCCGTGGTGATGACGAACGCGCCCGCCCAGGCGCCGCCGCCCAGCCCGATCCGGTCAAGACCGACGAAGGTCATCACCGCGGCGGCCGGGTGCCCGGCGACGTGCGCGTTCCAGTTGCCGGGCGAGCCGATGAGGATGTGGTGGGTGAAGTCCCGCAGCGTGGCGCCCGCGTGGCGGAAGCGCGGCACCTCGACGAGGTACTCGTTGCGGGTGGTGAGCCGGTTCGCCACGCCGCGCCGCCACCCGTCCACGAGCGCGAGCGACCACGTCCAGGCCATGGCGGCCGCCCACGCGGCCCACGGCAGCGCCCGCCACGGCAGCCGCTCGGCGAGCCGGGGCCCGTAGCCGACCGCCAGGACGGCGACCGCGACGGCGGCGGGGGTGCCGGGGCCGACGTGCGGGTCCCAGGTGGCGAGCAGCGGCGGCCAGGGGGCGTGCAGCTTGCCGGTACGGTGCTCGATCCGGGTGCCGACGACGGCGACGACCGCGAAGAGCACGAGTCCGGCGCCGGCGGCGGCGAGGTCCCGGCGGCGCCCGGCAGCGGGCGCCGCGACCGGTCCGGCGGGGACGGCAGGGACGGCGGGGACAGCGGAAACACCGGGTTCGCCGGGTTCGCGCGGCGGTTCGGCGCCGGGCTCGTGCAGGTTGGCGGGCGTGTTGGAGGGCGTGAGGGTCACCCGCATCACCCTAGGCAGCGGGACCGGTCGCGCCCCGGCCCCGCACCAGGACGTCAGACTTTCGTCATACGTCGCAGCCCCGGTTCCGGCACCGCGCGGACCTACAGTCCGGGCCATGGAAGTCCCCTCCGACCCCACCCCGGACCGGCCCGAGCAGCCTCCGTCGGCGCAGCCACCTTCCGAGCACCCGCCCTCCGAGCACCCGCCGTCGAAGCAGCCGGCCTCGCCGCAGCCGCCGCCCGGGCCCACCCCGCCCCGCGCCGCCGACGCACCCGCGTCCGGCCCCCGCCCCGCCGACGACGCGTCCCCCACCCCCGCCTCGCCTCTCGCCCGCCTCAACTCCCTCCTCCCGCAGGGCCCTTGGCGCAGCCCCCTGCGCGGCCCCTGGCTCACCTCCGTCTTCGGGGTGGTCCTGCTCGTCGGCATCCCCGTGCTGTTCCTCACCGGCCTGCTGTCGTACGCCGCCTACAACCCGAACCTGTCGCCGGTCAACGACAAGACCCCGGGCAAGGGCCTGCTGGGCTTCTACCTCTTCTCGTGGCCGACCCATCCGTACTGGCTGTACCGCGTCGACCAGGGCGTGCACGTCACGCTCGGGATCGTGCTGGTGCCGGTGCTGCTGGCGAAGCTGTGGTCGGTGGTGCCGAAGCTCTTCACGCTGCCGCCGGTCCGCTCGCCCGCGCACGCGCTGGACCGGCTGTCGCTGCTGCTACTGGTGGGCGGCGGGATCTTCGAGTTCGTCACCGGCGTGCTGAACGTGCAGCTGGACTACCTCTTCCCCGGGTCGTTCTACCCGCTGCACTTCTACGGCGCCTGGGTCTTCTTCGGCGCGGTGGCCGCGCATGTCGCGCTGCGGCTGCCGAGGACCGTACGGGCCCTGCGCAGCCGGGACTTCAGGGCCGAGTTGCGCACGCCGACCTCCCGTACGGTGCCGGAGGCCGAAGACGACTCCGGCCTGGTCTCCACGCATCCGGCGGCGCCGACGATGTCGCGGCGCGGGGCGCTGGGCATGGTCGGGCTCGGCTCGGTGGCGCTGTTCGTGGTCACCGCGGGCCAGAGCATCGGCGGGCCGCTGCGTGAGACCGCGCTGCTGGCGCCGCACGGCCGCGACCCGGGCACGGGCCCGAACGGCTTCCCGATCAACAAGACCGCGGCGCTGGCGCACATCCGCCCGCAGGACGTGGGCGAGGGCTGGCGGCTCGTGGTGCACGGCGCCGGCAACGGCCACCGGGTGTCGCTGACCCTCGACGAGCTGCGGGCGATGGCCCGGCACGGCTCGGCGCTGCCGATCGCCTGCGTCGAGGGCTGGTCGACGTCGGACCAGCACTGGGAGGGGGTGCGGCTGGCCGACCTCGCGGCGCTGGTCGGCCACCCCACCGACCCGCCAGGGGTGTTCGTGGAGTCCGCGCAGTTGTCCGGGTCCTTCCGGGCGGTCGCGCTGCGCGCCAACCAGGTCCGCGACCCGCGCTCGCTGCTGGCGCTGCGGGTCAACGGCGCGGAGCTGTCCCACGACCACGGCTACCCGGCCCGGATCATCGTGCCGAACGCGCCCGGGGTGATGAACACCAAGTGGGTACGCCAACTCACCTTCGGCGCCACGACCTTCGGAGCCCGCGCATGAACCGCCGCATGCCGCACCGCCGTACGCCGACTCCCCTCCGTCGTAAGCCGGTTGCCCGCCGCCGTACGCCGACTTCACCGCGCCACGGTCCGATCGAGCGGTTCCGGGCGCTGTACGGCGCCTCCCCCGCCCACCTGCTCATCCTCCTCGCCTCCTTCGCGGTCTGCGGGTACGCCGCCGAACGGCTGCTGGAGCGGAACTGGTTCGACGTGGCGAAGTGGGTGGTGGGCGCGGCGCTGCTGCACGACCTGGTGCTGCTGCCGGCGTACGCGGTCGCGGACTGGGCGCTGCACAAGGCGCTGGGCGCGCGGCGCTCCGGCTCGCGCAACGCCGTCGTCGACCACATCCGGTTGCCCGCCTTCCTGTCCCTGCTGCTCCTGCTCGTGTACTGGCCGCTGATCAGCGGGGCCAGGACGCACTACGCGGCGGCGACCGCGCTGGACCCGGACGTCTTCCTCGGCCGCTGGGCGCTGATCACCACCGCGCTCTTCGCGGCCTCCGGGGCGGCGTTCGCGCTGCGCCGGTGGCGGGCGGCGCGGCGGCCCGGGCGAGGACCGGCGCGCGCGGACCCGTCCGGATGAGGACGCGGCAGCGGAAGCGGGGTCCTTACGGACCTGTGACGCCCCCGCGCGCAGCCGCCTGTGGGCCCGGCACGGACCCTAGGGTCGGCGCCATGCGCGTACTCGTCACCGGCGGCGCGGGCTTCATCGGCTCCCACATCGTCGCCGCCCTCACCGCCCGCGGGCACGAACCGGTCGTCCTCGACGCCCTGCTGCCCTCCGCCCACCCGGTGCCTCCCGCGCTGCCGCCGTTCCCCGCCGCGCGGTGGCTGCACGCCGACGTACGGGACGGCGCGGCGGTCGCGGGCGCGCTGCGGGGCGTGGACGCGGTGTGCCACCAGGCGGCGATGGTCGGCCTCGGCAAGGACTTCGCGGACGCGCCGGCGTACACCGACTGCAACGACGTCGGCACGGCGGTGCTGCTCGCCGCGATGGCCGCGGCCGGGGTGCGCGACCTGGTGCTCGCCGGTTCGATGGTCGTCTACGGCGAGGGCCGCTACGACTGCGCGCGGCACGGCCGGGTCGCGCCGGGCCCGCGCGCCGCCGGGGAGTTGGCGGCGGGCCGCTTCGAACCGCCGTGCCCGGTCTGCGGCGCGCCGCTGGCCCCCGGGCTGGTCGACGAGGACGCGCCGACCGACCCCCGCAACGTCTACGCGACGACCAAGCTCGCCCAGGAGCACCTGGCCGCGTCCTGGGCGCGCGCCACCGACAGCCGTGCCGTCGCCCTGCGTTACCACAACGTCTACGGTCCCGGCATGCCGCGCGACACCCCGTACGCCGGAGTGGCGTCCTTCTTCCGCTCCTCACTCGCGCGCGGCGAGGCGCCGCGGGTGTTCGAAGACGGCGGCCAGCGCCGCGACTTCGTGCACGTCCGCGATATCGCGGCGGCCAACGTCCTTGCTCTGGAGGCGGTTTCGGGCCGACCGCCGGGTACCTTCCGCGCCTTCAACGCCGGCAGCGGCACCCCGCACACCGTCGGCGAGATGGCCCGGGCGCTGGCGGACGCGCACGGCGGCCCGGCACCCGTGGTCACCGGCGAGTTCCGGCTCGGCGACGTCCGGCACATCACCGCGTCCTCGGCACGGCTGCGCGACGAGATCGGCTGGCGCCCGCAGGTCGAATTCCTCGACGGGGTGCGGGAGTTCGCGCATGCCGGGCTGCGCGGTCAGGCCCCGGCGGCGGCTCGTCCGGCGACGGAGCGGACCGGTGCGCGATGACGACCCTGCTGGTGATCGCCAAGGAGCCGGTGCCGGGCCGGGTCAAGACCCGCCTGACGCCCTATCACTCTCATGACGAGGCGGCGCTGCTGGCGCGGGCCGCGCTCACGGACACGCTGTCGGCGGTGCTGCGCACGCCCGCGACGCGCCGGGTGCTGGTGCTGGACGGTGCGCCCGGGCCGTGGCTGCCCCCGGGGTTCGAGGTGGTACCGCAGGTGGCGGGCGGGCTGGACGAACGGCTGGCGGCGGCGTTCGGGATGTGCCGGGGCCCGGCGGTGCTGGTGGGCATGGACACCCCGCAGCTCACCCCGGAGCTGCTGCGGCCCGCGGTGGAACCGTTCGCCTGGCGGGGGTGCTCGGCGTGGTTCGGGCCCGCGGCCGACGGCGGGTTCTGGGCGCTGGGCCTGGCCGACCCCGACCCGGCGCTGCTGCGCGGGGTGCCGATGTCGAAGCCGTGGACCGGGCGGGCCCAGCGCGACCGGCTGCTCGCGGCGGGGCTGGCCGTCCGCGATCTGCCGGTGCTGCGCGACGTGGACACCGCGGCGGACGCGAGGGAGGTGGCCGCGCTCGCGCCCGGCACCCGCTTCGCGCGGACGCTGGCGGCGCTGGCCGCGACGGGGCGGGCCGGGACGGGGCGGGCAGCGACCGGTCGGACCGGTGCGGACGCCCCGGACGCGGGCCCGGGATGGGCTACGGCTCGAAGCGGTAGCCCATCCCCGGCTCGGTGATGAGGTGGCGCGGCCGGGCCGGATCGGGTTCGAGCTTGCGGCGCAACTGCGCGAGGTAGACCCGCAGGTAGTTGGTCTCCGAGCGGTAGGAGGGCCCCCACACCTCCTGGAGCAGTTGCGTCTGCGTGACCAGCCGCCCGGGGTTGCGGACCAGGACTTCGAGCAGGTGCCACTCGGTGGGGGTGAGCCGTACATCGGCGCCGCCGCTGCCGTGCACCTTCTTCGCGGCCAGGTCCACCGTGAAGGCGTCGGTGACGACCACGGCCTGGTCGTCGGCGCCCGCGCCGGTGCCGGGTTCGGCGCGGCGGACCGCGGCACGCAGCCGGGCCAGCAACTCGTCCATGCCGAACGGCTTGGTGACGTAGTCGTCGGCGCCCGCGTCGAGCGCCTGGACCTTCTCCTTGGAGGCGTGCCGGGCCGACAGCACGATGATCGGCACCCGGGTCCAGCCGCGCAGCCCGCGGATCACCTGGGCGCCGTCCATGTCGGGCAGGCTCAGGTCGAGCAGCACCACGTCGGGGTTGTGGGCGGCGGCCAGCCGCAGCGCGCCGGCGCCGTCGGGCGCGGCGTCCACGTCGTAGTGGCGGGCCCGCAGGTTGATCACCAGCGCCCGCACCAGCTGGGGTTCGTCGTCCACTACCAGGACCCGGGTCATCGTTCGGGCACTGCCTCTCGCAGATCGGGGTCGGGGGTGGCGCCGGGCGCGGTGGGCAGCGTGAAGACCATGCTCAGGCCGCCTCCGGGGGTGTCCTCCGCGGTCAGGGTGCCGCCCATCGCCTCGGTGAAGCCGCGGGCCACCGCCAGGCCGAGCCCGACGCCCGTACCGGCCGGGGGCGCGTCGCCGTAGCGCTGGAACGGTTCGAACACCAGGTCCTTCGCCTCCTCCGGTACGCCCGGACCGCGGTCGATCACCCGCACCTCGACCCGGGTGCCGTCCGGCAGCGCCAGCGGGTCGGCCCTGATCACGACCGGGGCGCCCGGCGGGCTGTACTTGACGGCGTTCTCCACCACGTTGGCGACGGCCCGCTCCAGCAGTCCGGTGTCGGCGCGCACCAGCGGCAGCGCCTCCGGCACCTCCAGCCGTACGGCGTCGGCCGGCACTTCGGCGAGCGCGGCCGGCACCACCTCCTCCAGGGCGATGTCGCGCAGCAGCGCGTTGACCGCGCCGGTGCGCAGCCGGCTCATGTCGAGCAGGTTGCCGATGAGGTGGTTGAGCCGGTCGGCGCCGGTCTCGATGCCGGCGAGCAACTCCGCCTCGTCCTCGGCGCTCCAGTCCACCTCGTCGGAGCGCAGCGAGGTGACGGCCGCCTTGATGCCGGCGAGCGGGGTGCGCAGGTCGTGGGAGACCGCGGCGAGCAGCGCGGTGCGGATACGGTTCCCCTCGGCGAGCCGGCGCGCCCGGGCGGCCTGCTCGGCCAGCCGCCTGCGCTCCAGCAGCGCGGCGGTCTGCGCGGCGAACGCGACCAGCACCCGGCGGTCCTGGGCCGGCAGCACCCGCCCGTTCAGCGCCAGCACCAGCCGCTCGCCGGCCGGCACCTCCACGTCGGCCCCTTCGGGTTCCACCGCGGGATTCGGCCCGACCGAGGCCGCGGTACGCCATCCGCCCTGCCGCCCCGGCCACCCCGCGCCGCCCGCCCGGCCGGCCCCGCCGGGCGCCGGTGCGGCCTGGCCGCCCCCTCCCGCGCTGCCGGAGGAACCCGAGGCGCCCGAGGCACCGATCCGCCCTCCCACGTCCGCCCGGCCGCCCCGGCCCCCGCGGCCGGCCGCGGGCGGCGCACCCTCGTCGTCAGGGCCGCCGTCCGCGTCCGCCGCGGTGGCGCCCGTGCCTCCGTCGGGGGCGCCCCCGACGGTGGCGTCCACCGGGCCGGAAGCGTCCGCGTCGTGGTACTCCAGCAGCGCCGCGGACTCCATCGCGAAGGTCTCGCGCACCCGGTCGAGCAGCGCGGTGATGCTGTCGGTGCCGTCCTCGCCGCGCAGGACGGCACCGGCGAGGTAGCCGAGGATCTCGGTCTCGGCACGGCTGCGGGCGGCCTGTTGGGCGCGGCGGGCGGCGAGGTCCACCACGGAGGCGACCGCGATCCCGACGGCGACGAAGATCACCAGGGCGAGCAGGTTCTGCGGGTCGGAGATGGTGAAGGTGTGGGTGGGGGGCGCGAAGAAGTAGTTGAGCAGGAGTGAGCCGAGCAGGGCCGCGGCGATCGCCGGGAAGACCCCGCCGACCAGGGCGGCGGCGACCGTGAGGGTGAGGAAGAGCAGCAGCGGCGTGGTGAGACCGGGCGAGCCGGAGCCGGCGCGCAGCGCGAGGGTGAGCAGCGGCGGTCCGCCGAGGCCGATCAGCCAGCCGCCGACCGCGCGGGCCCGGCCCAGGCCGATCGGCAGCCGCCCGGGCAGCCGGGGCCGGCCGCCGGCGACGTGCTCGTGGGTGACGATGTGCACGTCGATGTCGCCGGACTCACGAGCCACGGTGGCGCCGACCCCGGGCCCGAGGACGTACTGCCAGGCTTTGCGGCGGCTGGAGCCGAGCACGATCTGGGTGGCGTCCACGCCGCGCGCGAAGTCGAGCATCGCGGCGGGGATGTCGCCGCCGACCACGGAGTGGTAGCTGCCGCCGAGGTCCTCGACCAGCCGGCGCTGCCCGCCGAGGTCGCCCGCGGACGCGCCGACCAGGCCGTCGGAGCGCACCACGTGCACCGCGAGCAGTTCGCTGCCGGACCCCTTCGCCGCGATCCGGGCGGCCCGCCGGATCAAGGTGGCGCCCTCGGGGCCGCCGGTGAGGCCGACCACGATGCGCTCGCGGGTCTGCCAGGTCTGGGCGATGCCGTGCTCGGCGCGGTAGCGCAGCAGGTACTCGTCGACCCGGTCCGCGGTCCACAGCAGCGCCAGTTCGCGCAGCGCGGTGAGGTTGCCGGGCCGGAAGTAGTGCGACAGGGCGGCGTCGACCCGGTCGGGGGCGTAGACGTTGCCGTGCGCGAGGCGGCGGCGCAGCGCGTCGGGGTCCATGTCGACCAGCTCGATCTGCGCGGCGCGCCGGACCACCTCGTCGGGCACGGTCTCCTGCTGCCGCACTCCGGTGATGCCCTCGACGACGTCGCCCAGGGACTCCAGGTGCTGGATGTTGACGGTGGAGACCACGTCGATGCCCGCCCGCAGCAGTTCCTCGACGTCCTGCCAGCGCTTGGCGTGGCGGCTGCCGGGCACGTTGGTGTGGGCCAGTTCGTCGACGAGCGCGACCTTGGGGCGGCGCGCCAGCACCGCGTCGAGGTCCATCTCGGTGAACTCCGCGCCGCGGTGCGCCACGCGGCGCCGGGGGACGGACTCCAGGCCGGCGAGGAGTTCGCGGGTGCGGGGGCGGCCGTGGTCCTCGACGTAGGCCGCGACCACGTCGGTGCCGCGGGCCAGGCGGCGGTGGGCCTCGCCGAGCATCGCGTAGGTCTTGCCCACGCCCGGGGCGGCGCCGAGGTAGATCCGCAGACTGCCGCCGTGCGACGTGGCCACCGGTACCTCTCCCTCTCGCTCTCGCGTATCCACCGCCTTCGCGCTCCGCGGGCACCTTCGAGCATAGGGCGCCCGGCGACCGCGCATCGCGCGCGACCAGCGAGAGTGCGGCGCCCTCGGCCGCGTCCCGCCCGGCCGGCGGGGCACCAGACGGAAACGCGTTAAGGACGCGCTAAGATCCCCGGCCCGCACCCCCGAATGTCCGATTCGCCCCGACTCCGTGCAGTAGTGATAGGGAAGCCCGCCCACCTTTTCGAATTCCCGAACGGACTGCCCATGCTGTCGTCCACCACCCGGCCCGCGACCGCGGCGCTCCCCGAGAGCCACGGGTACCGGGTGAAGAAGCACCTGCTGGGCAAGCCGCTGGTCACCGAGCAGCTGAAGGGCGAGCGGCTGTCCAACCCGATCGCGCTGGGCGTACTCGCCTCGGACTGCATCTCCTCGATGGCCTACGGCTCCGAGCAGATGCTGGTGGTGCTGATCCCGGCGATCGGCGTCGCGGCGTTCACCGCGCTCATACCCCTGACCGCGGCGATCCTGTGTGTCCTGCTGCTGCTGACGCTCTCCTACCGCGACGTGGTGATGGCCTACACCCGGGCCGGTGGCTCCTACGTGGTGGCCCGGGAGAACTTCGGACCGCGGATCGCCCAGGTCGCCGCGGTCGCGCTGCTGATCGACTACATCGTCACCGTCGCGGTCCAGGCGGCGGCCGGCACCGACGCGCTGGTGTCGCTGATCCACCTGCTGTGGGGCGACGCCCGCCTGACCGCCCTGGACGACAACAAGCTCTTCATCACCATCGGGGTGGTGCTCCTGCTGTGCTGGGGCAACCTGCGCGGCATCCGTGAGGCGGGCCGCTCCTTCGCCCTGCCCGCCTACCTGTTCATCAGCGCGATGGCGCTGCTGATCATCACCGGCTTCACCCGCTTCCTGCTCGGTGACCACTCCCGCATCGACGTGCACACCCCGGGCATGGTCGGCCTCGGCACCGACACCCACGGCTTCTTCTACGGCGCCTCGCTGCTGATCCTGCTGCGCGCGTTCGCCAACGGCGGCTCGTCGCTGACCGGCCTGGAGGCGATCTCCAACGGCGTCAGCGTCTTCCGCAGCCCGCAGGGCCCCAACGCCCGCCGCACCATGGTCGCGATGTCCTGCATCCTGGGCACCGGCGTCCTCGGGGTGTCCCTGCTCGCGCACATCACGCACGCCACGCCGTACGTCGCGCAGACCCCGACCGTGGTCTCACAGGAGGCGAGTTGGGCCTTCGGCGGCAACTGGTACGGCACCGCGGGCCTGGTCTTCGTGCAGCTCGCGACCGCGCTGATCCTCTACATGGGGGCGAACACCTCCTTCAACGGCTTCCCGTTCCTGGCCAGTTTCGTGGCCGAGGACTCCTTCCTGCCCCGCCAGCTCACCCGGCGCGGCCACCGGCTGGCCTTCTCCAACGGCATCATCGTGCTGACCGTGGTGTCGCTGACGCTGCTGATCGCCACCAAGGGCAGCCTGAACGCGCTCGTCGGGCTCTACGCGATCGGGGTGTTCTCCGGCTTCACCATGGCCGGCGCCGGCCTGGTCCGGCACCACTGGAGGTCGCGCGACGGCAGGTGGCGGGCGAAGCTCGCGCTCAACGGCCTGGCCTGCGGGGTGTCGCTGCTGGTCGCCCTGATCTTCGCGGTGACCAAGTTCACCGAGGGCGCGTGGGTGGTGGTGCTGGTGTTCCCGATCGGCGTGTGGGCGCTGATCAAGGTGAACAAGCGCTACCGCGAGGAGGCCGCCGCGCTGGCGGCCGCGCCCGCCGACGCCACCCAACCGCGCGCCGACAGCCAGGTGATGTACATCCTGGTGGACCGGGTCGACCTGGCCGTGCTCAAGGCGATCCGCTACGCCCGCGCGCTGCGGCCGACCGAGATCCGCGCGGTCCACGTCATGGTCGACGCCCAGGAGGCGAAGCGGCTGGCGGCGCAGTGGAACCGCACCGAGGTCGGCGACCTGCGGCTGGAGATGGTGGAGTGCCCGGACCGCCGGATCAGCCGCGCGGTGCTCGAACTGGTCGACCGCCGCATCCGCGAGCAGCGCGCCCAGGTCACCCTGCTGATCCCCGAGCGCAACTACTCCCCGATCCTCGGCCGTCTGCTGCACCGGCGCACCGCGGACCACATCGCCCGCGCGGTCGGCCGACTGCCCGACGTCGTGGCCACCATCGTCCCGTTCGACGTCGCCGAGCCGCACGAGGAGCGGGCGCCCGACGGTTCGGCCGCCGCCCGGCGCCCGTGACCGAGGTCGCCCGCTTGGATACGGGTAAGGTGCCCGCGGCCGTACCGGCGGCGGACCAGGCCCGCGCGGTGAAGGAGTCGAAGCCCCGGCCCGCCGCGGGGCGCCGGGGCGCGCTCCGCGGGCGTAACGTGTCCGGGCCCGCGCACCGACCCGAAGGGAACAGCGTGATCGAGGAGTTGACGGCCTTCGTACGCGCCCGCATGACGGAGGACCTGACGTACGCGTGGGGCGGCGCCGTCGCGGGCGGGCAGTGGACGGCCGAGGGGCCGCGCCTGGTCGTGGACAGCGGCGCCGCGTTCGAGATGGCGGCGCCGCTCGCCGCGCACACCGCCCACCACGACCCGGCACGGGTGGTCCGCGCGGTCGCCGCCAAGCAGGCGATCGTCGCCAAGTGCGAACGCCACCTGGCGCAGGGCGCACCCGGGCTCGACGCCCGCGACAGCGAGCTCTTCGTCGCGCAGATCCTCGTCGCGCTGGCCGCGGAGTGGGCGTCCCACCCCGACTACCGCGCCGAGTGGAACGGCTCCCCCGCCGGCGGAGCGTAGCCCCCGTCCCGGGCGAACGGCCGTGCGCGCGGCCCGGCACACCCTCCGATCTCCTTGGGCAACATGCCGCATATCAGGCGCCTTAGGAGTACCCGGCGCCGATACCGGCGCCGGTATCAGCACGCCGTAGGCAACCTGCCGTACGCCGCCCGCACTTCGCACCCCGTTGGCCTCGAGGTGGCGCGGATACGGCAGTGGGCCGCTCCGGGTCGATCGGAGCGGCCCACCGCGACGCGCGGCCGTCGTATGCCGGACGGTCGGCCGCGCGCGTCTCACCACCGGTACCAGCGGCCCCTCCCGGAGCCGGACCCCGGCCGGATCAGGAATCCGAGCAGCCACAGCACCAGCACGACCACCGCGACCCACCAGAGGATCTGCACGGCGAATCCGAATCCGAACAGAAGCAGTGCCAGCAAGAGCACAACGAGCAACGGTCCCATGGTTACCAGCCTCCTGGACGACCGTGTGCCCCCGTTCCGCTTCCGCACGCCGTGCCATGGGTCCCGGGTCGGCCGTGGCCGTCATGCGCTATGTTCGATGACCATGTCGCCGAACAGTCATCCCGCCCAGCGCCCCGCGGCCCCGCCCGCCGAGGCGCTGCGGGTGATCAACTTCGACCTCGCCCGCGGCCAGCGCTTCGGCGAGCACGAGCACACCACGCACCAACTGGTGTGGTCCCCGGCGGGCGTGCTGACCGTGGACATCGCGGACCACTCGTGGGTGCTGCCGCCGACCCTGGCGCTGTGGATACCCGCCGGGGTCCCACACACCACGGGGGCCACCCGCCCGGCGCAGATGCGCAGCGTCTACCTGCTGCCGGACCGCTGCCCGGTGCGCTGGACGCAGCCGACCGTGGTCGGGGTGCCGCCGCTGCTGCGGGAGTTGATCACCCACCTCGGCTCCCCCGACCTCGGCGCGGAGCCGCGGGCCCGGGCGGAGGCCGTGCTCTTCGACCTGGTGCGACCGGTCACGGTGACCACGATCGAGCTGCCGATGCCCAAGGACGGGCGGGCCCGGAAGGTCGCCGAGGCGCTGCTCGCCCGCCCGGCCGACCACCGCCCGCTGGAGGAGTGGGGCCGGGAGGTCGGCGCCAGCGCCCGCACCCTGGCCCGGCTGTTCAGCGCCGAGACCGGGATGTCCTTCGGCCGCTGGCGGACCCGGGCCCGGCTGCGGGCAGGGCTCGAACACATGGCGGCCGACCGCCCGTTGGCGGCGGTCGCCCACCACGTCGGCTACACCACGCCCAGTTCCTTCATCGCCGCCTTCCGCCAGGAGACCGGCCGCACCCCCGGCGCGTACTTCACCGCGCGCTGAGCCTCCGCACCGGGCGTCACAGCGAGCCGAGCGCCTTCTCGAAGTCGCCGAGGGCCGCGATCGCGTCCTCGTAGCCGCCGGGCAGGAAGTAGACGCTGCCGAAGAGGCGGCCGGCCTTGGTGGCGGCGAGTTGCTGGAACGACTTCTGGGCGAAGAGCTTGAGGCCGAGGTTGGCGGGCTTGCCGTCGTTGGTCGTGTAGTAGAAGATCGCGTCGGCGTCGGAGAGCTTGCTGGTCACCAGCTCGTAGGAGACGGACTGCTGCTCAGCGAGCCGGGTGCTGCCGGTGGCGAAGACGGCGCCCGCGTCCGCGAGGATGCCGCCGATCGGCGAACCGTGCCCGTACAGCCACCAGTTGCCCTCGTCGAAGCCGCCCTGGAGGAGGTCCCAGCGGGTGCGGGCGAGCACGGCGGCGTGCGCCTTCTTGATGGCGGCGGCGCGCTCGGTGTAGCGCTGCTTGAGCTTGGTCAGGGCGTCGGGGACGCCGAGGACGGCCGCGGTCTGGTCGGACATGTCGCGCCAGGGCGCCTTGGACTTGCTGAACGGGAGCAGCACGGTGGGGGCGAGCGCGGTGAACTGGTCGTAGGGGAGGTTCGCCTGGGCGTCGATGCCGATGATCAGATCGGGCTTGAGCGCGGCGACCTTCTCCACCTGGATGGCGCCGCCGACGCCGTCGGAGACCTTGGGTATCGCCTTCCACCGGGTGAGGTCGCGCGGCGGGACGTACTCCTCGCCCGCGTTGAAGACGCCCGCCGGGGTCAGCCCGAGGTCGAACATCGCGGCCATCGGGAAGTCGTTGATCGCCACCACCCGCTTGGGCGCGGCCGGCACCTTCACCGGCCCCTTGGCGGTGTCGACGGTACGGGTGCCCGAACTTCCCTTCGACGCCTTGCCGGAGCCGCCCTCCGAGCCCGAACCGCCGCCGTTGGAGCCGCAGGCGGCGAGCCCGAACAGCGCGGCGCCGGCGGCCCCCGCGGTCAGCAGCCCGCGCCGGGTCGGACGGCCGGCGAGGCGGCCGGTGGGCTCGCCGTCGGATGCGGCGGCCGGCTCGGCGAGCGGGCGGGGCGGCAGGGACATCGGGACCTCCGGTACGGCGACAGGCACGGCCGGCGAGCGGACCAAGCCAGAACTTAGGGTGACCTAACTTTGGCTACCCTAAGTGGAATCTCCGGCGGCGGAATCTCCGCTCGGACGCCCGATAGCGCCAGCCCGACAGCGACGCGGCGGATCGACTGGGCCGCCCAGCCGCCCCGCGAGCGGTCAACGCGCCGTCCGCACAAGCCCTTTCGGCCGCACGGCCCGGCCGGACGCACCCGGCGCCGGCGACCGCGAGGCGACGAGGGCCCCGCGCGCGATGTCCGTCCAGCGACACTGGACGACCGTCCTTCGCGGGATGGACGCCGTCTCATGGGGCAGCACGCGGGGGGCGGGTGCGGTCGGCCGCAAAGATTTAGGTTAGCCTCCCCTTACTTCCCGTGGAGGGAAGTCCGCCGAGGAGAGCCCCATGAACGTCTCGCGCGCCCGAGTCGGGCCCGCCCCGGCCGCCGGGTCCGGTGGGTCCGGTGGGTCCACCAGGCCCGCCGGAACCGTCCGGCGCGCCCCCGCCCCGGCCTCGGTCCCGGGGCGCCGGCGCGCCACCGCCCTGTCCGCGGGGCTGCTCGTCGCCGCGGCCGTACTCACGCTCGCGGTCGTGGCCAGCCTCGCCATCGGCGCCAAGTCGGTGCCGCCGGGCACCGTGTGGGACACGGTGTTCCACCACGACCCGAACAACGCCGACCAGGTCATCGTCACCTCGCTGCGCCTGCCGCGCACCGTGATCGGGCTGCTCGCCGGGGCCGCGCTCGGCCTGTCCGGCACCCTCATGCAGGGCCTGACCCGCAACCCGCTCGCCGACCCCGGCCTGCTCGGCGTCAACTCCGGCGCCTCGCTCGCCGTCGTCACCGCGATCAGCGTTTTCGGGGTGACCTCCTTCACCGGCTACGTGTGGTTCGGCTTCGTCGGTGCCGCGGCCGCCGCGCTGCTCGTCTACGCCGTCGGCTCGCTCGGCCGCGAGGGCGCCACCCCGGTCAAGCTCGCGCTCGCCGGCGCCGCGGTCAGCGCGGGCCTGTCCTCGCTGACCACCGCCGTACTGCTCACCGACACCGCGACGTTCGACCGGTTCCGGTTCTGGGAGGTCGGCTCGCTGGCCGGGCGCGGGCTGTCCACCGCGTACCAGGCCGGGCCGTTCGTCCTGGTGGGCGCGGTGTGCGCGCTCGGCTCCGGGCGCCTGCTCAACACCCTCGGCCTCGGCGACGACGCCGCGCGGGGCCTGGGCCAGAACGTGGCGGCCGCAAGGCTGTTCTGCGCGCTGTCGGTGGTCCTGCTCTGCGGCTCGGCCACCGCCCTGGCCGGCCCGATCGCCTTCGTCGGCCTCACCGTGCCGCACACCGTGCGCTTCTTCACCGGGCCCGACCACCGCTGGATACTGCCGTACTCGATGCTGATCGCCCCCGCCCTCCTGCTCGTCTCCGACGTGGTCGGCCGCGTCGCGGCCCGCCCGGGCGAGATCCAGGTCGGCATCGTCACGGCCGTGATCGGGGCGCCCGTCCTCGTCGTCCTGGTACGCCGCAGCCGATTGGCGGGACTGTAGATGGCCGCGAACGCCTCCGGCGGCAGCCGGACCGGCCTCCCCTCGCCGCGCGCCGCGGCCACGGGAACGGGACCGGCCGCCATCGGAGCGGTCGGCGCGGGCGCGGCTCCCGGACGGGGCGTCTCCGCGGAGGCGCTGCGGGCCGTACGGGCCGCGCGCAGCCGGCCGCGGGTGCGGGCGAGCGCGGTCACGCTCGCCATGGCGGTGGTGGTCTTCGCGCTGTTCTGCGCGTCGCTGTCGGTGGGGAGTTTCCGTATCCCGGTGCTGGACGTGCTGCGGACGCTGGGCGGCGGTGGCGACGCCGGGACCCGGTTCATCGTGGTGCAGGTGCGGATGCCGCGCGCGATGACGGGAGTCGCGGCGGGTGCGGCCTTCGGGCTGTCCGGGGCGACCTTCCAGTCGCTGATCCGCAATCCGCTGGCGAGTCCCGACGTCATCGGGATCACCGCGGGCGCCAGTGCCGCGGCCGTGATCTCGATCGTGGTGTTCTCGCTGTCGGGCACGGCGGTGTCGCTGACCGCGGTGGCCGGGGCGCTGGTGACGGCGCTGCTGATCTACCTGCTCGCGTGGCGCCGGGGCGTGACCGGCTACCGGCTGGTGCTGGTCGGTATCGGGGTCGCGGCGGCGCTGTCCAGCGTGGTCTCCTTCCTGCTCACCCGCGCCGACGTCTACACCGCGCAGCAGGCGCTGCTGTGGCTGACCGGCAGCCTCGACGGCGCGGACTGGCCGCGGGCGCGCGGGGTGCTGTACCCGCTGGTGGTGCTGCTACCGGCCGCGTTCGTCGCCGCCCGCACGCTGCCCGCGCTCGGCCTCGGCGACGACGCCGCGCGGGGGCTGGGCGTCCGGGTGGAGCGCGGCCGGCTGGGGCTGATCCTCGCCGGGGTCTGCCTGGCCGCCGTGGCCACGGCGGCCGCCGGGCCGGTCGCGTTCGTCGCGTTCCTGTCCGGGCCGGTCGCCCGTCGGCTGCTGCACGGCCGCGGTCCGGCGCTGGTGCTGTCCGCGCTGACCGGCGCCGCCCTCATGCTCGGCTGCGACTTCGCCGGGCAACACCTGCTGGGGCCGACCGAGTTCCCGGTCGGCGTGGTCACCGGGGTGCTGGGTGCGCCCGCCCTGCTGTGGCTGCTCGCCCGCGCCAACCGTGTCGGCCAGGGAGGCTGAACCCTTGAGCAACACCGATACCGACGCCGCGGCCGGAGCGACGGCCGACACCACCGCCGGCGCCACCGCCGGCGCCACGACCGGCGCCACGACCGGCGACCGGGACGCAACCGCACCGGACGCCGCCGCACCGGACGTCCCCGGCCGGGCCCTCGCGGACCCGCCGAGTTCGCTCGCCGCCAGCGAGGTGCACCTGGGGTACGAGCAGCGGACCGTGGTCCGCGGGGTGAGCGTCGAGATCCCCACCGGTCGGGTCACGATGATCGTCGGCCCGAACGCCTGCGGGAAGTCCACGCTGCTGCGGGGCCTGGCCCGGCTGCTCACGCCGAGCGCGGGCGAGGTGCTGCTCGACGGCCGCAGCATCCACTCCCTGCCGACCAAGCAGGTGGCCGAGCGGCTCGGAATACTCCCGCAGACGCCGATCGCGCCGGACGGTATCCGGGTCGTGGACCTCGTGGGACGCGGCCGCTACCCGCACCAGGGGTGGTTCCGGCGCTGGACCGCCGCAGACGACAAGGCGGTCACCGAGGCGCTGGCCGCGACCGACACGCTCGATCTCGCGGACCGCTCGGTGGACGAGCTCTCCGGGGGGCAGCGGCAGCGGGTCTGGATCGCCGTCGCGCTGGCCCAGCGCACCGGCGTGCTCCTGCTCGACGAGCCCACCACGTATCTCGACCTGCCGCACCAGGTCGAGGTCCTGGACCTCGTCACCGACCTCAACCGCGAGCGCGGCGCCACGGTCGTCACCGTCCTGCACGACCTCAACCTCGCCTGCCGCTACGGCGACCACCTCATCGCCATGAAGGACGGCGAGATCTGTGCGGAGGGGGCGCCGCGCGAGGTCGTCACCGCGGAGACGGTCCGCGAGATCTTCGGCATCGACTGCAGGGTCGTCTCCGACGAGGTCTCGGGCACCCCCCTGGTCCTCCCCATCGGCCGCCACCACGTGCTCCGCTAGCCCCCGCCTCGGGGAGCGGACCGGAACCGTCGCGGCGGGGAGCCGCGGGGCGGGGCGCCCCCCGAATGGACGCGCCGCCGTCGGCTGCCCACCCGTGAGCGGGTACTGCTGACGTACCCGAGCCGCAAAGGACCCCCATGCCCACCGGTCTGAACGACGAGGAACTGTCCGCGCTGGACGCCCACTGGCGTGCGGCGAACTATCTGGCCGTGGGCCAGATCTACCTGCTCGACGGCAACCCGCTGCTGACGGAGCCGCTGCGCCCGGAGCACGTGAAGCCGAGGCTGCTGGGCCACTGGGGCACATCCCCCGGCCTGAACCTGGTGCACACCCACCTGAACCGGGTGGTGAAGGCCCGCGACCTGGACGCGATCTGCGTGTGGGGCCCGGGCCACGGCGGCCCCGCGGTGCTGGCGAACTCCTGGCTGGAGGGCAGCTACAGCCGCACCTACCCCGACATCACCCGGGACGGCGCCGGAATGGGCCGACTGTTCCGCCAGTTCTCCTTCCCCGGCGGGGTGCCCAGCCACGTGGCACCGGAGACCCCGGGGTCGATCCACGAGGGCGGCGAGCTGGGCTACGCCCTGTCCCACGCCTACGGTGCCGCGTTCGACAACCCCGGTCTGCTGGTGACCTGCGTGATCGGCGACGGCGAGGCCGAGACGGGACCACTGGCCACCTCCTGGCACGGCAACAAGTTCCTCGACCCCCGGCACGACGGCGCCGTCCTGCCGATCCTGCACCTGAACGGCTACAAGATCGCCAACCCCACCGTCCTGGCCCGGCTCCCCGAGGACGAACTCGACGCGCTGCTGCGCGGCTACGGCCACGACCCGATCCACGTCATCGGCGACGAACCCGCCGCGGTGCACCGTGCGATGGCCGCGGCGATGGACACCGCGCTGGACCGGATCACCGCGCTCCAGGAGGCGGCCCGTACGGGTGGGGACCCGGCGGCGGACGGCGTCGACCGGCCGCGCTGGCCGATGATCGTGCTGCGCACCCCGAAGGGCTGGACCGGCCCGGCGGTGGTCGACGGCCTGCCGGTCGAGGGCACCTGGCGCGCCCACCAGGTCCCGCTCTCCGAAGTCCGCACCAACCCCGAACACCTGCGGCAACTGGAGGAGTGGCTGCTGTCCTACCGCCCCACCGAGCTCTTCGACGACGCCGGCCGCCCCCGCGAGCAGGTGCTGGCCTGCGTGCCGTCCGGCGACCGGCGGCTGGGCGCGAACCCGCACACCAACGGCGGCCTGCTGCTGCGCGACCTGCCGGTCCCCGACCTGGACGAGTTCGCGGTCGCGGTCGAGCGGCCCGGCACCGACATGCACGAACCGACCCGCGTGCTGGGGCAGTTGCTGGAGCAGGTGATGGCCGACACCGCGCAGCGCCGCGACTTCCGGATCGTCGGCCCCGACGAGACCGCCTCCAACCGCCTCGACGCGGTCTACGCCGCCTCGGGCAAGTCCTGGCAGGAGCGGCTGGTGGACACCGACGAGCACCTCGACCGGCACGGCCGGGTGCTGGAGATCCTCTCCGAACACACCTGCCAGGGCTGGCTGGAGGGCTACCTGCTCACCGGCAGGCACGGCCTGTTCTCCTGCTACGAGGCGTTCGTCCACATCGTCGACTCCATGGTCAACCAGCACATCAAGTGGCTGCGCACCACCCGCAGACTGCCGTGGCGGCGCCCGATCGCCTCCCTCAACTACCTGCTCACCTCGCACGTCTGGCGGCAGGACCACAACGGCTTCTCGCACCAGGACCCCGGCTTCATCGACCACGTCCTGAACAAGTCCCCCGAGGTGGTCCGCGTCTACCTCCCGCCGGACGCCAACACCCTCCTGTCGGTCGCCGAACACGCCCTGAAATCACGGGACTACGTCAACGTCATCGTCGCCGGCAAGCAACCCTGCTTCGACTGGCTGACGATGGACGAGGCCCGCGCGCACTGTGCCCGCGGCGCGGGCATCTGGGAGTGGGCCGGCACCGAGGACGGCACCCGCGAACCGGATGTCGTGCTGGCCTGCGCCGGCGACGTGCCCACCCAAGAGATTGTGGCCGCCGCCCAGTTGCTCCGCCACCACCTGCCGCAGCTCGCGGTGCGCGTCGTCAACGTCGTGGACCTCGCCCGTCTCCTGCCGGAGAAGGAGCACCCGCACGGCATGTCCGACCCGCAGTACGACGCGCTGTTCACCGCCGACCGGCCGGTGATCTTCGCGTACCACGGCTACCCGTGGCTGATCCACCGGCTCGCCTACCGCCGTACCGGCCACCGCGACCTGCATGTGCGCGGCTACAAGGAGATCGGCACCACCACCACGCCGTTCGACATGGTCGTCAGCAACGACCTCGACCGCTACCGCCTGGTCATGGACGTCATCGACCGCGTGCCGGGGCTTGCCGTACGGGCCGCCCCCGTACGGCAGTTGATGGAGGACACCCGGCTGCGGCACCGGAGCTGGATTCGGGCCCACGGTACCGACCTGCCGGAGGTGGCCGACTGGCGGTGGGACGGCTGAGGGCACGCACCGCCGCGGGTGGGATGAGGAGGGGGCGGACTACCGCGGTTCGGCTGACCGGGCGGGAGGTGGAGAACGGGTGGTGCGGGCGGGCTGGTTGGCGGGGGGTCGCTGGGGCTCCGGTGGCGGGGTTCGAGACTGCATATTTACGGCGCCTGCGGGTGTTTCCGATCGTTACTGTCTCTCCTCGCGCCACAAATATACGAACGTCTCGAACCCCGCCCCCTTCGCCCCCGCTCGCTCCCTCCAGGGCTCCAGGGCTGCGGTTCGGGGCTGGGGTTCAGGGCTGGGGGTCGGGGCTGGGGGCAGGGGGGTGGGGTTCAGGGCTGAGGGCAGGGCTGGGGGCAGGTGGCGCCGGGGGTGGGACCCGGGTGCGGCCGGCCGGGGGTACGGGGCGGGGGCGCCCGCGGGCGTACTCCTGTGGGGGTAGTGGGGGGCGGGCTACCCGCTCGGGAGGCGGGGGGAAGTCGGTCCTACGCGGGACGATCGCGGCGTCGTGGCCGGAAACGATGGTCGGGTGTCCGGGCGCCGGGTGCCCGGGGTGACGACCGTCGAGAGGGGAACCCACCATGAGGGCCGCAGAGTTGGGGGCGGGTGCCGGGCCGGGGGCCGGTGGTCCGGGAGGGGGGCGCCGGGGGGTGCGGCGGCTGCCGTGGCTGGTGCTGGCGCTGTGGATCGGGGTGCTGGCCGTGGCGGTGCCGCTGGCCGGCCGGCTCGGGGACGTGCAGCGCGACAGCGTGGTGGACTATCTGCCGGCGAGTGCCGACTCCACCCAGGTCGCCGAGATCCAGCAGGAGTTGCCGGGTGGTGAGGCCACCGACCTGGTGATCGTCTACCACCGTGACGGCGGTCTCACCGCGGCTGACCGCGATACGGCCGGCCGGCAGACCGCCCGGCTGGCGCGTACCTACCGGCTCGGTGGTGACGGGGTGCCGACGGGTGTGCCGTCGAAGGACGGCAGCACGCTGATGTACCCGGTCTCCAGCACCCAGCCCGGCCAGGACTCCGATGCGAAGCGGAAGTTCGTCGACGGGGTGCGGGACATCACCACGGGCGGGCACGGGCTGACGGTGAAGGTCGGCGGGCCGGGCGGGCTGGACGCCGACGCGGCGGAGGTCTACGGCTCGCTGGGCGGTCCTCTGCTCTACACCACCGTGCTGGTGGTGGCGGTGCTGCTGATCCTGATCTACCGCAGCCCGGCGCTGTGGCTGGTGCCGCTCTTCGCGGCCGGCGCCGCGGACGTGCTGTCGATGGCGGTGACGTACCTGCTCAACCGGGCGTTCGGGATCACCGTCAGCGGCCAGAGTTCGGGGGTGATGACGATCCTCGTGTTCGGCGTGGGCACGGACTACGCGCTGCTGCTGGTGGCCCGCTACCGCGAGGAACTGCGGCGCACCGCCCGGCCGTACGACGCGATGCGCACCGCGCTGCGCCGGTGCGCCCCGGCGGTCCTGGCGTCGGCCGGCACCGTGGCCGCGGGCATGCTGTGCCTGCTGGCGGCGGACCTCAACAGCAGCCGCGGCATGGGTCCGGCCGCCGCGGTGGGCGTGCTCAGCGCGCTGGCGGCGATGGTGACGCTGCTGCCAGCGCTGCTGGTGCTGCTGGGACGGCGGCTGTTCTGGCCGCTGGTGCCGGAGCCGGGCACCGAGCCGAAGCAGCGGCGCGGCGGCTTCACGGCGATCGGCGGGCTGGTCGGCCGCCGGCCGGTGGCGGTGCTGGTCTCCGGCGTGGTGCTGCTCGGCGCGCTGGCGTTGGGCGTGCTGCACCTGCCGGGCAGCGTGAAGCAGCAGGACAGCTTCGCCACCCGGCCGGACTCGATCGTGGCGGCGCGGCTCCTCGCCAAGGCATACCCGGACCAGGCGAGCCAGCCGATCACGGTGATCTCGCCGGCCGGGGCGGCGGCCGGGGCCGAGCGGACCGCCCGCGGCACCGGCGGCGTGGCGGAGGTCCGGCCGGGACGCACAGGCGGCGGCTGGAGCGAGTTCTTCGTCACCGCCGACAGCCCGCCGCAGTCCGCCGCCGAGACCGCGACCATCAGGCAGTTGCGGTCGGCGCTGCACGGCTCCTACGTCGGCGGGCCCAGCGCGCAGCAGATCGACCTGCGGTCCACCAACAGCCGGGACCGCGCGATCGTGGTGCCGATCGTGCTGGCGGCGGTGGTGCTGATCCTGATCCTGCTGCTGCGCAGCCTGGTCGCGCCGCTGCTGCTGGCCGCCGCCGTGATCGCCGTGTGGGGTTCCGCGCTGGGCGTCGGCGGGCTCGTCTTCGGGCGGGTCTTCGGCTTCCACGGCACCGATCCGGGGCTGGCGCTGCTCAGCTTCGTGTTCCTGGTCGCCCTCGGCGTGGACTACGGCATCTTCCTGATGCACCGGATGCGGGAGGAGGCGCTGCACGGCGCGCCGCCGCGGCAGGCCACGCTCGGCGCGCTGCGGACCACCGGCGGGGTGATCACCTCGGCGGGGATCGTGCTGGCGGCGACGTTCTCGGTGCTGGTGAACATGCCGCTGGTGCAACTGGCCGAGCTGGGCTTCGTGATCGCGGTCGGGGTGCTGCTGGACACGTTCGTGGTGCGGACGTTCCTGGTGACGTCGGCGTCGCTGCTGCTGGGGCGGCGGCTGTGGGCGCCGGGCGCGCTCGGCCGGGTCCGCCCGCAGGGCGGCGGACCGGGCGACGGCGGCCACGGTGGTGACGGCAACGACCTTGCCGGCAGCGGCCGTTCGCAGGTGACCGGCGGCGCGGACGGCGAGGGGGCGGCCGGCGCCGAGCAGCCCGCACCGGCCGCCGGCTGACGCGGTACGGCCGGCACGCCGGTCGTCGTACGCCGCCGGGCGGGCGCCTCCTGGTGAGGGGGGCGCCCGCCCTGCGGTACGTGCCGGGGCGCCGCACCGCCCGCCGGACGGCGTACGGCCGGTCGTCAGCGCGGCGAAGGAACGGCGCCTCCGGTCGGCGCTTCGACTCCGGTCACTGTGACGCCCGCGCCTGTGCCCGCAGGGCGTCCGCGACCGCCCGGAGGAAGGTGGCGTACGCGCCCGGGGCGGGCGGGAGTTCGGGGTTCCAGGGCAGCACCTGGGCGGTGAGGGACAGCCGTTGCCAGGCGGGGATGTCGGCGAGCGCGGACAGCGGCGCGGCGTTGGCGCGGGTGTCGGCGAGGACGACGCCGGCGCCGCCGACTGCTGCCAGCGCCTGATCCCAGTCCACAGTGCGCCAGTTGACGCCCGGACCGCGGCCGGGGTCGGCCATCCGCACCCCGAGGTCCGCGAGGTGCCGTAGCTCCGGCCAGGTGTCCGGCCGGGCCAGGTGCACCTGTTCGGGCCCGCCCGGCGACAGGGCGACCACCCGGGCGGTTCCCTCGCCGACCGCCAGAACCCGTAACTCCTCCTCGGCGAGGGCGAGTTCGCCGCCGACGACGCCGGCTTCCGCGCCGAACGCCGTCGTTAGGTCGGCGAACCGGCCGAGTATCGTCCGCAGCGACGCGTCGCCGCCGACTCCGAGCGCGACCACCGGTACGCCCGCTGCCTCGGCCACGGACTCCGCGAGGGCGTACGGCGCCTTCCCGTCGTAGGTCACGTCCACCACCACGTCCGGGCGCAGCTCGCGCAGTGCGTCCGGCGCGACGTCCGCTCCCCCGCCCAGGTAGGCGACTTGGCGCGGGTCGAGCCCGCCGAGCTTCGCCGGGTCGGCGGCCGCGCCGCTGTCGTGGCCGGACCCGTAGACCGCCACCGGCCGCACGCCGTACTCCCACAGCGCCGCCCCGGCTCGTACGTACGCCACCACCCGCGGCGGCGCGCCCGGCCCGGACGAGGTGCTGCCCCGGTCGTCGGTGAACTCCCAACCCGCCTGCCGCGCAATGCCGTTCGTCATTCGGTGCCCCCTTCGCGATCCGCGCGGAGCCTCGCGGGCCCCGCCGCGTGCTCTCCACCCTGCGCTCCGACCGGCCGCGCCACAAGGGTGCCTGCAGCGGGTGGGTGCGGGGGTCGAGCAACCGGGGTGCGGCGAGCGGGAGTACGGCGGGCAGGGGCTGCGGTCGGGCGGCGGGGCGCAGGAGGAGGAGGCGGGGGCTGCGGCCAGGCGGGTGCGGCGGTCAGGCGGCGGACGGCGTGAAGTAGTCGCCGTGCTCCAGGTCCTCCAGCAGCGTCGGGTGGGTCGGCGTCCAGCCGAGCAGCTGCCGGGTGCCGTCGCTGGAGACGGGCGCGTCGATGCCGAACACCCGGGCCATGAAGGGGTTTCCGAAGTGCTCAGCCGCCTCCTCGGGTGCCAGGGAGGCGGTGGGCAGGCCGAGCATCCGTCCGATCGTCTCGGCGATGCTCTTGAAGGCGACGCCGCCTTCTGCCGCGCCGTGCAGCACGCTGCCCGCGGGAGCGGACTCCAGCGCCAGCCTGAACAGGCGGGCGGCGTCGGCCCGGTGGACGGCGGGCCAGCGGTTGGCGCCGGTGCCGATGTAGGCCGAGGTGCCGGTCTTGCGCGCGGCGGCGACCAGCATCGGGACGAACCCGTAGTCGCCGGGACCGTGCACGGTGGGCGCCAGCCGGACCAGGCTCGCGCGCACTCCCCGCGCGGCGGAGCCCAGGCACGCCCGCTCGCCCGGGATGCGGAAGGCCCCGATCGAGGCGGGGTCGGGCGCGTCCTGCTCGCCGCTCACCCGGCCGACGGGCATCACCAGCGTGCCGGAGGTGCTGACGAACGGCTTGCCCGAATCCGTGAGCGCCCCGCCGAGCGCCTCGATCGCGGTGCGGTCGCGCCTGATGAGGTCCTCCGGGTCGGCGAAGTCGCCGCCGAAGGCCATGTGCAGGACGCCGTCCGCCGCCTCCGCTCCTGCCCGCAGGCTGTCGAGGTCCTCCAGCGAGCCGCGGTGCACGGTCGCGCCGAGCCCCTCCAGGCGCGCGGCCGAGGCGTCGGAACGCGCCAGGCCGGTGACCTTGTGCCCGGCCGCGACCAGTTCGGCGACGACGGTCGGTCCGGTCAGCCCGGAACCTCCGGTGACGAAGACATGCACGATGAACTCCCTTGAGCCGGTTCGGCACTGCTCCACGTAGCGACAGGGACTGTCACTACGGCCTTCAACGTAGCACGTAACGTCAGAGACTGTCGCTACGCCGTGGATGCCGATCCGTCGGCCTGTCGCCCGCCACCGCCCCGTCGAGCCGTCGATCCGGCGCCCCGCCGATCCGCCGATCCGCCGGCGCCCCGCCGCGACGAGGGGCGGGCCGACCACCTTGACGTCGGCTTCTGCCGGTATTGGCCTATGCTGCTGGGATGCCACGGGATGGACGGCCGGCGCGCCTACGACTCCAGCAGGCCGCTCTCGACCTGTACACGGAGCGCGGCTTCGACCAGGTCACCACCGCCGAGATCGCGGCGCACGCGGGCGTCACCGAGCGGACCTTCTACCGGCACTTCGCCGACAAGCGCGAAGTACTCTTCGGCCAGGAGGACTTCCTGCGTGACGCGCTGGAGCGCGCCGTCGCGGAGGCGCCCGGCACCCTCGGTCCGCTCGCGACGGTGCTGTGGGCGTTCCGCCGGATCACGCCGCTGCTGGAGGACAACCGGCCGCTCTCCGAGCCGCTGCACCGGCTCGCCAACGCGACCCCGGCGCTGCGCGAACGCGAACTCGCCAAGACCGCGTCCCTGGCCTGCACCATGACCACGGCGCTGGGCCGGCGCGGCGTCGGCGACCGGTGCGCGTCGCTCGCCGCCCGCACCGCACTGGCCGTCGCCGGACAGGCGACCCACCTGTGGATCGAGCAGTCCGCCCGCCCGCTCGACCACTTCCTCGTCCAGGCGATCGACGACCTGCACTCGCTCTGCGAGACGGGCGACCTCCCGAAGGACACGCACGTCAGCGCCTGAGCACGTCAGCGCCTGAACCCGCCTGGACGCAGCGCTTCGAGCACACCCCGCCGCGCGCCTCGGCGGGCTGCGGTCCGCGGCGGACCGCCGGCGCCGAGCACCCGCCCGGCGCCGAACGGCTCCCCCGTAGCCCTGTACGGATGGTTCGACCGGGGCCTCGGACCGGCGCCCGAGGAGCCCGCGCGCTGGCTACGCTTCCTGGCATGTCTCCCGCGATCGAGGTCCTGGCCCCTGCCGAGGTGGACCGCCTGAAGAGCCTGTGGGGGCAACTCCTGGCCCACCACAGTCGCGAGGCGGCACACCTGGCGGCCCTCGGCGCGGTGCGCTCGCCCGAGGAGTCCTGGCACCTGCGGCGGGGACAGTACCTCGACTGGCTACGGGAACCGCTCGCCGCGATCCTGGTCGCCCGCGACGGGGACCGCCTGCTGGGCTACGCGTGCGTGCGGGTGGTCGACGCTCCGGGGTCCTGGCAGTGGGGGGACCGGGTCGGCGTGCTGGAGACGCTCGTGGTCGACGACGAGGCGCGCGGCGCCGGGATCGGTCAGGCCCTCGTCGGGGCCGTGCGTACGCGTCTCGCCGGGTCGGGCGTCCAGGTCATGAAGATCTCCGTCATCGCGGGCAACGCCGGCGCCCTGCGCTTCTACCAGCGGGAAGGCGCCGTCGACTTCGTGCGGACGCTGGTCATGCCCGTCCCGGGGTGACGGCGCGGACCGGTCCACCGCCGCGATACCGAGCCGGCTCCGGCGCCCTCATGACGGAGGGCGCCGTCGCCACGGGCGCCGGGCGGCGAGCGGGCCGGGCGCGGTCCGGGATGCGGGTCCGACCGCCGTCGGGGCGGACGGGCGGCGGGCGGGGGCGAAGATCCGTGGGCGGGTGGCCGGTTCGGCGGGGCCGCTCCCGTACGGTTCGGCCGCGGCTGGTGGCGTGACGGCCGGGCGCGGGCGGCGGGCGGGGGCCGCGCCCGGACGGCCGAGCAGGACACCGGCCAGGACGAGTGGCAGGCCGGCGAGTTGGCGCGCGGTGAGCGGCTCGTGGGCGACCGCGGTGCCGAGCAGCACGCCGGTCACCGGATTGAGCAGCCCGACCAGGCCGACGGTGGCGGCGGGCAGATGCCGCAGCGCCGCGAACCAGGCCGTGAAGGCGACGGCGGTGGCGATCACGGCGACGTACCCGAAGCCGAGCAGCGCCCGGGCGCCGAGGGCGGGCGGCGCGCCCTCGAAGACCGCCGCGAAGGGCAGCAGGAGCAGGCCGCCGGCGAGCAACTGCCAGCAGGTGGAGGCCAGTACGTCGACGCCGGCGCCCCAGCGCTTGGCGAGCACGTAGCCGAGCGCGGACAGCAGCATCGCGCCCACGGAGGCCGCCACGCCCAGCGGGTCGGCGCCGTCCGAGCCGCCCCACAGCATCAGGCAGACCCCGCCGATGCCGACTGCGGCGCCCAAGAGGTGTGCGGCGCGCGGGCGTTCGGCGATCAGCGGCCAGGCGATCAGCGCCATCACCAGGGGCGAGGCCGCCATGACGGTCGCGGCGGTGCTGGTCGGCAGGCGCTGCGCGGCGAGGTAGACCAGGGCGAAGAAGCCGCCGGCGTTGAGCACTCCGAGCAGGGCCGACCGCCACCACCACGCGCCGCGGGGGAGCTTGCGGCGCAACGCGAAGAGCAGCAGCCCGGCGGGTACCGCCCTGATCGCTCCGCCGTAGAGCGGGTCGCCCGGGGGCAGCGCCGCCTTGGTGACGTAGTAGTTCGCACCCCAGGCCACCGGGGCGACCGCCGCGAGCAGCACCCATCGCATATTGGCTTCCACGGAAGATATTATGCCTTCCACGGAAGCTATAGTGAAGGCATGCCCGCGCACCCCGCAGAACCGGCCGACCCAGGCGGCCCGGCCGCCCCCGGTGACCCTGGTGACGCCGGCGCCCCCGGCACCCGCCGCCCCCTGGACCACATCGGCCGTATCCAGGCCGCATGGGCCCGCGAGCGGCCCGAGATCGACGTCTCGCCGCAGGGCGTCATCGGGCGGCTGCACCGCGTCGCCGGGCTGCTCACCGAGCAGTTGTGCGTCGTCTACCGCCGATTCGGCCTGAGCGAGGGCGAGTTCGACGTGCTCGCCGCCCTGCGCCGGGCCGGCCCGCGGTACGAACGCGCACCCGGCGAGCTGGCCGCGCACACCATGGTCACGACCGGCGCGATGACGAAGCGGATCGACCGGCTGGAGCGCGGCGGCCTCGTCACCCGCCGCCGCGCCTCCGACGACGGGCGCGGCCGCGTGGTCGGACTCACCCCGGCCGGACGCGCGTTGATCGACCAGGCGTTCGCCGAGCACATGCGGAACGAACGGCGCCTCCTGGACGCGCTCCCGCCCGGCGACGCCGCCCACCTGGAGGCCCTCCTGACCTCCTGGCTCGCCGAGATCGAACCCCCGCGCGACGCGTAGGGCGGTAGCGGCAGGCACGGAAGGCCGGCGTCCGCGATCGTGCGCGCCGGTGACATCCTTGGGCGGTGTTCTCCTCCGACCACGTGGGCGCCGTGTTCTTCGACGTCGACGGCACCCTCGTCCCCGGTACGAGTTCGTCGGTCTTCCTGGCCGGATTCCTCGGCCACCGCGACGAGTTGGCCGAGGCCGAGGCCGCATACGCCTGCGGCGCCCTGGACAACCGGCAGGTCTCCGAGCTGGATGCCGCGGGCTGGGCGGGTACGCCCGAGGAACGGGTCAACGGCTGGCTCGACGGGCTTCCCCTGGTCACGGGCATCGCGGAGACCGTGGCCTGGTGCCGGCGGAACGAGCTGCTGCCCGTGCTGGCGACCCTCGCCTGGTCTCCGGTCGGCGGCCACCTGGCCGACCGCTTCGGCTTCCACGCGTTCTGCGGGCCGCGGCTGGAGACCGCGGACGGCCGGTTCACGGGCCGGGTCGCCCGTCACTTCGACGAGCACGACAAGCGGGACTTCGCCCGCGCGCAGGCGCGAGAGTCGGGGCTGTCCCTCCGTTCCTGCGCAGCCGTCGGGGACAGCCGCTCCGACCTGCCGCTGTTCGCATCCGTCGGGTTGAGCGTGGCGTTCAACGGCTCGGCGGGCGCGCGGGCGGCGGCCACCGCCACCGTGGACGATGACGACCTGCGAAGCGTGCTTCCCGTCCTGGGCCGCCTGGTCACGGCCGCTCGCCGATGACCCTCGATGGCCGTCGATGGCGGCTGCGAGGGCGGGCGCCGGGTGGCGGTGGGCGGCGAACCGCGAGCCGGTCGCGTCACGCAGCCGCCGTGCGGCGCCTCGCCGAACGGGGCCGGGCTGGGCCAGGCCGACGCCCCGAGACGGCCGTGAGCGACTTCGACGCCACGCACGCCATTCTCGGCAAGCTGGGCTATGGCCCAGGCTTTCGACGCCGACGAAGTACATCTGACGGGCGGGGAACCCACCCTGCACACCGAGGTGTCCGGCCTGATCTCCGGCCTCACCAGCATGGGCCGCAGCCCGCACTCCGTACCCCGCACCCCCGCACCCCCGGGGTGGATCGATTCGGAAACGTGATCGGTCCCGATCAGGAATCATCGTTGGACGCGGGCCGTATTCGTCCTGCATGCTTCCTGGCATGACGACGCACATGCTCGCGGAGAGGCCCGGCCGGCACGGCCCGGCCCGCGGTGTCGCGTTCGTCGAGGTGCCCGCGCCGGCCGGTTCCCCGCTGCTCACCCAGCGCAGGGTCATCGACTTCGGCACCGGCACCTCCGCCGGCTGTCGCCGCGGCTAACCGAGCCGTTCCACGGCAGCGGGCCGACCGCCAGGCCCCGCAGGCGGGTGACCGAACCCGCGCCCGTGGTGCGGCCCTTCGCGCGCCTCCCGCCACCGCAGCGGTACGCGTCACCGCAGCGCCGTACGCGTATCCACCCCGCCCCGTTCCCCGGCACCCCTGCCCCGTCGCGTTGCCGCGTGCCCCGAGCGCCGCGCGGTCCGCGCCCCTGCCCCAAGGACACCGCCATGAGCTCCGTGAGCACCGTGCCCGACCCCACGTCATGGGAGATCCCGCCGTCGCTGAACCCGCGCGGCACCGTGCTGCTGCTGCCGGGCCGCGGCGAGGACCCGCGGCTGTACGAGCGGTTCGGCGCGCGGATCGCCGCGGACGCCTACCGGGTGCGGGCGGTGGCCGACCCGAGCAGGTGGCCGCGGGAGGCGGCGCGTCAGGTGAAGGAGGCGTTGGCGGAAGGGGAGCCGGCGAAGCCGCTGGTACTGGCGGGGTCGGACGCGGGCGCGCTGTTCGCGGTGGGCCTGGTGGCGGCCGGTGAGGTGGAGGTCGACGCGCTGGTGCTGGCCGGGCTTCCGACGAAGGACGTGGAGGCGGCCCAACCCGCCGACTGGTCCGAGGAGTTGGGCTCGCGCACCGCGTGCCCCACCCACCAGGGCCGGCTGGCCGAGCCGGGGCGGCTGGAGCGCGGCGCGCTGTACGCGCCGCTGCCGCGGGAGTGGTACGACCGCGCGGACCTGTCGAAGGTCTCCGTGCCGGTGCTCGGTCTGCACGGCGCGGCCGACCCGGTCAGCCCGCCGGCCGCCGCGCGCACGGCGTACGCGGCCGCGCCCCGCGCGGAGTTGGTGACGCTCGCCGACGGACGGCACGACGCGTTCAACGACATCTCGCACCGCACCGCCGCCGCGACCGTGGTGCTGTTCCTGGAACGGCTGCGGCTCGGCGCGGACTTGGCACCCATCGCGAGCTCCGAAGAGCTGCCCCGATGAGCGGCGACGCGGCCGGACCGGGCCCGGCTCCCGTGCGCTACGTGGTCATCGGCGCGGGCGCGGTGGGCGTCACGCTCGCCGCCGGGCTGCACCGCACGGGCGCCGACGTGCTGCTGGTGGCCCGCGGCCGGCAACTCGCCGCGCTGCGCTCGGGCCGGCTGCGGCTGGTGCGGCCGGACGGCGCCGCGGCCGATGCGTCGTCCCATGCCGTTGCCGTTGCCGTTGCCGAGCCCGAGTCCGATGCCGACGTCGCACCCGAACGCGTCGGCCCCGAAGGGGGATTGCGATGAGCACGAGTGAGATGTCCCGCCCGCCGAACGCCGCGACTGCCGGCACCGGCACCGGCACCGGCTGTCCCGCCACGCCAGAAGGCGGCGCGCGCCTGTCGAAGGAGCCGCCGGAGGACACCGGCCCCGTCGCGCCACCCGCGAACGACGGCGACCAGAGCGCCGAGAGCAGCGGCGACGTGGAGACGATCCGGCCGGCCCACGAGCGGCGCCGCCGCCAGGTGCCGCGGCCCCTGCGCCGGGCCTCGGGCCCGGTCGGCGCACTGCTGCTGTGGTGGCTGCTCAGCGCGACCGGGGTGCTCTCGCCCGACACCCTCGCCTCCCCGGTGCGGGTCTTCCACAAGGGCTGGAACCTGGCCGCCGACGGCCAACTCGGCTCCGCGATAAGGGTGTCCACCCAGCGCGTGATCGAGGGCTTCCTGATCGGCGCGGTCGCGGGCACCGCGCTGGCCCTGCTCGCCGGGCTGTTCCGGCTCGGCGAGGACCTGATCGACTCCACCGTCGGCATGCTGCGCGCGCTGCCCTGGGTGGGCCTGATCCCGCTGTTCATCGTCTGGTTCGGCATCGACGAGAAGCCCAAGATCGCGCTCGTGGTGATCGCGGTGACCTTCCCGCTGTACTTCAACATCTACGCCGGAATCCGTGGCGTGGACCCCCAACTGGTCGAGGCGGGAACGGTGTTGGGCCTCACCCGCTGGGGCCAGATTCGGCACATCGTGCTGCCGGGCGCGCTGCCCGGCGCCCTGGTCGGCCTGCGCTACGCCCTCGGCAGCGCCTGGCTCGCCCTGGTCTTCGCCGAGCAGATCAACGCGAGCAACGGCATCGGCTACCTCATGAACAACGCCGAGCAGTTCTTCCAGACCGACGTGATCGTGGTCTGCCTGGTGGTCTACGCGGTGCTCGGCCTGATCAGCGACCTGATCGTGCGGCTCTGCACCAAGTACCTGCTGTCCTGGCGCGCATCCTTCGACGGAGCATGACGATGACGACTCCCACCGCACAGACTCACCCGACCGCGGACACATCAGAGGCCCGCACCGCGGACGGGACCGGCACCGGTGCCCGCCCCGACACCTCCGTACGCGTCCGGGGCCTGGTCCGCGCCTTCGACCGGCGCCGGGTCGTCGACGGGCTCGACCTCGACATCCGGCCGGGCGAGTTCGTCGCCCTGCTCGGGCACAGCGGGTGCGGCAAGAGCACCCTGCTGCGGGTGCTGGCCGGCCTCGACCGCGACATCGAGGGCACCGTCACGGTGCCGCGGCGCCGCGCGGTGGCCTTCCAGGCGCCCCGGCTGCTGCCGTGGAAACGGGTGTGGCGCAACGTCGTACTGGGCCTGCCCGGCCGCGCCGACCGCGCGCTCGCCGAGCGCTACCTCGCCGAGGTCGGCCTGACCGAGCGTGCCGCCGTGTGGCCGAAGACGCTGTCCGGCGGCGAGGCGCAGCGCGTGTCGCTGGCCCGCGCGCTGGTACGGCAACCCGACCTGCTGCTGCTCGACGAGCCGTTCGGCGCGCTCGACGCGCTGACCAGGACCAACGCCCAAAGGTTGGTGGGCGAGTTGTGGTCCCGGCACAACTGCGGGGTCCTGCTGGTCACCCACGACGTGGAGGAGGCCGTACTGCTCGCCGACCGGGTGCTGGTCATGCGGGACGGCCGGATCGCCCACGAGGCGGTGGTCGACCTGCCCCGGCCACGCGACATCGGCGCACCCGAGTTCGTCGCGTTGCGTACGTCGCTGCTCGCCCGCCTCGGCGTCGGCCCGCACGACCCGAACGACCCGGCAGACCCCGCAGGCCCGGCCGACCCGGCCGACTTCGCAGACCCCGCCGACGCGTAGCCCCGCCCCCACCGCACCCGTAGACCCCACAGCGGCTCCACGCGCCAACTCCCGTACTCCGACCGGCGTACGCCGAACCGCCCTGCCCGCTCCCGCTCGACACCCGAAATCGGCACCCCGAACCCGCGGCACGCCGTACCCGTATCCCGCGCTCCACGAACCCCGAGGACAGCCATGCCCCGCCCCCTTCCGCGGCTCCTCGCCGCGGCCGCCGCCGTCACGCTCAGCCTCACGCTCCTCGCGGCCTGCGGCGACGCGAAGAAGACGGACACCCACGTCAAGGCCGCGTCCGGCGGCACCGACCTGTCCGGCGTGACCTTGACGCTCGGCGACCAGGCCAACGGACTCCAGACCCTGCTCAACGCGGCCGGCACCCTCAAGAACACCCCGTACAAGGTGAAGTGGGCCGAGTTCCAGGGCGCGGCGCCGCTGTTCCAGGCGATGCAGAGCGGCCAGGTCGACACCGGCAGCGCCGCGGACCTGCCCACGCTCCAGGCGGTCAGCGGCGGCCTGAAGATCAAGCTGGTGGCCGCCTCGTCGGCCGACGGCTCCGGCACCGCGATCCTCACCCAGCCCGGTTCCGCGGTACGGACGGTCCAGGACCTCAAGGGCAAGGACGTCGTGATCTCCTCGGCCAAGGGCAGCATCGCCGAGTACCTGCTGGCGAAGGCGCTCACCGACGCGGGCCTGAAGTACTCCGACGTCCACGTGCAGTACCTGCTGCCGACCGCCGCGCAGGCCGCGTTCAACGCCAAGAAGATCGGCAACTGGGCGACGTTCGGCATCTACCAGGACATCGCCGTGCAGAAGGGCGCGAAGATCGTGGTGGACGGTCGGGACGGCCGTACCAGCGGGATCGGCTTCATCTCGGCCGCGCAGTCGTCGCTGACCGATCCGGCCCGCAAGGCGGCCATCGCCGACTTCCTCGGCCGGCTCGCCGAGGCGTACGCGTGGGCCGCCACCCACCGCGACCAGTACGCCCAGGTCTTCGCGCGGAAGAACGGCGTGCCCCTGGACGTGGCGAAGACCGTGGTGGGGCAGGGCGCCGACTCCCTGGTGCCGGTCTCCCCCGCCGTCACCGCCAAGGTGCAGGCCGTATCGGACCTGATGCACACCATCGGCTCGCTCCCCACCGACGTGAAGGTGGCGGGCACCGTCGACACCTCCGCGTTCCCGCACGCCCTCGCGCCCACGACTGCCACGACTGCCACGACGCCCACCGCGAGCACTTCCGCGAACCCGAACCCGAACGCGAACCCGTCCGCGACCTCGTCCGCCTCCGCGACCCCCGCCAACTGATCGGAGCCCAGGCCCATGCCCGTCGAGTTCATCAGCGCCACGCACACCACCAACACCACCGAGGCCACCGCCGGCGGCCGGCACGCCGGCTTCGACGTCGACTACACCCGCCGTTTCGTACGGGCCCTGGACGACGGCGGTTTCGACTGGACGCTGGTCGCCTACAGCTCCGCCGGCGTCGACGCCGAGCAGATCGCCCAGTTCGTCGTGAACAACTCCGAGCGGGTCAAGCCGATGCTCGCGCACCGTCCCGGCTTCGTCTTCCCCACCCGGGTCGCCAAGGCGCTCGCCACCATCGACCGGATCGGCAAGGGCCGGCTCGGCCTGCACATCATCTCCGGCGGCAACGACACGGAGCAGGCCCGCGAGGGCGACTACCTCACCAAGGTCCAGCGGTACGCCCGCTCCGAGGAGTTCATCCGGGTGCTGCGCCAGGTGTGGGCGGCGACCGGGCCGATCAGCCACGCGGGAGAGTACTACCGGTTCGAGGGGTTCGCCACGGACATCAAGCCGTACCAGGACGCCATCCCCATCTCGGTCGGCGGCTCCTCACGGGAGGCGTACGAGGTCGGCGGGCGGCAGGGCGACATCTTCGGGCTGTGGGGCGAGCCGCTCAAGGAGACCGCCGAGCAGATCGCCGCCGTCAACGCCGTGGCCGACGCGGCGGGCCGCCCGCACCCGCGGATCTGGGTCTCGTTCCGCCCGATCGTGGCCGCCACCGACGAACTCGCCTGGGAGAAGGCGCACCGCATCCTCGGCCAGGTCAAGGAGACGGTGGCGGCGACCCCGAAGGGCGCGCGCTACCCCGCCCCCGGGGACGGCCGCCCCGCGAACGTCGGCTCGCAGCGGCTGCTCGACGTCGCCGCGCGCGGCGAGCTGCACGACCGCGCGCTGTGGACGCCGCTGGTCACCGCGACCAACGCGGCGGGCAGTTCCACGGCACTGGTCGGCAGCTACGAGACGGTGGCCAAGGCGCTGCTGGACTACGTCGACATCGGGTGCGAGCTGCTGTCGATCCGCGGGTACGACCCGCTCAACGACGCGATCGACTACGCACGGTACGTCCTGCCCCTGGTCCGCCAGGAACTCGCGCACCGGGGTACACCCGTCGCCGCGTGACGGGGTGGCCCGGTCCCCCGGGGTGGTGGGTGCTGTCGGTTCCGGGACCACCTGACGGTGGGCGGTTCTCGCGCAGTTCCCCGCGCCCCGTGTCCGTGGCCGCTCGCCGCGCAAGAGGTGCAGCCGACCAGGGGCGCTGAAGGTGCCTCCCAGGCAAAGCCTCAAGGGAGGAACTGCGCGGCAAGGCAGCCCGATCGGATGGAGGAGAGCCAATGAACAGCCCCGACGGAGGGCGGTCAGACGCGGTGGGCCAGCAGGTCGCGGACCGCGCCGGCGGTGGTCCCGGCCAGCCACGGCGGGGCGTCGGCCCGGGTGCGCAGGTGCAGCATCTCGGGCGGCACCGGCGGCAGGTCGTCACGCCGCTGGAGCCCTTCCGGGGGCGGGCCGACATCGGCGAGCAGGCCGACGCCGAGGCCGCCGCGGATCGCGTTCATCACGCCCGCGAGGTAGGCCGCCTCCACGACGACCGCCGACGACAGGTCGTGCTCGGCGAGGGTGTCCAGCGCGCGGCGGCGGATCGTACAGGGATGGTCGATGACGACCACCGGGATGGGCGTGCCGGGCGCCGGCATCCGCCAGTTCGGGGCGGAGAACCACGACAGCGGAAGCGCGCCGGCCGGGACGCTGTCGCTGCCGCGGGCATCGCCGATGAAGACGGCCACGTCGATGCCGCCGCGGTCCAGGCCGTCGTTGAGCTGGGCGCTGCGGTCCAGCCGGAACCGTACGCCGCGGCTGGGGTAGTGCTCCTTGAGCACGCCGGTGATCGCGGGCAGGATGCGGTCGGCGGCGTGCTCGGTGGAGCCGACCACGAGGGTGCCGGCGCCGTTGCCGCCGCGGCCGAGCCGGACCAGCGCCTCGTCGTGGGCGGCGAGGATCTTCCGTGCCTCGGCGAGCAGCGTCTCACCGGACGGGGTGAACCGCGTGACGCGGCCTGCGCGTTCGACCAGCGGCCGCCCCACCGCCTTCTCCAGCCGCCGCACGTGCTGGCTCACCGCGGACTGGGACATCCCGATCGCCGCGGCCGCGCGGTGGAAGCCGCCGCAGTCGGCTATGGACGTGAAGGTGCGCAGAGCGGCGATGTCCAGTACGTCGGCCATCTCGCGAGCGTATCAACCTGCGGTTTCAGCAACCTTGCAGCGATATGTCCGCACTCCGAACGGTGACCCGACCGGCCCGACCCGACCCCGGCCCGACCCGAGCATTCCGAGCAACCCGTGACCCTGGGAGAAGCATGACCGCCGAGACCGTTGCCGACACCGCCTCCGACACCGCCCCGGGCGCCGCCGAAGTGCCCTCGATACCCGAGCAGTTCAGGACCGCCTTCCGTGGCCATCCGGCCGGAGTGGTGGTGGTCACCGTGCCCGGGGCCGGCCGGCCCGCGGGCTTCACCGCGACCTCGGTGGCCTCCCTCTCCCTCGACCCCGCGCTGCTCTCCTTCGGCATCTCGGGAACCGCGTCGAGCTGGCCGCACCTGCGGGACAGCGCGACCGCCGTGGTGCACTTCCTGGCCGCAGAACACGAGCACCTGGCCCGGCGGTTCGCGACCAGCGGCATCGACCGGTTCGCCGCGCCGACCCGGTTCAGCACGCTTCCGGGCGCCGAACCCGTACTCGACGACGTGTCCAACTGGCTGCTGGTCGACATCGAGGCGCGGGTCCCGGCGGGCGACCACCGACTGGTGATCGGCCGGGTGACCCGCGCCCATGTCGGCGTCCGGCAGCGCCCGCTGCTCTATCACGACGGCCGATACCACACGCTGTGAGCGGGCGGGCCGAAATGGTCGGGTGAGGCCGGCTCACTCCGACGGCGCCGCCGGGGGCGTCGGGTGCACCGGGGGCGTCGGCCAAGCGCCGCCGATGGAAGAGTTGTTGACGTCCCGGGCCTGGATGACCGGACTGTTGTACGCGGTGCCGCTGAACGTGTTGTGCACCACGCTGATCGAACCGCTCCCGGCCGGCGATCCGAACTCGTCCAGCAGCGCCCGCAGTTCGGCCGCCGCCGCGGGGTCGGCGCGCAGGACGCGCCGCAGCCGGGCGCGCCACTCGTCGGCCACGTCCGCCGCCGTGTCGGCGTCCCCGGCCTGCTGAGCGGCCACCAACTCCGCCCGCGAGGAATCCAGTTGGCCGCCGACCGTACCGCCGTCGCCGCCCCGGGCGAAGAAGGCGGCCAGCCGACCGCGGACCTGCCCCCAGGCGTCGGAGACCATCAGCCCCACCAGCGAGGTCGCCCCCGAAGCCGCGAGAGCGGTGAGTTCCGCTTCCACCCGTTCCACCCCGTCCCGTCCGGTCCGCTGCCGTGCCGCCCTTCCACGGTAGGACAACGCCGCCCGGGCCGCCGGGGTTCGCCGGGAGTGCCGCGGGCCCGCCGCCGCGCCGGGTTCGCGATACTGCTCCGACAGGCAGGTACGGCGAGGCGGCGGGCGAAGGGCACGGGATCTATGGCGCGGGACACGGAACCCGAGGAGGCAGGCGGCGCGGGCGGCGAAGGCGGCGCCGGCGGGCTGGCGCGGGTGGCCGCCGAGGCGGGCGTGTCCGTGTCCACGGTGTCGAAGGTGCTGCACGGGCGCTCGGACGTCGCCTCGCGCACCCGGGCCCGGGTGCAGCGGCTGCTGGAGCAGCACGGGTACGGAACCGCGCCGCGCGGGCGGGCCGTACCGACCGCGCTGGCGGCCGGCGGGCTGATCGACTTCGTGATCGGGGAACTGGACGGTCCCTGGGCGGTCCAGCTGGTGCGCGGAGCCGAGGAGGCGCTGCACGCGGTCGGCATGGGCCTGGTGGTGTCGGCGGCGCACGAGAGCGAGAGCGGGCAGGCCCGGAACTGGCTGGAGGCACTGGCCAACCGGCCGACCCGCGGCGCGATCCTCGTCGTGCCCGGGCTGACGGACGCGCAGCGGGTCGAACTGGGGCGGCTGGGGCTGCCGTTCGCGCTGATCGCGCCCGCGGAGGAGCCGCCGCCCGGCGTGCCCTGGGTGGGGGCGACCAACTGGCCCGGCGGGCTCGCGGCCACCCGGCACCTGGTCCGGCTGGGGCACCGCAGGATCGCGGTGATCGGCGGGCCCCCGGACCGGCTCGCCTCGCGCGCCCGCGTCGACGGGTACCGCTCCGCGCTCGACGAGGGCGGGCTGCCCTTCGACCCCGAACTGGTCCGCTACGGCGACTTCTCGCACGGGCCCGCGTACGAGCACGCGCTCGACCTGCTGCGCCTCCCGGACCGCCCCACCGCGATCTTCGCCGGCAGCGACCAGCAGGCGCTCAGCACCTACCGCGCCGCCGACCGCCTCGGGCTGCGCGTGCCGGCCGACCTCAGCGTGGTCGGCTTCGACGACCTCGACTTCGCGGACTGGGTCACCCCGCGGCTCACCACCGTGCGCACCCCGCTGCCGGAGATGGCCGCGGTCGCCACCCGCATGGTCCTCCAACTCCTCGCGGGCCAGGTCCCCGAGACCACCCGCGTCGAAGTGGCCGGCGAACTCGTCCTCCGCGACAGCACCGCTCCCCCCAGGGTCCCCTGACCCCCGGGCCGCCCCGCCCCGCCGCTCACGGGACCACCTGCCGCTGGGGTGGTCGCTCGCACCGTTTCCCGCGGCCCAGGGGGACGGTGGACCATCGCCAGCGTTGCCGGGCGCACCGTCGAAGCTCACCTCCCTCACTGGGCCGAGGGCGACCCCAGCGCGCACAACGTGCCCGAGGAAATGCCGGCGGTCTGCGTCGCCGACGTTCATCACTGCAGGTCCTTCGCCGGGCGCACGTTGCCCGTCTCCGCAGTCACCCGCCAGGGTGCCGGGGCCCTGGAGGAGGAGGTCCTTTCCTCCACGCTGGACTGCACACCGTGAACCGCCTGAGGCCTGCCTGCCGGTGGTCAATGTGCGTGGGTGCGGGGAGAGTTGGCTCACCGATCTCGCGCCGGAGGATCTGACGCGGCTCGCCTCGGACCTCAGGCAACTGACGCGGCGTCTCGACCGTGAGGTGCGGCCCGCGCTGGTGGCGGCGCGGGGGTCAGGGGAGGGGAGGGACGATGCGGGTGCGGACTTCGGCGAGGGCGAGGCGGGTGCCGGCCGGGCCGGGGGCGGTCGCGGAGAGGACGACCTCGTCGCCGTCGTGGAGGAAGGACCGCTGGGAGCCGTCGGGGAGGCGCAGCGGCTCCTCCCCGTTCCAGGTGAGCTCGATGAGCGCCCCGCGGGTGTCGCGCTCGGGTCCGCTGACGGTGCCCGACCCGAAGAGGTCCCCGGTCCGCAGGCTCGCCCCGTTCACCGTGAGGTGCGCCACCATCTGCGGGTAGGTCCAGTACATCGTGGCGAACGGCGGCCGCGCGACGAGATGCCCGTTCAGCCGTACCTCGATCGCGATGTCGAGGGCCGACGGCCGCGCGGCGCCGTCGTCGAGGTAGGCCGGCGGGCGGGGGGCACGCGGCGGCGGGGAGGTACGGGCGTGGTGCAGCGCGTCGAGCGGCGTCACCCACGCGGAGACGGACGTGGCGAAGGACTTCCCGAGCATGGGGCCGAGCGGGACGTACTCCCACGCCTGGATGTCCCGCGCCGACCAGTCGTTGAGCAGGCACAGGCCGAAGACGTGGTCGTCGGCGTCGGCGAGCGCGACCCGCTCGCCCTGCGCGGAGGGCGCGCCGACCACGAAGCCCACCTCGGCCTCGATGTCCAGCCGCAGCGAGGGCCCGTAGGAGGGCACCTGCTCGCCGGGCTCGCGGCGCTGCCCGCAGGGCCGTACGACGTCGGTGCCGGAGACCACCACGGTGCCTGCCCGGCCGTGGTAGCCGATCGGCATGTACTTCCAGTTCGGCGGCAGCGCGTCGGCGCCCGGGCGGAAGATCCGGCCGACGTTGGAGGCGTGGTGCTCCGAGGCGTAGAAGTCGGCGTAGTCCGCGACCTCGAACGGCAGGTACGGGACCGTGTCCGGGAGCGGGACCAGGCAGGGCGCCACGGCGGCGCGGTGCCGCTGCTCGGTCAGCCACGCGGTGACCGCGGCCCGTACCCGCGTCCAGGCCGGCCGGCCCGCGGCCAGCAGCGGGTTCAGCGACGGCGCGGCCAGCAGCTCCGCGAGGTCGGCGGGCGCACCGGTGGCGCGGGCGGCCGCACCCGCGTCGAGTACGTGCTCCCCGTAGCGGACCCCGAGCCGCCGCCGGGGGTCGCCGGCCGTGCTGAAGACGCCGTACGGCAGGTTGTGCACCCCGAACAGCGCGTCGTGCGGGAGGTCGAACGGGTCGGCGGGGCTCAACGGACCTCCACGGGCGGCCGGCGGTGATCACGTGGCGCGCTCGTGCGACGTGATCATGCAAACGCCCCGAGGATACCGCCGGGCCTCGGGCCTCGGGTTCCGGGCGGGCCGGCCCGGCTCCGGTGACGTACGCGGGTACGCCGCGGCGCCCGCGCGGTGCGTGCGCCGAGAACGGGTTTGGAGCTGCCCGCACCGCAAACGTAAAGTTCGCCCCATGACCGGGCGGGGAACGCGGGGCCCGGCACCCACGGGGATCACACGGAGAGCAGCGGTTTCATGACGGCGACCACACAGGACCTGGACCAGACCCCGGACCCGGACCGGTTCCGGGGTCTGGAGCAGTTCCCGGCCCAGGGCGCGGCCTCGGGCACCGACCCCTACGCTGCCGAACCCCCGCAGGCCCCCGGTATCGACCCGGCCCGCCTCGCCCAGTGCCTCGCCGTGCTCGCCGAGCTGGACGACCTCCCCGTCGACCACCCCGACGCCGTCGCCGTACGCCGGGCCACCGCCGGGATCTACCGCACGGTGAAGCAGCGCCGCCGCCAGGAGCGCCGGGCCGCCAAGACCGCCAACGACAAGGCCGTCACCGAGGCCACCGCCACCGGCGCCGCCGACCGGATCGACGACGAGACGCTCGGCATCCAGCTCAGCACCTCCGTGACCACCGAGATCGCCGGCATCCTGGAGCGGCCCCGCTCCTGCTACGTCTGCAAGACCCGCTACGTCGAGGTCGACGCGTTCTACCACCAGCTGTGCCCGCCGTGCGCGGCCGAGAACCGGGCCCGCCGCGACGCCCGCACCGACCTGACCGGGCGGCGCGCCCTGCTCACCGGTGGCCGCGCCAAGATCGGCATGTACATCGCGCTGCGGCTGCTGCGCGACGGCGCCCACACCACCATCACCACCCGCTTCCCGAACGACGCGATCCGCCGCTTCAAGGCGATGCCGGACAGCGCCGACTGGCTGCACCGGCTCAAGGTCGTCGGCATCGACCTGCGCGACCCCGCCCAGGTGGTCGCGCTCGCCGACTCGGTGGCCGCCGCGGGCCCGCTGGACATCCTCATCAACAACGCGGCCCAGACCGTACGCCGCTCCCCGCGCGCCTACAGCGAACTGGTCGCCGCGGAGTCCGCGCCGCTGCCCGCGGGCGAGCTGCCCGCCGCCGAGGTGTTCGGCGAGTTCGGCTCGGGTGCGCGGACCGCGGCCGCGCTGCCCTCGCCGCGCGGCGAACTGCTCACCCCCGACGAGGTCACCGGCCTCGCCCTGGTCAGCGGCTCCGCCTCGCTCGCCCGGATCGAGGCGGGCACCGCGATCGACGCCGGCGGCCTCGTACCGGACCTCGACCCCACCAACACCTGGGTGCAGACCGTCGGCGAGGTCGACCCGATCGAGCTGCTCGAAGTCCAACTGTGCAACGTCACCGCGCCGTTCGTGCTGATCAGCCGGCTGCGCCCGGCGATGGCGGCGGCCACCGCCCGGCGCAAGTACGTGGTCAACGTCTCCGCCATGGAAGGGCAGTTCAGCCGCGGCTACAAGGGCCCCGGCCACCCGCACACCAACATGGCCAAGGCCGCGCTCAACATGCTCACCCGCACCAGCGCGCAGGAGATGCTGGACGCCGACGGCATCCTCATGACCGCCGTGGACACCGGCTGGATCACCGACGAGCGGCCGCACCCCGACAAGGTCCGGCTCGCCGCCGAGGGCTTCCACGCCCCGCTCGACCTGGTCGACGGCGCCGCCCGCGTCTACGACCCGGTGGTGCGCGGCGAGCAGGGCGAGGACCTGTACGGCTGCTTCCTCAAGGACTACCGCCCGTCGGCGTGGTGAGCCCGCGCCGCGGATGAGGGCGCGGCCTACGCTGGCCGGGTGGCCCTCTTCGTCATCGAGCGCACCACCGCCCTGCCGCCGGCCGAGGCGTGGCGGCGGCTCACCACGTGGGAACGGCACTCCGCCACGGTGCCGCTGACCCGTATCGAGGTGCTGACCCCGCCGCCGTCGGGGGTCGGCACCGCGTTCGTGGCGCGTACCGGGGTCGGCCGGGCCGGTTTCGCCGACCCGATGCGGGTCGAGGTGTGGCAGCCGCCAGGGGGCGACGGGCACGGGCGGTGCCGGCTGGTGAAGACCGGGCGGGTGGTCGTCGGCTGGGCCGAGATCGAGGTGGGGCCGGCGGCCGGCACCACCCGCGCCGGCTCCCGGGTGTGCTGGCGCGAGGACCTGCGCGTACGCGGGCTGCCGGGCGCTCTCTTCGACCCGGTGACGTCCCTCGCGGGGCGGATGGTCTTCGGCCGGGTCCTGGACACGCTGCTCGCGGGGCGCCCCTGAGCTTCCGGGGCGGCTGCGCCGAGTTCCCGGGACGGCGGCGCGGAGGGCCTTCCGGAGAGCCTTCGCCCGTCGCGTCGATGAGTTCCGCCGACCGGAGCGGTCTACCCCGGTGTACGGCACCCGGCCGCACGCGTACACCCGCTCCGCACCCTGGAAGCAGGCCCCATGTCCACCAAGATCTTCGTCAACCTCCCGGTCAAGGACCTCTCCCGGTCGATGGGCTTCTTCACCGGCCTCGGCTTCACCTTCAACCCGGACTTCACCGACGACAAGGCCGCGTGCATGGTCATCAGCGACGACATCTACGCGATGCTGCTGACCGAGCCCTACTTCCGGACGTTCACCGGCAAGGCCGTCACCGACACCGCGACCTCCAGTGAGGCGATCGTCGCGCTCCTCCTCGACACCCGGCAGGACGTCGACCGGATCGCCGAGGCGGCCCTCGCGGGCGGCGGCCGGACCGCCGAGGAGACCAACGAGAACAGCCCCATGTACACCCGGGCCTTCTTCGATCTCGACGGCCACCACTGGGAGTTCTTCCACGCCGGCGGCGCGTAGACCGAAGGGAGCCGAAAACAGCGCCGCCACCCGCCGGCAGGTGGTCCCGCGACCGGCGGAACGCAGGTGCCCGGGAGGGGCGGGCGCGGCGCGCTCGCGCAATACGCTTGTACCGCGCAGGAACGTTCCGCGCGGGGGTGTCCACACACGAGGGGGGATCGGGCCGTGCCCGTTGCAAGAGGAGTGAAGATAGGCATCATCGGCGCCGTCTGCGCCGGGATGTTCGGCGTGGCCGGCTACGGCGCCTACAACATGTACACGGCGCTGGACGGCTCGGGGGGCGGCGGGGGCACGCGCACCGTGGCGAACACGGACCCGACGTCGGCCCCGAAGCCGCCGTCGGCCCAGCAGGTCGCGGACACCGCGCACAGGTTCCTGACCGCGTGGGCCGCCGGTCAGACCGCGAAGGCGGCGGCCGCCACGGACGCGGCGGACGCCGCGACGACCGACCTCACCGACTTCCACCAGCAGGGACACGTCACGTCGGTGGCGATCAGCGGCATCGCCCCGACCACCGGTGCGTCCGGCGGCGCGTCGTTCACGGTCACCGCGCGCCTGTCGTACGACGGCATCACGTCCACCTGGACGTACGCCTCGGCGCTCACCGTGGACCGCGACTCCGCCGGCGACGTGGCCGTCACGTGGAAGCCCTCCGTGCTCAACCCGGCGCTGGCGGACGGTGACTCGGTGGTCACCGGGACCGCGAAGTCGCCCGGGATCGATGTCACCGACCGGCACGGAAAGGTGCTCACCGGCAAGAGCTACCCGTCGCTGGCCCGGATCATCGAGGACCTCAAGTCCCGCCACGGCGACCAGGTCAAGGGCGGCACCGCGGGCATCGAGACCTACGTGCAGCACAGCGACGGGTCTGCCGGGAAGGTGCTGAAGGTGCTGCGCAAGGGCCGGAACAAGAAGCTCCCGACGACGCTGGACGCGGATGTGCAGGCCGCCGCGGAGAAGGCGGTGAAGAGCAAGAACGGCGCCGGGGTCACCGCGCTGAACATCTACGACGGCACCATCCTGGCGGTCGCCAACAGCGACCCGAGCGGCACCGACATCGCGCTCCAGGGCGCGGACGCCCCCGGCTCCACGATGAAGATCGTCACGTCCGCCGCGCTGCTCGAACGCGGCATGGGGCCCGGCTCGTCCGCCCCGTGCAAGAGCACGGACAACGTGGCCAACGGCCGGATGTACAAGAACGACTCGCCGAGCCTGCAGAACGCGAACGCCGATCTGCGCTGGGACTTCGCGAACTCCTGCAACACCGGCTTCATCACGCAGGCGCCCGCGCTCGGCGCCACCGGACTGCGGGACACCGCCGCCCAGTTCGGGCTCACCAAGCCGTGGAACATCGGCACCGCCACCCCGGACGACCAGCCGAGCTTCCCCGACGGCAGCGGGCCCGACGAGCTGACCTCCGAGATGATCGGGCAGGGCAAGGTGGTGGCGAACCCGATGATCATGGCGTCGGTCGCCGCCACGGCGGCCACCGGCAGCTTCCACGAGCCGCGGATCGTGGCCGCGAGCATGATCGACGGCCGGATCTCCGCGGCCGGCGTCGGTTCCCGGGTGTCGGGCGACCTGCGGCAGCTGATGCGCGCGGCCATCACGAACGGCACCGCCACCGGCGTCATGAGCGGCTTCGGCTCCGACTCGGGCGCGAAGACCGGCTCGGCCGAGGTCGACGGCCAGGCCGCCACCAACGGCTGGTTCACCGCGTACGCGGGCGGCGTGGCGGTGGCCGCGGTCGTCCACGACGCCGGGTTCGGCAACACCTCCGCGGGGCCGATCGTGGCGCAGGTGCTGCGGGCGTCCTGACCGGCGAGGCCGTACGGGCGGCGGGGGCGGCCCGCGCCGCTCGTACGGTCAGGCCAGCGCGTCGCCGTGCAGGAGGAGCAGCGTGACGGCGGTGACCGCCATCGCCAAGGTGGTGAGGAACGGCAGCCGGCTGTGCCGGCCCGCGCCCGCGGTGCGGACCGTGGCGACCGCCAGCACGCCGGTCACGGCGAGCGCCGCCCACCCGGCGCGACCGACCGGCCCCGGCGGGCCGAAGACGAGGACCGCGGCCGCGGCCAGCAGCGGCACCGGGGCGAGCAGGCGGCTGCGGCGCCGCCCGATCCGCTGCGGCAGGCCGCGCACGCCCGCGGCCAGGTCCGCGTCGATGTCCGGCAGCACGTTCGTGACGTGGGCGCCGACGCCGAGCAGCGCGCCCGCCGCGACCGCCCAGCCCGGCGGGACCGGGTGCCCGGGCAGGCCCAGCGTCACGAACGCGGGCAGCAGCCCGAACCCGACGGCGTACGGCAGCCACGACAGCGCGGTGCGCTTCACGCCCAGGTTGTACGCCCATGCCGCCGCGACCCCGGTCAGGTGCGCGGCGCCGGCCGCCAGCCCGCAGGCCAGCGAGGCCACGACGCACACGGCGAGCGCCCCCGCGGCCGCGGCCGCGGCCATGCCGCGTGTCGGCGCCCCCGCCGCCAGCGGCTTGTCCGTGCGGCCCGCCGCCCGGTCCCGTTCGACGTCCACGACGTCGTTGCACCAGCCCACCGACGCCTGACCGCTCAGCACCGCGGCCGCGACCAGCCCGCAGCCGCCCGCACCCCGCCCCGACGCCCCGGCGAGCGCCGTCACCAGCACCGTCACCGCCACGGTCGGCTCCGGATGCGACGCCTTCACCAGCCCCCACGCCACCCCGCCCGTACCCGCACCCGCGTCGACCGCCACCCCACCACGCTAGGCGGCGGGGCTCCCGTACGCCGTGACGGCTCGCCGTCACCACGGCTCCCGACCTCCGCGGGAGAACCGCGCGCCCGGCCCCGCACCGGCCGCCAGGTTCCGGAACGGCAGAACGGGGCAGCCCGGCGGGTTGATACGGCCACGTTTGGACGGATTTGACGCCGTCCTTCCTATGCTGAGGCAATGAGCCGAATCGTGGGCGTCCACGCGGTGCTGCCGCCGTACCGGTACCCGCAGCACGAAATCAGGGATGCCCTCGTGGAGATGGGAGCGGTGGGCCCGGAGGGCCGGGGCGTGCTGGACCGTATCCACGCGGCGTCCACGGTGAAGTGCAGGTACCTGGCGATGCCGTTGGAGCGGTACGGCACGTTGGGCGGGTTCGGCGAGGCGAACGCCGCTTACGTGAGCGCGGCGACGGAGTTGGCGCAGGAAGCCGTCAGGGGCGCCCTGCACCGCGCGGACATCGCCGCCGCCGACGTGGAGTTGGTGGTGTCGACGTCGGTGACGGGCCTGGCCGTGCCGTCGATCGAAGCGCGGCTGGCCGCCCGGTGGGGGCTGCCCGCGCACGTCAAGCGCGTCCCGATCTTCGGGCTGGGCTGCGTCGCGGGAGCCGCGGGGCTCGCCCGGGTGCACGACTACCTCGAAGGGCACCCGCACGGCGTGGCGGTGCTGCTCTGCGTGGAGTTGTGCTCGCTGACGGTGCAACGCGGTGACCCGTCCATCGCGAACGTGGTGGCGAGTTCCCTCTTCGGCGACGGCGCGGCCGCGCTGGTGGCGGTCGGCCGGGAGCACCCGGCGGCGCGGGCGCGGGGCCCCGAGCGGGGCCCCGAAACGGTGGCGACCCGCAGCCACCTCTACCCGGACACCGAACGCCTGCTCGGCTGGGACATCGCCGACAGCGGCTTCCGGATCGTCCTGGGCAGCGACCTGCCGGACACGGTGCTGCGCCATCTCGGCCCGGAGGTACGGGAGTTCCTCACCGACCACGACCTGAAACCGGAGGACGTCACGGGCTGGATCTGCCACCCGGGCGGCCCGAAGGTGCTGGAGGCGGTCCGGGAGACCCTCGATCTGCCCGCGCGCGCCCTGGAGTTGACGTGGCGCTCGCTCGCTGAGGTCGGCAACCTCTCCTCCGCCTCCGTGCTGCACATCCTGCGCGACACCCTGGACCGGCGCCTGCCGCTGCCCGGGACCCCCGGCCTGATGCTCTCGATGGGCCCGGGCTTCAGCTCCGAACTCGTCCTTCTCCGTTGGTAGGCCGCCGATGACGTCGTTCGCCCCGTCCACCGCGTACACCGTGCTGGTGCTGCTGGTCGCCGCCGAGCGGCTGGCCGAACTGGCCACCGCACGGCGCAACGCGGCGTGGAGCCGTGCCCGCGGCGGCGTCGAGCACGGCCGCGGCCACTACCCGGTGATGGTGCTGCTGCACACCGCCTTGCTGGCCGGGTGCCTGGTGGAGACCGGGTGGGGCGGGCGGCCGTTCGTGCCCGCGCTCGGCTGGCCGATGCTCGTACTCGCCCTGGCCGCACAGGCGTTGCGCTGGTGGTGCATCCGCACGCTCGGGCCGCGCTGGAACACCCGGGTGATCGTGGTGCCGGGGCTGCCGCTGGTGGACGGCGGACCGTACCGGTGGATGGGCCACCCCAACTACCTCGCGGTCGTCGTCGAGGGCGCGGCGCTGCCGCTGGTGCACGGCGCCTGGATCACCGCGATCTGCTTCACGCTGCTCGACGCGCCACTGCTCGCGGTCCGGCTGCGCTGCGAGAACGCGGCGCTGGCGCTCGCCCCCGACGCGGCGCCGCCCGTCGCGGTGGCCGCGCCGTGATCGACCTGCTGGTCGCCGGGGGCGGGCCGGCCGGGCTGGCCACCGCGATCCACGCGGCGCGCGCGGGGCTCGACGTGGTGGTGGCCGAGCCCCGGCCGGGTCCGGTGGACAAGGCGTGCGGCGAGGGGCTGATGCCCGCTGCCGTACGGGCGCTGGCCGACCTCGGGGTGGCCGTCGGCGGGCGCCCGCTGCGCGGCATCCGCTACGTCGACGCCCGGTACGAGGCCGAGGCGCACTTCCGGGCCGGGCCCGGGCGGGGGGTGCGGCGCACCGAGCTGCACGCGGCGCTCGCCCACCGGGTCGCCCAACTCGGCGTGCCCGTACTGCCGTTGCGGATCGACGCGGTACGGCAGGGCCCGGACGGGGTGACCGCGGCCGGACTCGCCGCACGCTACCTCGCCGCCGCGGACGGACTGCACTCCCCCATCCGGCGCGCCCTGGGCCTGTCCGGACCGCCCGATCCCGCGCCTGCCCGCTACGGCCTGCGCCGGCACTTCGCGGTGCCGCCGTGGACCGACTGCGTCGAGGTGCACTGGTCCGCCCGCGCGGAGGCGTACGTCACGCCCGTCGGGCCCGACCTGGTCGGCGTCGCCCTCCTCACCTGCGACCGCGCGCCCTTCGACCACCACCTCGCCGCCTTCCCCGCGCTCGCGGCCCGCCTGCCGCCCACCGCTGCGACCCCGGTGCGCGGCGCCGGACCCCTGCGGCAGCCGGTCCGGGCCCGCGCCGCCGGCCGGGTCCTGCTCGTCGGCGACGCCGCCGGCTACGTCGACGCCCTCACCGGCGAGGGCGTCTCCCTCGCGGTGCGCGGCGCCGCGGAACTCGTCCGCTGCGTGCGGTCCGACCGGCCGGAGGCGTACGAACGCGCGTGGCGCGCGATGTCGCGGCGGCACCGCGCCCTCACCACCCTGCTGCTGCGGGCCCGCGGCAACCCGGGGACGGCCCCGCGCATCGTGCCCGCCGCGGCGCGCTTCCCGGCGCTGTTCGCGGCCGTGGTGAACCGGCTCGCGTGAGGCGCCCGGTGCTGCGTCGCCCGCCGCCGGCGCGCCCGGGCGGACCGGTCCGGCTCGGTTCGAACCGCTTCAGCCCACGCCGTAGCTCGACGAGGAGAAGCCGGGGACCGAGTAGCCGTTGAGCACCCACAAGGGCGCGGTGTACCAGAGGAGCGCGACCCCGACGAGCAGCAGGGAGCCCATGACCGGGAGCAGGAACCCGGGCAGCCGCTTGCTGCGGACCACGATCACCTTCGCCACGAACGCCCCGTAGAAGGCGCACCCCGTGAACGAGTGGATCGCCACGCGCGGGGAACTGGTCTCGATGCCGTAGGTGACGAGGCAGTGGAACGCGATCGGCAGGGAGAACAGGAAGAGGAAGTAGCCGAGCACGCGGTGTCCGGTGCGCACCGGATGCGGCGCGGCCCGCACCCCGGGGATGCGGCCGAACATCCACAGCGCGAGCCCGTACTGGATGAGGACGAGGCAGAGCAGCGCACTGCCGAGCCTGGCCTTGAGGTCGACCGCGTCGGTGCCGTGCTGCCCGTAGATCCCGCTGTTGTAGTCGGGGGTGTGTTCCTTGCCGAACGCGTAGATCCCGAAGGCGACCGCGATGGGCACCAGGACACCGAGAGCCAGGAGTGCGGCGCGGGCACCGGGCCCGCGCCGCCTCTCGTGGGGCTCGCCCGCCATCCGGCTCAGCTCGTGACCTGCTTGCCCTTGGCGTTCACGACGTACCACAGGGCGCCGAACTGGTTGAGGCCCTGCCCGTTGGTCTGGCCGGCCTTGGTGTCGCCGACGTAGTAGTACAGCGGGTGGCCGTTGTAGCTGACCTGCGTGGCGCCGCCGGAGCGCTTGGCCGTGCCGAGCAGCGACTTGTCCGCGCCCTTGCCGGGTTTGGCGGCGCCCTTGGTGGTGAGCAGGGGCGGCCAGGCCGCGGCGCAGGCGCCGGTGCAGGTGGAGACGTTCTTCTTCTTGTCGGCGTCGAACAGGTAGAGCGTGCGGCCCTTGGCGTCGACCAGGATGGCGCCGAGCTTGCCCTCGGTCTTGGTGGCGACGGTGGCCTGCCCCTTCGCGATCGCCGCGCTGGCCGTGGCGGAGGCGCTGGCCGCCTTGGAGGACACCTTGGCGGACGCGCTGGCCGCCTTGGACGAGGCGGCGCCCCCGGAGGAACCGCCGCTCGACGCCGAACCGGCGGCCGAGGTGGCACTGCTGCCGGACGAGCAGCCGGTCAGCACGGCGGCAAACAGGGCTGCGGCGGCACAGGTGGCCGCCCTGGCGGTGCGCTTCATCAGGGGCTCCGAGAGGTGAGCTGGGCGATTTGCTCACAGCGTCGCGCCCGGCCGCCGCGCGCCCTGCTCCCGGCGCACGCACGCGCCGCCGAGTCCACCCTTCCGGCGCATTTCCCGCGGCCGGCGTCCCCTGGACGGAATCGAGCCGGCCCGGCAAACGTTGACGTCGGTGGACAGACGTGATGACCACGAGTGGGAGGACCGAGATGGCCGCGCAGACGCAGAGGGCCGTACTGGCCGGCGGGTGCTTCTGGGGGATGCAGGACCTGATCCGCCGGCAGCCGGGCGTGACCGCGACCCGGGTCGGCTACACCGGTGGCGACGTGCCGAACGCCACCTACCGCAACCACGGCACGCACGCGGAGGCTATCGAGGTCCACTTCGACCCAGAGCGGACCGACTACCGCGCGCTGCTGGAGTTCTTCTTCCAGGTCCACGACCCCAGCACGAAGAACCGCCAGGGCAACGACATCGGCCTCAGCTACCGCTCGGCGATCTACTACGTGGACGACGAGCAGAAGCGGATCGCCGAGGACACCATCGCGGACGTGGACGCCTCCGGTCTGTGGCCCGGCAAGGTGGTCACGGAGGTCGAGCCGGCCGGCCCGTTCTGGGATGCGGAGCCCGAGCACCAGGACTACCTGCAGCGGTACCCCGACGGGTACACCTGCCACTTCCCGCGGCCGAACTGGAAGCTGCCGGCCCGGGCCGGGGGCTGACCCCGGACACCGCAAGAGGGCGGGGCCGCCAGGCCCCGCCCCCGCGTGCGTGCTCAGGACGCGTACGCCTCCAGTTCCACGATCCGTGAGTACGTGACGCCCTCGTTGCTGGCCAGGGTCACGATGCGCAGGGCGGTCGCGGTCTGCGCGGCGAAGGTCGAGCTGACCTCGCCCGCGGTGTTGTCGCGTACCTGGGCGGCGGTCTGCCAGGAGCCGTCGACCTGAAGTTCCACGTCCCAGGCGGACAGTCCGTAGCCCGCGGCGGGGTACTTCGCCGAGTCCAGGGTGTACAGGTCCACCCGGCCGACGGAGACGGGCGCGTCGAAGGTGACCTGGAGCCAGTCGGGGAAGCTGCCCTTGGTGGAGTCGTTCCACCCGGTGGTGGTGCCCCAGTCGGCGGAGTCGCGGTCGCCGTCCACCGCGCCGCAGGCCGGGTAGTGCGGCAGGTTCTCCGAGGACGCGGAGACCGGCATGTAGCGCACCAGGTTGCCGGTGTCGTTCACCGGCGCGGGCTCGACCTGGACCGGCAGCGACAGCTGCTGGTCGCCGGCGTGCACGGTGATCGTGTACGCGCCGGGCGGGGTCGTCCGCGGCGCGCTGACGTCGATCTCGACCTTCAGGGTGTAGCCGGACGGCAGGTAGCTGGAGACCAGCGACCGGGAGACCGTCAGCGGCGCGGGCGCGTCGATGAACGCGTCGGCGTACACCGCGGAGCTGCCCGCGTTGCCGAACCGGAGCTGGAAGCCCTGGACGGCGCAGGGCACCGGGTCGACCAGCACGTGGTCGACGTCGGAGCCGAGGGTGAGCTGCTGGGCCGCCCCGGCCCTGGCGGGTGCGGCGGCCAGCGCGGGCGCCACCGCACCGAGCGTCACGAGCATGACAACAGCGGCGACGACGGCGAGCGCGCGCCGGCGCGCCGACCCGAGGAACGTCTTCGGCATGGTCTCCCCCTACGCCGGGTTCAGGCCGGGGTGCCCGGCCTCGACGGTGAACTTCCTGATGGTGCTGATCGGCGCGCCGACCCGGTCGATGTACGGCACCGCCCGGTAGGACGCCTGCAGTTCGTGCGGGGTCAGCTCGACCACGATGTAGCCGCGCCGCTCGTTGACGAGCTTCAGGTGCGGGTTGTGGTCGAGGAAGTTCTGGCCGTTGACGGAGACGTCCACGCCGTTACCGCCGCTGCTGATGGAGGTGGCGACGAGTTCCACGCCGATGGTGGGCGAGTCGGGGTCGTCGAAGTCCCGCTTCATGTCCATCGCGTAGGCGGCGTGCACGTCGCCGGTGACCACCACGGGGTTGCGGGCGCGCAGCCCGGCCAGGCCGTCGAGGATGCGCGTCTGCTCGGCGGTGTAGCCGTCCCACGCGTCCATGTTGAAGGTGGGGGTGCCGCCGGCGTCCAGGTCCATCCGGCTCATCACGACCTGGTTGGCGAGCAGGTTCCAGGTGGCGCGCGAGGCGCGCATCCCGTCGAGCAGCCAGCGCTGCTGCTGAGCGCCGGCGAAGGTGCGGGCGGGGTCGTCACGGCCCGGGTTGTCCGGCTTCCACAGGTCGCCGTCGGCCTGGTCGGAGCGGTACTGCCGGGTGTCGAGCACGTTGATCTCGGCGAGCCGGCCGAAGGTGAAGCGGCGGTAGAGCAGGTAGTCCGGGCCCTGCGGCGCGGGGGTGCGCAGCGGCATGTGCTCCCAGTAGGCGCGGTAGGCGCTGGCCCGGCGGACGGTGAAGTCGTCGATCGGGTCGAGGCTCTTGGAGTACAGGCCCGCGTAGTTGTCCTGCACCTCGTGGTCGTCCCAGGTGCCGATCCACGGCGTGTTCTGGTGGGCGGCCCGCAGGTCGGGGTCGGACTTGTAGAGCGCGTACTGGAGCCGGTAGCGGTCGAGGGTGTCGGCCTCGGTGCGGAACTGGTCGGGCACCGGGTCGGTGGTGTTGCGCAGACCGCCGGCGGCAGAGATGCCGTACTCGTAGATGTAGTCGCCGACGAAGAGCACCGCGTCGACGTCCTCGGCGGCGAGGTGGGCGTGCGCGGTGTAGTAGCCGTCCGGCCAGGACTGGCAGGAGGCGACGGCGAATCTGAGTCGGCCCGGGTGGTCCCAGGGCGCGGGGGCGGTTCTGGTGCGGCCGACCGGGCTGAGGTGGCCGTCGACCTTGAACCGGTACCAGTAGTGCCGGCCGGGCTGGAGCCCTCGCACGTCCACGTGCACGCTGTAGCTGTACTCCGGCTGCGCGGTCGCGGTGCCGGAGCGCAGCACGTGCCGGAACCGCTCGTCGGCGGCGAGTTGCCACTGCACGTCGACCGCGTGGTACGGCATACCGCCCAGCGGTTCGTACGGCTGCGGGGCGAGCCGGGTCCAGATCACCACCGCGTCCGGCAGCGGGTCGCCGGAGGCGACGCCGAGGGTGAACGGGTCGCCGGGCAGCGGGGTGGCGGCACTCGCCGCTTCCGCGTGCGCCACGTTGACCCCGAAGGCGAGTGCGGTGGCCGCGCCAGTCACGGTGAGGAACCGCCGCCGGGTCTGCCGTGCCGCCTGCCGTGGGAATTCGTCGGATGTCACGTGTCGGGCTCCTTCCAACGTCCGGCGGCCGGCCGGAATTCCGGCGGCCGCCTGTTCATTAGCAAGGTGCCATATGGACGCCGAACGACTCCTCGTCGAGCGGAAGATGACCGGAAACCGTCCGAACTCCCCTGCGCGGCACATTGTTCACGCGTCCTCACATGTGGAATTCGTTCGGCCGTTTGACGGAACGAAAGGTGCCGCCGGGTGCGGATCGCACCCGGCGGCACCGGGGAGGTGGATCAGGGCGGCAAGGCCCCGGGTTCCCGGCTCAGGACGGGAAGACCGGGGCCGGCCAGCCGCCGCAGTACGGGGTGCCGTCGATCCCGGAGTTGCCGCCGCCGTCGGTGACCGCGAAGTTGTTCCCCTCGCAGTTGTAGACCGGCGAGGAGGCGCCGATCCCGGTCGCGGTGACACCGGTGAACGTCGCGGCGCCGCCGGTCTGCTCCTGGAGCGCGAACGTCCCGGCCCCGCTGATCGTCACGTTGTTCAGGCTGACCCCGCTGATGGTGCCCTCGACCCACTGCACGGCCTCGTACGGGCTCTGCTTGATCAGCAGGTCGGAGACGTTGATCGGGCCGGTGATGGCGCCCTGGCTGCCGTCGAACCACAGCGCGCCCACGCCGAACTGCCAGTTCGGGTCGAGGCTGCCGTCCCGCACCAGCGTGTTGTCGCTGATCGTGGTGGTGCCGACCGGCGTGGAGGTGAAGCGCTGCCCGACGTGGATGCCGCCGCCCTGCGTCAGCCCGGTGTCCTGCACCAGGTTGCCGCTGACGGTGTTGTCGTGGCCGCCGTAGATCGCGATGCCGTTGGCGAGCATCTGCAACTGGACGGTGTTGTTCGAGATGGTGTCGTTGGCGTCGGCGCCGAGCGAGGAGTCCGCCCAGGTGGCGATGCCGTCGTCACCGGTGTTGCGGATGTCGCTGTTGGTGACCGTCGAATTGGTCACCCCGCCGTGGAAGTTGATGCCGTCGGCGGTGGTGTCGCGGATGCGCATCCCGCTGAAACTCAACTTGTCCATCGGGCCGTCCATCCAGGCCCCGACCTTCATGTGGTCGATCCACACGTCCGACACCGACGAGTCGCTCATCGCGCCGCCGATCCCGTTCACCTGCGCGTTGTCGTCACGCTCCTGGACGTCGCCGAAGATCGCGAAGTCCTTGAGGTGCACGTTGCTGCTGGGCGACGGCGCGGAGTTGCCGTAGAAGCCGGGAGCCGCGCCGGTGACGGTGGAGTACCACATGCCGGCGCCCGCGACCGTGACGTTGTTGACGCTGATGTGGCCCGGGACCTTGAAGGTGCCCGGCGGAATCCACACGGTGCCGCCCGCGCCGGCCGCGCTGACGGCGGCGTTGAACGCGTCCGTGGAGTCGGCCGCGCCGGTCGGGTCGGCGCCCTTGTCGACCACCGACACAGACCCCGAGGGCTGGGACTGTGCCGCGGCGACCTGTTCGAAGTCGGCGAGGTCGAGGGTGTAGGAGGACGCGCTGTCGCCCGCGTCGACCTGGAACTTGAAGGTGGTGCCCGCCGGGTACGTCGTGTCGAAGAGCCGGTGCGCCTCGTCGTAGAAGTGATGCGGGTTGCTGCCCGGCGAGTTGGTGAACGGATAGCTGCCGTAGTACCAGGAGTACGCGTTCGTCAGCGTGAAGTCCGGCTGCTTGGTGCCGTCGACGTACAGCGACAGCGGCGCCGTGTACACCGAGCCGTCCGCGGAGTCCGGGATGCTGTACCGGAAGTCGATCGAGTTCGTGGCGACCGGCGTGGTGAACGTGACGTACGCGCCGGAGTCCTGCAGCGTCACCGCCTTGCGGTTCGACGCCTCGTCGGCCAGCTGGCCCTGGGCGTAACTCGGGCCGATCACCGAGCCGTTGGTGGCGGAGTCCTCCGCCTGCACCTCGCTGTAGGGAAGGCTCGCGCCGCTGCCGCCGGTCGCGGCGGCGAACGCCGGAGGGGCGCTCAGCGCGAGGGCGCCCGCCGAGGCGAGCAGCGCGGCGCAGCCGCCGAGGGCGGCCGCCCGCCGGAGACTTCGGAGGGGTTGGGACATGTCTTGCTCCTTTCCGCACACCGCCCCGTCGGCTCCACCGGCGGCACCGCGCCCGCCTCAGGACGGCGGACAGAGTGGGACTCAAGGAGCCGGAGGGAGTCGAGGGAGCAGAGTGGCGTGGGTCACGACGCAGAGGACCGTAACCCCTGGGATACAGAGCCGCAATATCCGAATCCATTTTCGTCGATTCCTTGCAGCGGCTTGCAAGAGTAGGCGCACGAGGTCGGAGTGAGGGTGTGGTGAGGCCCGCGTGCGGGTCCGTGAGGGGAGTGTGCGGGGTTTGCGCGCGAGCCCGGGCGGGGGGGTTCGGCGCGGCGCGAACCGGCAGGTCGGACGGCCGCTCGGGTGGAATCGGGCGACCCGGGCGCGGGCCCGCCGCCGCGGGGACGGCGAAGTGCGCGACCGCGGTGCTACGTTGCCGCGCATGGTCGAAAGCATCACAGCGAGGCAGTTCCACGAGGCGGCCGGCGTCGATGACTGGCGAGTGCTCTTCGCGGGGGCGAGCGCGCACTTCCGCACCGGGTCGTTCGCGACCGGCGTCAAGCTGGTGGACGCGATCGGCGCCCTGGCCGACGCGGCGAACCACCATCCCGACGTGGACCTGCGCTACCCGGGGGTGACGGTGCGTCTGACGACCCACGAGGTCGACGGGTTGAGCGAGCGCGACGTCGAACTGGCCCGGCAGATCTCGGCGGCCGCGCGGGAACTGGACGTGCCGGCCGACCCGAGCGCGCTGAAGTCCGTCCAGGTCGCGATCGACGCGCTGGTCGGCCCCCGGGTGATGCCCTTCTGGCGCGCCCTGCTCGGCTACCGGTCGGCGGGCGAGAAGGACCTGGTGGACCCGGGCGGCAGCCAACCGCCGTTCTGGTTCCAGACGATGGACGCGCCGCGCACGGAGCGCAACCGCCTGCACATCGACGTCACCGTCCCCCACGACCAGGCGGAGGAGCGGATCGCGGCGGCGATCACCGCCGGCGGCCGGCTGATCTCCGACGCGCACGCGCCGGCCTGGTGGACGCTGGCCGACCCGGAGGGCAACGAGGCGGACGTCGCGACCTGGATGGGCCGCGGCTGAGTCCTCCCGTCAACTCTGCCGCTCAACCGTGCCGCCGAGCCCTGCCGTCCGGCACGTGCCCGGCACCTGCGGGACACCTGCCGGGAGAAGGTTCCGGCCGACACGTTCGGCCGGACCCTCGTCAGGTCCGGCCGCCGAGCGGGCCGCACCTCAGGTCCGGCGGGGCCGCCGTCGCAGGACGTCGGCCAGCACCGTGGTCACCAGCTTGTCGACGGCGGCCATGGTCGGCGGGTCGGGGTCGAGGTCGGGCTCGCGGTCGGAGCCGGAGCCGGAGTTACGGTCGCGGTCGAGGTCGGAATCGCGGTCGCGGTCCGCGAACAGGAGATGCCCGCCGCCGACCAGGGAGAGGGTGAGCGAGTCGATGTCGGCGTCGGCCGCGATGCGACCCAGGGCTCGCTCGTCGGCCAGGTAGGCGGAGACCGCGGTCGCGACCTGGGCGAGGATCGCGATGCCGCCGCCGGGCTTGGCCTGCCGCAGCCGTGCGCGCAGCTCGTCCCGGAAAGTGATGAGCGGGATGATCGCCACCGGAACCGGCCCGAACAAGGTGGCCAGCGCGCCGGTGAGGTTGCCGGCCACGGTGCCGGTGCCGACGGCCTCGCGCAGCGCACGCGCCTGCGTCTCGAGCCGTGCGGCCCGGTCGAGCACCAACTCGGTGAGGAAAGCGTCGAAGTCGGCGAAGTGCCGGTGCAGGACGCCCTTGGCACAGGCCGCCTCGTCGGTGACGGCCCGGCTGGTCAGCCCGTCCGGGCCGTCCCGCAGCAGCACGCGTTCCGCGGCGTCGAACAACTGCTGCCGCGCGTCGCGCAGGTGTACCCCGGTCGGCACGTACCGATCCTCTCGTACGCCGGTCGCCCGTCATCCGTTGGCAGATGGGCGCTTGCCCACTAAAGTGAACGCATGCCCACTCTACCGCGAGAGCAACCGGAACCGGCGCCACTGCACCAGGCTCGGCAGATGGCCGAGTCCTTCGGCACGGACCCGCAGCGCTACGACCGGGCCCGGCCGGCCTACCCCGACGACCTGGTGGCGCGGATCGCCGCCGGGAGCCCGGGGTCCGACGTGCTCGACATCGGCTGCGGCACGGGCATCGCAGCCCGCCAGTTCCAGGCGGCCGGCTGCACCGTGCTCGGGGTCGAGCCGGACGCGCGGATGGCCGGCTTCGCCCGGACCCGCGGTCTGCCGGTCGAGGTGGCGGCCTTCGAAGCCTGGGAGCCGGCCGGCCGAGCGTTCGACACGCTGATCGCCGCCCAGTCGTGGCACTGGGTGGACCCGGCTGCCGGCGCCGCGAAGGCGGCCCAAGTCCTGCGTCCGCAAGGGCTCCTGGCGATCTTCGGGCACGTCTTCGAGCCGCCCGCCGAGGTGGCCGAGCCGTTCGCCGCCGCCTACCGCCGGGTGGCGCCGGACTCCCCGTTCAGCACCCAACCGGCGCGACGCCCGCTGGAGATGTACCAGGCGGGGTACGCCAAGATCGCCGACACCATCCGCGGGACCGGGCGGTTCGACGACCCGGAACACCGGCGGTTCGACTGGGAGCGGCCCTACACGCGCGACCAGTGGCTGGACCTGCTCCCCACCACCGGCGGCCTCACCCGGCTCCGCCCCGACCAACTGACCGAGATCCTGGGATCGGTCGGCCACGCGATCGACGCCCTGGGTGGCGGTTTCACGATGCGCTACACCACTCTGGCGACCACGGCCGTCCGCGTCGCCGCCCCGTGACCCGCCGCTGAACGATGGATGCCCGCGACGCGGACCCCGCCTACCGCAGGCCGTCGAGGAACTCGATGACACGCTGGGTGAGCAACTCGGCCGCGGCCCGGTCGTAGGACGGCAGTGAGGAGTCCGCGAACAGGTGCTGCTTGCCGGGGTAGAGGAACAGCTCGGCACGCTCGGTGGCGGCGGTCAGCTCCCTGGCGGCGTCGAGGTCGCCCTCGTCGGCGAAGAACGGGTCACCGTCCATCCCGTGCACCTGGACCGGGACGTCGGCCGGCCAGGCCTCGCCGAACTCGGACACCGGGAGGCAGGCACTGATCAGCAGAGCGCCCTTCGCGCCGGCGCGGGTCTGGGCCAGGCGCTGGGCCGGCATGACGCCGAGGGAGAAGCCCGCGTAGACCACCTCGCCACCGAGCGGCGCGGCAGCGGCGACGCCGAGTTCCAAGACGGCGCCGAACCCCGTCCGGCTCGCGTAACCGATGCCCTGCTCCAGGGTGTCGAAGATATGCCCCTCGTAGAGGTCCGGCACGTGGACGGTGTGGCCTGCCCGGCGGAGCTCGGCCGCGAACGCCTCGACTCCGGGAGTCAGCCCCTGGGCGTGGTGGAACAGCACGACCTCGGCCATGGCTTGCCTGCTTTCGACTCGTGAACGATCCAAATTTCTCGAACGATCGGCGATGCTAGTCTCATCCGACCATGTCGAGCAACACTCCCGACTACGACCTTGACGAGACGATCGAGCTCACCACCGCCGCGCAGGTGCGGGCCATCAGCGACCCCCTGCGCACCACCATCCTCGGCCTGCTGCACGAGCGCGCCGCGACCGTCACCGAACTCGCCGCCGCGGTCAAGCGACCGAAGAGCACCGTCGCGCATCACGTCGGCGTCCTGGCCAAAGCCGGTCTGCTGCGCGTGGTGCGGACCCGCCGGGTCCGGGCGATCGACGAGCGCTACTACGGCCGCACCGCGCGGATGTTCTTCGTCGGCCTCGGCCGGCAGACGGCCGACGGCGCGCTGCCGCCGGACTTCAACGACTTCGAGGTGGCGGCGAAGGAATCGGCCGCGGCCTACGAGCTCGGGCAGTTGCGCGGGTTCATCCGGCGGGCCCGGATCTCGGAGGAGCGGGCGGCCGAGTTCTGGGCGCGCGTCGAGCAGGTGATCCACGAGTTCGACGCGCTGCCGCGTTCCGGCGAGACGGTCCACGGGTTCGCCGTCGGCCTGTATCCGATCCCTGACCACCCGACGCTGCCGCCGCCCCCGGACACCGGAGAACAGGGCTGACGCGTCGGCCCGCCCCTCCGGCTGCCCCGGTCCCCGCGCCTTCCGGCTGCCCCGGTCCGCGCCCTTCTCCCTCGGGTCACCGTGAGCCGCCGGCCACTTCGCCGTGGCTGTGCGAGCGCGGGGGCGGCTCAAGAGGACTCACCGGACGTCGCACCTTGCGGAAGAGCGGCCACCACGCTTTGCAAAGCGTGCTACTTTGCAAAGCATTCGGTCGGGCGGGACGTGAAGGGCGTTGGCGGCCATGGCAGTTGGGCTCGGGGGCAGTGCTTCCGCGCGGGAGCAGGCGCGAGCACGCGTACGGGTCCAGGGCCGGCCGGTCGCCTCGTATCCCCGCGTCGCTCCCGAGGTCGAGCGCGGCACGGTGCGTCGTATCACCGTCGTCGGCGAGGAGGTGCTGGCGCGGCCCTGCCGCGAGGTCGTGGAATTCGGCGGCGCGGACCTGGCCCGGCTGGTCGACGACATGTTCGCCACCAACCACGTCGCCGGCGGCGCGGCCATCGCGGCCAACCAAGTCGGCGTGGACCTGCGGCTGTTCGTCTGGGACATCACCGACGAGTGGGGAGTGCGGCACGTCGGGCACATCCTCAACCCGGTGCTGGACGAGGTGCCGGCCGCGCGCCGCCGGCTCGTGGAGGAGCCGGAGGGCTGCCTATCGGTACCGGGGCCGTATGTGCCGCTCGCCCGGCCGGACCGCGCGGTGGTGCGCGGGCGCGACAAGGACGGCACCCCTCTCACGGTCGAGGGGCGCGGCTACTTCGCCCGCTGCCTCCAGCACGAGACCGACCATCTGCACGGCCACCTCTACCTCGACCGGCTCGCCGTGCGCGAACGCAGGTCCGCGCTACGGGAGATGGCCGCGGGCAAGGACGCCGTGCTCGCCCGCCGCGCCGCCGACGCCGCGCGCCTGGGCAAGGAGTATCCGCGGGAGCCGCCGGCGCAGGGGCGTTGACGCGGGGGCCGGCGGGAGGTCGGCGGGACGCTCGGTGGGAATGGTCGGCGAGCAGCGCTCGGCAGGAGCGGCGCGCGGCACCCGGCAAGTGGTGTCAGCGCGCGGCGAGCGGCAGCGCCCCGTCGAGGATGGCCGCGCCGAGCGGCGTGACCGCGTGGATGACGTTGCCGCCCTCGCGGCGGCTGACGACGAGCCCGGCCTCGCGCAGCGCCTTCGCGTGCTTGCTGGCGGAGGCCGCGGAGGTCTCCAGGCGGCAGGCGAGTTCGCCGTTGGTCGCGGGGGCCAGCAGCGCGCCGAGGGCCCGGGCGCGGGTGGCGCCGAGCAGGCGGGCCAGCGCGTCGGCGTGGTGCGCGCGGCCCACACCGGGACCGGCGCACAGGGTGTGCTCGATCGGGTGGACCAGCACCGGCGGCAGGTCGGCGTCGGCCATCGCCACCGGGGTGCGCCAGCAGAACCATGACGGGATCAGGTACAGACCCCGGCCGTGTAAGTGCAGGTCGCGGTCCTCCGGGTAGGTCAGGTGCAGCACGGGCGGCTCCCACCGCCCGACCGGTTTCAGCGCGCGCAGCAACTCGTGCGCCCCGCCGTCGAACACGGCCCGGGCGCGGTCGGACCGGTCCGCCGCGACGCCCTTCGCCACACCGGTCCAGTCGGGTGCGATCACCGCGTCGTGGAGGCCGCGGAAGGCGTCCGCGATCTCGTCCAGCCGGTCCTGCTCCCCCAGGGCCAGCCCGCGCAGCCACCCGGCCGCCGCGGCCGGCGGCGGGCAGGTCCGCGCGAGCACGGCGGTCTCGGCGCGCAGCCGGCCGCGTGGGGTACGGCGCAGCGCGCCGATGCCCTCGGCGATCCCGTCGGCCGCCTCGACGGGGTTGAGGAAGTCCGGGAAGTAGGGCGCGCCGGGCGGGGCCAGCATCGCCAGCAGCCGGGCCATCGGCGCGAGCCCGCGCCGGGTGATCTCCGTGCGCGCCTGATTCCGCCACCGCGCGTAGACCAGAGGAGTGCGGTCCCGCCCGATGAACTGCTGGAGGCCGAGCAGTGTCTCCCACAGCGGGTCGGGGGTCCTGGCCACCCGGACCCGGGCAAGATCCGCAGGAGTGAAGTGAATTCGCAACATTGCTCCCCCAAGCAACAGCAAACACATGTGGTTGCGATGTTCAATTACCCCGGGGGACGACAGTGTACGCACCGGCGGTTCCCGGGTGATTCCCGGGCGATTCCCCGCACCGTCACCTACGCACCGCCACCTGCGCAGCCGCGGGCAGGCACCGCGCACTTCCACCCGCACACCGCCACCCGCACACCGCCACCCGCGCACCGTCACATGGCGAGTTCGCCGCGCCGGTACACCGCGTCGAACGCGAATCCCGCGTCCGCCACGTTCCGCGCGCCGCCCTGCTCGCGGTCGAGCACGGCGAGCACGCCGACCACCGTGGCGCCGCACTCCGCGACCGTGCGGGCGGAACGGATCGACTCCGCGCCCGTGCTCACCACGTCCTCGACGATCAGCACCCGGTCCGCCGGCGCCAGCCTGCCCTCGATGAGGCGCCCGGTGCCGTAGCCCTTCGAGCGCTTGCGCACGATCACGAACGGCAGACCGGTGCGCAGCGACAGCGCCGTTGCGAGGGCGACGCCGCCGAGTTCGGGCCCCGCGAGCACATCGACGCCCTCCGGTACCCGCTCGGCCAGGAAGTCGGCGACGCGGCTGAGGAGTTCGGGCCGGGTCTCGAAAAGGTACTTGTCGAAGTAGAAGCCGCTCTCCTCTCCCGAGCTGAGCACGAACTCGCCGCGCAGGAGCGCGACATCGACGATCCGCCGCCCCAACTCCGCTTTCGCCGCTTCGCCCACGTCGTTCGCGGAGTCTCCAGCAGGCCGCACGATTCGTCCACCTCATCCGTCCGGCGAGAAATTCCCCGCACCCTAACACGGCGCCGCCAAGCCCGAATTGGCCCGCGCGCATCCTCGACCGCGCCCATCCGCCTTTGGCTGGAGGTCATTTCAGGGCGGCGCGGATGGTCTCGCGCAGCCAGCGCTGGGCCGGGTCGGAGTCGAGGCGGGCGTGCCAGAGGAGCCGTACGTCGAGTTCGGGCAGGTCCGCGGGGAGCGGAAACCAGCGGATACCGAGGGCCCGGCCGTACTGCTCGGCGAGGCGTTGCGGGACGAGTCCGACGTGGCCGCTCGACGCGACGAGCAGCGAGGCGACCGCGAAGGTGGGCACGACGGCGGCCACGTGCCGGCGCAGTCCTGCGGCGTCGAGCGCGTCGTCGAGCGGCCCGCGGGTGCGCCCCCGGCGGGAGGCCGAGACGTGGGGATGCCGGCACAACTGCGCGAGCGTAGGACGGCGGTTGCGGCCCAGCGGGCTGTCGGCGCGGACGATGCCGACCAGCCGTTCGCGGTAGAGCACGGCCCCGCGGATGTCGGGGGCCGCCACGTCGCCGACGCCGATGTCCAGGTCGACCGAGCCGTCACGGAGGGCCTCGACGCTCTCGCTGCCCTCGCCGACGAAGCGCAGGATCACACCGGGGGCGACCGCGGACGTGGCGTCGACCACCGCGGCCGCGAGGGTCGCGGCCACGCCGTCGTTGATCCGGATCGTGAAGGTGCGTTCGAGCTCGGCGATCGGGACCTCGCGGTCGCCACTGATCAGCGCCGACGCCTCGTCGAGCAGCGACCGCACCCGCGGCGCGGTACGCAGTGCGAAGGGGGTCGGCGCCATCCCCCGGCCGGCCCGCACCAGGATCGGGTCGTCCATCGCCCGCCGCAGCCGGCCCAGCGCCCGGCTGGTCGCCGGGATGGACAGGTGCAGGCGTTCGGAGGCCGCGGTGACGCTGCCCTCCTGGAGCAGCGCGTCGAACACGCGCAGCAGGTTCAGATCGAGCCGCTCGGACATGGTTTGCATCCTACGCAACCTCCTATTGTGAAAGTTGCGTGGCACGGAGGGCGTCCGGGTGGTCCGGGGCGACCTCGACGACCTGGACGGCATCCGTGCCGCGGCCTCCGCGGCCGAGGCCGTCGTCCACCTCGCCAACAAGCACGACTTCGCCGACCAGGCGGGCACCAACAAGACCGAGCGCGGCACCGTACAGGCCATAGCCGACGCCCTCGCCGGCACCGGCCGGCTTTTCGTCCTCGCCTCCGGCCTGGCCTTCCTCACCCCGGGCCGGGTCGCGACCGAGCAGGACAGATCGCCGTTCCACGGCGTCGACTCCCTGCGCGGCGGCAGCGAGAACCTCGCGCTGGAGTACGCGGACCGCGGGGTCGGCACGGTCGTCGCCCGGTTCGCCCCCACCGTGCACGGCGCCGGCGACCCCGGCTTCCTGGCCGCGCTCGTGGCCACCGCGCGGGCCAAGGGCGTCTCTGCCTACATCGGCGACGGCACCCACCGCTGGGCGGCGGTCCACCACGGCGACGCGGCCCGCGTCGTACGGCTCGCCCTCGACCGGCAGGTGCCGGCCGGCACCACCCTGCACGCCGCCGCCGAGACCGGCATCCCGACCCGGCGGATCGCCGAAGCCGTCGGACGGTGCCTGGGCCTGCCCGTCGCCTCCGTCCCGGCCGGCGAAGCGGCCGAGCACTTCGGCTGGCTCACCAAGTTCTACGGAACGGACATGGCCGCGGGCAGCGACGTCACGCGGACGCTGCTCGGCTGGACGCCCGACGGCCCCACCCTGATCGAGGACCTCGACAGCGGCTGCTACTACCGCTGACCGGCCGTCATATCCGTGACCCCCACCCGCCCGCGGTCTCCTGGCCGCGGGCGGCCGGCGTCCGTCCCCGGGCCGTCCCGGGCCCGAACTCCCGCTGGGGCCAGGCGCTTTCACCGCCGAGGTCTGTCACCACTCCGAGTGTTGTCATGTTCACGCCATTGCGCCATCCGGTAACAGCCGGGGCCTTCCACGCCACCCGCCCCCGGCGCCAGCATCACTACACCGGCCTGGTCGGCCAGCCTCCCCCACAACCAGACGGGCCACGGACGGCAGGCCGACTCCCCCCACCACCCTCGCAACTCCCACACCTTTGGAGTTCACCGGATGCACAAGTTCCGCACCGCAGCCCCCACCAGGGCCGCCGCCGCCGCGCTGCTCGCCCTGTCCTGCGCCTCCCTCGCCGGTCCCGCCGGCGCCGCCGCCCCCAGCGTCGAGTTCGGCGCCCACCACTTCGCCCAGCCGCTGCACGGCTTCTCCGGCGACAGCAACTGGGGCGGCTACATCGCCCAGGGCTCGTTCACCAGCATCTCCGGCTCGTGGACGATGCCCCAGGTCACCTGCAACTCCTCGAACGACCTGTACGCGCCGTGGATAGGCATCGACGGCTACGGCTCGCAGACCGTCGAGCAGACCGGCGTCCAGGTGGACTGCTCCAGCGGCGGCCCCGAGTACTCGGGCTGGTACGAGATGTACCCGGCCTCGCCCGTGTACTACAACGAACCGGTGGACGCCGGCGACGTGTTCACCGCCAGCGTGGTCGACAACGGCGGCGGCTCCTACAGCCTGAAGCTGGCCGACACCACCAAGGGCTGGTCGAAGACCACGCAGTCCTCGCTCAACGCGTCCGACGCGAGCGCGGAGGCCGTGATCGAGTCGCCCACCGGCAGCTACCCGTCCTTCAACGAGCAGGACTTCAGCGGCATCACCGTCGACGGCCAGTCGTTCGACGCCTACAACCCGCAGGCCATCGACAGCGGCCCGTACACCGAGACCGCCCTCAACGGCGGGTCGTTCTCGATCATCCCGGGCTGACGTCTCGTCAGTTCTCCTCGGGGCCGGACGCGTTCGCTCGCGTCCGGCCCCGACGCGTCTGCGGCGGGCGGGATGAGCGCGGGGCGACGTCCAGCGGGGTGTGCACCGCGTCCGTCTACGCGTCCGGCCCGGACAGCGGCCGGACGTTCGGCATGGCGCGGCGCTTGTCGACCAGGGCGTCGCGGCGGCCGAAGGCCCGGGCGGGGTGGTTGGCCGCTTGCCGCCGTACCGGCGGGGTCGGACAGGTCCAGGCCCAGGGCGAGTCCCGCGTGTCCGTCGCTCCGTGGTTCGGCCGCGGGCCGTTCCGCCGCGTCGCGGCCGCGGGCGGTGAGTACGACGTGGTGACCCTGGGCGTCGAGCTCGCGGGCGACGGCGAAGCCGGGTCGCGCCGGACGGGCGGTTTCCGGTGCGGGCACCGGGCCCCGGCGCGTCGAGGCCACCGCCGGGCCGATGCCCGACCGCCCGTCCCGCTGACCTGGGACCCTCCGGCTGGTCGGGCGGGTTGTCGCGTTTGGTAGCGTGCGCTTGCCGTGGTGCACGGGAAACCGGTGGAGAAGCCGGTGCGGCCCTCGCCACTGTAGCCGCGGAGTTGCGCGGCCCTCGCCGACCGTGCAGACGGTCGGGGCCACTGGGCGGGACCGAGACGGGTCGCCTGGGAAGGCCGGCCGCGGAGCGTTGACGCGGAAGCCAGGAGACCGGCCACGGCGCGACATCTTCCACGAGGGTTTGGAGAACACGTGCCGACCAGCGCGCTGCACCCGTTCCACCGCATCGATCAGCTCATACGCCGGCGGGCGCGCCCGAGACCCGACCGCGCCCCGCGCCCGCGCCGGGCCCGCGCCGCCCGACTCGCCGCCTCCACCACGGCCCTGCTCGCCCTCGGCGCCCTGGGCGCCTGCACGGGAGCCCCCGCCGCGAAGGGCCCCGCCACCTCCACCGGGTCCGGCCACCCCGCCGCGGTGACCGTGCGCAGCTGCGGCGCCACCACGGCCGTGTCCACACCCCCGAAGCGCCTGGTCACCCTCAACGAGGGCGCCACCGAGGTCGCGCTGGCCCTGGGCCTCCAGACGCGGATGGCGGGCACCGCCTACCTCGACGACACGATCCCGGCCCAGTGGAAAGCGGCCTACGACTCCGTTCCGGTGCTCAGCAAGGAGTACCCGACCAAGGAGAAGCTGCTCGCGGCACACCCCGACTTCCTCTACGCCTCCTACGCCAGCGCCTTCACCGACAAGGTCGCCGGCACCCGGGCCGAGCTGGATGCCGAGCACATCCCCTCCTACCTGTCGCCGTTCGGCTGCGCCGACAGCAAGCAGGTGCCGGCCGCGTCCTTCGCGGCGGTCTGGGGTGAACTCACGGACGTCGCCAAGGCCTTCGGGGTGACGGCGCGGGCCACCGCCATCGAGCAGCGGCAGAAGAAGACGCTGGCCGGCCTGGCCGCCCAGGGCGCGGGCAGGGGCCTGAACGTGCTCTGGTACGACTCCGACACCAAGACCCCCTTCGTCGGTGCCGGCCACGGCGGACCGCAGCTCATCCTCGACGCCGTCGGCGCGCACAACGTCTTCGGCTCGCTGCCGGGCGGCTGGCAGAGCGTCAGCTGGGAGAAGGTGGCCGCCGCGAACCCGGACGCGATCGTCCTCGCGGACGCCGGTTGGGACACCGCGAAGTCGAAGATCGCCTACCTGGAGCACGACCCCGTGCTCAGCCGGCTGACGGCCGTCCGCAAGCGGGCGTTCGTCGTCGTACCGTTCTCGGAGTCGACGCCGGGCGTGCTCCTGGCCGACGGCGCCTCCCAGGTCTCGGCCGGACTGGCCAAGCTGCACCCCGCGTCGTGACGGCGGCCGACCCGCCCACCGGCCGCCCGGCCGACCAGCCGACCGAACCGCTCACCGCGCGCCCGGCGGGACCGGGGCGCGCGGCGGTGGCCCTCGCCGTGGCCGCCGCCGCGCTGGTGGCGATGTGCCTGCTCGGCCTCGCCGTCGGCTCGGTGCACGAACCGCCGCGGGTGGTGGCCGATGTCGTGCTGCGCCGGCTGGGCATGGGCGACCACCACGTCACGCTGCTGGACGACCAGATCGTCTGGCAGTTGCGGCTGCCGCGCGTGGTCGGCGCCGCCGCCACCGGCGCCGGGCTCGCGGTCTGCGGCGCCGTCCTCCAGACGCTGACCGGCAACGACCTCGCCGATCCGTACCTGCTCGGCATCTCCGACGGTGCCGCGGTCGGCGCGGTCACGGTGCTGGTGCTGGGCGTCGGCGCCTCCGGCGCGGCGGCGGCGCTCGCGCTGCCGGCGGCCGCCTTCGCCGGCGCACTGCTCGCCGCCGCCGTGGTCATGGCCCTGGCCGGCGCGGGTTCGTGGGCGCTGCCGGGCAGCAGGACCGTCCTGGCCGGCATCGCGGTGGGGCAGATGTGCGCCGCCTACACCTCGTTCGTGGTGCTGGTGCTCGGGGACCGGGACGCCGCCCGCGGCGTCATGGAGTGGACGCTGGGCTCGGTGGCCGGGGTGCGCTGGCACACCGCGCTGTTCCTGGCCGCGGTCGCCGTCGCCGGCACGGCGTTCATGATCGCGGCGGCCCGGGACCTGGACGCGTTCGCCTTCGGGGAGACCGCGGCCCGCTCCTTCGGGGTCCCGGTGGAACGCGTCCGCTGGCTGCTGGTGGGCACCGCCGCGCTGATGACCGCGTGCCTGGTGGCCGAGACCGGGGTCATCGGGTTCGTCGGCCTGGTCGTGCCGCACGTCGTCCGCCTGCTGTGCGGGCCGCGGCACACCGTCCTGGTGCCGGTGTCCGCGCTGCTGGGCGCCGCGCTGCTGGTCGGCAGCGACGTCGTGGCGCGGTCGGTGCTCCCCGACCGGGAGATCCCGGTCGGCGTGGTCACCGCCGGCCTCGGCGCGCCGTTCTTCGGGTGGCTGCTGTGGCGGCAGGGGCGCGGGGCCGCGGCGGGAGGACGGGCGTGACCGCGGGGCGGCCGGTCGCGCTGCACTGCGAGGGGATCGCGGTACGGGCCGGGGCCGCCACCCTGCTGTCGGACGTGGGTCTCGGCTTCTCCCCCGGCCGGCTGACCGGGCTGCTCGGGCCCAACGGCGCCGGCAAGACCACGTTGCTGCGGGCCCTGGCGGGCCTGCGCCGGCCCGACGAGGGCCGCGTCCTTCTGGACGGCGGGGACCTGTACGCGCTGCCGGCCCGCCACAGGGCGCGGCGGCTGGCGTTCATGGAGCAGCAGGCCGACACCGGACTGCCACTGACGGCCCGTCAGGTGATCGAGCTGGGCCGGACCCCGCACCGCGGCCGGTGGCCGGTGCCGCCGGGCGCGGCGGCGGCCCGCGAGCGCGGCGCGGTGGCCGCCGCCGCGACCGCGGCTGCCGTCGGCGGGCTGCTCGACCGGAGCTGGTCGTCCCTGTCCGGCGGCGAGCGCCAGCGGGTCCAGCTCGCGCGGGCCCTGGCGCAGCAGCCCGAGGTGCTGCTGCTGGACGAGCCCACCAACCACCTCGACCTGCGCCACCAGTTGGGCTTCCTCCAGACGGTGCGCGGGCTGGGCGTCACCACGGTCGCGGCGCTGCACGACCTCGAACTCGCCGCCGCCTACTGCGACGAGATCGCCGTCCTGCTCGACGGCCGGCTGGTCGCCCACGGACCGGTGGCCGAGGTGCTGACCGCGGAACTGATCGGCAGCGTCTACGGGGTGGACGCGACGGTGGAACGGCATCCCCGCCACGACCGGCCGCACGTCCGGTGGAACGGCGTGCTGCGTGAGGAGTCCACGCCATGAACGGTGACGGCAGCGCCCTGGTCCTGGTGGGCATGTCCGTGCTGGAGGCCGGCCGCCGGGCCGAACTGCTGGACCGGGCCCGCCGGTCCGGGGCGACGATCGCGTTCCTCCAGCAGGGCGAGCCGTCCTTGTCGGCCGAGCTGGCCCGGCTGGCCGACGCGGGGGCCGAAACGGTCGTGCTGGTCGGGGTCCGGTGCGGTGACACGGGCCCCGGCCCGTCCTGGCTGCGCCGGGTCGCCGCCCACTGGTGGCGCGAGCACGGCGGGCGCCGGCCGGACGTCCTGGTCGCCACCCGGCTCGCGGAGGGGCCGGACGCCGTGGACGCCGTCGCGTCCTCGGTCCGGCCGATCACCGGCGAGGAGCCCGGCCTGACCTCCACGGCGTGGGAGGAGGTGACCGGTCACCGGCACCAGGTCCTGGTGTGCCGCGGGCCGCGCTGCACCGCGAAGGGCGCGGACGCGACGCTTCGCGTCCTGGTGGGCGGGCTGGGCGAGCACGGCCTCGGCGACGACGACGTCCTCGTGGTGCAGACCGGCTGCCAGTTCCCCTGCAACCAGGCCCCTGTGCTCAGCGTGCAGCCGGACGACGTCTGGTACGGGCACGTGGACCCGGCCGCGGCCGGGACGATCGTGACCGAGCACCTGCTGGGCGGCCGGCCGGTCGCGGCGCACCGCCTCCCGCGGCGCCGCGCGGCGGCTGTGGAGACGCCGGAGGAGCCGGAGGGTCCAAAGGACTCGCCGGACCCGGGCGACTGAGAACGGGGACCACGGCGGCCCCGAGGTCGCGGCAGCCGCGTCCGGGAGCGGGCCCGAACGCGGCGCCGTCGTAGGTCAGTTCGCGCCGGCGTCGCCCGCGGCGAGCGCACGGAAGGTGTCGAGGAAGGCGCGCGCGATCACCGCGTGGCCGGGCAGCGCCGGGTGGACGCGGTCGCGGGCCCAGTCGGCGGGCACGGTGTGCGCGAGCACGCGGTCGAAAGCCGCCTGGACGTCGACCAGCGGCAGCCCCCGCTCGCGCGCCACCTCGCCGGTGGCGGCCACGTAACGGTCGGACTCGATCCGCCACGGGTCGGACCTGTCACCCTCGATGAGGTAGGGGGTGGCGAGCACGACGCGGCAGCCGGTGGCCGCAACAGCCCGGTCCAGCAGCGCGGCGAGCGTCTCCTGGAACTCTCCGACGGGCACGGCCTCTTCCGTCTTGCCCTCCACGCCCCGCCAGCAGTCGTTGATGCCGATCTTCACGCAGAGCCAGTCCGGCCGCTCGTCCAGGACGTCGGCCTGCCAGCGCGCCGCGAGGTCGCGCACCGTGTTGCCGGAGATCCCGCGGTTGCTCCAGCGCAGCTCCAGTTCGGGTGCCTCGGCGGTCACCAGGGCCTGGATCAGGCTCACATAGCCGCTGCCGTACGGCGGCTTGTCCGTCAGGCGGCCGGCATCCGTGATGCTGTCGCCTATGAACAGCACGTGGCTGCCCTTCTCGAAGGGAAGCGTGATGTCAGCGGACATAGTCCTCGGCTCCTGTCAGTGCGCTCGGTTGGTGGTGCTGTCACGCGGTGCGGGGCCGTGCGGATTCCGGCAGCCGCCGGTGTACGCACGGTTCCCGGTCACGTCCACGTCGCGCGGCATCATCGCCGCAACCAGACCGTAGCGTGCGAACGTCCCGTCGCGGCAGGCGCACCAGGACGATACGAGGAGGTCACCGCCCTCGTGCCGCGTCCGTCGCACCCCGAGTGAGCGCGCCGTCGCCGGCCGTGAGGACACCGCGGCGCGATTGCCGGGCGCTACGGGCGGGCGCATGCTGGAGGCATGGCGTTCGAGGCCGCCCGCACGGGGGACCTGAGCGGTTGGGCGGTGAGCGAGCCGGGTCCGATCGCTTCGGGGCCGCTGCGCCCGGTACGACGGGAGGTCCCGTCACCCGGGCCCGGCGAGGTGCAGGTGCGGATCGAGGCGTGCGGGGTGTGCCGTACGGACCTGCACCTGGCGGAGGGCGACCTGCCGCCGCACCGGCCACTGACCATCCCCGGCCACGAGATCGTCGGCCGGGTGAGCGCGACGGGCGACGGGGCGAGCCGGTTCTCCGTCGGGGACCGGGTGGGCGGTGCGTGGCTGCGCGGCACCTGCGGGGTCTGCCGCTACTGCCGGGCCGGGCACGAGAACCTCTGCCCATCCTCCGTCTACACCGGCTGGGAAGCCGACGGCGGCTTCGCCGAGATGACGGTACTGCCCGAGGCGTTCGCCTACCCGCTCCCCGGCGACGCCGACCCCGCACAACTGGCGCCGCTGCTGTGCGCGGGCATCATCGGCTTCCGCGCGCTGCGGCGCAGCGCACTCCCGCCCGGCGGCCGGCTGGGCCTGTACGGCTTCGGGGCCTCCGCGCACCTCGCCGCGCAGGTCGCCCTCGCCGACGGTGCGACCGTACACGTGCTGACCCGCTCCGCCGCGGCCCGCGAACTCGCCCTGGAACTCGGTGCGTCGTCCGCCCGTGACGCCTACGACGCACCACCCGAGCCGCTGGACGCGGCGATCCTCTTCGCCCCGGTCGGCGACCTGGTGCCGGTGGGACTTGCGGCTCTCGACCGCGGCGGCACCCTCGCCATCGCCGGCATCCACCTCTCCGACATCCCCGTACTCACCTACGAGCAACACCTGTTCCAGGAGCGCGACCTGCGCAGCGTCACCTCCAACACCCGTGAGGACGGCCGGGACTTCCTCGCCACCGCCCAACGCGTCGGCATCCACGCCACCGTCACCCGCTACCCCCTCGACCACGCCGACCAGGCCCTCGCCGACCTCGCCGCGGACCGCGTCAACGGCGCCGCCGTCCTCATCCCACCCACCCCCGCTTGAGCCGGGCGCCGGTCCGCGTGAAGTGCGGTTCGGCGCGCGGGGGTTCTACGCGAAGTCGTACGTGGTGAAGTCGGCGAGGGGGCGGAAGCCGATGCGGCGGTAGAGGCGGTTGCTGGTGGGGTTGGCCGCGTCCGCGAACAGGACGACGTCGGTCGCGCCCGCGGAGAGTGCGGCGCGGCCGGCTGCGAGTGTCACGGCGGCCGCGTAGCCGTGGCCGCGCAGGCGGAGGGGGGTGTAGACGGGGTCCACGCGGATCTGGCCGGCGATCAAGGGCGTCCGGCCGGCCATGGCGACGGGGGCGCCGTCCGGGGTCTCCCAGAAGGTGTACTGCTTGCCGGCGAAACGTGTGGCGGCCCAACCGGCGGCGTCCACGGTGGTCGCCTCACCGACGGCGTCGACGAACTCGCCGCACCAGCGCACGATGTGCTCGTGGTCCTGGTCACCCGCCTCTCGGGCCCGGCCCGTGGGAAGCGGGTGGGGAGGGGTGAGCGAGGCGAGGCGGTACAGGTGGAGCCGGCTGAGGGGTGTCGGTGTCGCATCGGTGTGCCGCTGCCAGGCTTCGGCGAAGGCGGTGGCGGTGTCGTGGTCCGCGCTGACGCCGGTGAGGAGCCGACCGGTTCCGGCCAGGTGGGCGGCGAGGGCGTCGGCCTGCTCGGGGGTGAGCGGGGTGAGGTTCAGCCGGCGGAGGAGGTGGAGGACCGCACGGACCTCGCCCGCGCGCTCCAGCCGTCCGAAGACGGGTGCCACGCCACCGAAGGCGGCCGCTCCCCGGGTTCGCAGCGTCTCCATGACGGTCAGCGGAATCGTGTGCAGGGCGGGGCGCGAGCGCAGGAAGTCCCCTGCGTGGCGGAGGAGTTCGTCGATGTCGTCGGTGAGGTGCCACTCGTCCGGACCCATGGTCCAGGGTCCCCCGTGGACGGTTTCGCGTGCAAGTCTCCCATGCTCGGCCCCGCATGCTCGGCCCCGGGGTTCGGCGGTGGGCGCCCGCGCTGGGGCGGGCGCCCGGGGGATGGGGTCAGGCGGCCGGGGTGGCCGTGCTGCCGAGGTGGCGCACGAAGAAGCGGACCGCGCTGTCGGCCTCGAACCGCGGCAACTCCTTGTGCCTGCCGGAGTTGACGTGCAGCGTCTTGTGCTCCGAGCCGAAGGCGTCGAACAGCGCGAGGGCCGACGCGCGCGGGATGTGCTCGTCCTCCCACTGCATCGCGAACTCGATCGGTACGGTGATCCGCCGCGCCGGGTCGGCCAGGGCGTCGGGCCAGTGCAGCCCGAAGACCGCGGCGGTGATCCTGGGGTCGGCGGCCGTGAAGGGCACGCCGATCGCGGTGCCCATGTTCAGGCCGAAGTAGCCGACCGGCCCTTCCTCCCCGATCTCGGGGAGCGTCTGGAGCGCGTCCAGGGTCGCCCGCCACTCGGGCACGGCGCGTTCGGCCAGGTGGGCGTTGTAGCGGACGACGATCGGGCCCTCGGGCTCACCGGCCGCCCTCGCCCGGTACAGCTCGGCGATCTCCCGCTCGTCGTGCGCCGTACGCGGCCGGTCGCCGTGACCGGGCGCGTCGATGACGGCGACGTGGAAGCCGCCATCCGCCACGAGGCGCAGCGCACGCCCCGACATCGCCGGTGACTTCTTGTGGTTGCCGCCGCCGTGCCCCATCAGGACCAGCGGCGCGCGTCCGGCGCCGGATGACGGCGACCAGAGCACGCCGGGCACCCCGCCCACGGTGAAGTCCCGCTCCACCATGCCGTTCGACGACGACTCGGCGGTGAACTGCATTGCATACATAGGGTGTTGCCCTTCGAGAGTGCCTTGGGTTCGAGGCGCTCCCGACGACACCTACGTCAATCGCCCGACCGTGACGAGCGGAGGGAGCACCCACGCGGATACAGCGTTCACGGGTCTCACCTCCTCGGCCGATGTCACGGTGCCCGGACGCTAACAGCCCTCGCGCTGCCTCGGCCACTCCATTTCCGGGCTCGCGGAGCCGAGCGTCACCACAAGGTGGGGTCCTGTCGGGGGCCGGGGCCGCCGGGGAGGCCGGGGGGCACGGCGACGGCGACCAGGGCGGGCCAGGTCGGGTAGCGCCCGGCGAGCGCGAGGAGCAACCGGGCGGCCGCGTAGGCGTCGTAGATCGCGCGGTGGCGCCGCGCGGGGGCAGCCGTAAGGTCGAGGTGGAGATGGTCGATCAGGTGGTCGAGGGTGTACGACGGCAGGCCGGGCAGGGTGGTCCGGGCCAGCCGCAGCGTGTCGATGACGCCGTCGGGCGTCCAGCCGGGCAGGTGCGCGGACAGGGCGCGGTGGTCGACGTGGGCGTTGTGCGCGGCGATCCAGGCCGTGCCGAGCCGGCCCCGTACCTCTTCGGCGACCCGATCCCAGGCGGGGTGGCCGGCGAGGACGTCGTCGGTCAGGCCGTGCACCCGGCCGGCGCGCGGGGTCACGGGCCGGGGCGGGCGGATCAGCCACGCGCCCGCCGTGGCCGGGTCCGGCCGGCCGTCGCGGATCGGGAGGGCGGCGACCTCGACCAGGTCGGGCGGGGTGCGGCCGTTGCTCTCGACGTCGACGACGAGCAGCGGGGGCCAGGCGGTGAAGTCCATGCCGTGATCGTTCCACTACGGCGGGTTGCCGTCGGCCGGAGCCGCGCGCGTCACCGGAAGGGGGTGGGGGCCAACGGGTCAACCGAAGCCAACCGGGTCAACGGGGTCAAGGGGGTCAACCGGGTTCCCCGCAGCGGTCGTTGCTTCAACGGCTCCACCGGACTCCGCCGGGCTCCCGCCCACCGGGCTCCAGCGGCTTCGCCGAACCCACCTCACAGGTCGAGGAATTCCTCGTAGAACCCCCCGAACCCGCGCTCGCGGTCGACGAGATGGATCTCCAGAATCCAGTGCAGCAGCCGGCCCGCGTCGTCCGTGCGGCGCAGCGGCTTGCCGTTGGCGGGCACGATGTGGGAGTCGACGTCCGCGAAGTCGTCGTGTTCGGGCGGGAAAGCTCCGACCAGGTGGCCGACGTGCCAGCCGCCGAGCTGCCACCCCGCGTCGGCCGCCAGCCGTTCGACCTCGGCGTAGAGCTTCCTGCCGGTGATCTCGGGGTCCGCCTCGAAGGCGTGCCGGCCCGCGGCGAACACGAGCGGCAGGTCGTCGCGCAGGCGGCGCTTGACGGGGTCGTCGCCGAGGACGTAGGTCCGCCCGAAGTCGGCCTCGAACTCCTCGAAGATCGGCCCGAAGTCGGCGAACGCGATGTCGTCCGCGCCGATGATCCGGTCCGGCGGGTTCTCGCGGTACGGCAGGAGGGTGTTGGGCCCGGACCGTACGATCCGCTTGTGCCAGTAGTGCGTGGTGCCGAACATCTCGTTCGCCAGGTCGCGCACCCGGTCGCTGACCTCGCGTTCACCCAGGCCGGATGCGACCAGGTTGCGGGTCTCGATCTCGGCGAACAGCAGCGCCGCCTTGGCCTGAGCGTCCAACAGCCGCGCCGCGCACGTGGATTCGTCCGTCACCCCGCCCACCGTAGGAGCGCCTGCGGCGCCCCGGCAACCGGATTGGCCCGCGGTCGTGCCGCCGGCCGGAGCCGCCGCGCTGCCGCCGGCCCCGCCCGGCGGTACGACCCCGCGGCCCCCGCTCGTCAGTCCTGCGCGAGGGCGGCCGCGCCGAGGAGTCCGGCGTCGCCGCCGAGCGCGGAGAGCTGGACGGTGAGGCCGGCGAACGGCAGCGCGGCGTAGCGCACGAGGTGCGCGCGAATCCGCGGCAGCATCAGGTCGGCGGCGTGCATCACTCCCCCGCCCAGGACGGCGGTCTCCAGTTCCAGCAGGGTGGCGCAACCGGCGATGCCCGCGGCGAGGGCGCGCGCCGCGCGGTCGAACGCCGCCAGCGCCGGGACGTCGCCGCCGCGTGCCGCGTCCGCGACGGACCGGGTGCCGGCCGGCTCGCCACCGGCCGGTCGCCAGCCCGACGCGAGGGCGTGCCGAGTGATCCCCTCGCCCGACGCGAGCCGCTCCAGGCAGCCGCGGGAGCCGCAGGGGCAGTCCTCGCCCGCCAGATCCACGGTGACGTGCCCGAGGTGCCCGGCGTTCCCGGTACTGCCCGCCCGCACCCGGCCGTCGAGGATCAGGCCCGCGCCGACGCCGGTGGACACCACCATGCACAGGGCGTTCGCATGCCCACGCGCGGCGCCGAAGCGGTGTTCCGCGGCCGTCATGGCGATGGCGTCACCGTGGTAGACCACCCGCAGCCCCGCCAGCGCCGGCACCTCGCGCAGCGCTTTGAGCAGCGGATGGTCGCGCCAGGCGGGGATGTTCACCGGACTCGCGGTACCGAGCACCCGGTCGACCGGGCCGGCGCTGCAGACGCCGAGCGCCGTGGTGCGGCCCCACTCGGGGTGGTCCGCGAGCGCGAGCACGCAGTCGGTCACGGCACGCTGCACGACGGCGCCGTCCGTGGTGCGGGGCGTGTCCCGCCGGGCACGGGCGACGATACGGCCTTCGCCGGTCACCAGGGCCGAGGCGATCTTGGTCCCGCCGATGTCGAGGGCAGCGGTCAAGGGCCCCGCCGGCGTCTCGTCATGGCGCCGGTCGTGAGCAGGCATGGACGGGCCTTCCTTGGTCGGTGACGACAGGTTCGAGGTCGCGGGACGGGTCCCGGGGTGGCGGTGGTGCGGAGCCGCCCCGGGACCCGGGAGGGTCAGACGAGTTCGCGGGACATGCCCTGGTCGATCGCGGACCTGTCCATGTACCGGGTCTCGGTGTCGCCCGAGCCGCTGCCGTGGGTGAACAGGTCGTAGGAGGTGGCTGCCGCGAAGAAGGCGGTCCTGCCGTCCACACGGAAGTCGGTGCCGCAGCGCTGTACGAAGCCCGTGGCGCCTGCCGCTCCCGCTCGTGCGGAGCCGGTGAGTGACACCAGCGCCGCCACGGGGACCGTGACGGCCGCGGCCACCAGCGCGGTGGGCGATCGCTTCGCTCTCGACGTCACTTGCTCTCCCTGATCGCATGGCATGGGCGGGCCCGACGGGTGTGGGGACCCGGCCCCGACGCTCGTGTCCTGAGCGGTCGGGGGAACCGTTCGATGGAGCCGTCGGTCGAGGTGTCGGTGGGCTGCCGCCTTTACCGGTTAAGTCTTCAGCAAAGTGCCTGGATGCCGCACGCGTGTCAAGTAGTTGGGCAGAAACTCCCCGACCGCATCACCGTAGGGCCCGCGAAGGTGCCGTGTTGGTCTGCCTAGGTCACCTTTGCGACCGGAGCGTTGACCTGGCGGACCGGCGACCGCCGAGGCGCCGCGCCATGCAGGGACGATGATCAACTTAAGCGCTTTATGGACAGAGTCCGTCGGAGCGAACTACGTTGGTGCGGACGAATGTGACGTCGGGCTCGGGCTGCGTCGTCTCTGGCTGTGAGGAGTACGGGCTGTGTCCATGGAGGTCGGACGTCGGGTCACCATCCGCGACGTCGCGCGGCAGGCGGGAGTCTCTTCTGCGGCGGTGTCACTGGCCCTGAACGACAGACCCGGCGTGTCCGACACGACGCGCCGCCGGATCATGGAAGTGGCCGGCCGCCTGGGCTGGACGCCGAACACCGCCGCGGTCTCGCTGTCCGGCGCGCGGGTGCACACGATCGGGCTCGTGCTCGCCAAGCCCGCGGCGATGCTCGGCCGCGAGCCCTTCTACATGGAGTTCATCGCCGGCGTGGAGTCCGTGCTGGTCGAGCACGGCCACTCGCTACTGCTCCGGCTCGTCGACAGCGTCGAGGCGGAGGTGGAGGTGCAGCGCGAGTGGTGGCGCAGCCGGCGGGTCGACGGGAGCCTGCTGGTCGACCTGCGCGTGGACGACCCCCGGATCGAGCAGCTCGCGGCGGCCGGCCTGCCGGCGGTGGCGGTCGGCCACCCCTCCCTGGCGGGCCCCTTTCCCGCGGTGTGGACGGAGGACGCCGGTGCGATGGAGGAGGCCGTACGGTACCTGTTCGCGCTGGGACACCGTTCGGTGGCACGCGTGGGCGGCCCTGAGGCGCTCGGCCACAGCGCGCTGCGCACCGAGGCGTTCCTGGCCGTCGCCGCGGACCTGGGCATGGACGACGTACGCGTGATCCCGACCGACTTCTCCGGTGACGACGGCTCGCGGGTCACCCGCAAGCTGCTCGCTTCGGCGCACCGTCCGACCGCGATCATCTACGACAACGACATCATGGCCGTCGCGGGTCTGGGCGTCGCCACCGAGATGGACCTGGCCGTGCCGCGCGACCTGTCGCTGCTGGCCTGGGACGACTCCCAACTGTGCGAACTGGTCCGGCCCAAGCTGTCGGCGATGAGACACGACGTCTTCCGCTTCGGCGCCATCGTCGCCAGGACCCTCTTCGAGACGCTGAAGGGGGAGAAGCCGGAGTCGAAACCGGCTCCGGGCCCCGTCCTCGTGCCGCGGGGTTCCACGGCGCGGCCCGCGTAGGGCCTCCGGGCGTCGACCGTGATCGCGCCGGCGTGGCAGTCGTACGGTCCCGGGGGACGGGGCCGTATCGGGTCGGCGGATCAGCGAAGGAAGCGGATCAGGCCGTCGTCCACTCGATCGTCAGGCCACGACCCTGGGTGCGGCCCGCCGCCGCGGCCGGACCACGGGTGGACGGGTCCAGCGGGTTCTCGCCGATCGCCGTGTGCGACGCCTCGTCCGGCTCGACGACCACGACCTCGGCGCCGCCCGCGCGCAACTCGTCGACGGCCTGCGCCAGCGGCTTCTCGCTCGGCAGCAACTGGACGCTTCCCAGCGGGGAGAGCACCAGCACGCGGGAGGCGCCGGCGGCGTAGTCGGCGTTGTCGTTGGAGCGGACCCCGCCGTCGACGTACCTGCGCCCGTCGATCGTCACCGGCGGCCACACGCCGGGCACGGCGCAGCTCGCCGCGACAGCGTCGACGAGGTCCACGCCCGACGTCCTGTCGAACACCCGTGGCTCCCCGCTCTCCGCGTCCACCGCGACGATCTTCATCGCGCGGGCGGGCCAGTCGTACGACGGCAGGCGCGACTCGATCACCGCGCGTCGCTCCGCCTCCGGCACGGTGGTGGCGCCCCGTGCGAACGCGCCCACCGCGCGCCGGATCTCCTGCGCGGTCGTGGCCTCCCGCAGCACGGCCTCGATCTGCGCACCGAAGCCCGCCAGGTCCACCTCGACCATGATCTCGGCGGCCTGCGACTGCGGCTCGACCTGCCGGGCGTACAGCTCCGCCAGGCTCAGCCCGCTCCCGAGCTGCGCCGCGACGGTCGAGCCCGCGGAGGTCCCCACGATCAGGTCGGCCGCCGTGGCATCCTGACCCGCGTCGGCCAGCCCCGCCAGCAGACCGGTCATCCACGCCACCCCGGCGACGCCTCCGCCGCCCAGCACCAACGCCTCAGCCATGGCCATCCCCATCGTCGGTCGAATCGCTCCCCCGCACCCTAAGGCGCCGCGGCGCTCTCGCCGATCCCGGCCCCTCCGTGGCCCGCGCATTCGCGATCGGGCCCCCATGACCGGCGCGTTCGCCGGCCTGACCCGGCGGGCCTCGTTACTTGGTGGCCCCCTGGGTCAGGCCGTTGTAGATGTAGCGCTGGAGGAAGAGGAAGATCAGCAGCGTCGGCACGATCACGAGGATCGCGCCCGCGCAGATGTCCTGCCACTCGGCGCCGAACGGCCCCTTGAAGCGGAACAGCGAGGTCGAGATGGTGCCGAGATCGTCCGACGGCATGTAGAGGAACGGATAGTAGAAGTCGTTGTAGACGAGGATTCCCTTGATGATCACCACGGTGGCGATCGCGGGCTTGAGCAGCGGCATGATGATCGTCCAGTAGATCCGGAACGCCGAGGCGCCGTCGATCCGCGCGGCCTCGTCCAGCGACACCGGGATCGACCGCATGAACTGCAGGAAGACGTAGATCGACACGATGTCGGTGCCGGTGTAGAGCAGGATCGGCGCCCACCGCGTGTTGAACAGCCCCAGGTGGTTGATCACTTGGAAGGTGCCGACCTGCGTGGTCACCGAGGGCACGAGGGTGGCCACCAGGAACGCCGCGAGGATCGCCCGCCGGAACCGGAACCGGTACCGGTCGATCGCGTAGGCCGCGGCCGAGCCGATGAGCACGCTGCCGGCCACCGAGACGACGAGGATGAAGGCCGTGTTGAACAGGCCGCGCAGCATGTGCCCCTGGTCGAAGGTCACCTTGTAGTTGGAGAAGTTGAGCCAGTCGTGCGGCGGGGTCAGCGCGCCGCTGCCGTTCGCGATCTCCTTGTGGGTCTTCAGCGAGGTGAGGAAGACCGCGACCAGCGGCAGCACGATCACCACGCTGACCGCCACCAGCGACAGGTACTTCAGGGTCGGCGCGACCCACGCCGCCCGCGCGGGACGGCGGGCGGCAGCAGTTGGGGCACTCATGCCAGATCCGGTTTCTCGTCGGGAACGAGGCGACGCTGTACCCACGTCACCAGGAGCACGAAGCCGAGCAGCACCACGGCCATCGCCGACGCCAGCCCGGTCTTGTTGAATTCGAAGTTCACCTTGATCGTCTCGATCACGAAGGTCTCGCTCTTCCCCGATCCTCCGGTCATGATGTAGGGGATCTCGAAGACCGAGAGCGAGCCGGAGATGGCGAGGATGGCGCTGAGGCTGATGAGCGGCCGAAGGCTGGGCGCGATGATGTACCGGAACTGCGCCCACCTGTTCGCCCCGTCCAGGGCCGCGGCCTCGTAGAGTTCGCCGGGGATGGACTGTATTCCGCCGAGGAAGAGCACGAAGTTCAGGCCCATGTAGCGCCATACGGAAACGCCGGAGAGCGAGATGTTCACCAGGTCCGGGTTCCCCAGCCAGTAGTGCCTGCCGTGGAATCCGAACATCGACAGAAGGGTGTCCAGGGTTCCGCCGGACTGGAAGAAGTAGAGGAAGACCAGACCGATCGCGACCCCGTTGATGAGGTAGGGGAAGAAGAGAATCCCCTTGAAGAGGTTCCGTAGCCTGGTGTTGAAGCTGAGGACGGTGGCGAAGTACAGCGCCAGCACGAGTTGCAGCACCGACGCGACCAGGTAGTAGATGCTGACGTAGAAGACCTCGAAGAGCTCGGACCGGGTGAAGATCTCGGTGTAGTTCCGGAAGCCGACCCAGTTCCGCTCCGGGCTGATGCCGTCCCAGTTGGTGAAGCTGTACTCGATCATGTTGACGATCGGTACGTAGGTGAAGACGGCCAGCATGCCGACCGGCACGGCGAGGAAGAGCCACGGTGTCGCCCATGCCCATCGGGGCCGTGGTCCGCGGCCACCGGGCTCGGGCCGCCGTCGTGACGGCTCCCGTCCGCTGCGCGGCGGCGCGCCGGCCCGGTCGGCGGAGCCTGCGGTCGTACGGGTACTGCTCATGAGGGTTCGCTCCTCTGACTGCGGCGGTCGCGGCGACGGGGAGCGGGGGCGGGCCCGCTCCCCGTGCCTGGGTTGCTCGTCCCGGAACCTTGGGGTCGCGGCTCGCCGTACCTGAATTCCTGCTCCCCGTAACTGGGTTGGCCGGTCCGCCGCCCTACAGTCCGGCGCCCTGCCGGCCGGACTTCCACTTCTTCGACAGGCCGGACAGGATCGAGTCGAGGCTGCCGCCTCCCGCCCCGCGCGCCGCGTCGATCAGCTTCTGCCGGTAGTCCGGCGCCTGGAGGCCGACTTCGGACGCCTTGTCGATGGTGTTGACCTGCGGGGTCTTCGACTGGCTCTCCACGATCAGCTTCACACCGGCGGACTCGAAGGGCTTCAGGATGCCGGGCAGGGTCGCGCCCTTGACGCTGGAGATGCCGGAACTGGCGGTGGCGAAGCCGGACTTGTCGACCACCCAGTCGATCCACGCCCGAGCGGCCGCCTTGTGGCCGGAGTGGATGTTGATGCCGTACTGGTAGTCGGGGGCCTCGACCGAGCAGTACTTGCCGCCGACCTGCGCGGGGAAGGGCAGGTAGCCGATGTCCTGCGGGTCGACGCCGGCCTTCTTCGCGGCGAGCTGCATCTGCGGGACGGCCCAGGTCCCGAGCCACATCGAGGCCACCTTGCCCGTGGCCAGCAGGTTCTTGGAGTTCTCCCAGTTCGTGGTGGTCGGGTCGTCCTCGGACAGCTTGTCGTGCACGATGCCGTACAGCAGGCTGTCGCCGGTGCGCAGATCGCTGCCGGAACGCCACGGGTCCTGCGTGGTCAGGTCGTTGCTCGCCTGCGGGTCGCAGGTCGCCGACCCGAGGACGTTGGTCCACGCGGTCAGCGGCCAACCGTCCTTGTAGTTGGTGTAGTAGGGCGTGGCCTTGGTCTTCGACTTGATGCTGTTCAGGTCGGAGAGGAACTGCGCCGGTGTCGTCGGCCAGGTCGTGATGCCGGCCTGAGTCCACACCTTCTTGTTGTAGACGAAGCCGTTGGCGGAGGCGAACGAGACGATGCCGTACGTCTTGCCGTCGACCGTGCCGGAGTCCGTGAAGTCGTACTTCGCGGCGAGGTCGGCGGCGCTGCCCAGCGGGGAGAAGAACTTGGGGTAGTCCGTGCGGGCGACGGCGGTGGGGATGAGCAGCACGTCGCCGTAGTTCTTGGTGTTCATGCGGATCTTGACCTCGCCCTCGTAGTCGGTCAGACCCTGGAACTTGACGTGGACCTTGGGATAGACCTTCTCGAACTGCGCGGCGTACTTCTTCATGGTGCCGTCGCCGATGAGGTCGGTGCGGTTGGTCAGCACGGTGATGGTGCCGGACACGGACGCCGGGTCCGACGGAGCTGTCGCGACGGCCGTGTCGGAGCCACCGCTGCCCGACGAGGAACAGGCCGTCGCCGTGGCCGCGACGGCCATGGCCAGCGCCATCGCCGACAGAACACTTCTCCGCATGTGTCTCTCCTTCATCGCGCGCCCGCACATCGAGCCCCTGGCACCGAACACTGAAGCGGTTCAGTTCCCCGGCACTGTTCCACGCGGACTCCAGGCCGTAAAGAGGGCGAATCCCCCCCGATATCTAAACGTTACGAGGGCTGAATCCCATCGCTCGTCAACATCCGCTCCGAGCAGGCATTTTGTTGGCTCAACCGCTCCATGAAGGGCCAAGCGCCGAACATCACTGCCACACAGCAGCCCCACCACCAGGCGCAGTTCACCACTTTTGCCCACTCGCGGAAAGCCGAGTCTCGCGTGCCGCCCATTGCTACTAGAGCGGTTAATGGACAGAGTCCAGATGAACGCCTACGTTGGTCCGGAGCCGCCCGACCTCGCGGTACGGGCACCGACGACGTGAGCCGCTCTGATTCCGGGAGTCCCACCATGCTGGTCGTTTCACCCCTGCCCCACCCCTGGACGCTGCGGGCGGACCCCGCGGTCGACGACGCCGTTGCCGTGCCGGCGAGGGTGGCCGGCGCGGAGTTCGCGGCGCAGGTGCCCGGGTGCGTGCACACCGACCTGCTGGCCGCCCGCGCGATAGCCGACCCCTATGTCGACGACAACGAGAAGCGGTGCGCGTGGATCGGCCGCACCGACTGGTCGTACCGGACCCGACTGCCGGCCGCGGAGCCGGAGTTCGAGCGGACCGACCTGGTCTTCGAGGGGCTGGACACCTTCGCGACCGTGTCCGTGGGCGGCCGCCCGCTCGGCGAGACCGCGAACATGCACCGCCGGTACCGCTTCGACGTCTCCGCGCCGACCGCCGGCGGCGCGGCCGACCTGGTCGTGGCGTTCGCCTCGGCGTACCGGGTGGCCGAAGCGCTCAAGGACGAACTCGGCGCCCGGCCCAACGCCTATCCGGAGCCCTTCAACTACGTGCGCAAGATGGCGTCCAGCTTCGGCTGGGACTGGGGGCCCACGCTGGTCACGGCGGGGATATGGCGCCCGGTGCGGATCGAGCGGTGGAGCACGGCCCGGCTCGACTCGGTGGCGCCGCAGGTCACCGTGGTGGGCGGGGACGGCAGGGTGCGCGTGGAGGTGGGCTTCGAGCGGACTGCCGCGGGCGGCGCCCGGGAGCTGCGGCTGGACGCGGCGGTGGCCGGCGTGCGGGCGACGGTGGCGGTTCCCGCGGGCGCGGCCAGGGCGACGGTCGAACTCGACGTGCCCGCGCCCGAGTTGTGGTGGCCGCACACGCTCGGCGCCCAGCCGCTCCACGCGTTGACCGTGGACCTGGCCGACGCCGACACCGGGGAGCCGCTCGACAACTGGAGCCGGCGGATCGGCTTCCGTACCGTGGAGCTCGACACCGCCGAGGACGAGGGGGGTTCGGCGTTCCGGTTCGTCGTCAACGGCGTGCCGGTGTTCACCCGCGGGGTCAACTGGATTCCCGACGACGCGCTCGTGTCGCGCATGACCGCCGACCGCTACCGGGAGCGGCTGGCCCAGGCGAAGGAGGCCAACGTCGACCTGGTCCGGGTGTGGGGCGGCGGCATCTACGAGGACGCCGCGTTCTACGACGCGTGCGACGAACTCGGCCTCATGGTCTGGCAGGACTTCCTCTTCGCGTGTGCCGCGTACCCCGAAGAGGGGCCGCTGCCCGCGGAGATCGAGGCGGAGGCCCGCGACAACGTCGTACGCCTGATGCCGCACGCCTCGCTGGTGCTCTGGAACGGCAACAACGAGAACCTGTGGGGCCACGAGGACTGGGCGTGGAAGGAGGAGTTGGCCGGGGCCTCCTGGGGGCGCGGCTACTACCTCGACCTGCTGCCGCGGGTGGTCGCCGAACTCGACCCGACCCGGCCGTACTGGGCGGGCTCGCCGTGGTCGGGCTCGGAGGCGATCCATCCCAACGACGCCCGGCACGGCACCGCGCACCGCTGGGAGGAGTGGAACCGCCGCCCCTACACGGACTACCTCGCGGACGTGCCGCGGTTCGTCGCGGAGTTCGGCTGGCAGGCGCCGCCCGCGATGGCCACCATCACGCAGTCCGTGCACGACCGGCCGCTCGGCGCCGACAGCCCCGGCATGCTGCACCACCAGAAGGCGGAGGACGGCAACGGGAAACTTCTCCGCGGGCTGGCACCGGTCTTCGGCGAACCGCGGTCGTTCGACGAGTGGCATTACCTGACGCAGCTCAACCAGGCCCGCGCGGTGGCCACCGGGGTCGAGCACTGGCGTGCCAACTGGCCGACCTGCGCCGGTACGGTGCTGTGGCAGCTCAACGACTGCTGGCCGGTGACCTCTTGGGCCGCCGTCGACAGCTACGGCCGCCGCAAACCGCTCTTCCACGAGTTGCGCCGTCTCTACGCCGACCGGCTGCTCACGTTCCAGCAGGGCGAGGACTCCCCGCGGCTGGTGGCGGTGAACCAGGCCGCGCGGCCCTGGACCGCCGTGATCGAACTGCGGCGGGTGCACGCCGACGGAAGCGTGGCCGGACACGCGGTCGTCCGCGCCGAGGTGGCGCCCCGCGGCGTGTCGCACTTCCCCGTCCCCGCCGAGCTGCTGCCTCTCGACGGGCACAAGGAGTTCCTCGTCGGCGACTGCGACGGGCTGCGGGCGCTGTGGTTCGGGGCCGCTGACAAGGACTTCGCCTACCCGCGGGCCGACTTCTCCGTGGAGGTCGTCCGGTCGCGCCAGGAGACCCGGGTCGAGGTGACCGCGCACAGCCTCGTACGCGACCTGCTGCTGCAGGCGGACCGGCTGCACCCTGACGCCGAGACCGACCAGGGCAGGGTCACCCTGCTGCCCGGGGAGCGCGCGGTCTTCCGTGTGACCGGCTGGCCGGCGCCGAACGGGGAGGCGGCGAACGCGCAGGCGGCGAGCGCCGCACTGTTCTGCGTCAACGGGGGTTCCTAGGGTCGGTCGCCCGGGCCGCCACGGTCGGGTGATGTTTCGGCGCGGCGGTCCGGACACGGAGTGTTACCGCCCAACTGCGCGTGGCGATCGCTACGTTGAGTGCATCGGGTCCTCCGGCCGCCTCCCTGACAGGTGCGGCCGGAGGGGCCGGCCTGGTGCGCGACCGGTCCTCTGCCGGCTCGACGAAGCACCGTTCCGCCATGGCGCGACGTCGCCGACAGGGCCGGCAGGTGCGCCGGTCCGCGCAGGCAAGGAGAAATCCGTGATCTCGAAAGTCAAGAAGGTGGCGCGGTCCCTGGCTCTCGCGCTCGCCGCGGCCGCCACGCTCACACTGGGCGTGCCCAGCGGCAACGCCTTCGCCATCGACCACGTCGAGTGCGTCGGCGGGGAGAACTTCCTGAAGATCTACTCGCACCTCGACGGGCAGCAGAGCGTGGACTGCTACGCGAACGCCGGGCGGACCGACTTCGGCGGATGGTGGGTCGACCGGATCGTCACGGGCAACAACGACCTGATCTACTACGACGCCAACGGCGACTCGGTGAGGATCGATCGCTGGCACGACATCACGTTCCCGAACAACCCCCCGAAGGTCGCCTCCATCCAGATCCTCTGACGCGACGATCTGCCGTGTCGGCGTCGGACCGCGGGGAACTCCCGTCCACGCGGCACCTTTGATCCGCGGTCCGATCCCCACTCGGGTTCCCGGCTCGGGTTCCCCGGTCAGCTTCCCGCTCGGGTTCCCCGGTCGATTTCCGGCCAGGTTGATGACGTCTTTACCCGGTGATGACCATTCGCATCACTTCCCACTAGGGTCACTTCAGTTCCACAGCCCGGTGCCGCACGGTCGTCGTCCGGCGCTTCATCGACCTGTCGATTGGACTGGTGTGAAGTGACCCTCAAGTATCGCCATCTGCTCGGCCGTTCCCTGGCGACGGCACTCCGGAGCCGGCTCGCCGCCGCGGTGGGGGTGGTCGCGCTGCTGGCGGCCGTCCTCACCGGCACCGCCGCCGGCACGGCCGGTGCGGCGCCCCGGACGCCCCAGGCGGCACCGGTCGCCGCCTCCTCCCCCTCCGCGTCCTCCGCCTCGACCCCCGAAGCCGCCACTCCGGCGGACGTCACTCCGGCGGACGCCGGATGGGTCTGCCCCGGCACGCCCATACCGGCGGGCTACGTGATCACCAGCCGCGCGGCCAACGGGTGCAACGGCGCCGGCGCCTGGTACATCCAGCCCGTGCAGAACGGCATCTGGATCTGCGCCACGTCACCGATCCCCACCGGCTACGTCCTCACCATGCACACCGCCAACGGCTGCAACGCCAACATCGACACCTGGTTCCTGGAGCTGGCCCGCGACGGCCAGTACGTCTGCGCGGGCTCGCCGATCCCGACCGGCTACGTGCTCACCGGCCACATCAGCACCGGCTGCGGCAACATCGGCATCTGGTACCAGCAACTCGCCCGCGTCGGCGAGTACATCTGCCCCGGCGTACCCGTACCGCCCGGCTTCCGCACCGACGTCTTCAACGCGAGCATGTGCAGCGGCCTCGGGGGCTGGCTCCTCCTGAGCGCCTGACCCACCGAGCCCCACCAGAAGGCACCGCGCCCCCCGCGGTGCCTTCCGGCGTACGCACCCCCGAAATTCGCCCCGCCTTCCTGGTGAACGCCCCGCGCGGGCCGGCGCGGACGTCAGCCGAGCCAGGCGTCGACGCCCGCGGTGGCCGCCGTGATCGACTCGGCCGGCGCGTCGCTGGTTTCGAGCGAGGAACGGGCGATCGCGGCGAGCTGGTGGTCCGTGAGCCCGAGTACCGCGCGGGCGGTCCGGTACTCGTCGGTGAGCGACGCCCCGAACATCAACGGGTCGTCCGTCCCCAGCGAGCACCGGACACCCGCTTCCAGCAGCCGGGGCAGCGGGTGCCGGGCCAGGTCGGGGACCAGACCCAGCACCCGGTTGGAGGTCAGGCAGACGTCCAGCGAGACGCCCCGCGCGGCCAGGAGTTCCAGCAGGGCGAGGTCCTCCACGGCGCGGATGCCGTGCGCGATGCGGGTCGCGCCGAGGCGGTCGACCGCCGCGCGGACGCTGTCGGGTCCGCGGAGTTCTCCGGCATGCGGCGCCGACGTCAGTCCTGCGGTACGGGCGATGGCGAACGCCTCCGCGAACTCCCCGGTGCCGCGGGCCCCTTCGTGGCCGGTCAGCCCCAGCGCGTGGACGCCGCGCCCCGCGTACCGGGCGGCGAAGCGCGCAAGCCGCACGGCGGCCGCGGGGGTCGCGTGGCGGGACACCGCCAGGGTCAGCCCGAACCCGACGCCGCAGCGCGCGCCCGCCTGCCGGCCCGCGTCGAGGACCAGGTCCAGGACGTCCTCCGGCGCTCCGAAGTGCGCGTAGGAACGCGGGTCGAAGTGCGGCTGGACCCAGACGCCGCCGTCGGCCGCGGTGTCCTCCACCAGTTCGGTCACCACCCGCCGCAGGTTGGCGGGGCGGTCCGACGTCGCGTCGAAGGCCGCCGCGTAGACCTGCTGGAAGCCCTCGAAGTCGGCGAACCCCCGCGGGTCGGGGGCCTCACGTCCGGCATCCGACGCGAGTTCCGCCAGCGTGGCCGGGCGCATGGCCGCCAGCAGGTGAAGGTGCAGTTCCGCCTTGGGCAGCGCCCTCGGGTCACGCCCCGACGCGACCGCCCCGGCCCCGGTTCCGGTCCAAGTCCCGGCTCCGGGCTGCTCGTTCGCCACGGCGCAACACCGCCTGTCCTGATGCATCGGCCATCCCCTCCTGACGGGAGGACAGTAGGGCCGTCGGGACTCGTAAGGCCAGGTCACCGCCGTTGTCGGGATCGCGTGGGAGCGTTCCTGCGCCGCTCGGAGCAGAGCCGGCACGGCCCCCCACCGGCCGCACCGCGAACCGCTGCCCACACCCGCTCCACCGGCTGCCACGGGCCCTTCCCGGCCGGCGCCCAGCCACCTTTGAGACCCGCGCCGCCAAAGCGCGTGATCGCCCGCGGCGGATGCCGGTGAACGCCGTGGACGTCAGCCCAGTACGCCGGCGAGGGTGCGGGCGAGGACGGTGTCGAAGCGGTCGCGGGGTTTGCCGTGGGGCGGGGAAGCCGCGAGGAGGGCGGTGATGCGGGGGTGGTCGCCCGCGGCGGCGACGTGGTGGAGGTAGGCGGCCTGGCGTGCGGCGCCGGTGTCCGCGGCAGCCATCTCGTTCTGTACGAACAACGCGGTCAGACCACTGAGGAGGGCGAACGCCTCGAACTTGCGCGCGGGGCCGGCCGGGTGGTCGGCGAGCACGTCGAGCACGTGCTCCAGGAGGTCGATCCCGTGGGGGCCGAGCGTGGGACGGCTCATGACCATGGCGGGCAGCCACGGGTGGCGGCGCATGATCTGCCGGGCCTGGTGGGCGATGGCGAGCAGATCGGCCTTCCAGTCGCCGCTGGCCGCGGGCAGGTCGTACTCGCTCGCGGTGCTGTCGGTCATCAGGTCGAGCAGGTCGTCGCGGGTGGCCACGTAGCGGTAGAGCGAGGCGGCGCCGGTGCCCAGAGCCGACGCGACGCGGCGCATGGAGACCGCGTCCAGGCCCTCGCGGTCGGCCAGTTCCACCGCGGCGGCGGTGATCTCGGCGCGGCTGCGTTCGGCCGGGCGTCCGACCGCCGCCTGCTCCGGCCGCATCCAGATCACCGGCTCGTTCTGCCCTGCCACCGCCATCGCCACCTCCCGCGTTGCCGCCAGCCTATCTATCGCATACGCTGTTCGCGAACGACGTTTGCGAATGGGAGGGACACGATGACGCGCTATGCGCACAACGGCGAGATCCGGATCGCCTTCGAGGACCTGGGCGGTGCGGGCGGCGACCCGCTCCTGCTGGTCATAGGGCTGGGAACCTCACGGTTCTGGTGGCCGGACGGCCTGGTGGCCGAACTGGTCGGCCGCGGCTTCCACGTCGTGGCCTACGACCAGCGCGACGCGGGCGAGTCCACCCACCTGCCGGACCGGCGCGCCGGCTCGCCGTTCAAGGCCCTGCTGCGCCGCGACGCCCCCGCCTACGGCGCCGAGGACCTCGCCGACGACGCGGTCGCCGTCCTCGACGCCCTCGGCTGGCAGGGCGCCCACCTCTTCGGCCACTCGATGGGCGGACTCGTGGCGCAGCGCACCGCGATCCGCCACCCGAAGCGCGTGCTGAGCCTGATCACGTCCTCGGCCGTCCCCAGCGACGCGAAGGGCCTGAACGTCCTGCGCTACGTGCGCCTGCCGCTCCTGCCCCGGTTCTCCCGGCTCCACCACCCCGACACCCCTCAGGGCAACCTGGACCTGGCCGTCGCCGTCGCCCGCCTGCTCGCCGCGCCCGACCGGCACATCGACGAGCACGACGTGCGCGAGTTCGTGGACAAGGAGGCGGCACACCAGGTCACCAGCTTCCGCGACGCGAAGGCGCAGAGCCGCCAGATCGGCGCGAAGTGGCACGGCGGGCCGCTGGCCGGGATCACCGCGCCGACCCTGGTGCTGCACGGCGAACGCGACCCGCTGCTGCGTACGTCGGCCGCGCGCGCCATCGCCGCCGCAGTCCCCACCGCACGCCTGCGCCTCGTACCCGGCGTCGGCCACTTCCTCTTCCGCGCCGACTGGAGCACCTACGCCGACGAGCTGCGCACGCACGCCGACCGGGCCCCCGCGCAACCGCAGTTCACCGGCCCGGTGGAACCCTGACACCGCGGCCGGACATCCTTCAGCCGCTGCTTCCCGGCCCCGGACGATCCCCCGCCGCGACCGGTTCCGGCACGACCTTGATGCCGGGAACGGGGGACGGCAGCAGCAGCAAGCTGCCCGCCGCGCCGCAGACACCCGCGATCAGCAACGTCGGCCGCATGCCGATCCCCGTCGCCAGCCAGCCGCCGACCAGCGCGCCGAGCGGCCGGGAACCGTAGTTGATCGAGCTGTAGGCGCCGGCGATCCGGCTGCGCAGATGGTCGGGGGTCACGGCGGCCCTGAGCGAGTTGTTGCCGATGTCGAAGAACATCACGCCGAGTCCCGACAGGAACTCCGTCGCGCCGAGCAGCAGGAAGCTCTTCCCGTGCGGGCCGCCGGCCATGACGAGCAGCACCAGCGGGCTCGGGTACAGCGCGGCTCCCAGCATGATCGTCCGGCCGAGGCCGAGGACCCCGATGGCCCTGCGCGCCAGGACCGCGCCGGCCAGGCCGCCGACCGCTCCCGCCCCGAGGGAGAGTCCGATCATGCCCGCCGGCAGGCCCAACGCGCGGTTGGCGAACAGGATGACGATCGCCTGTGCGGCGTACATGAAGAAGTTCATCGTGGTCGAGCAGGCGAGGCTGGCGCGCAGCACCGGGTGCCGGAAGATGAACCGGGCGCCGGCGGCCATCCGCCTGCGCAACGGCAGGTGGGAGTCCGAGGCGGGCGGCAGCCCCTCCGTCCTGATCCGGCTGATCATGGTCGCGGAGAACAGGAAGGAGACCGCGTCCACGGCCGCCGCGACGGGTGCGGTGATCGCCTGGATGAGGGCGCCGCCGACCGCGGGCCCGACCACGTACGACAGCGAACGGCTCATGTTCAGCCGGCTGTTGGCCGCCACGTAGCCGGTCCGCGGTATCAGCGTCACGAAGAACGCCGGGTACGCGACGTCGAACACCGTCTGCCCCACCCCGGTCACCGCGCCGACGACGTACAGCTGCCCGAGCCCGAGCGCGTGCGCCCCGTAGGCGACCGGCAGGCTCAACAGGGCGGCGGCGCGCGTCACATCGGCCGCGATCATCATCAGCCGCTTGTGGGTGCGCGAGTCGATCCAGGCGCCGACCACCGGCGCGACGGTGTTCGGCAGCCAGATCAGCGCCGTCAGCAGCGCGGCCTGCCGGGCGTCCGCGTGCAGCAGTGCCACCGCGATGAGCGGCAGCGCCAGCTCGCTGATCCGGTCGCCGAACTGCGAAACGGTCTGGCCCGACCAGAAGATGGCGAACCGGCGGTCGGTCCGCGCGCCCGCCCCGGCGGTGCTCGGTGCCGCAGGCGCTACCTGATGCACGGGGACCACCCCGGATCGGCAACAGCTCGGGCCGCCAACTGCCGTACGAGCAGCGGACGGTGGTCCTTCATCGCTCCTCCGCGGGCACGGGCGGCGAGACCGTGACGATCCGGGTGAACTGCACGTGCCGACTGCCCGGCGGGCGGGTCGACTTGTCGTCGATAGGACGCTCGTCGACGTACCGCTGGAGCAGGTCCGCCATCTGCCCGGCCACGTCGGCGAGTTCGTCGGCGGTGAGGTAGACCCCGGTGTGGTCGATGCCGGCGTGCTCCCGCCAGTTCGGCTCCTCGGCGGGCCGCTGCCGCTGCCACGTGGCGAGTTGGTCGAGGGCGCGTTCGGCGAGGAGTTGTTCGAGGACGCTCACCGCGGCATCGCCCTCCGGCGTGAGTTCCGCACCGCGCCACGACTGCGAGGTCGACACCAGCCGCCACGGCCGCTCGCGGTTGTCCTTGCTCGGCGCGGGCTCCACGAAGTCGTACTTGGCCAGTTGACGGAGGTGGTGCGAGGTCAGGGCCTGGCTGATCCCGAGCCGACGCGCGGCCTCGGCCGCGGTCATCGGTCCCTCCCTGCCGAGCAGGGCCCGCAGTTCCAGCCGGACGGGGTGTGCCATCGCCCGGATCGCCAGCGGGTCGTCCAGGAACCGTGCCCGCCGCGGATCTCTCTCCAAGGACATGCTTGGAATATGGGCCGCGCTTCCGGCAATGTCAAGCATGTGCTTGGAATATGCTCGGCCCGACTCCCCCCGAGCGGCAACGCCGATGTCCGCACGCCGAGCCCTGCGAGGGCCGGCTACAGCCGCCGCGCACCGCTCAGAACGTGGTGAACGCGACCTTTCGCCCCGAGGCGTCCAGGGGCTGGGGGTCCACCGACCTGGCGCCCTTTCCGGGCCACGATGCCGGCTGGTAGACGACCCAGTACCGCCCGTCCGGCAGGCCGTGCCCCTTCGGGAGCGGGTGGGTGGGGACGACCTGTTCGGTGGACACCCGCACTCCTACGGCCGCGTCGGGAACGGGTCCGTAGGAAGCGAAGGCGTTGCGCCCCGGCGCCTGGCCCCCTCCGTAGTACCCACCGGAGTCCGAACCGTCGAAGCCGCACGCACCGTTCGCCCACGGCAACGTCTCGGAGTGGTCCGGCCCCCGCGAGTCGTCAAGGCTCATGCAGAAGCTGTCGTCCTGATCGGCGTCGATGAAGGCGTCCAACTGCCAGTGGACGCCGTCGGTGACGTACCTCTGCAGCACCGTGTAGTGATCGCCCACGCGATACGGCGAGTTCGGGTCGTCCCGCTGCCCGTTGCAGGCGGTGGCCATGACCATCACCGCGACGGCCACGACCACCGTTGTTCGCGCCGAACGAGCCGACATGCGCAGGACCCCCAGGGCGTCGAGAAACCCCCGCGATCTTCACAGCTCCCTCACAGGGGCTACAAGGCGGCGCCGGTAAAGGTTGGGGAAACCCGGTCCGGCGGCGTCACCCCTGCGGGATCGGCTGGGTGAGGTTCAACGGGTTGCCGTCGGGGTCCTGGATGTGGGCGACGCGCTGTCCCCACGGCATGTCGTTGGGGCCGCCGCTGACCGAGCCGCCCAGCGCCACCACCCGGCCGAGCGTCTCGTCGACGTCGTCGACAGCGATGCTGAGCAGAATCCGCGGCACGGCCCCGGTCTCCGCGTCGTCCTTGGCCACCAGCCCGAGGTCGGTGTCGCCGATGCGCAGGCCGAGGTAGAAGGCGGGGCCTTCCGCCGGCACCCGGAAGACCTCCTCGGCGCCGAACAACTGCGTGTAGAAGCCGAGCAGAACGTCCTGGGCGGCGGTCAGGATCACCGGCTGGATGGTGGACATGGCACTCCTGTCGAGAGCGGTCGAGTCGTGGGGTGGACCGTCCGAGGACGGCGAACTCATCGGCAGGACCGGACCGCCGGCCGGACACTTCACGAGGGCGCGGCTCCACCCGCGACAGCGTCGTGCGGGCCGGCGCTCAACTGAGCATCGCCCCGGGCGCGGACCGCCTGACCAGGAGGTCGGTGACCAGGGCGAGGGCGGGCCAGTCCAGGCGGCCGTGGCGCGCGACGGCGTACGCGCGCAGTTCCACGTCGGGAGCGGCGAGCGGGACGAGCCGCACCGCGGGGAGCGTGACCGTCCCGACGGGGAGCAGGCCCACACCCAGCCCGGCGGTGATCATGGCGTGCACGAGGTCGAGGCTGTCGGCCTGGTGGGTGATGCGCGGGGTGAAGCCCGCCATGGAGGCAAGGGTGCGGATGACGGTCTCGTCCGCGGTGTTGCGCGAGTTGACGATCCAGTCCTGCCCGGCGAACCGGGCGAAGACCTCCGCGGCCGTCCCTTCTCGGATGTCGGCATGCGCGGGGACGCCCAGACCCCAGCGCGCGGTCCACAGGGCAGTGGCGCGCAGCACGGGGTCCTCGGCCGCGGGCGCCAGGTTGTAGTCGTAGGTCAGGGCCAGATCCGTCGCGTCCTCGGCCAGGAGCCGCAGCGCCTCGGCGGGTTCGTGTTCGCGGACCAGGACACGGAGGCGGGGATGGCTCGTGGCCAGGGCCGTGACGATGGGCAGCAGGTGGGCGCGGATGGCGGTGGCGAAGCCTGCGACGCGCAGGGTGCCGGTGGGCTCCGCTCCCGGAGCGAGGTCGTGGTGCGCCGCCTCGACGGCGGAGAGGATCGTCACCGCGTGCTCGGCCAGCCGGCGGCCCGCGGGCGTCAACCGGACCAGGCGCCCGTGCGGTTCGGTCAGCGCGGTGCCCATGTCGTCGGCGAGGGCGGCGATCCGCTGCGAGACCGTCGAGGTGGTCGTGCCCAGCACGTCGGCCACCGCGCGCATGGACCCCAGCCGGGACAGCTCCACCAGCATCCGCAGTCGTCGTGTCTCCATCCCTGGATTGTCGCGGAGCGGCGAACGGTTCATTCATGATCGGCACGTGGACACGAACGGTCCGGACATCATGTACTCGGGTGCATGAGCCTGCCGAACCACCGCGCCACCGGTCCGCGCCTGTCCGCGTCCGCGACCGGCGCCCTGATGGCCGTGACCTCCATGTCCGCCGTTCAGCTCGGGCTCGCGCTGTCGGTTCCGCTGGTGGATCAGCTCGGCGCCCTGGGTACGACGGGGCTGCGTATGGCGTGGGCCGGTGTGCTCCTTCTGGTACTGGTGCGGCCCCGCCCGCGCGACTTCACCGGCCGCGACCTGCGGGCGTGCACCGCGCTGGGTGCGGTCAGCGCGGGCATGATGATCTGCTTCATGCTCGCCGTGGCGCGGCTGCCGCTCGGCACAGCCAGCGCGCTGGAGTTCCTCGGCCCGCTGGCCGTGTCCCTCTACGGCTCCTTCCACGGCCCGGGCCGTGGTCGTACCCGCTGGGCGGCCCTGGCGGCCCTCGGTGTCGTCGCGCTGACCGAACCCTGGCACGGTGGCATCGACGCGGCCGGCGCGGGCTTCGCCGTGGCCGCCGCGTCCTGCTGGGCGGCCTACATCCTGCTGACCCAGCGGGTCGGCGACTCCGTGACCGGCCTCGGCGGGCTGGCCGTCTCCATGCCCGTCGCCGGCCTCATCGGCCTCCTCGCCGCGGCGCCCTCCGACCTGGCACACGTCACGTGGAGGCTGCTCGCCGCGATGCTGGGGCTGGCCGCCCTGAGCGCCGCGTTGCCCTTCGCCCTCGAGTTCCTCGCCCTGCGCCGCCTCACGACCTCCGCCTTCGGCACCCTGATGAGCCTGGAGCCGGCCGTCGCGCTCCTCGCCGGCCTGCTGGTGCTCGGCCAGGTCCCCGCGCTCGCCTCCGCGGCGGGCGTCGCCCTCGTCGTGACCGCCGGCATCGGCGCCACCCGCACCGGCGTCCGCCCCTCCCCCACGCCCTCCGAACCGCACCCCGCCGTGACGACGCCCACCACGGCGAGCTCGCCCTCAGGCTGAAACCCCACCCCCGCCTGCGCGGGGCGGTCAGGGGCCGGCTGTGAGGGACAGGTCGTCGCAGGTGGATCGGCCGGTCGAGGGCAGGTAGCAGAAGACGGTGGCGCTGGTGTCCCCCGCTCCCGTGGTGAACGACGCGGACAGCCGGGTCCATCCGGTCGCGGTGGTGGACGCGGACACCTGGGCGCCACCGTGGTTCTTGACGCCCAGCCAGGTGGGGGCGCCTGTGGTGCGTACCCAACCGGTGTACTGGTAGGCGGTGTTCGGCTGGAGGCCGGTGACGGTGTACTCGGCGGTCGCGGCGCTGCCGGACGGGGCGTTCAGGGACAGGTCGTAGGCGCCGCTGTGCGCCGCCGGGTCCTGCGCGGCGGTGGCGCCGCGGGTGCTCCAGCCGTTGAGGTCGCCGGCTTCGAGGCCGCCGTCGGGCAGCAGGTTCGGCGCGCCGGCCGAGGGAGCCGCGGCGGAGGCGCCGATGTTGGGGGCGGCGGTGGGCGCCACCGCGGCCCCGAAGTAGTCCCGGCCGCCGTTGCCGCGGACGGCCGCGCCGATGCCGGCCACCGGGGAGCCGGCGCACAGCCGGTAGCCGGTGGCGCTGCGGATGCCGCCGGCGTCGCCGGGGTCGCAGAAGGCCGGATCGGCGGTGGTTCCGCCCGGATCGGACGGGAGGCCGCCCAGGTTCACGAAGTCGTTGTTGTGGAAGGTGTAGCCGCCGGACCGCAGGTTGAACGAGGCGCTTCCGCTGCCTGACTTGACCACGATGTTGTTGCTGAAGGAGACGTCGCGCGGGGTGGTGTTGTTCTCGTTGACCACGGTCTGGGTGACTCCGGGGCCGATGTAGAGGGTGTTGTTGTAGACCTGCATGCCGGACACCGCGCCCGAGCAGTTCTCGAAGCCGCGGTAGGAGTCGTCCTGGCTGATGTTGTAGCGGACGACGGCGTCGGTCGTGCTTCCGTCGGCGTTGCAGAACAGCATGAAGCCGCCGTCGTTGTCGTGGCTGTAGTTGTACTGGTAGACCGTTCCCGAGGTCCCCTGGTCCACGTCGAAGGCCATACCGTCGTTGGTGCTGGCCCCGCCCGAGACGTCGTTGTACTGGAAGACGGTGTCGTCGGCGTCCCACGGCCAGATTCCGGCGTCGTATCCGGTGGGCTCCAGGTGGAAGCCGGCCAGGGTGTTGTACTGCACCAGGGAGTTGTCGGCGTCGATGACCACGATGCCGTCCCCGCCGATCCGGTGCAGGGTGTTGCCCTGGATCACCAGGCCCCTGGTCGGGTGGCGGGGCTCGGGCATGTCGGTCGGGTCGTTGACCGCGGCGTCGTTGCCCCAGGTGGACCACTCGGTGATACCGCTGCGGTCGACGTCGTCGACGGTGTTGTCCTGGATCACCACGCCGTCGAACCAGGTGGGTGTGGTGGTGCCGTGCACCTCGAAGTCGATGCCGGCCGAGCCGTCGGTGCCCTTGGTGGTGTCACCGCGTATGTCGTGGACGTACAGGTGGGACAGCAGGTAGTTCCGGGCCGCGCCGATGTCCTGGGCCACCACCTCGACGCCGCGCCGGTTGGTGCCCGGGGCGGCCTGATCGGTGATCTCCAGGTTGGTGAGCTGGATGAACTGCTCGTTGTACAGGTAGACCGCGTTGGGGGCGCCGTCGCCGTCGACGACGGCCCGCGCGGAGGAGGTTCCGTAGTCGGAGATGGTGAACGGAGCCGCGGCGCTGCCGGAGCCCTTCGGGGACAGGGTCCCGGTGCAGGTGGTGCCGCGCATGAGCCGCAGCGCCTCGCCGGCGTGGTAGGTGTGCGCGTTGGCATCGGTGAGCGAGTTCCACGGTCTGGCCAACGTGCCGTTCCCGTCCGTGGTCGCCGCGCAGTCGACGTAGTACGACGTACGGGTCGGGGCGACCACCGGGCGCAGCGCGGCGCCCGCGTGGGAGGAGCCGACCGGCAACGCGGCCGCGGGAGCGTGAATCGTGGTCGGCGCGGTGGCGGCCGACGCTTGTGATGCCAGGACGAGTGGGGTCGCCAGAGCGACGGTCAGGGCGCCGAGAATCGCCGCTGCTGCGCGTGCGGACATGCACGTTCCTCCGATGGGGGGAGAACTCCCCCGGCGCTGGTGCGCCGGGGGCCTTGCCGGTGAGAAGCCCTGCCGAGCGCCTGCTTCTCCCGCGGATCTACTCGATGGTCCACTGCTGCAACGCCGAACCCGTGTCGGGTTGTTGGGTCACCGGCGCACCGTTCGCGGTCGAGGCGGTGGTCAGCAGCAGGCCGCTGTTGACGCTGGTGAGGGTGTAGGCGCCGGAGAGGAGTTCGGTCACCCGCCAGTCCAGGTTGACGCTGCTGGGGCAGGGCCACTGGATCACGGTGGTGCCCGGCGTGGTGAAGCCCCCGTTGTCCGCGGCGCATTGGCCCGAGGAGCCGTTGGTGAGGGTGTACGAGCCGTCGGGCAGCCGGGTGAAGGTCCAGCTCTGGTTCTGCCCTCCGGTCAGCGCCGAGGTGTCCAGCTGCGTCCCTTCGGCCTGCGAGGAGTCCGGGTCCTCCAGTGCCTGGCCGGACAGGCTGACGGTGTGGGTTCCGCTCAGATCCCCGGCCAGCGGGTCGACGGTCCAGGCGAACCTGGTCGAGCCGCCGGCCCGGCCGGAGGAGGCGGTCACCGTGGCGGTGTAGGTGCCGGCGGCGGTCGGTGTGCCGGTGATCAGCCCGGTGGAGCTGATGGTCAGTCCGGTCGGCAGGCCGGACGCCGCGTACCTGAGCTTCCGGCCCGCCGAGTCGGTCGCGTTGACCTGCACCGACGCGGCGGTGCCGACCGTGGCGGTCTGCGCGCCGGGGGTGTAGACGCTGACCTGCTCCGGACCCGGAACCGGCCCGGCCGCGGTCAGCGACAGGGTCTGCTCGGCGGCGGACCGGCTGCCGCCGACAGCGTCGCCGGTGCGGTCGGTCCAACTGCGGGTCGGGGTGGTCTCGGCGAGCCGGCCGGGCTGCGCGGACATGCCCAGCACCAGCTCGCTGTACCGGTTGACCAGCCGGTAGGTCCCGGTGGGCTTGCCGGTACGGGGATCGGTGCCGGCCACGACGAACCACTCCTGGCCGACGGTGGGACCGCTCTTGCCGACCGTGGTGACGGTGGGCCCGGTGCCCCAGGCCCGGCTCGCGGTCGAGCGGGAGTCGACGCCCAGCGCCTGGCGGGTGGCGGCGTTCACGATCTGGTACGAGCCGTCGCCGTTGCTGACGAAGGACCAGTCCGCCCGCTCGGAACGGCGTCCCGCGGTCAGCGAGGTGGTGGCCGAACCGCCGGAGACCTGCGCGAGCACCCGGCCGGTGCCGCTGCTGATGCGGTAGCTCTCGGCCGGGTCCACCGGAGGGGCGGCGGGAGCGCTGGAGTCGATCGTCTCGTTGGCGTACTCACCGTCGGAGTGGGAGCAGGCGATGGCGCAGTACGACCGGAAGGACCTGCCGACGATGGTGGAACTGGTGTTGTTGGCGCTGTCGAGGAACCAGCGGTACCAGGAGCCGGACGTGTAACCGCCGGAGTCGCCGATCAGGTGCCACTTCTGCGTGGCCAGGTTGTCGGTCGCGTAGTACTTCTGCGACTGGGTCGTTCCGGCGGCCACCGCGGGCTCGCCGATGTACAGGCCGAGGTAGGCGTCGTAGGTGATGTTCATGATGAACAGCGGTGACTGGTCGGGCAGTTCACCGGCCGCTATCTGCTGGTCCACGGTCCCGGTGTTCTTCGGGTCGTAGTCGTCCGCCACCGGGGTGTAGCCGGTCGGGTCGGCCGCGGTGACCGGCTCCAGGTTGCTCTCCCTGCCCCCGACACCGGGCTGCGACCAGGAGCCGTCGAACCACTTCTGCCAGCTGCCGGTCGCCATCTTGCCGGAGATGGGTGCGCGCGCGACGTTCTCCAGGCCGCCCATGCTCCCGCCGACGCCGCCCTTGGGCACGATGCGCGAGCCGTAGTAGACGTAGAAGTAGCCCGACGCGGTGTCCACGTAGAACCGCTGGTCGCCGTCGCCGTAGTCATAGGTCTGCTGGGGGAACGTGGCGGTGTCACCGCGGGTGGTGCGGTAAGGGGACGTGATGGCGTGGCCCTTGATGCTCCACACCTTCCCCTGGTCGGTGGAGACGGCGTAGTCGATGGAGTCGTAGTGCAGTCCGTCGCCGAAGGGCTGCGGGGTGAACTCGTTGTGCACCAGGCCGTACCAGTCGCCGGTGTCCGGGTCGACCCAGACCCCGAGCAGGTCGCAGTAGTTGGCCTGGGAGTAGCCGGAGCCGGTGGGAGCCGGCGTCGCCTCCAGGCCGGTGGGGCTGTTGTTGCAGCGCCAGGTCGTGTCGTTGTTGGCGTCCTTGGCGTCGGCCGGGTTCACCGCGGTGTCGAGCGTGGTGTCCGGGGTCGCTGTGTCGAAGTCGGTCCCGGTGTAGAAGCCCCATTCACGGGGGTCGGTCGCGCCGTACAGCGAGTGGGACGACTGGAAGTAGAACGTGCCGTTCTTGTCGATGTAGCCGCTGGCGGGCGTGTCGTCCGCGTAGGCGTACGGCTTGGTCGAGCCGATGCTGACGGTGTACGAGGCGGCGGCCGGCGCCGGTGACGCCACGGCCGGCAGCACGGTGCCGACGGTGAGGAGCGAGGCGGTCGCGGCGACAGCCGCGAGCGCCCTTCGGAGGCGTGGCAAGGGTGGTCCCTTCTCTGGGGCCCCGCCCCGGCACAGGCAGGTGACCAAGCGGGCAGCCGGGGCAGGCGGGCGGACAGGGCAGGCAAGGCGCAGGATCGTCGGCCGTCAGCGGGACCGGGACGGGGGCTGTCGTTGCCGGGGGAACCGGTGGGGCGATCACGTCGGTTCGCTGCGTGCAGTACATGGGCAACCGGACACCGCGGCAGGAACGCTGCGAGCAGAGCCCTGGATGATCGGAACTGCTTGGACAATGGCAGTTCCGCGCAGGGCCGCTCACGCAGGGACAGCTTGGAGTCGGGCGCTGCGCCTGTCAAGACAGCCGTCAGGAGCGCGCCGGTCCCACGCGCGGCCAGGACCGGGTGCCCGCCGGTCCCGGCCGTCCGCTCATCAGCGGCGCTGCTGCCTGCGGAAGACCGACGGCGCGACTCCCACCTGCCGGGTGAACACCCGGGTGAAGTAGGCGGGATCGGGATACCCGACCTCACGGGCGATGCGGGAGACCGGACTGTCGGTATCGGCCAGCAGCGCCTTCGCCCGGTCGATCCGACGCCGCATCAGGTAGACCGTCGGGGTGGAGCCGGTGGCCTGGCGGACCGCCACCGCGAGGCTGTCCCGGGAGACCGCCAACTCCCTGGCGATCGAGCCGATCCGCACCGGCCCCTCGGCGTTGTCCAGCAGGCGCAGGGCGCGCAGGCCGAGGTCGCGCCGGAAGCGGCCCGGCTCGGCGGACTTCCGCCGGCCGGTGCCCACGGCGTTGATCAGCGCGTGGAGCGAACTCGTGGCGGCCACATGGCCGCCGAGGGACTCCGGCCGGGCGAGCAGGTCCAGCAGTCGAACGCACTGGGCGAAGGTCTCGGCGGCGTCCGCCGGTTCGACGACCGGGCAGGACGCGCCGAGGTATCCCAGTTCGGCGTAGCTCCTGGCCGCCGGCCCCTCGAACAGGATCCAGTACTCGTTCCAGCCGCTCCCCGACGGGCCGTAGCGGTGGCGCACGCCGGCGGGCAGCCAGATGAATGATCCGGGCCGCACCCGGTAGCGCCCGGGGTGGCCATGCAGTTCGAGGGAGCCCGATCCCTGGTACACCAGGACCCCGGCGTGGCAGTTCAGGGCGCGTTCGACCCGGGAAGGGGGGTGGTCCAGAATCCGGCCGGCGCCGGTCACGGCGATTCCCAGCGCCCGCACCTCCTCCGGCGGCGTGCGGTAGTGCGCGACGGAATCCACCCGACCACTCCTGTCGACAATCGTCCAAGTCCTTGCCGCATCCGTGCATTCCCGCGTGGCAGGGTGCGCGTGGAGCATGTCGGCATGAGCACCGGACGCCTCGACAGGGTCCGTTCGACCGCCCCACCTCCCACGGTCACCGTCCGGACAGCGGAGACCGTGGGCTCGGCCGGCCGGCACCCGCCCCTTCAAACCGACCGCGTCGCCCGTCCAGCCGGGGTTCCCACCGGACAGCCGAGGGTTCCCACGGGCGGAATCCGACCCGCAAGCGAACAACGCCTCCTCCACATCCGGCCGGTGAGCTGCGGCTCCTTCCGGGCCACCCTTGACAACTTAGCAGCTAAGTAACACGATCCCTGGGCAAGACCGGCTCGGCCGAGCCGGTGGCGACAGGACCGCGGCGTGGCCTCCCGCCCGGTTGCGGAGTGGAGGTGAGCCGGATGGGGACGCGGTATGTCCTGCGGGTCCAGGCGGACCCGGCCGACGAGCCGGCGGCGGTCGCCGCGCGAATGGTCGCGCTGGCCGAGCGGGCCGGCGCCGACGAGCTCTGCGTCTTCCTGTTCGGCATGGAGTTCAACGACGGCAACGAGCCGCTCGACCGGATCGGCCACTGGCTCGACCGCACCCGGCCGTGGCGCGCGTCCGTACGATCCGCCGGCATCGCGGTGAGCCTGAACCCCGGCCATACCCTCGGGCACTGCGACTGGGGGCGCCCGCGCCGCGACGACTGGCAGCCCATGGTCGACCAGCGCGGGACCGCCGCCGACGTGGTGGTCTGCCCGCTGGACCCGGGGTGGCGTGCCTACTTCGCCGAGACCCTGCGCCGCTACGTCGCCGAGGACGTCGACGCGGTCTGGATCGAGGACGACATCCGGCTGCACAACCACGAACCGCTGGACTGGGGCGGCTGCTTCTGCCCGCTGCACCTGGCCGAGTTCGCCCGGTCCTGCGGCACGCGGGCGACCCGCGACGAGGTGGTCGCGGCATGCACCGCGCCCGGCCCGCCCCACCCGTGGCGCGAGCTGTGGCTGGACATGTGGGAACGCACCCAGCTCGAACTGGTCGGCGCCTGGCGGAAGATCGCCGCCGATCACGGGGTCCGCCTCGGACTGATGTCCTCCACCCCCGAGGCGCACGCGGCCGAGGGACGGCGCCGGCCGGACTGGCTGCCCGGATTCGACCTGCACCGGCCGCACTTCTGGGGCTACTCCGACTCCGGCGCCGAGGCACTGCCCACGTACGCGGCGCTGCTGGACGCCCAGCGCACACAGCAACCGCCCGGCCTGGTCAGCTATCCGGAGATCGAGTGCTGGCCGTACGGGCAGTGGAACAAGTCCTACCGGCAGACCTTCGCCCAGATGGCGACCGCGCACATCCTCGGCTGCGACGGGCTGGCGATCAGCCTCTACGACTTCCTGACCAACCACCCCGACGACGACCCCGGGCGCGCCGGCTTCCTCGCCGAGGTCCGCCCGGCGCTGGACTGGCTGGCCGACACCTTCGACACGTCGCTGCGCACCGTCGGGATCGGCGTGCCCTGGTCACAGGAGACCGGCCGGGCCGCGCGAACCGGCGACGGCGCGAAGGGCAGCGGTGCGAAGGGCGACTGGCGCGCGCTGGCCGTACCGCACCGCGAATGGGCCGGCTGGCTCGGCGCGATCGGCCACGCCGTCACCCTGCGGGGCGACGCGCCGGTCAACGCGGTCGCGGGCGAGTCCGCGTGGGCGTACGACGACGCCACCGTGCGGGGCTGGCTCGCCGGCGGCCTGCTGCTCGACGGCACCGCGGCGCGCATCCTCGCCGAACGCGGCTACGGAGAGCTGATCGGGCTGAACGGCGTGCGCCGGCTGGGCCCGACGGACCCGCTGCCGGTGCGCGAGGTGTGCGAGGACCCCGACTTCTCGCTGCGGGTGGGCGCGATGATCTCGGTCGACCCGCACATCAACGGCCACCCGCCGGTCGTGACCGGTGAACCCGTGCCCGGCGCCCGGGTCGCGAGCCGGATCGTGGACGGCGCGGGCCGCCCGGTCGGCCCCGGTCTGGTGCTGCACCGCAACACGCTGGGCGGACGGGTCGCGGTCTGCCCCTGGCCTGCCACCACCGCGGTGCGGATGACCCCGCAGCGCGCCGCGCAACTGTCCGCCGCCGTCGACTGGCTCGGCGCGGGAACCCACGCCCGGGTCTCCGGCGGTCCCTGGCTGACGCCGCAGGCCCTCACCGACGGCACGCGCTGGCGGCTGGTGGTGTGGAACTCCGGGCCCGACGAGGTCGACGCCGTCACCGTACGGCTGCCGGCCGGCATGCCCGCACCGGCCGGCGGCGTACAGATCGACGCTCGCGGCACGCGCCGTCCGATCGGGTACGCCGCCGGCGCCCTCGACCTGCGCCGTCCGCTCGGCCAGTGGGAGTTCGCGGTCCTCACCGCGGAGTGCCCCTGATCCGCGCCCCTGCCAGAACGCGCCGCACACATCGTCCGCGGTGGCAGCGGCGCGGCCGCTACGGCTACGGCTACGGCTACGGCACGATCAAGCTGTCGGCTCCGACCTGACCCATCTCGACGCGGGTGACAAGGCGCTGCTGACCAACAAGCGGCTCATCGCGATCGACCAGGACGGCATCCCCGCCGTCCGGGTGGTCAAGAGCGGCAACGAACAGGTCTTCGCCAAGCGCATCTCCGCGGTTCCCACCTCCGGGACGGGCGGCACCGGCGAACTGGTCGGCGCCCAGTCCGGCAAGTGCATCGACGCCGACGGCGGCAACGTCTACTTCAACGGCACCAAGGAGCAGCTCTGGGACTGCAACGGCGGCGTCAACCAGGAGTTCTCCCTGACCGACTCCGGTCAGCTGCGCACCATGGGCGCCACCGACTGCCTCGACGTCTACAACGACAACACCACCCCCGGCACCAAGGTGGAGTTGTGGAACTGCGACGGCGGCGACGCCCAGAAGTGGACCGTCAAGAGCGACGGCACCATCGTCGCCCAGAAGTCCGGCCTGTGCCTGGACGCGACCGGCGCGAAGACCGCCGACGGCGCCCCGCTGCAACTGTGGACGTGCAACGGCGACGCCAACCAGAAGTGGTCCTGGTCCTACCACTGAGCGCCGGCCCCGCCGGCTGACCCCGCCACCCGCGCGCTCGCGCCCGCCCGTCGCGCCGCCGGCGCCGGCGGGTGCGGGCCGCGGGGCGGTCGAGGACACATGTGGTCCGGGCACACCCCCCAGGTATCAACTCCCCCCACACCAGAAGGAGATGTCCCCCCATGCCCATGCCTCACCTACCAGGTGTGAGAGCCAAGGTGCTCATCGCCGTGACCGCTCTGGGTCTCGGCGCGGCCGGACTCGTGGCGGCCGAAGTCCCGGCCTCCGCCCGGACGCGTGCGGACGCCGCCCCCGCTGCGTCGAGCGCATGCCCCTGGGTCGGTTCGAACGCCCCGGTCAGCAGCCGCGTCGACCAACTGCTCCCGAAGGGCTCGACCACCGACGGCACCCAGCTCCAGCTCTACACCTGCAACGGCACGGCGGGCCAGTCCTGGGTCTCACCCGCCGCCGGTGTCTCGGGCCCGACCGGCCAGGTCACCGGCATCTCCGACCTGTGCGTCGACATGAAGGCCGCGTCGAACGCCGACCGCACCCCCGTGCAGACCTACACGTGCAACGGCACCGCCGCTCAGCAGTGGAACCTGCCGAGTTGAGCAGGGCGTGCTGAACCCACGCCTTTCGGCGGACGCGAGCTGACCCCCGACCCGCTCGACATGGAGGCACCGAGCGGGTCGGGAGCGTCACGGAAACAACAGGTCAGCGCTTTCGCCCGGGTGCTTTCAGGGGCGTCGGCGGGAGGTTCGGGGAGAGCAGGCGGTACACCCTGGCGCCGGGAGCCGAACCGCCGCGGTACGACGCGAAGGCGTCATTCGTGGTGAGCCCGGCCCACGGTCCCGTGTCGAGGAAATGCACGGATTCACCGGTGAACTTCGAAGAATCCCTGCACCGCCCCGTCTACGCGCATACCTTGGGGTTTGGGCGCCCACGTACCCGCCCCTCCGGGCCGGACGCGCCGTCATGTCCCTCGCAGGTGAAGGAGAACCACGGTGTCGCGCCCTTCGGAGGCCACGCAGCCTCACTCCATACGTACGCATGCCGACGTCACGGCGGCCAGATCCCGGCTCCGGCTTCGCAGGAGCGTCGTGCCGATCGGAGTGGCCGGCGCCGTTGTGCTGGCCGGTATCGCGGTGCACTCGGCGTCCGCCACGCCGTCCTCCGACGCCGTGATCGCCGAAGTGTACGGAGGCGGCGGCAACTCCGGTGCCACGTACACCAACGACTTCATCGAACTGGCCAACGCCGGTGCGTCGACGCTGGATCTGAGTGGCTACAGCGTGCAGTACCTGCGCGGAACGCCGGCCGAGACCTCCACGTGGCGCGCCACGCCGCTGACCGGCACGCTCGTCGGGGGCGCCCGATATCTGGTGCAGGAGTGGGCCAACACCGGCGGCTCCCTTCCGCTCCCGGCCCCCGACGCCGCCGGCTCGATCAACCTGTCCGCCACGGACGGGACCGTCGCGCTGGTCTCGGGCACTGCTCCGCTCACCTGCCTGACGGCCGCCGACTGTGCCGCCGACCCGCGGGTCAAGGACCTGGTGGGCTACGGCAACGCTGTCGTGCACGAGGGCAGCGGCCCGGCCGTCGGGGCGAGCGCCACCACATCCGTGGCCCGCGGCGTCCTGCTCGGCGACACCGATGAGAACGCGGCCGACTTCACCCCGGGGCTCCCCACTCCCGAGAGCTCCACGGGCAACGGTGGCGGCACTGACGGTGGTGGCGACGACGGCGGGCCCGCGGGTGTGACGGCCGGCGCCGACGACGGCGGCACGGGCGGCGGCACCAGCGGCGGCGACGACGGCGGGACCGTCGGCGTGGTCGAGGGCGCGATCAACGGTGCCACCTCCGGAGACGACGGCGGCACGGGCGGCGGCACCAGCGGCGGCGACGACGGCGGGACCGTGGGCGTCACCGGTGGCGGCGACGACGGCGGCGGGACCGTGGGCGTCATCGCCGGCGCCGACGACGGCGGCACGGGCGCAACCGGCTGACGGGGCCGTACCCCCGTCGCTCTCCGCCCGCTGTCGCCAGGCTCGGCGCACGCTCCGCGACCTCGACAGGGTGCTCCGCGCCATGGGACGGCTGGTCACACGCCGTCTTCGACGCACTCCCCGGCGGAACCGGGGCGCATACGAGGAGGCCCTCGCCGGGATGCGCGCCGCACGACCCGGCGAGGGCCTCCTCGACCGGCCCGGCCGGATCAGTCACCGGACGGACGCGGACGTCGCCCTCTCCCGCCGGGGCGACCTCAAGGGTTCCCCGCCCAGTTCCAGGGCCACCCCCGCGCCCGGGGCACCGGTCTTCCGGCGGTAACCGGCGACCCTTCGTACCCTCGACAAAGGCCCGCAGATCCTCGGTGCGTGCGTACGTGTGGGCGGAATGCGGATTCCCCTTTGGAGGGGTGATGGCGGTTCGGTACCAACTGATCGAGCGGTCCCCGCGGCAGGTGTGGGCCCCGAGACCCCGGTCAGGGGCCTTTGTCTCGCCTGGTCGACCGACCACCCGGGCGGCGGGGTCCACGGCGCCCCCGGTGCCAACGCCTCCCGCGCCGCTCCGCGGGCCCCACCACCCGAATCATGAGCGGCTCCGCCCGACGCGTACTGCGACCGGCCCGCTCCTCTCCGCAATGATCCAGGGCCGGCCTGCCGGCTCAGCACTCGCGCCCGGCAGGTCGGCACCGCCTTCGTCGTAGCCTGGTCAGGAACGGCGCTGTCCTAGCCTCCCGCGAAGGGGGAAACCGTGGACACGGACCGAGAGGCCGGTGGGCGGGCCATGCTCGCCGACCTGCTGGACGCCAGCCACCTCATGCCGCTCGACGCGGTCGCGGACAAGGCGAGCGAGTTCGCCCGGGCCGCCGGCTTCACCGACGTGCTCATCTACGTGGCTGACGTCACTCGCTATCAACTGCACCTGCTGGCCGGAAAGGACGGTGCCCCGCCGGGGAGCGACACGGACATCCGGATCGAGGGCACCGCTGCCGGCCGGGCGTACCAGTACGGGCGCTCGATCTCCGCCGTGCCGCACGAAGCGGCACAGACGGAATGGTGGCTCCCACTGGTGGACGGCACCGAACGCCTGGGTGCGCTGCGCGTGTGTTCCGCATACGACGACGACCGCGCCCGTGAGGACGCCGACCGTCTCGCCGCACTGCTCGCCCTGCTGATCGTCGCCAAGCGCACCTCCAGCGACACCCTGGCCCGGCTGACCCGGACGGAGCCGATGACCATCGCAGCGGAGATGGCGTGGAACCTGATGCCGCCGAGCACGTACGCCGACGGACGCGTCGTGATCTCCGCGGCGCTGGAGCCGGCCTACCGGATCAGCGGAGACGTGTACGAGTACGCGCTCGACGGTCCCCTGGTGCATCTGACCCTCTTCGACGCGATGGGGCACGACACGGCCGCAGGGCTGTGCGGGGCGCTGGCGCTGGGCGCCTGCCGCAACGCCCGCCGCCAGGGGGCCGGGCTCGTCGCCAAGGGCGAGGCCGTGGAAGCCGCGCTCGTCGATCAGTACGAGCACCGTCGGTACGTGACCGGAATCCTCGCCACCCTCGACACCCGAACCGGTGTGCTGAGCTGGATCAACCGCGGCCACCATCCGCCCATCCTCATCCGAGGCAGCCGCTGGAGCAGCCACCTGCAGTGTCCCCCCGGGCATCCCATGGGCACCGAGCTGGGCCTGCCCACCACCGTCTGCCGCGAGCAACTGCAGGCGGGCGACCGGATCGTGCTCTACACCGACGGCATCACCGACGCCCACCGCCCCGGGGAAAGCGAGTTCGGCGTCGAGCGCTTCACCGACTTCCTCATCCGCCGGCACGCCGACCAACTGCCGGTCCCGGAAACCCTGCGCCGCCTCATCCAGGCCGTCATGGACTACCACGACGGAGACCTCCAGGACGACGCCACCGTGTTCATGTGCGAGTGGCTCGGCCCCAGCGTGGACGACACCGCACCGGCGGCAGCCCTGACCGGTCTGTCGCTCACCGAGCAGCCGCCGGCCCGCCCGCCTGACGTGCGCGGCCGATCCGAGGTCTGAGATCATCCGATCTCCGGTCGTCCCCCCCTGCCGAGTTCCGGTAGGACGCACCCGTCGGCGCCGCGCTGTAAACGAGGACCTCCTCGGCGGACCTTCAAAGGATCATTCCAATCCTCGCGGGCCTGCGCGATGTCCTCGGTGGTGCGCCCGACGAAGTTCCGGAACATACCACGTACTTGTGGACTCTCCCCAGGTCAGAGGGGTGATGGACCATCGCGGGTCAGCAAACAGCCGGCATTGGTCCGAGGAGGGGCACGAACGATCGCGGCCAGGACTCTCGCACGCGGAATGGGCACGTTCCTCAAGACCTGCGACCACCCGGAGGCACGCCGGTCGAAGTGCCCGCACCCGTACGCCATCAGGTACCGCGACGCGGCCGGCAAGCAGACGGAGGAGTCCGGCTTCCCGACCCAGGACGCCGCCGTCGAACGACTGATGGACATCTACACATCCAAGAAGGCCCAACGCCAGAACCGGAGCAGGGCTGAGCAGATCAAGAAGTACAGCGCCATGACCTTCGCCGACTACAGCGCCGAGTGGCGTTCAAGCCGGCGGCACCTCGCGCAGGCTTCCCTCCGCCACCTCGACTCGCTCCTCGATCACCACCTTCTTCCCGCCTTCGCCAGCCGACGGATGGGCAGCTTCGACCACAAGGTGGTCGACCGCTTCATCCAGTCCATGGAGCGCAACAACGTCGGGCTGGCGCCACAGGCGAACACGTTCGACAAGCTCAAGTCGATACTGAGGACGTCTACCGCTGCCTTGCTGATCGAACCGGGCATCAGGTGCCGGTGGACGCGGAAGGTGATGTCGGCGACCGCATCGCCGAACGAATGCCCCACGACCACAGGTGGCACCTCGGCCCGGTTGGCGAAGTCCTGGACGACCGCGGTGCTGTCCGGCAGCGGGAGCGTGCCGACGCCGGGCACGGTCGCGCTGGTGGGCATCGGTTCGAGGCGGGGGCCAGTGGCTCGTACGGGGCGGGCTGCTGATGAGAGCCGTGGACCAGGACGACCGGAGTGTCGGACACGGGACCGTCCGCGCGCTCCGGCGGGCGGTGTGCGGTGTTCGGCATGGGGTTCTCCTCGGAACTCGTCGGCGTGTTCGCCTCTGCTTCGAACCGTCTCCCGCATCGATCGCCGGGCTCACGCGCCGGCTCGCGCCGGACGGCGGTAATCGCTGGGCCGCGTTCCTTGATCCTTCTCGGTGGCGACGGCGGAGGCGGAAAGGAGGGTCGCGGCGGCGAGGCTGCCCCAGAGGGCGGCCGAGCCGCGGGAGGCGAGAGCGGTGACGATCGCCGGGGAGACGGCGAGGCCGAAGCCCGTGGAGAGCTGGAAGCGGGTGAGGGCGCGCCCCAGGACATGGGCCGGGGCGAGGACAGTGACGAGTGCGGTGGCGCTGCCGGCGTAGATGATCTCGCCGATGGTGCAGACCACGGACACCACGGCGACGGCCGGGGCACCCCAGCCGTGTCCCAGTGAGGTGGCCGCGAGGAAGCCGAGGTAGGACGCGGCCAGCACCACGCCGGAGAGGGCCAGCACGGTCCGCCGGGAGAAGCGGGACATGAAGACGGTGACCGGAACCTGCAGGGTGACCACCAGCACCGTGTTGGCCACGAAAACGGCCCCCGACCACACCGGGGAAGCGTGCAACCGAGTCACCAGGACCAGGGGAAGCGCGATTTCGGGGATGTTGAGGCAGAAGACGTAGATCACGTTGGCAGCCAGCAGCACGCGCATCCGGGGTGCGGGCTCGTCGTCCCGGTCCTCGGCCGCGGCAGCGGCCGGATACGCGCGCAGACGGACCGACCATGCCAAGGCCGCCGCGGCGAGGTAGGCGAGGCCGGTGAGGGCCGCCAGCACCTGCAACGCGGTGGTGCCACCCGCCACACATGCGGTGGCAAGGAGTCCACCGGCGCCCAGGCCGGCGTTGCGCAGCGCACGGCCCCCTGCGAGAGCGGCGTCGCGTTCGCGGCCGTGGGCCACCGTGGCCACCAGGGCCGCATGGGCAGCCGGCCACGCCTGGTTGCCGATGCCGAGGAAGAGCGCCGCTGTGCCGAACAGCCAGGGGTGCCCCGCCGGGGTGGCCAGAAGCAGCGCCACCCCCAGCACCCGTACCAGCATCGACGCCGCCACGACCGTGCTGCGTGCGCCCCGGTCCAGCCATCGCCCCACCGCGGGCATACACACCAGAGCCACGACGCTGCCTGCCGTCATGGCGATGCCGGTGGCCGACACGGACAGCCTCAGCACCGCCACCCCGTAGAGCAGCAGAAAGGGACGCAGCAAGCCGGTGCCGAGCGCGTCCACGGCCAGGGCGACGGCATAGCGGGGGCCTCCGGAGGCACGGACGAGAGCACGCGGATGGATCTTGCTGGTGGTTGCCATGGAGCCAACGGTGCGTTCGGCCCCCAGGCAGGGGCACGTCAGTTGACGGACACCGTCAATCGACGCGGTCGTCGGCCATGCGACCAGCCATGATGTGGGGATGACGTTGAGAATCGACATCGGCGGCCCGCCGTCGGGGCAACTGCGGTTCGCCGCCTCCCCGCTGGCCGAGCTGACCGCGATGCTGCACGTGCTGGCCGAACCCGCACATCACCCGCAACTCGCCGGCTGGGCCGGGGGTGTCTGGGCCGGGCTGCGGCCGGAACTGGCCGAGCGGCTCAGGGAAGCGGAGTTCCTCTGGCGTTCCTCACGAGCCGACTTCCTGGTTCCTGCCCGTCCCCGGCCGACCCTCGCCGAGGAGTTGGACGACGTGGACCGGATCGACGACGAAACCTATGTGACCGCAGCGCTCATCACCACGTGCGGCAGCAACCGGGTCCACTTCGCCGGTCCGTCGCCGCTCGCCGACGCGACGGCGCGCGAGCGCGCCCTGGACCTGGCCCAGGCCCGCGGCGCACTCCAAGAGGCTTTCGCGGAACGGCTGCTCGCGGACCCGGCCGCGGTGCGGGCACGGGTGCGTCACACCCTCGAACAGTGCGCCGAGGCATTCTTCGACACCGCCTGGACGGGCGTCGCCGTGCAACTCGCCACCGATCTGCGCCTGAAGAACGACCTGTTGAAGCGCCAGGGCGTCGGGGCGGCGCTCGCATCGGTCTCCGGCGCCGTCACCCTGGCACCGGACGGCAACTGCATCATCGTGGACAAGCTCCAGGACAGAGTGACCACCGCCCACGGCACCGGGGTCACGTTCGTCCCCAGCGTCTTCGGCCGCCCGCACCTGGTAGCGGTCCACGCGCCCGGGTGGCACCCGGTGGTGCAGTACCCCGTGACCGAGCCGAGCCCCTCGGAGCCGGTGCCGCTGGAAACAGTCACGCTACGGCTGGAAGCACTCGCGCATCCGGTACGGCTGCGGCTGCTGCGCACCCTGGCCCGCGGCCCGCACACCACCGGTGAACTGGCGCACGCCTGGGAACTCTCGCCTCCGGAGGTCTCCCGCCACCTCGCTGTCCTGCGCCGCGCGGGTCTGCTCACGACCCGGCGACACGGGCGCTACGTCCAGTACACCCTCAACCTGCCCGAGATGACGACGCTGGGCACGGACCTGCTGGCGGCCGTCCTGCGCTGAGCAGTTTCGTTCTGCCGAAACGCGAGTGACCCCCACTTTCGCGACATCGTCCCACTCGGCAGGGCGCCCGAGCCGCCCGTCGTGACCGCCTGCCGCCCTCGGACAGCCGGGCGGGCCACCGGCTGCATCCGCCCGGGCCGTATCGCGCCGGGCCATGGCTCACGACCCTGCCCGCCGCTGAACTTCACGGCCTTCTCGGTGCTCGGCTTCTTCGTACCCGACACGGACACCTTGCGGCCGGCCGCTTGGGGCGGTGGACCGCGCCTCGGTGCCGCCGATCAGCAGCGTGACGCCCTCGGCCCCGGTATAGCCGGACACGTCGGCCAAGGCGACCACGGGTCGGCCAAGTCAGGGATCAACCCGAGCTTCTCGTATTGCTGTTCGTGTTCTGGCATCAGGGCGCCGGGTCGCGTGGACCGTCACCGACGCGACCGGCTCAAGCGGCGACTGGCTTCTCATGCGGCCCCGGCGGAATATGAAACCAGTCGTCAGGGTTCCAGGGACAGTTTGCCGGGGCCTGCCCGGTCAGGACACCTTCAGAGAGAAGATGTGACGATGCGTGCGGTCATCCTGTCCGAATACGGTGGCTCCGACGTGCTCCGCGTCGGCGAGGTCCCGACCCCTGAGCCGGGCGACGGTCAGATCCGTATCCGGGTCTCGGCGGCCGCGTTGAACCCCGCCGACGCCTTGATTCGTTCCGGCGCACTTGCCTCGCGTGTCCCCGTGCGGGACCACTACATTCCCGGTCTCGACGTCGCGGGAATCGTCGATGCCCTCGGCGGCGGCGTCCACAGCTTCGATGTCGGTGACGCCGTGATCGGCTTGTCCGACTGGCCGGACACCCAAGCCGGCACACACGCCGAGTACGTCGTCCTGCCCGCCACGGGCGTCGCTGCCGCACCCCGGCACGCGAGCCCGGTGCAGGCGGCGACGCTTCCGCTGAACGGACTCACCGCCCGGCAGGCGCTGGACCTGCTCGCCGCGGCCGACGGCGCGACCGTGGCGATCACCGGTGCCGCAGGCGCCGTAGGCGGCTATCTCGTCGAGCTGGCGGCCGAGCGTGGCCTGCACGTCGTCGCCGTCGCCGGAGCCCAGGACGAGGAACTGGTGCGCAAGTTGGGTGCCTGCCTCTTCGTCCCGCGCTCTGACGACCCCGCCGCTGCGATCCGCGCGGCCGTTCCCGGCGGAGTCGCCGGGCTGGTCGACGCCGCGGCCTTGGGCGAATCAGTGATCGGTGCGCTAGGCGACGGCGGCACGTTCGTCAGTGTTCTCGGCGCCGGCCCAGCAGCGGAACGCGGTATCCGTGTCTCCCAGGTCCAGGTACACAGCGACGCGGTGCAACTCGCCGAGCTGGCTGCCCTCGCGGACGCCGGCCTTGTCACCCTGCGGGTGGACCGGACGATGCCGTTCTCGGAGGCCGCCGCAGCCCACGACACCCTGGCCTCGCGCGGCCTGCGCGGGCGCATCGTGCTCGTGCCCTGATGAGCTGACCGCCATTCACGGACCGGCCTGAACAGCAACTGATCGGCCGACCACTTGGCATCGATCCGGTCACCGCCGCCCGGCGGTGGGACGGCCCGCCCACCAGGACGGCGGACGGGCCGTGAAGTGGCTGGGCGGGAAGGGTCAGGACTTCGGTGCCGGTTCGGCGATGCGGGCTTCGAGGTCGGCGACGCGCCGGTCCTGGAAGCGCAGGTTCGAGCCGGCGGCCTTGAGTCGTTCGTCGAGGGTGCGGTTGTCGGTAGTGAGTTGGCGGACGCGCTGTTTGAGGTTGGTGTTCTCGGTGGCGATCCGCTGGACGGTTTCCTCGGGCCAATCAGCCTGCAAGTCGCCTATCTGGCCGATGAGTTCGCCGGTCCGTATGCGTGGGGTGAAGATCTCCGTGTGGGCTGCCTCGAGGGCGTCCTCGGCGTTCAGGGCGCGTTCGCGCCAGGTCGCCTCGCGTTCGTCGTCCTGTTCAGCGAGCGTGCGGGATTGGTGTTCGCCGGCCTGCGTCATCGCTGCGGCGACCGCGGCTCCGGCCTCGACGTTGTCGTAGAGGAAGGTGCGTGAGACGTCCGCTCGGCGGACGACGGCGGCGACGCTGACCTGGGCTTTCTCGCGCCGGAGCCGGGCGATGGCCTGGTGGAGGCGCTCAAGGGCGGCTTCGGTCGTGCGGCGGGCGGCCGGAGCCGCCGCGGTGCGGGGTTCGGGAACAGTGACGGTGTTCATGGGGCTTCCTGTTCGGGGGCATCGCCGTCGGCTGTGCCCGTATCTCTGTACTCGTCCGGCTCGTCGCTGCCCGCGTCGGCGAGGTCGGCGGCGCGGAAGGCGTGGACCACACTCGGTGGAAGTAGTCCTGGGGTTTGCGCAGGTCCAGGGCGAGGGCGTCGTCGAGGAGGCCCAGGCCGGCCAGGGCCTCGTCCAGGCCGTCGATGGCGCGGGCGGTGGGCTCGAAGTAGCGGTGGAGGTAGTCGGCGGTGGCGTCGTCCGTGGCGCCCTCGGCCGGCAGCCGCCGCCGTTGACGACGGGCTGGAAGGTGCAGAAGCCGCCCTCGGCGGGGGTGCTGCGGCGAGAGCGGTCGATGGCCAGGGCCTGGGCCTGCTCGCGGGTGAGCGGGGTGGTGTCGCTGGTGAGGAGTTCGCCGGGGTGGGCGGTGCCGGGTCCGGTGACCCATACGTGCTGGAGGACGTTGTCCAGGTCCGACTGGGTCAGGTGGACGTAGTGCTCGGCCATGCGGTCGGAGACCTGACCGAGGTAGCGGCGGATGCGCGTCAGGCTCGCGCCGTGCCGCAGCAGCCGGGTGGCCGGCGTATGTCGGGCCTGGTGGGCGACGTAGTGACCGCCGAGGTCAAGCTCGGCGATCCAGCTGCGGAAGCCGCTCTGGAACCAGGTGGAGGAAAAGGCGCGGCGGCCGTCGGGTTGCAGTCCCATCGACGTCTGCCGTGAGGCCGGCTACGCGGCGATGATCTCGCACCGATCCGGCGAGACCGAGGATTCCTTCATCGCCGACCTGGCCGTCGGCGCCGGCTGCGGCCAGATCAAATCCGAAGCGCCCGCCCGGGGCGAACGCGTCGCCAAGTACAACCGGCTGATCGAGATCTCCGCCCGCCACCCCGAGCTGGACTACGGCCCTGGGTCGGTGAGGCGGCCTCGTCGTCAATCGGGCCACGGATCGACACCACCCATCCGATGTGAGCATGATCAGCCCTCGCATGCGCCGGCCGACAGGGGCACGTCTACGGCGGGGCTCGCACGCCGGGGTCTCTGCCCATGGCAGCCGAAGCAGCACCCGGCCTGACTGCTGGTCAGCAAAGTCAGCATTGGGTCGGCATCGGTCCTGGCGCGCCCCGTCACACTCGTACGCACATACGAATCCCGCGAAGCGCTCTGCGGGCATTCCGAGCCCAGCGAGCCCAAGCCTGTCGGCGGACACGAGCCGGCCCCTGACCCGCTCGATAGGGAGGCGCCGAGCGGGTCGGGAGCGTCACGGAAACAACAGGTCAGCGCTCACGCCCGCGTGCCTTCAAAGGAGTTGGCGGGAGGTCCGGGGAGAGCAGGCGGTCGCCGTCGTAGCCGTGGACCTCACCGAAGCGGTCGCCGGTGTGCCAGTCCTCGCGGGCCTGCGCGATGTCCTCGGTGGTGCGCCCGACGAAGTTCCAGAACATACCACGTACTTGTGGACTCTCCCCAGGTCAGAGGGGTGATGGACCATCGCGGGTCAGCAAAGGGCCAGCATTGGTCCGAGGAGGGGCACGAACGATGGCGACCAGGACTCTCGCACGCGGAATGGGCACGTTCCTCAAGACCTGCGACCACCCGGAGGCACGCTGGTCCAAGTGCCCGCACCCGTACACCATCAGGTACCGCGACGCGGCCGGCAAGCAGACGGAGGAGTCCGGCTTCCCGACCCAGGACGCCGCCGTCGAACGGCTGATGGACATCTACACGTCCAAGAAGGCCCAACGCCAGAACCGGAGCAAGGCCGAGCGGATCAAGAAGTACAGCGCCATGACCTTCGCCGACTACAGCGCCGAGTGGCGTTCGAGCCAGCGGCACCTCGCGCAGGCTTCCCTCCGCCACCTCGACTCACTCCTCGATCACCACCTTCTTCCCGCCTTCACCAGCCGGCGGATGGGCAGCTTCGACCACAAGGTGGTCGACCGCTTCATCCAGTCCATGGAACGCAACAACGTCGGGCTGGCGACACAGGCGAACACGTTCGACAAGCTCAAGTCGATACTCCTGGACGCCCACCGTCTCGGCCTGTACGCCGACAGCCCTGTGCTGGGCGTCAAGCCGCCGCAGTACGACGCGAAACGCGCGGTCATCCCGTCCCCGCAACAACTACACCACCTCCGCACCGCCGGCGACGACGCCTTCCGCCTAGTCGTCGACCTCATGAGCGGATGCGGGCTGCGCAACGGCGAAGCCGCAGCGGTCAACCTCGCGAACCTCGTCGCCGAGGACGTCTACCGCGTCCACGAACAGGTCAACCAGACGACGAACACCTACGCTCGGCTCAAGCACCGGAAGCCCGACGAGTACCGGGACGTCCCCCTGCCCGCCCGCGTGAAGCAGACCATCGAGTGGTATGCCGACACACATGGCACGGTTGACGGCTACCTCCTGCGCAACCCGCGCAACCCGGACGTCCCGTATCCGTACTACTGCTTGTCGAACCAGTGGCGCGCCATCAAGAACAACGAAAAGGCCCATATCCCAGACGGAATGGTCGTCTACGGGTTCCGCCACTTCTTCGCGTCCAACTGCCTCTCCCACAACATCCCCATCACCGACGTCGCGGAGTGGATGGGCCACAAGAGCGTCGACATCACTTTCCGCGTCTACCGGCACCTGATGCCCGGTTCGATCAGCAAGGCCGCCAAGATCCTCGACATCGGCCTCGCCGCGTAGAACACCGCGGGGCCGGACGCACCACGCGCCCGGCCCCGCTTCTGCCGCCAGAGTGTTCCTCAGGCGCTGTCGCACCGCTGGCGGACCCACGCCTGCACCTCGGCAATCCTGAACTGGAGCTTCGAGTTCGCCCCCTTGCCGAATCGATACGGCACCAGCCCCACCCGCGGCCCCTCCCGATACACCCACTGCACCGACACGTTGAGATACTCAGCCGTCTCCTTGACGTCCATGAACTGCCTCGCCATGTCTTCCTCGCTCTCGCTCGCGGCCAACCGGAACCCGGGGCGACCGTCTGGAGCAACAACGGTGTCCCGCAGCCCGAGGTTTGACACAGCCGAGACTCTTCGATAAAGGGAATCGAATAGCTCCCGGACCTCGTGTCATACAGGGCGTACGAGTTGACCCCGCGGACCTGTCCGAGTGCCACGCAAGAGTGGACCAACCACGCCGGTGTGCCGTACACCGAGACGTGGCTGTTTGGTGACGGACCGAAGGACCTTGTGAAGCCGCGGGCGCGGTCTTGGATCCCGCCCGGGCTGCCGAAACGGGCAGATGGGGCGTGCCGCCCCGTTCGGCGCTGACATGTAGGTCAAATACAAGGAGACCGCCCGCGGCGGCCTCGCCGTCAACGTCATCGAGTGCTGACCGCGTAGGCCCTGACCTGCGGCTTCCCGTCTTTCAGCTCTGTCGGAGCCTTTCGTGCCTGTACGGCGGAAAGTCCCTCGGAAGTCCCTCCGACAGAGCTGAAAGTCCCTGAAAAGTCCCTGGGATCAGGTCCTGGGGAGGCGACGTTGGCAGGGCAGTGCAGCGCACCAAGGCTCGCACCCGACCGTCGGCGAACCCATCCGCCCGGCAAAGCCACGTGGCAGCAGCTCCGTCACCGCCGATCACGGACCTAGGGTTTATGAGTCGCCCAGATTCCGTACCGGACGATGACGCGTAGTCCTCCCTGATCCCATCTGTGCAGGCCAGAAGAACAGACGATCCGGCTCGCGGCACGTGATATCACCAGTTCCGAAGGCGTCCGGGCTCACACCGGGCTCACCGAGGGCGCACCGCAACAGCTGCCCCACTCCCCCACGATGACGGCCAAATCGGCCTCGAAGGTGACCCCTACGGAGGGCGGAGGCACTGAGGTTTTCTCAGCGAAATGATCTTCGCGAAACGTTGTGAACCGCTCGCCCTTGGGCGGATCGGACGAACCCATCCTGGTCGTGGGCAGACGTAAAGCCCCTGGTAGGACAGGTCTCACCACAAGAACTCGTCCGAACCGCCAGAGGCTTCACGTTGGTCACCTATGTTGCCACGCTCGACGTCCCGCGCCACGTCGTGGAGCACCTTTCACGACTGCTGGCCGCCCACCGGCGACGGCTGCGCACCCCGCGGGGGTCGCGGGCGCTGGGTCCGTTCCGCCAGGCCCTGCTGGTCCTGCGCTGGTTCCGCGGGAAGGCTTGCGTGCACTGCCTGGCCCGCGACGCTGGCGTCTCGCAGGCCACCGGCTACCGCTACCTCCACGAAGGCATCGATGTCCTGGCGGAACAGGCCCCCGACCTGCACGACGTCCTCAACCGCTGCAGGCGGGACGGAATGACGCACGTGATCCTGGACGGCACGCTCATCGAGTCCGACCGCCTCGCAGGCGTCCGCGACAACGGCAACGACCTCTGGTTCAGCCAGAAACACAAGGCATTCGGCGGCAACGTGCAGTTCCTGTCCGCCCCGGACGGAACCCCGCTGTGGGTCTCCGACGTCGAGCCCGGCTCCACACCCGACATCACCGCCGCCCGCATCCACGCCCTGCCCGCCCTGTACAAGGCCGCTACCGACGGGCTACCGACCCTCGCCGACAAGGGCTACATCGGCGCCGGCATCGGCATCCACGTCCCGGTCCGCCGCCCCAAGGGCAAGTCCGAACAAGCCCTCCACACTGACACCCGCACCACGAACACCCTGATCAGGGACTTGCGCGCCCTCGGCGAACGCGCCGCCGCCGAACTCAAGGAACGCTGGCGGGCGCTGAAGCACGTCTCACTCAGCCCCAGCCGGATCGGCGACATAGCCCGCGCCGCACTCGTCCTCAACGGAATCTGGAAATGATCTTCGCTGAGAAAACCTCACTGACCTCCGCCCTCCCCGCGACGATCAGAAACCAATACGGTCCGCAGGGGACCTACGCATTACGAGTACGCCAGCGATCGTGACACATTATGTCTGGCAGTACCGCTGAGTCTCGTTTTGCCTGATCAGGAAGCATGCATGAGGCTCAGTCATGTTGGCTCATGCTGGGACGTCCAAAGGCGTCCGCGCTCCCCTTGCGCTCCCATGCCCTCTCCCACGTGACTGTCAGAGGGATGATCCTGGCCACGACCAACTGTCTTGCCCGGAGAGACTAATGTTCTGGGGGCACAACTCAGAGAACCAGCGTCCGGAGTCGAACCCGATGGATCGCCCGGTTCGGACCCAACACGTAGGTTGTAGCCATTCAACAAGTGCCGACCATTCGCCTCCCTCCCAAGCCTTCCACCTGCGAACGTCGTCGGAATACACCGGCCGGGGAGTGTCTAATAAACGGAGGATCTGTTGATCATGGAGACGCCAAGTGAGTGAGATGACGATCGAGCACGAGTCCGTGGCTGAGCCGGTCGGTGCGGCCACGTCGGACGAGCAGTTGATCGCGATGCTGGTCGACCGGGCCCGGAGGGAGGGCATGCAGCTGACCGGTGCGGGCGGGCTGCTGCAGCAGTTGACCAAGCGGGTGCTGGAGTCCGCCCTGGAAGGCGAGATTACCGATCACCTCGGCTACGACAAGCACGATGCAGCTGGCCGGAACAGCGGCAACAGCCGCAACGGCACCCGGGCGAAGACCGTGCTGACGGATGTCGGGCCGGTCGAGGTCAAGGTGCCCCGGGATGTGGAGGGCAGCTTCGAGCCGCAGATCGTCAGGAAGCGGCAGCGGCGGCTGACCGGCGTGGACGAGATGGTGCTGTCGCTGTCGGCGAAGGGCCTCACCCACGGGGAGATCTCCGCTCACCTGGCCGAGATCTACGGCGCCGAGGTCTCCAAGCAGACCATCTCCACCATCACCGACCAGGTGATGGAAGGCATGGCCGAATGGCAGAACCGGCCGCTCGACCGCGTCTATCCCGTTTTGTTCGTGGACGCCATCAACGTGAAGATCAGGGACGGGAAGGTTGCCAACCGGCCCGTCTACGTCGTCATGGCCGTCACCGTCGAGGGCACCCGGGACATCCTGGGCATCTGGGCCGGCGACGGCGGCGAGGGCGCGAAGTACTGGCTGCAGGTGTTCACCGAGCTGAAGAACCGCGGCCTGGACGACGTGCTGATGCTGGTCTGCGACGGCCTCAAGGGCCTGCCCGATGCGGTCGAGACGGTCTGGCCTCGAACGATTGTGCAAACCTGCATCGTTCACCTTCTGCGCAACAGCTTCCGATACGCCTCGCGCGCGGACTGGGACAAGATCGCCAAGGCGCTCAAGCCCGTCTACACCGCGTCGAGTGAGAGCGCTGCCGCCGAACGCTTCTCAGAGTTCCAGGACGCCTGGGGAAAGAAGTACCCGGCGATCATCAGGCTCTGGGAGAGCGCCTGGGCGGAGTTCGTGCCCTTCCTCTCCTTCGACGTCGAGATCCGGACCGTCATCTGCTCGACGAACGCCATCGAGTCCGTCAACGCCCGGATACGCAAGGCTGTCCGGGCCCGCGGGCACTTCCCCACCGAGGCCGCCGCCTTGAAGTGCGTCTACATGGCGCTGATGAGCCTGGACCCGACCGGCAAGGGCCGCAAGCGCTGGACCATGCGCTGGAAGGCACCCCTGAACGCCTTCCAGATCGCCTTCGAAGGCCGGCTCACCCCGGCCAACAACTGAACCCCAACAACCAAGATCAGCCGTTAAATTGACACACCCACCGGCCGCTGCCGCGATTGGCCATGACAGGAGACTCAGTGCGTTGTGGCAAACCGGATCTCGTTCGAAGCCCGCGGTGCGGGTGATCATTCGGACAGAGATGCCGGTGCGGTCGTGGGCATAGAGAAACGGGCCCCTTGGTAGTGACGTGGTTGTTGAGGCCGGTCACGAGCAAGGAGGCCCGTTGTCGGACGAGTTGACCATCTCTGCCGTGCCTGCGTCCACCACGGTCACCCTTGGGTGTCACTGCTACGTGCACCGGTTCGGTTCGATCGCCGCGGGGCGACGGGCAGGCTGCTATCCGAGTGACATGACGGACGCGGAGTGGGCCGAGGTCCGCTCCGTGATGCCGGTGCCGGCCTGGCTCCTGAAACGGGGCGGACGCCCGGAGGCGTTTTGCCATCGCGAGATGCTCGACGCTGTGCGCTACCTCGTCGACAACGGTGTGAAGTGGACGGCCCTGCCGGTCGATTTCCCGTACTGGCGGGCGGTCTACGACTTCTTCCGCCGCTGGCGGTCCTACGACTACGTGCGTGAGCTGTACGAACGCCTGCGACGTTCGGCGAGGGAACGCTCAGGCCGCAACGCCGAGCCCAGTGGGGGATCATCGACAGTCAGTCGGTGGACGCCTCCGAAACCGTCGGCGAGGGCAGTCGCGGATACGACGGCGGCAAGTCACGCGACGGCCGCAAACGTCACATCCTGACCGACACCGAGGGCCTGCTCCTGGAGGTGACCGTGACCACGGCCGACGTGCACGACTCCAAAGCCGCCCCGGCGTTGCTGGAGGCATTCATGGCCGAGCCGGGCCGGCTGCTGAAGCTGGTGTGGGTCGACAGCGCCTACCAGGGCCCGGCGCTGGCGAAGGCGTTCGCCCGCCGCGGGGTGCGGATCGAGGTCGTGCGCCGCTCCGAGGGACAACGCGGATTCGTTGTACTGGCCCGCCGGTGGGTGGTGGAGCGCACGCTGAGCTGGCTCTCCCGCTCACGCCGCCTCAACCGCGACCACGAACGCCGCCCCGATCACCACGCCCAGATGGTGTGGTGGGCAGCCACCATCAGGCTGTCCCGGCGCCTGGCCGCAGACGCTCCGCGCTGGCCGGAGAAGCGTCCCGAGCGGCTGCTTCCGGCGGCGGCGTGAACCGTCCGTCCTCCGCCCGCAGCAGCCAGCCCCGCTTCTCCAGCACGTAGGCACGGTGTCGGATCTTCTCTACCTCGTTCTTGATCTCCGCTTCCCGGCCCACCGCCCGGGTCAGCTCCACCCCGTTCACCGGCCCCGAAGCGGCCACCACCGCGGCGAACACCTCCCGATACACGCCGCTGAGCACCTCCTCACCGATGCCCGGCCGCCACACCGGCGGCCGTCCACCACGCACCGGGCCTGAACCGTTCGATCCCCCAGCGGCAGCCACCTCACCACTTGACGGCACAGAAACCGGCGTATTCACCGCGCTCTCCTCGGCCAGCACCGACACGAGTTCCTCCCGCCCCACCCGGGCCCGCTCGACCCGCTCCCGCGCGGCATCCACCTCCGCCTGAGCCTGCTCCAGGACCTCCGTCCAGGACTCCAGCTCCTGCCTCGCCCGCGCCTCACGCCGCTCCATCAACCCCAGCACCGACGGCATCACAACCTCCTCGATCAACAACAAGCCGCCCGCTGCCTGCCCCTACCCCTCCGCGACCATGCCCCGCACACGAAGAAGCCCCTGCTCATCGAACAGGGACTCCCTTTGCCACAACGCACTCACCGCACTCGAACTACTCCCCGACTGTTCCCACCCCGACGCTGCTCTCCTACCGGACGCCATCACCAACGCGGCCGTCCTCGACGCCTACGCCGCCCAGGAAGTCCTGAACCACGGCGCAGCGCCCTTGTACCGCGACACCGAGCAGACGCAAAAGCTCCAGTCCGTACTCACCAGCTCAGGACTCGGCGCCGGGCATCTCCCAGCAAGTCATCTCCAAACCCTCACCGCAGCCGTGAACCACGCCGGCGCAGCTCTGCGCGATCTCCTGTAACCGACAACGGCAGGCAACGCGCCGTGTCGGTTCAGACCGCCTCTCCCTGCAAGATCGTCACCGCTCGGCCGAACCTTGCCCGCCGAGCTCAAGGGACCGGCAACGGCGCATCTTGGGTTGGTCGCCACCCTGGCGATCCCAGCCCACGAGGTGGGGTGACGGGGCGAAAGCACAGCCGGAACCGAGCTGACTACGAGTCAGTAAAGTCAGCATTGGGTCAGCATCGGTCCTGGCGCACCCTGTCACACTCGTACGCACATACGAATCCCGCGAAGCGCCCTGCGGGCATTCCGAGCCCAGCGAGCCCAAGCCTGTCGGCGGACACGATCTGGCTCCGGGCCCGCTCGATGCGATTGCGCCGAGCGGGCCAGGAGTATCAAGGAAACTGCAGGTCAGCGCTCACGGCCGCGCGCCTTCAAAGGAGTTGGCGGGAGTTCCGGGGCGAGTAGGCGGTCACCGTCGTAGCCGTGGACCTCGCCGAATCTGGTGCTCTCATTCCACTCCTCGCGAGCTTCTGCGATATCCTCGTGCGAACGCCCGACGAAGTTCCAGAACATGACGATCTTCTCGGCGAAGGGCTCGCCGCCCAGGAGCATGAGGGACGCGGAGGTGTCGGCGAGGAGGGGGAGGTCCCGGCGCCCCGCGCCGAGGTAGAGGAGGGACCCGGGGGTGAGGCGGACCCCGTCGACGTCGGCCTGGCCGGACATCGCGAGGGCGGCGTACTCGAAGTCGGGCTGGAGCGGCAGGCGCGCGGCGGTGCCCTCGGCGAGGGTGAGGTCGGCGCCGACCAGCGGGCTGTGGATGGTGCCGGGCGAGGCCGCGCCGTCGAGCTCGCCGAGGATTACGGTGGCGTGCAGGCCGTGCGCGGTGACCTCGGGGAGTTCGGTGTGGTGCTCGAAGGCGGGCGCGATGTGCCGGCGGGAGTCGGGCAGCGCGACCCACAGTTGGGCGCCGTGCAGGTAGCGGGCGTGGTCGCGGGGGGACTCCTCGGAGTGCGAGATGCCCCGCCCCGAGGTCATCAGGCCCAACTCCCTGGGCCGTACGGTCTGCTTGCTGCCGAGGCTGTCGCGGTGCAGCACCTCCCCGTCGTGCAGCCAGCTCACGGTCTGGAGCCCCATGTGCGGGTGCGGCGGCACCTGCATTCCCGGTTCGCGGGCGATGTCGTCGGGGCCGTAGTGGTCGACGAAGCACCAGGCGCCGATCATCCGGCGGCCGAGGTTGGGCAGCAACCGGCGTACCTGCGTGCTCTCGCCGAGCGGCACGGTGCGGCCGGTGAGCAGTTCGTGGACCGGAGCGGCGGAGACGTCCTCGCGGCCGCCGCAGACGCTGGCGGACGGTTTCACATCGAGATTGCTCATGGCCCGATCATGCCCCCGGACGTGCCCGCGGCGGCCGAGGCGGCTCCACCAGCCGCTCCGGTATGTCCGCCAAGCGGCCGCGCAGCCGCTCGCCGAGCGCCTTCGCCTGGGGGTCGGCGCGGGTGGACGCGGCCACGCCGTCGCCGAGCAGGTCGTGCACGACGAAGTTCAGGGCCCGCAGGTGGGGCAGTTCGTAGCGGCTGACCGGCAGCCGGGCGGCCTCGGGCAGCAGCGCGCGCAGCCGGGGCACGTCGAGGTACTCGCGCAGCCAGGCGTACGCGTCGTCGTCGCGGGCCCACAGCCCGACGTTGGCGTCCCCGCCCTTGTCCCCCGACCGCGCCCCGATGAGCGTGCCGAGCGGCAACCGTACGGTCCTGCCGTGCGCCGCGCCGGGCCGTCCGCCGTACGGTTCCGCGCGCTCGGGCCGCTGCGGGCCCGCGACCGGCGACGGCGGCGGGGGGACGGCGTCGGGGCGCAGACCGGGCGGGACGCGGCCCGCGGAGACCCCGCCGGGCGCTCCCCGGCCAGGTGGTACGCGGCCGGGCGACCCGGGGTCGGCGGACCCGCGGCCGGGCGCGCCGTCGTCAGGACGGCCCCCGGACGGGTCCCCGCGCAGCGGTGCCGCCGGCACGGGCAGCCGGGTGCCGTCGGCGAGCACCGTGACCGCCCGCACCTCCTGCGCCGGGATCAGCGCGGGCCAGTACACGCCGTACTCGGTGGGCCGGGCGGTGGCGTGCTCCAGGTACAGGCCGGGGTAGCCGGCCAGCGCGGTGCCGGCGACGGCGGAGAAGAAGCCGCGGCCGACCTTGCCGGGGTCGGGGTCCTTGACCGTGAGGGTGAGCCGGTCGACCTCGTGGCCGTGCTCGCGCCGCAGGTCGTACCCGGCGAACGCGGCCGGGCCACCGGTGGCGTCGCGCAGCGCTGCTTCGGCGAAGTCGGCCTTGGCGTCGAGGTCGAGGCCGGTGAGCACGAAGACCGCGGAGTTGCGGTGGCCGCCGACGTGGTTGACGCAGACCTTGAGGGTGTCGGGCGCGGGCTCCCCGGTCACCGGGCCGACCGCGACCCGGTCGGTGCCCTGCTGGGTGAGCCGTACGGTGTCGAAGCGGGCCACCACGTCGGCGTTGAGGTAGGCGGGATGGCCTGTCTCGTACAGGAGTTGGGCGGTGACGGTGCCCACGGTGACGGCGCCGCCGGTGCCGGGGTGCTTGGTGATGACGCTGGAGCCGTCCGGGTGGATCTCGGCGATCGGGAAGCCGGGGTGGACCGGGTCGGGGATCTCGGTGAAGAAGGAGTAGTTGCCGCCGGTGGCCTGGGTGCCGCACTCGATGATGTGGCCCGCGGTGACCGCGCCGGCCAGCGCGTCCCAGTCGTCGGCGGCCCAGTCGAACGCCCACGCGGCGGGCCCGACGACGAGGGAGGCGTCGGTGACGCGGCCGCAGACCACCACGTCGGCGCCGGAGCGCAGCGCCTGGGTGATGCCCCAGCCGCCGAGGTAGGCGTTGGCGGTGACCGGCTCGACACCGGCGGAGGCCAGCGGGCGGCCGGTGGCGAGGTGGGCGAACTCGTGCCCGCGGGACTGGAGTTCGGGCAGCCGGCCGAGCAGGTCGTCGCCCTCGACATGGGCGACGGCGGGCCGCAGCCCCGCGGCCGCGGCCAGTTCGCGGAGTTTGGCGGCGAGCCCGGCGGGGTTGAGGCCGCCGGCGTTGACCACGACCTTGATGCCGCGCTCCAGGCAGGTGCCCAGCACGTCGCGCATCTGGGCGAGGAAGGAGACCGCGTAGCCGCCGTCGGGGTCGCGCCGCCGGGCCTTCCACAGCAGCAGCATGGTGAGTTCGGCGAGGTAGTCGCCGGTCAGTACGTCGATCGGGCCGCCTTCGACCATCTCGCGGGCGGCGGCGAGCCGATCGCCGTAGTAGCCGGAGCAGTTGGCGATCCGCAGCGGCGCGGTCCGGCCGCGGCCGGACGTCGACGCCTCACCCGGAGCGGTCGTGCCCACCGGACCGTTCGCCGCACTGGTCACCGTACTCTCCCGTCACTTCGCTTCCGGGTCACCGACCTGGACGATCATCTTGCCGGTGTTGTCGCCGCGCAAGACCCCGATGAAGGCGTCCACGGTGCCGCGGACGCCCTCGACGACGGTGTCGTCCGGCACGACGGCGCCCGAGCGCAGGTGCGGCACCAGGAATTCCTCCAACTCGCCCTGAAGCGCGCGGTGGTGCCGGACGAGGAACCCTTCGAGCCGGACCGCCTTGTGCACGAGGTCGTACAGGTTGCGGGGAGCGGCGGGCGGGCGGTCGGGGTGGTTGTACTGGGCGATGCTGCCGCACCACGCGATCCGGCCGTGCTCGCGCATGTTGGCGATGAGCCCCTCCAACTGGGAGCCGCCGACGTTCTCGAAGCCGACGTCGATTCCCTCGGGCGCGATCCGCGCCAACTGCTCGGCGAACGGGCCGTCGTGGTAGTCGAAGGCACCGTCGAAGCCCAGGTTCCGGACCAGGTGCTCGACCTTCGCGGCGGAGCCGGCGCTCCCGTAGACGGCCGAGGCGCCCATCAACCGGGCGAACCGGCCGACCGCGGTGCCCACTCCCCCGGCCGCGGCCGACACGAACACCCTCTCCCCGGGCTGGAGTCGGGCAGCACGGGTCAGGCCGGTGTACGCGGTCAGGCCGGTTCCGCCGAGCACGCTCAACCAGGCACGCAGCGGCGCCCCGTCGACCCGCGGCAGCACCCGCACCTCGTCGGCGGTGAGCACGGCGTGGGTCCGCCAGCCGGCCCGGTGGAAGACGAGATCGCCCGGGGCGAGGCCGGGCGTGCGGGAGTGCAGCACCCGGCCGACGGAGCGGCCTTCGAGCGGCGTCCCGAGCTGCCATCCGCCTTCCTCCATCGACTCGCGCATGTACGGATCGACGGACAGGAGGATGTTCTCGACCAGTGCGGTGCCGGGCTCGGCGGTCGGCACGGGGTGCTCGACGTACGCGAAGTCGGCGGGCGTCGGCATCCCGGTGGGGCGGGCGACCTGGTGGACGGTGGTGGCGAGGCGGGCGGCGGGGGCCGTGGTCCTACGGCTGGGGCCGGTCTGCGGTGCGGTCATGCGGGTGACGCTAGGCGGGCGCGGCAGGCACCGGCAGACGCCGCCGTCGATGGATGGCCGGCTTCCATGAGCGGTGTTCATGGAAGGCGGCTGCCCGACGTACGCTGCCGGGTGTGACCGTGTCCGCCGTATCCGCCGTGTCCCCCTCGCCCGACCCGCGCCTGCTCGCCGTCCCCGAACTGCGCGTCCTGGTGGCGGTGGCGCGCGACGGCAGCTTCACCGCCGCCGCCCGCCACCTGGACATGACCCAGTCGGCGGTGTCGCACGCGGTCCGGTCGTGCGAGCGGAAGACCGGGGTGGTGCTCTTCGACCGCGGCCGGCACGGCGCCCGTCCGACCGCGGCGGGCGAGGCAGCCGCGGCGCAGGCCCGCCGTATCCTGCGGCTGCTGGAGTCGCTGGGCGACGAGGCGCGGGGCGCGGCAACGGGTGAGGTGACCGGCCCGTTGCGGATCGCCGCGTTCCGCAGCGCCGCCGTACAGGTGCTGCCCGTGGCGCTCGCGCGGCTCACGGCCCGCCATCCCGGCCTCGTCCCCAAGGTGCGGATCGTGCCGGATCTCGGCCGCGGCACCGTGGGAGAGGTCGCCGACGGGCGGGCCGACCTCGCCATCGCGACGCTGGACGCGGCCGCCACCGACACCACCGGGCTGGTCGCGGCCGCGCTGTTCGACGAGCCGTACGCGCTGGTGCACCCGGTGGGCGCCGCGGACCCGCGCGGACTGCCGCTGATCGACTGGGCGGAGAACTGCTCCTCCTACACCCGCCGTTGGTGGTCGGAGCAGGACTGGATACCGAGGGCGACGGTGGACGCGGGCGACGACAGCGTGGTGCTCTCGATGGTGGCCCGCGGCCTGGGCATGGCGGTCATGCCCGCGCTGGCCCTGGTCGGCGCGCCGGACACCGTGGCGGTCACCGACCTCGGACCGCGCCGCCCGACCCGCCAGGTCGGCTACGCCACCACCCCGGAGCTGGCCCGCACCCTCCCGGTACGCGCCCTGATCCGCGAACTGCGCTCCGCGGCGCCCGCGGTGCCGACCGGAGCGGCCCGGCCGGCCGGTGGTTCAATCACGGCATGAGCCAACCGCCCGCGAACCCCGCCCCCGGCAGCCCCTCCGGTCCCGACGACGACGGCGGCCTGCTGTCGGTGCACGAGGTCATCGACATCGTCGACGAGGACGACAACGTCATCGGCACCTCCCCGCGCGGCGAGGCGTACGCCCGCGGGCTACGGCACCGCTGCGCGTTCATCCTGGCCCGCGACCCGCGGGGCCGGATCTTCGTGCACCGCCGCACCGCCCGCAAGCTCGTCTTCCCGTCCCTGTACGACATGTTCGTCGGCGGCGTGGTCGGCGCGGGCGAGTCCTACGACGCGACGGCGCTGCGCGAGGCCGAGGAGGAACTGGGCGTGTCCGGGCTGCCGCAGCCCACCCGCCTCTTCACGTTCCTCTACACGCGGGACCCCGGCCCCGGCAGCTGGTGGTCCACGGTCTACGAGGTACAGGTCGACGGCCCGGTACGCCCGCAGCCCGAAGAGGTCGCCTGGCACGACTTCCTCCCCGAGGAGGAGCTCCAACGGCGGCTCGCCGACTGGGAGTTCGTCCCCGACGGCCTGGAGGCGTACCGCCAACTCCTGCACCGGCGCACCTGAGGACGGTGCCCCGCAGGACGGCCGGCTCGCCGCGTGTTCGCGCCGGAAGTACGCTCCGGAGGCGCCCCGGAGGGTCCGCTCAGCCGACCGCCGCCGCCAGAAGGGACTCCGCCACCGCCGTTCGCATGTACAGCACCGACCGCCCCGAGCGGTGCGCCGAGACGATGCCCGCGTCCCGCAGCGCCGTCAGGTGCTGGTTGACCCCGCCCGCGGACAGCCCGGTCCGCCCGGCGAGGTCGCTGGTCGACGCGGGCACCGCCAGTTCCGCGAGCAGCAGCGCCCGGGTACGGCCGAGCACCGCCGCGACCGCGTCCGGCACCGCGGGCCGCTCCGCCGACCAGACCGAGCCCCACCCGCGGCTGGGGTAGAAGAGCTGCTTGGCGGCCGGCGAGCCGGCCGACGTGGTGACCCCCGACCGGGTGAACACCGACGGCACCAGCACCAGGCCCTGCCCCGCCAGGTCCAGACCTGCGGCACAGGCCATCTCGGAGATGGTCAGGGTGCCCGCGGACCACCGCACGTGCGGGTGCAGGTCGCCGAGCACGGCCTCGGCCCCGTCGGCGGCCAGCCTGCGCGCCTGGTGGAAGACGTCGGCCTCCAGCACCGCCCGCACCTGCGGCCAGCACGGCGCGAGCGCCGCCGCCCAGTACGCGTCGAGCTCCGCGACGAGGCGGGCGATCCCGGCGGATGGGTCGGCGTACATCGCCTCGATCCGCTCGGTCCGCAGCCCGAACGCCCGCAGTTCGCGGTGGATCTCGGCGACCGGCGTGGCCGCGACCATCCGCAGTTCGGCGGCGAGGTCGGCGCCGGCGGCGGGCGGTGGCGGGGTGATGAAGTCGGGGGTGTAGCCGGTGGCCGGCACCAGGTCGAAGAGCAGTCCGCGGTCCAGCCCGGCCGCCGCGACCTTCGGCACCGCGGCCTCCAGCCAGCGCCGGTGCGCCGATCGGCGGCCCGCCACGCTGCCGACGGCCGACCGCCCGCCCGCCAGTTGGTAGGTGCGCACGCTCGCCACGACCTCCCACAGCGGGGACAGCGCGAACCGGGTCCGCGCCACATCGCTCGCGGAGAAGGCGAACCGGACCGCTCCCGCCATGACTTTCCCCCTTGCGGCGGTGACCCACCGCTCGCCTCGCGCGCCCGCCGCCGGCGCGCTGCGCCGGCCCGGATTCAGCCCTGCCTGAATCAATGCCGTCAACCCGCCCGGCCACCGCACCATTCCCGCATGACCGCTCCGCCACGGCAAGCTCCTCGGACTGCCGACGCCCTCCCGCCGCCGTCCCCGACCCCGCTCCCCAACCCGAACCCGAACCCGAACCCGCTCCCGAGCGGCGGCCCCCGCGGGGCGCGGCGGGTACGGGCCGCCGCCGCACGCCACTTCGGCGGGCTGCCCGGCCCGTTCTGGGTGGTCTTCAGCGGCACCGTGATCAACCGGGTCGGCACCATGGTCGTGCCGTTCCTCGTCTTCTACCTGGGCTCGCGCGGCGTCACCGCGGACCAGACGCCTTACGTGCTGGGCGCGCTGGGCGCGGGCGGGCTGGTCGGGCCGGTGCTCGGCGGGTGGTTCGCGGACCGGCTGGGGCGGCGGCAGGCGATCCTGACCGGGATGGTCGCGACGCCGCTCAGCCAGGCGCTGCTGTTCGCCTCGCCCGGCCTGGTCACGCTCGCGATCGCCGCCGGGCTGCTGGGCGCCGCCGCGAACCTGCACACGCCGGGCGTGGCCGCGGTGATCGCCGACTCGGCCGGTGCGGACCGCCGCCGGGCCGCGTACGGGCTCTACCACTGGGCGATCAACATCGGCGCGGCCACGGCCGGCGCGTTCGGCGGCTTCCTCATCTCCCACGGCTTCTGGCTGCTGTTCGTGGTGGACGCGGTGACCTGTCTGGGGTTCGCGGTGGTCGCCGCGGTCGCGCTGCCGAAGGAGCCGTCGCGTCACGCCGACCGGACCACGGCGTCCGGTGGTTACGGCGTGGTGCTGCGGGACCGGATGCTGCTGGCGCTGGTCGTGGTGTCGGTCGCGGGCGAATGCGTCTACGCGCAGACGGAGTTCACCGTGCCGCTGGCGATCCGCGACCACGGGCTTTCCGCGGGAGCGTACGGCCTGGTCGCCGTGGTCAATGCGCTGCTGGTGGTGGTCTGCCAGCCGTTCGCCAACGCCTGGCTGGCGCGCAGGGACCGGATGGTGGTGTGGGCGGCGGCGTCCGCGCTGGTGGCGGTCGGGGTGGCGGCGACCGGTACCGCGCACTCGACGGGCGGCTTCGTGCTGACCGCCGTGGTGTGGAGTGCGGGCGAGGTGTGCGCGGGCGGCATCAGCACCTCGGTGGTCGCCGACCTCGCACCCGGCCACGCCCGGGCCCGCTACCAGGCGGCGCTCAGCTGGGCCCGCGGGGTGGCCCGCTTCCTCTCCCTCGTCGTCGGGCCGGCCCTCTACGCGACGGCCGGCCCGGGCGCCCTGTGGTGGTCGGTCGGGGCGTTCGGCGTCGCGGGGGGCGTCGGCACTCTGGCGCTACGACCGGGACTGGCCCGGGCTGAGCAGCGCAACACAGCTTCCGCGTAAGGCCGTTGGCGACGCGGGAAGGGAACGGGGCAGCCGGCACGGCGCCTCGACCGGCGGTCCGGCGCACACGGGGGTGCCGGACCGCCGCACCACACGCCCCGCCGCCGCCCGGTCGCACCTCAACTGGCCTCCCCGGAAGGTCCGTTCACGCCCGTTCATGCTCATTCACGCCCGTTCACGTCAGCAGCAGCATCCCCGCGATCACCGACGCCGCGTTCGCCGCGACCGACGCCGCGTACGGCACCGGTCCGCGCAGCCGCAGCCACCACGCCGCCAACGCGCCCTCGACCAGGCACACCACGCCCTCCGCGACGGTGAACGCCGGCCAGTAGCCGCCCGCCGGCACCCGGGACAGGAACCACCACAGCACCGGGTGCGTCACAAGGTTGACCATGACGGCGACGGCCGCCGTACGGCCGTACCGCGCGGGGGACGCCGTGGTGATCGCGGCCACGTACACCGGCACCTCGACCGCCATGGTCAGCGCGAGAGCCGACGGGTAGGACACGACCGGATCGTGTCACGGGGAGGGGACCGATGGCGAGCGGATCGGTGGCGGGCGCCGGAGCCGCGACGGGTACAGGGATCGGGCTCGGCGCGGGCGGCATGAGCGGCGGCACAGGCGGCAGCGCCGCCCTTCGCCGTGGCGGCGGGCTGCCCGTCGTCGGGCTCGGCGGACACCTCGGCCGGGCCGGCCGGTTGCGGCCGATCGCCGGCTTCGCGGTACTGATCTGCGTGACGCTCGCCCTGGCGCTGCGGCTGCCGGCCGGCACCGCCGTGGTGGGCCTCGCCACCTTCGGCATCCTGCACAACGTCCTCGAACTCCGGTACATGGCAGGCCGCTTCGACGGTCTGCTGCACGGGCCGTTCCTGCGGCTGCTCGGCGCGCTGATCACCGGCATCGTGCTGGTCCGGCTGCTGCCACCGTCCACCGCGAGCCGGGCCGCGGAGATCCTGCTCGCCTACGTGCTGCTCGCCGTGGCCTGCTGGTACGCGCTGCGCTCGCGGCCCCTGCGGCTGGCCGCCGCCCTGCCGGTGATCGCGGGCGCCGCCGCGACCTCGCTCGCCTTCCCCGCCTACCACTTCGTGGTGCTGACCCACCTGCACAACGTGGTGCCGCTGGTCTTCCTGTGGGAGTGGTCGCGCGACATGCCGCGCGGCCGGACGCTGTTCCGCGCGGTGCAGTGCGGCTGGATCGTGCTGATCCCCGCGCTGGTGCTCTCGGGCGCCTTCGACGGCCTGATGGGCGCGGGTTCGGGGTGGACCGCGCGGCTGTCGTCGTCGTACACCCCGCCGGCCTGGCAGCACACCGAGGCCGGGCAGCGGTTCGTGACGGTCTTCGCGTTCATGGCGCTGATGCACTACCTGGTGTGGGTGTGGTTCATGCCCCGCTACGCCCCCGACGCGACCGCCGCCTTCGAGCGGCGGGTCCCGGTGGTCACCGGGCGCTGGGCCTGGGCGCTGGGCATCGGCGGCACCGCCGCGCTCGCCGTCCTCTTCGTCAGCGACTACGACCAGGGCACCTCGCTCTACTCCGCGATCGCCAGTTACCACGCGTATCTGGAGTTCCCGGTGCTGCTCATGCTCATCCTGGGGCTCGCGCCCCGGAACCCGGAGGGGGAGAAGTGATCTCGATCATCCTGGCCGACGTGGCACCGCGGGAGAGCGGGGGCGGGGGCGGCGGGCACGTCGTGGTGCTGGTCGTGGTGGCCGTGATCCTGGTGGTCGCGATCACGGCGCTGGTCTTCGCGGCCCGCCGCCGCAAGTAGGTCTCCACCGCGAGCAGCCCGCCCACCCACCGACCGACCGCGTGCACGCCTGCACCCCTGCACGCCCGCACGCCCGCACGCCGATATGACGACGATCTCACCGGCGCCGGCCGCCCCGCACTTGAATACGCACCCCGCATACGTGTTCAGTGGGGCCCATGACAGCCCGACCTGCCGCAACGCTCCCGCTCATCGTGGTCATGGGGGTGTCCGGGTCCGGCAAGACGACGATCGGCGGGATGCTGGCCGCGCGGCTGGGCGTGCCGTACGCCGAGGCGGACGACTTCCACCCGGCGGCGAACATCGCGAAGATGGCGGCGGGCCGGCCCCTGGACGACCTCGACCGCGCGCCCTGGCTGGACACGATCGCGCAGTGGCTCGCCGACCGCGGGCCGCGCGGCGGCGTGGTGAGCTGTTCCGCGCTGCGGCGGCGCTACCGGGACCGGCTGCGGGCGGCGGCGCCCGGGCTGCTCTTCGCGCACCTGGACGGGGCACCGGAACTCGTCGCGGCCCGACTGGGCGCCCGCACCGGTCACTTCATGCCGGCCGGGTTGCTGGAGTCCCAGTTCGAGGCGCTGGAGCCGCTGGAGCCGGGCGAGGCAGGCGCGGTCGTATCGATCGACGGGGACGCGGAGTTGACGGTGCGGCAGATCCTGGAGTCGCTCGCCCGATGAGCGGGTCCGGCCGGCGCGGTCCGGTCAGGCAGCCCGGTCAGGCGGCCCGGTCAAGCGGCGCGATCCCGTGCGGCGCGCCACCGTATCGCGGGCTGCCGCGCGGCGCGTTACCGTACCGCCGGCTGCCGTACCACTGACTACCAGCGCGGCACCGACGGCGTGCGCCACTCCGGGTCGGCCTTGCGCATCGCGGCGGCGTCGTCCCGGTCGCGCATCGTGCCGTCGTCGTCCAGCCAGCGCTGGTGCAGCGCCGCGAGTGCGGCGCGGTCGAGTTCGACGCCCAGGCCCGGGCGGTCGCAGACCGTGAGCCGGCCGCCGGTGAAGACGTGCCGCTCGGTGATGACGTCCTCGACCTGCCACGGGTAGTGCGAGTCGCAGGCGTAGTCGAGGTTGGGCACGGTCGCGGCCACGTGGGTCATCGCGGCGAGGCTGATGCCCAGGTGGGTGTTGGAGTGCATGGACAGGCCCACCCCGAAGGCGCGGCAGATCGCCGCCAGGTGCTGGGTGTTGCGTAGCCCGCCCCAGTAGTGGTGGTCGGAGAGCACGACCTGGACGGCGCCGCGGGTGAACGCCTCCTGGATCTCCGGGAAGGTCGTGACGCACATGTTGGTGGCCAGCGGTACGGACGTGCCCGCGGCGACCCGCGCCATCCCGTCGGTGCCGCTCGCCGGGTCCTCCAGGTACTCCAGCACGTCGCCGAGTTCGCGGGCGACCTCCAGCGAGGTCTCCACCGACCAGGCGCCGTTGGGGTCGAGCCGCAGCGGCTTGCCGGGGAACGCCTCGGCGAGCGCGCGGACGGCGGCGATCTCCTGCTCGGGCGGGAAGACGCCGCCCTTGAGCTTGAAGGAGCCGAAGCCGTAGGTGTCGGCGAAGCGGCGGGCCTGGGCGACCACGCCGGCCGGGTCGAGGGCGGCGCCCCAGTCGTCGGGCTCGCCGGCGCCCTGCGGGTGCTCGGCGAGCCGGTAGAAGAGGTAGGCGCTGTAGTCGACGGTGTCGCGGACCTTGCCGCCGAGCAGCGCGTGCACCGGCAGGCCGAGGGACTTGCCGAGCGCGTCCAGGCAGGCCACCTCGAAGCCGGAGATCACCGACAGCCGGAGCTTGTCCGCGGTCTGCACCCCGCGCAGCCCACCGCTGCTGACGGAGTCGGAGACCTGCTCGGGGTCGCCGCACACCCGCTCGGCGAGCGTGAACAGCCCGTTCAGGTCGCTGAGCCGGTGGCCGGGCAGCGCCTTGGCCAGCGGCGCGGCCAGGTCCAGGTAGCGGGTGTCGCCGTACGTCTCGCCGACGCCGGAGGTGCCATCGGCGGTGACCACCTCGATGACGAGACGCGGGGTGTAGGGCTGGTGGACACCCTGGGTGTTGAGCAGCGGCGGATCGGCGATCAGGATGGGAGTCAGCCGCACTTCGGCGATGGTCGCCGAGCGGGCCGTGGCTGTCGCATCCACCGAACCGGCCGTCTGCATATATGAATCGCGTTCACCCATGGAACCGAGGGTAGGCGGGCGGACCGGCGACCGTCAATGCGGCCGGGCGACCCGGCGGCGGACCGCGACGACCGTCGAAGAACTGGACTGCATACCGACCAGTCGGTATGATCTCGGCATGAGTGCTTCCGCCAACCCCCCGGGCCTGGACCTCGACCGCCTGCGCCGCCACCTGGACCGGGAGCACCCGGGCCTGGCCCGGGGCGAGCTGCGGGCCGAGCTGCTGGAGGGCGGCCGCTCCAACCTCACCTACCGCGTCACCGACGGCACCGACACCTGGGTGGTGCGCAGGCCGCCGCTGGGCCATGTGCTGGCCACCGCGCACGACATGGGCCGCGAGCACCGCGTGATCAGCGCGCTCGCCGACACCCCGGTGCCGGTGCCGCGCACCCTGCTGCGGTGCGACGACCCGGAGGTCATCGGCGCGCCCTTCTACCTGATGGAGTTCGTGCCCGGCACCCCGTACCGCAGCGAGGAGCAGTTGCGGGAGATCGGTCCCGAGCGCACCCGGGCGGCCGTGCACACCCTGGTCGACACCCTGGTGGACCTGCACGCGGTGGACCCGGCGGCGGTCGGCCTGGCCGACTTCGGCCGGCCCGAGGGCTTCCTCGACCGGCAGTTGCGCCGCTGGGGTAAGCAGCTCGACGCCTCCCGCAGCCGCGAACTGGCGGGCGTGGACGAGCTGCACGCCGCGCTCGGCCGGGCGATGCCCGACTCCCCCGCGCCCGCGATCGTGCACGGCGACTACCGCCTGGACAACGTGCTGATCGACACCGACGGCCGGCTCACCGCCGTACTGGACTGGGAGATGTCCACTCTCGGCGACCCTCTCACCGACCTCGGACTGCTGGTGATGTACACCGAGCAGCGCAGCAGCGACCTGCTCTCCGCGCCCACCACCGGCGGCGCCCCCGGCCACCCCGACTCCCGCGAGATCGTCGCGCGCTACGCCGAGCGGTCCGGCCGCGACGTGACGGCGGTCGACTGGTACACCGCCTTCGCCTTCTTCAAGCTCGCCGTGATCCTGGAGGGCATCCACTACCGCTGGACCCTCGGCCAGACCGTCGGCGCCGGGTTCGACCGGATCGGCGGCGTCGTCCCGGTCTTCATCGACCGCGGCCTGAGCACCCTGCGCCGGTCCACCACCGTGCGGCACCCCACCACCCGAGACGAGGACTGAGCGCCCATGGACTTCGGCTACGACACCAGGACCGAGGAGCTGCGCACCCGGCTCTCGGCGTTCCTCGACGCGCACGTCTACCCGGCCGAGCCGGTCTTCGCCGAGCAGCGCGAGCAGGCCGTCGGCGACGACCGCTGGACCGCGCCTCCGATCGTGGAGCGGCTCAAGGCCGAGGCCAGGTCGCAGGGCCTGTGGAACCTCTTCCTGCCCGGCGAGCACGGCGCCGGGCTGACCAACCTCCAGTACGCGCCGCTGGCCGAACTCACCGGCCGCAGCCCGCACCTGGCCCCGCCCGCGCTCAACTGCGCGGCGCCCGACACCGGGAACATGGAGGTGCTCGCCGAGTTCGGCACCCCGGCGCAGCGCAAGGAGTGGCTGGAGCCGCTGCTGGCCGGCGAGATCCGCTCGGCGTTCGCGATGACCGAGCCCGACGTCGCGTCCTCCGACGCCACCAACATCGAGACCCGGATCGAGCGCGACGCGGACTCGTACGTCATCAACGGCCGCAAGTGGTACATCTCCGGGGCGATGAACCCCAAGTGCGCCATCCTCATCGTGATGGGCAAGACCGACCCGGCCGCGGACCGGCACCGCCAGCAGAGCCAGGTGCTCGTCCCCCGCGACACCCCGGGCGTCGAAGTCCGGCGCGGCATGCGGGTGTTCGGGTACGACGACGGCGACCACGGCGGGCACGCCGAGATCGTCTTCCACGACGCGCGGGTGCCGGTCGGCAACCTCATCGGCGAGGAGGGCGGCGGATTCGCCATCGCCCAGGCCCGGTTGGGGCCGGGCCGGATTCACCACTGCATGCGGCTGATCGGCATGGCCGAGCGCGCGCTGGAGTTGATGTGCCGGCGCGCCAACGCCCGTACCGCCTTCGGGAAGCCGCTCGCCGCGCAGGGCGTGGTCCAGGAGTGGATCGCCGAAGCCCGCGTGGAGATCGAGCAGTTGCGGTTGCTCGTGCTCAAGACGGCCTGGCTGATGGACACCGTCGGCAACCAGGGCGCCCACACCGAGATCCAGGCGATCAAGATCGCCACGCCGGCGGCGGTGCAGCGGATCGTGGACCGCGCGATCCAACTGCACGGCGCGGGCGGGGTCTCCCAGGACTTCCCGCTGGCGGAGTTGTGGGCCGCGACCAGGACGCTGCGGTTGGCCGACGGCCCGGACGAGGTGCACAAGCGGTCGCTCGCCCGGCGCGAGCTTGGGCGGTACGCCTGACCCTCCGCGGTGGTGCGTTCTGTCGGTTCAGGGGCCACCTGTGAGTGGGTGGCTGGTCGCGCAGTTCCTCCCCCAGAGCTTCGCCTGGGAGGTACCCCCAGCGCCCCTGGGTAGGTGACGCTCATTCCGCGGAGAAAGCCGCACCTACCAAGGGGAACTGCGCGACCAGCCACAAGTTTGACCGCAAGGTCCGGCAACTCACAGGACGGGGCAGCCGCGACGGCGCCTCACGGAATGACGACGATCCGGCCCACCGTCGTGCCGTCGCTGACCCTTTGGACCGCGTCAGCGGCAGCGGTGAGCGGAAGGCGTTCACTGACGAGGGGCTTGACAGCACCCTCGGCAGCGAGGTTCGTGAGGTCGTCGTGAGCACGGCGGACGGCCGCCGGGTCGTGGGTGTTGTAGAGCCCCCAGTGCAACCCCAGAATCGTGTAGTTCTTCACGAGCGCGTGGTTGAGCGCGGGCGCGGGAACCGTCCCGCTGGTGAAGCCGACCACCACGATCCGCCCCTCGAAGGCGATGCACTTGGTGGACCGGGTGTAGGCGTCCCCGCCGACCGGGTCGTAGACGACGTCGGCGCCGCGCCCTCCGGTGGCCTCCTTGACGACGGCCACGAAGTCCTCGGCGCGCCGGTCCACGACCACGTCGGCGCCCCACTCCCGTGCGGCCTCGGCCTTCTCCGGCCCGCCGACCACGCCGATCACGGTGGCGCCCGCGGCCTTGCCGAGTTGTACGGCCGCGCTGCCGACCCCGCCGGCCGCCGCGTGCACCAGCAGCGTCTCGCCGGGGCGCAGCGCGGCCCGGCGGTGCAGGCCGAACCAGCCGGTCTGGTAGCCGATGTGGAGGGCGGCGGCCTCCGCGTCGTCCAGCGCCTCGGGCGCGGGCAGCACCCCGGCCGCGGGCACCACCGCGTACTCGGCGAACGCCCCGGCGGGCAGCGCGGCCGGGGTGATGACGCGGTCGCCGAGGGCGAGTCCGGTCACGCCCTCCCCGGTCTCCGCGACCTCGCCGCACATCTCGACGCCGGGGGTGAAGGGCAGCGGCGGCCGGATCTGGTACTGGCCGCGGCACAGCAGCGCGTCGGGGAAGTTCACGTTGGCGGCGCGCACCCGCAGCAGCACCTCGCCCGGGCCGGGCCGCGGGGTGGGGACGTCGTCGAGGCGCATCGCCTCGCGCGGTTCGCCGGTCTCGTGGACGCGCCATGCCTTCACAGGGGGTCTCCCAGGGGTCAGGGCCGCCGCACCGAGTGCAGCAGCAGGTCGGAGAACTCCGCGGCGACCTGCTCCGCGGTGAGCGGGCCGTCCGCGTGGTACCAGGTGCCGAGGTGGTGCACCGAGCCGAAGAAGTAGTCCACCACCAGGTCGGGCCGCAGCTCGGGCCGGAAGTGGCCGTCGCGCTGCCCCTCCTCGATCAGCGAGCGGAACGTCTCGTGGTAGCGGCGGCGCTCGGCGCGTACCGCCTTCTGCTTCTCCGGGCTGAGTTGGTGCATCGAGCGGAAGAAGATCTTGGTGTCGTCGAGGTTCTGGATGCTGGTGACGACGACGTCGGCGGCGGCCTCGGCGATCCGCTCGGCGACGGGGGTCGGCCGGGCCGCGATCGCGTCGAGCCGCTCGGTCTGCAACCGCAGCACCCGGCCGTAGATCTCGTGCAGCAGGTCGTCCTTGGAGCCGAAGTAGTGGTAGAGGGCGCCCTTGGTGACGCCGGCGGCCTCCACGATCTCCTGGACGGAGGTGCGGTCGTAGCCGCGTTCGGCGAACAGCCGGGTGGCCTCGGCGAGCAGCCGCTCGGGCACGGCGCCCGTGGGTCCCGCACCCGTCGTGGCGCCCGGTCCCGTACCGCCGTCGCCGGCGCTGCCGCCGCTCGTCGCCCTGCGTGCCATGGCTGCTGCCCTCTCCTCGTGCCCTGTGGTCGGCCGGCCGGCATTCCGACCGGTATGGACCCTATCCGGCCGCCGTTTTCAGTTCCCGGCGCAGGATCTTCCCGGTGGCGGTCTTGGGCAGTTCGGCGAGCACCTCGACCTGCCGCGGGTACTTGAACGCCGCCAGCCGCTCCTTGCAGTACGCGACCAGCTCGGCCGGATCGGCGGCGGCGCCGGGCCGCAGGCTGACGTACGCCTTGACGCTCTCGCCGCGGTAGGCGTCGGGCACCCCGACGACCGCGGCCTCGCGCACGGCGGGGTGGGTGTAGAGCACGTCCTCGACCTCGCGCGGCCAGACCTTGAAGCCGGACGCGCTGATCATGTCCTTCTTGCGGTCGACGACATAGAGCCAGCCGTCCTCGTCCATGAACCCGATGTCGCCGGTGAGCAACTCCCCGCCGGGCAGCGCCGCCGCGGACTCCTCGGGCTTGTTCCAGTACCCCGGTACGACCATCGGCCCGGTGACCGCGATCTCGCCGGACTGGCCGATCGGCACCTCGGCGCCCGCGTCGTCGAGGATGCGGACCACGGTGCCGGGGCCGGGCACGCCGACCGCGAGGGTGCCGGACTCCGGGTCGACGGGGGCCTCCAAGCCCGGCGGGACGCTCGCGCACGGCGCGGTGCACTCCGTCAGGCCGTAGCCGTTGGCGAGGTAGCGGCCGCCGGAGCGGGCCCGGAAGGACTCCACGACGGCGGGCGGCAGCGGGGCGCCGCCGGAGGAGATCAGCTGGAAGGAGGCGAAGTCGTCGGGCGCGGCGTCGGGCCGGGCGAGCAGCGCCATGAACGCGGTCGACGGGCCGACGGTGTAGGCCGGGCGGTACTCGCGGAACGCGTCGAGCACCACGCCGGGCTCGAAGCGGTAGGTGAGCGCCACGGTGTGCCCGCCGGCCAGGGCCGCGGCGAGCTGGCAGACCATGCCGGTGATGTGGAACAGCGGCGCCAGCGCGAACACCACGGCGCCGTCGGGGAGTTGCTGGATGCGGACCTGGCGGTGGGCGTTGAAGGAGATGTTGCCGTGGGTGTTGAGGGCGCCCTTGGGGCGACCGCTGGTGCCGGAGGTGTAGCTGACCAGCGCGATGTCGCCGGCAGCGGGCAGGTCGGCGAGGGGCAGGTCGGCGAGGGGCAGGTCGGCGAGGGGCAGGTCCGCGGCGGGCAGGTCCGCGGCGGATCGTACGGGACTGGCCCCGGCCCCGGCGCGGGCGACGGCGAGGACGTCCCGCGCGGGGTCCTCGGGCCGGGCGCCGTCGGTGGCGGGCACGGGCGGCCGCCGCTCACCGAGCACCCGGGCGTCGTCCCGGCTCTGGAAGTCGTGCTCGTCGGCGGTCAGCGCGATCCGGACCGGCGAGTCGGCGGCGGTGTCCCGGACGTACGCCTGCCAGGCGGTGTTCGCGCACAGGATCGCCGCGGCGTCAGCGTCGCGGAGGATGTGGGCCAACTCCTGCCGCTTGTACATCGGGTTGACCGGGATCACCGCGCCACCGGCCTTCCACGCGGCGAGCAGGCCGATCACGAACTGCGGCACGTTCTGGAGCATGATCGCGAGCCGGTCGCCGGGGGCGAAGCCGTGCACGGTCAGGTGGCGGGCGAGGCCGTCGGAGAGGGTGTCGAGTTCGCCGTAGGACAGGGTGCCGTCGAAGTAGCGCAGCGCGGGACGGCCGGGCGCGCGCTCGGCGAACGCGAGGAAGGTGTGCAGCACGGACGGCGGGTGCTCGGTCCCGGCGCGCTGCTCCTCGGTGAAGTGCTTCAGCCAGGGCTGGTCGGCGTAGGTCGTCATGCCCGCTCGCCTCCCTCGGCGGCGGCGAGTTGTCCCTCGTACTGCCGCTGGAGTTTGTTCATGCCGCCGAGCCAGCGTTCGGGTTCCTCGGCCCGGGTCGCGTAGTACCCGGCGACCTCGGGGTGCGGGAGGATCAGGAAGCGGTCGGCCGCGATGCCGTCGAGCACCGCGTCGGCGACGTCCTCGGGCTCGATCGCGGTCGGCGCGAGCACCAGGTCCCCGGCGGGGCCGGTGGAGGCGAGCATCGCGGTGCGCACCCCCTGCGGACAGACCGCGTGCACATGGATGCCGCGGTGCCGGTAGGTGAGCGACATCCACTCGGCGAACGCGAGCGCGCCGTGCTTGGTCACGGAGTACGGTGCCGCGCCGATCATCGTCAGCAGCCCGGCGGCCGACACGGTGGACACGAAGCGGCCCGACCCGCGCTCCAGCCAGTCGGGGAGCAGCGCGCGGGCGGCGCGGACATGGCTCATCACGTTGACGTCCCAGGCCAGTTCCCAGGCGGCGTCGTCCGCTTCGGGGCCGCCGCCGGTGCCGACACCGGCGTTGGCGCAGAACACGTCGATGGTGCCGCCCAGCGCGGTCCGGGCGGCGGGCACCACGTCGGAGGCGTCGCCGGGCACGACCGCGGCGCCGATCTCGGCGGCGGTCTCGCGGGCGGCTTCGGCGTCGAGGTCGTTGACGGCCACCCGGGCGCCCTCGGCCGCGAATCGGCGGGCCAGCGCGGCGCCGATGCCGCCTCCGGCCCCGGTGACGACCACCCGGGCGTCGCGCAGCGCTTCCACGACCACGACGTGTCTCCTTCGACTCGAGGTTTCGACCCTTCGCCTGCCCTTTGCATACTAAGCGGTCGGTCATCGCTGCGGAAGGGGCGTACGGAAGGGCCGCGTGAGGCGTGCGGAAGGGCCGGGCCCCTGCTCGGGACCCGGCCCTTCCTGCCGTACGGCTCCGCGCCGCCTGACGATTCCGGCAGCCCGGGGGGTGCCGGTGTGGCTCCGGTGCGCTCAGCAGATCTGCTCCGATGCGCTCAGCGGCGCGGCTCCGGTGTGCTCAGCGGTGCGAGGGGAACTCCACCACCTGCTGGTAGGTCGGCCGGTTCTGCCAGCTGATCCGGTCGTCCGTGATGCCGCCCAGCGGCCGCTGCACGATCGAGTCGGCGCACCACTGGTCGCCGGCCGAGCAGCCGCCGTCGTCGCCCGGGTAGACGGTGGTCGCCGGGGTGGCGGCCGCCTGCTTCAGGGTGGACAGCAGCATGTCCCGGCAGGCCGCGAGCTGGCCGCCGCCGCAGTAGGTGTGCGCCAGCGGACCCTGCACGCTCTGGCCGAGCACCTTGCGCAGGTCCTTGTCGGCGTACGACCACCAGCCGTACTGGAACGAGCTGCCCGCGTGCGAGCCGGTCGGACCGTGCCCGGCCGAGGGCGACTCGTCGATGGTCAGGTTCGTCGCCAGCGCGTTGTACAGGTCGGTGCCGAGCCCGGGCTCGAACTCGCCCTGGATCAGCAGCGGCCACCACGCGTCCATGATCCGCACCGCGTCCGCGTTGGCGTACGTGTGCGAACCGGCCGAGGTCTCCGTGCGCTTGGTGCCCGCCGCACCCCACGCGGTCAACTGCTGTACGGCGGTGGCCTCCTGGCTGTCGGTCACCGGCGAGCTGTTGATCACCTGGAGCAGGTCGGGCAGCACGTCCTCACCGCGCAGGTCGGTCAGCGACGCGTCCGACATCGCCTTGACGAGCGAGGCCCTGGTCACGCCGCCGGCCTGCACCAGCGCCTTGACCCGGTCGTTGAGCAGATCGGCCCGGTGCACCGAGCCGTTGCCGAAGGTCGCCGAGGTGTAGCCGGGGGCCTGCTTGTTGTTCCAACTGACGTAGTAGTCCTGGTCGATGGACTGCGGATGCTGCGAAGGCGGCGTGTAGTCCGCGGTGTTGTGGGTCGGGTCCCAGCCCTGCCAGTCGTACGGGCCGGTCCCCCACACCGGGAACGACGCGTCCACGCCGGCCGCCCGCACCGGGTTGGTGCCGCTGTTGTAGTACGCGGTCTGCCGGGAGTCCGCGTAGAACCAGTTGAAGGTGTAGTTGATGTCCTGCGCCGCCTTCTGGAACGACGCCGCGTCATGCACGAACCCTGGATCGTTCAACTCCTGGAACCCGATGATCGAGTCGGCCTCGTGCATGTAGGAACTGCGCAACTGCGTGTACGCGACGGGTTTCCCGTCGATCGTGGCCCGGTAGATCACCGGCCCGTACGCCGTTCGCCACACCTGCATCCGGTACGACCCGGCGGGCGTGGAGTCCGCCAGCGTGGGCGTCCAGGAGTTGGTGCGCTCCAGCTTCTCCATGGCCACGCAACTCCCGTGCAGGATGTAGTGCGTGTCGTCCTGGCACAGCTGCACCGCGTAGGTGTCGGTCACGTCCTGCGACGCGGAGGTGGCGCTCCACGCGTAGTCCTGGCCGCGGCCCAGCTCCACGTACATGCCGAGCCCCGCGAACGACGCGCCGCGCGCGCTGATCCCCGGCCCCTGGAGTTCCTGGAGCATCAGCAACTGCGGCGCGAAGTAGCCGGTCTGCGGGCCGAACACGGCCACCGGATGGCCGCTCGCGGTGTGCGCGCCGCTCACCACCAGCGCGTTGGACATGCCCTTGCGCGGGTCCGAGAAGAGGTTCGAGGGCAGCACCCCCGGGCTCTTGGTGGTGGTCTGGGTCGCCCCGCCGGTCGCGTCGTAGACCAGGGGCTCCGGCACCACGGAACCCGGGTCGGGCAGCGCCTCGCCCTGCGGGTCGGCCGGCTTGCCCGCGTACGGGAACGACGTGCCGTCGTGCACGGTCGAGGTCGCCTCGGGGTCGTCCCGTTCGCGGAACGACTCCCAGACGTTCGTGCCGTCCTGCACGCCGTACTTCTGCTGCGCGGCCATCAGCGACAGCGCCGACTGCACCTCTCCGCCGCCGCCGGTACCGAACAGCGCGCCCACCACGGAGGCCAGCGCGATCAGGTCGGTCAGCTTGAACGGCTCGATGTCACCCTCGTTCGTGATCGCGTTGACGTGCCCGGTCAGGTCGTACTCGCCGGGGAAGTACCGTCCGTTCTTCGACGCGGTGATGTAGGAGTTGATGCCGTCGATGTAGTCCTGCGCGTCGGCCAGCGCCTGCTTCCCGCGCGCCCCGCTGTTGTTGCTCAGCCAGTCGACCTGCGCCTGCAGGTCGTCCTCGGTGTACGGGGCCTGCTGCCAGAACTCCTGCTCCAGGCCGCGGTTGGCCGCCGCGCCGCCCGCGAACGACGACAACTCCCCCCGGCCGACGTGCCGGAACAGGTCCATCAGCCACAACCGGTCCTGCGCCGCGGCGTATCCCGCGCCGAACTCGGTGCCGTCCCTCGTGGTGCCCTTGATGTGCGGCACCCCGGTCGCCTTGTCCCGGGTGATCGTGACGTCGGAGCGCGGGCTGATCACCGAGGCCACCTGGTCCGAAGGCACCCCGAAGGACGAGGAGTTGAAGAAGTTGCTCAACGTCGCGTCCGTCAGGCCCTGATACCCGGTCGCGAGCGAGGAGTACGGCCCGAGCTGGTCCATCGTGTGCGCGGGGCGGGTGCCCAGCGCCTTGTTGGCGAGGATGTCGGCGAGCGTGGCGTTGCCGTTCTCGCCGGGCGGCAGGATGTCCGAGCACTGGCCTCCGCAGTAGTCGGTGGTGGGGTCCGCGGCGTGCGCTGCCATGGCGCCGGGCGCCATCAGTGTGGCGCCGAGGGCCAGCAGCGCGGCGGCGGCCGCCGTTCTCAAGGTGCCGACCCGCCTGCCGATGCGCGTGCCGATCCGTCGTGGGGTCCGTAGCGGCATATCTTCTCCTTCCGGGTACCGGTGCGCGGAGGTTACCGCCGGTACGCAGCTCCCCGGAAGATGAACATACGTCAGCTTTTCATTTTCTCTGGCGCCCCACATGCCGCGAACGTGACGATAGCCCCGCACATCACCCGTGCCCCGGCGCTCACTTCCCCGGCGCCGCCGCCCTGTCCCGGCTCGCGCCGCCAGCCGACATCCTCTCCCCGCTCACTCCCCCGGCGCCGCCTCCCGCAGCACGAACACGCCCCACCCCAGATACCGGCGTTGGTACTCCAGATGCGTACGGCGGCCGTGTGCCAGGAACTCCCGCATGTCCGCCGCGTCCTGATGGTCCGCCGGCACCGCCCGCAGCCAGTCCGAGATCGCGAACCACTGCTCCGCGACATAGCGGTCCCAGCTGTCCCCGTCCGCCAGCACCATCTCCACCAGTTCCATGCCGGCCGCCTCGAACCGGTCCAGCGTGCCGACCAGCGAGGTGAACTCCTCCGGGTCGAACCCCATCGCCTCGAACGCCTCCTCGGGCGCCGGCTCGGTCAGATACGGCTCCCCGATCAGCATCAACCCGCCCGGGCGCAGCGCCCGCCGCAGCAGCTCGATGGTCCCGCCGACCCCGTCGCCGATCCAGGTCGCCCCGATGCACGACACGACGTCGAACGCCCCCGGCTCGGCCTGGTACGCCCCCGCGTCCCCGCGCTCGAAACCGACCCGCTCGGCCACCCCCAGCTCCGCCGCCCGCAGCCGGGCCGCGGTCAGGAACACCTCGCTCAGGTCGACCCCGACGCCCCCGACGCCGTACCGCTCGGCCCACCGGGTGAGCATCTCCCCCTTCCCGCAGGCCAGATCGAGCAGCCGCTGCCCCTCCTCCAGCCGGCAGACCTCACCCAGGAGCATCAGCTTCTCCTCGGTGATCGGGTTCAGGATGCGGTGCCCGGACTCGGCGATCTCGTGATGGCGCAGGCTCATGCGACTCCTCGGCCGTACAGGCCCCCGACGGGGGCGGAACCCGCGCATCGTGCCTGATCCGGGGCCTGGGTGCCACCCAATATCCCCTGGGCCGTCCGCTGGGCGCCGCCCCCCGGTCCCCCGTGTCCCCCAGCGGCCGCACCTACTCCCGGCCGAGCCGCAGCAGGCTCTCCGCCGTCGCCAGCACCGCCTCCTCGTTCGACCTGGGCGACCATCCGAGCAGCCGGCGGGCCTTCGCGCTGCTCGTGCGCCGGATCGTGCCGAGGTGCGGGACCGTGCCCGAGGCGTCCGAGCCGACCGGGGCCGCCGCCCGCACCGGCCGGTCGGGCAGTTCCCTCGTCGGCACCCGCGCCCCGTCCGCGCCCAGCCGCTCCTTCAGCAGCACCGCGATCTCGCGCATGGACGTCACGTCGCCGGCCGCCGCCACGAACCGCTCCCCCGCCGCGGCCGGGCTGGTCATGGCCAGCAGGTGCAGATCGGCGACATCGCGCACGTCCACCACCGCGAAGTACATCCGCGGCACTCCCGGTGTCCCTCCGTCGAGCAGGCGCCGGACGAGCGCGATCGAGGCGGAGTAGTCGGGCCCGAGCACGGGACCGAAGACCCCGACCGGGTTGACCACGACCAGTTCCGTGCCGCGGCCCTCCCGCGCGGCGAACTCCCAGGCGGCGCGCTCCGCGAGGGTCTTGGACTTCACGTACGCGCTGACGCCGGGGCCCTCGACGTCGGTCCAGGTCTCCTCGGTGAAGGGCTCGTCGGTCTGCGGGTGGCCGTAGCCGACCGCGCCGAAGGAGGAGGTGAGCACCACGCGCTCGACTCCCGCGTCACGGGCGGCGCGCAGGACGCGCAGCGCGCCGTCGCGGGCCGGCACGATCAGGTCGTCCTCGTGCTCGGGCTCGCCGGGCGGGAAGGGCGAGGCGACATGCAGGACGTACGCGCACCCGGCGACGGCCTCCGCCCAGCCGTCGTCCGCGCTCAGGTCGGCGACGGCGAAGTCCAGCGCGTCGCCGCTGTCCGCCGTGCCCGCGCCGGGGTCTGCCGCGTCCGCGCCGCCGTCCGCCGTGCCCGCGCCACGTGCCGCCTGTGCCCGGCCCGCGCTCACCATGGCGCGCACCTCCGGCTCGCGCGCCAGGGAACGGACCGTGGTCCGTACCCGGTAGCCCTCGTCCAGCAGGCGCACGATGCAGTGCGCCCCGATGAAGCCCGAGCCACCCGTGACCAGTACTCGTTCGCCGCTCATGTCCTTCGCTCCTGTCCTCGGCCCGGCCGACCCGACTGCCGACGGGTGCGGGATGCGTCGACATCCGCCGACGCTGTCGAGCATGCGGCCGGTCGTCACGGACAGTAAGACCCTGCTGACACTGGTAGCCGCAGGGACAGGCTGAGCCGCGCACACCCCCGTACGCCCGCCGTACGCTGGGACGCATGGCTACGGTGAGTGAGCTGGGCGACTACCTCCGGGTGCGCCGCGAGCGGCTGCGGCCCGGAGTGAGCTGGGCGACTACCTCCGGGTGCGCCGCGAGCGGCTGCGGCCCGAGGACGTGGGGCTGCCCGCGGGGACCAGGCGCCGGGTGCCCGGGCTGCGGCGCGAGGAGGTCGCGCTGCTGGCGGGGATCAGCGTGGAGTACTACCTGCGGCTGGAACAGGGCCGCGACCAGCACCCCTCCGACCAGGTGCTCGACTCCCTCGCCCGCGCGCTGCACCTGGACGCCGACGCCGAGACGTATCTGCGTACGCTCGCCCGGCCGCGGCGCCCGGCGGCCCGGCGCAGGCCCGTACGGCCGGAGCGGGTCAGCCCGGGCGTGCAGTCGCTGATCGACAACTGGACCACCACTCCCGCGATGGTGGCCGGCCGCTATCTCACGACGCTGGCCGCGAACCCGCTCGCCGTCGCGCTCAACCCGTGCTTCGCCCCGGGGGTCAGCACGCTGCGTGCCGCGTTCCTCGACCCGGAGATGCGCGAGTTCTACCGTGACTGGGACGCGATGACCGCGAAGACCGTCGCCTACCTGAGATCCATGGTCGCGGGGGTGGACGACCCCCGACTGATGGAGCTGATCGGCGAGTTGAGCGTGCGCAGCGAGCGGTTCCGCACGCTGTGGGCCCGGCAGGACGTACGACTCAAGACCAGCGGCGTCACGCTGCTCCGGCACCCGCAGGTCGGCGATCTCGACCTGCACTACGAGAAGTTGGCGCTGCCGGGGGCGCCCGGGCAGATGCTGATCACGTACCACGCGCAACCGGGGACGGCCTCGTACGAACGGCTCCAGCTCCTGGCGCATCTCGCGGAGCGCCTCGAGCCGGCGGAAGCTCCCGGCTCCGCCGAATCCGTGGAGCCCGGGGAACCCGCCGAACTCGCCGAGCCTGTGGAGCCTGTGGAGCCCGGGGAGCCCGCACCGCGGACTAGCTGTTCTGTCCACGGAGGTTGGTGACAGTGATCACGGTGGGGTGATCTTGAACGAGTAAGGGCCTTCCGGGTTCGGTGTGGATTGCGACATCGACATCGAACGATCAGAAGGCCCTCATGCCCCACCGTAATGCACCTCTGACCGAGACCGGCCGTCTGCGGCTGGCCCGCTGCATCGTTGACGACCGGTGGACCCTGCGCCGGGCCGCCGAACGCTTCCAGGTCTCGCCCACCACGGCTCAGCGGTGGGCGGCCCGCTACCGGGAGCTGGGCGAGGCCGGGATGGTCGACCGCTCCTCGCGCCCGCACTCCAGCCCGCGCCGGACACCGACCCGTACCGAGCGGCGGATCATCAAGGTCCGTGTCCTGCGCCGGTGGGGACCGGCCCGTATCGCCTACCTTCTCGGGCTGAACCCGGCGACCGTGCACCGTGTCCTGACCCGCTACCGGCTGGCCCGTCTGGCCCACCTGGACCGTGCCACCGGCCGGGTGATCCGCCGCTACGAACACGCCGCCCCCGGCGACCTCGTCCACGTCGACATCAAGAAACTCGGCAACATCCCCGACGGCGGCGGCCACAAGGTCCTCGGCCGGCAAGCAGGCCGCAAGAACCGCACCAAGGCGGGCATGAGCTTCCTGCACAACGCCATCGACGACCACTCCCGCCTGGCCTACAGCGAAATCCTGGCCGACGAGAAGAAAGAGACCGCCGTCGGGTTCTGGCAGCGCGCCCACGCCTTCTTCGCCGCCGCCGGTATCACCGTCCAGCGGGTCCTGACCGACAACGGCTCCTGCTACAAGTCACATCTGTGGCGCAACTCCCTTGCCGAGCAAGGTATTTCACACAAACGCACCCGGCCCTACCGGCCCCAGACCAACGGCAAGGTCGAACGGTTCAACCGCACCCTGCTGGACGAATGGGCCTACGCGAAGCCCTACCGCACCGACGCCGAACGACGCGCCGCCTATCAGCAGTGGCTCCACACCTACAATCACCACCGCGGACACACCGCACTCAAAGGCCAACCACCCGCCAGCCGCGTCCCCAACCTAACGGGTCAGTACAACTAGCTCACCGGTGCGGCCCGCGCCGCCCCTTCGGTGAGCGCCCGGGCAGTGGCCCGGTCGGCGGGCAGGAACGCCTCCAGCTTCAGCTCCGCGATCGTCACGTCCGCGGCCGTCGCGAAGACCGCGACCGTGGTCATCAGGCGCAGCAGGCCGCGGCTCGCCGTCTCCAGTTCCATCGGCACCGCGAAGCCCAGCAGTTGGGCGTCCCCGGGCGCGGACTCGCCGACGTAGGACGCCAGTTCGGCGTGGAGCGCGGCCAGGCGGGCGTCGGGGTTGCGGCGCTGCTCGTCCCGGAGCGCCTCGATGACGTGCCGGGCCCACTGCGGGAAGTTGCGGATGCGCGGGGCGAGTCCGCCCGGATGCAGGGCGAGCCGCAGGATGTTGGCGTGCGGGCCGAGAAGCGCCGGGTCGACGCCCTCCGTCATCACGTCGAACGCGCTGTTCGCGCGGACCAGCGTGCCGTGCCGGTCCACGACGATCGCCGGGTAGGGCAGGTGCCCGGCGAGCACGTGGTCGAGCGCTTCGAGCGCGGGGGCGAGTGCCGGGTCGTCAAGGTCGTGTTCGGGGTGGACGGGTGCGTAACCGGCGGCGAGCAGCAGCCCGTTGCGCTCGCGCAGCGGGAGCGCGAGGGAGTCGGCGAGCCGTGCCACCAGGGCCCGGCCGGGCGCCGAGCGGCCGTTCTCGATGAAGCTGATGTGGCGCTGGGTGGTGCCCGCGCGGGAGGCGAGTTCGAGCTGGCTGAGGTGGCGCCGGTTGCGGCTGGCGCGCAGCGCCTCGGGGAAGTCCACGCCCCCGTTGTAACGGGTGCGGCCGCCCATCTGCCATTCCCTGCCGGGAATTGAGGACATGCCCTCGATCGCGGACGCTCGGCCGTATGACGAACACGTGCACTTCTCCGGCCGACGGTTCCCCGGCCGGCTCCCCGACCGGCTCTGCGGCCGGCTCTGCGACCGAGCCGGGCTCCGGTTCGAGCTCGGGCCCCCGCTCAGGCTCCGGCTCCCGTCCCGTGGATCACGACGCGCTGCGGCTCGGCGTCTTCGTGCCCACCACCCTGGCGCAGTGGGCGCCGCACGACGGCCCGCGGGACGTGCTGCGCTTCGGGGTCCATGCCGAACGCGCCGGCTTCGACTCCCTGTGGGTCACCGACTCGCTGCTGACGCCGAGGATCGAGGCGCTGACGGCGCTGACCGCCCTCGCGTCGGCCACCGAACGAGTGACGCTGGGCACCGGCACCCTGCTGCCGGCCCTGCGCCCACCGGTCACCGCCGCCCAGACCATCGCCTCGGTGGACCAGCTGTCCGGCGGCCGCCTGGTCCTCGCGGTCGGCGCGGGCTTCCCCGGCCGCTTCGGCGCACCCGTCTACGCGATGGCCGGCACCCCCTGGCCGAAGCGGTTCGCCCGCCTGGACGAGACCGTCGCCCTGTGGCGCCGGCTGTGGACCGGAGAGGGGCCGATCTCCTTCCACGGCGAGGTGCTGCACTTCGACGACCTCGCGCCCGGCACGCCCACGTTCCGCCCGCAGGGTCCGCCGATCTGGCTGGGCGGCGCCACCCCCGCCGCCCAGGCCCGCGCCGGCCGCCACTACGACGGCTGGTTCCCCTACCCGCCCGACCCGGCCGACTACGGTACGGGGCTGGCCGCGATCCGCGCCTCGGCCGCCGCTGCGGGACGTTCCGACGCCGCGTTCACCCCCGCCCTGTTCGTGAACGTCCTGCTCACGGGCGCGGCGGACGGCGGCCGTGCCGCACTCGACGCGTACGCCCGGGCCACTTACGGGCGCCCGGTCGAGGAGATGGAGCAGATACAGGCGAACGCCGCGGGGACGCCCGACGCGGTCGTCGACAAGCTCGGCCGGTACGTGGCCGCGGGCGCCCGTCACCTGGTGTTCCGGATCGCCGCGCTGGACATCGCGGGGCAGGCGGCGCAGCTCGACGGTTTGGCGGAGCTGCGGGGGCGGCTCGACGCGCTGGTGCGGGTGGCAGTGTGACCGGCCGGCCTGGACGGGCGGGACGACCGCGACGGGGCGGACGACCGCGACGGGTGGGGGCCGCGGCACGTTGACATGCCCGGGTGGGCCGAACCATGCTGAGCAAGCGCTTGGAAACCAGCTACCCAGGAGGCCACCGCCATGCCGCAGCCCCGCGTCTTCGCGTCGCTCGACGAACTCCGTGCCGCCGTCGGCGAGCAGCTCGGCTGGACCGACTGGGTGGAGATCGAGCAGAAGCGGATCGACCAGTTCGCCGAGGCGACCGGTGACCACCAGTGGATTCACGTCGACCCCGCGCGGGCGGCGCAGGGCCCGTTCGGCACCACCATCGCGCACGGTTTCCTGACGCTCTCCCTGATCCCGTCGCTGACCCCGCGGCTGTTCAGCGTCGAAGGCGTCCGGATGGGCGTCAACTACGGCGTCAACAAAGTCCGTTTCCCCGCCCCCGTGCCGGTCGGCTCGCGGCTGCGGGCCACCGCGAAGATCGCCGAGGTGTCGGAGGCGGGCGGCGGCGTCCAGCTCGTCACCCAGGTCACGATCGAGCGCGAGGGCGGCGAGAAGCCGGTGTGCGTCGCGGAGACGGTGGCGCGGTTCTACCTCTGAACCGGCCTCGGATCTACGAGGCGTTCATCGGGCGCACCGCCGGGGGGCCGGGCGCCGGGCGCCGGGCGCCGGGCGCCGGGAAGATCATCGGATCAGCCGATCCGGCGGACCATCCTCAGCACGAGGTCGGCGTAGAGCGCGCCGACCTCGTCGGGTGTACGGCTGCCGCCCGGACTGAACCAGCGGGCCACGTCGATGCACAGCGACAGCACCGCGAGCGTGGTCCCGGAGACGTCGGGCACGTCGAACTCGCCGGTCGCCACACCGTCCTTGATGACCGTCCGGATCGCGTCCTCGCTCCGCCGGCGCAGCACGACGATCTCGCGGTAGTGCTCGGGGGCGAGCGCGCCGAGTTCGTACTGCACGATGCGGCCGGTGGTGTGATGCTCGGCGTGCCAGCGGACGAAGACGCGGACCGCCGCCGCGAGGCGTTCCGCCGGAGTGCCGTCGGCGTCGCGGGCCTCTTCCAGCATGGCCAGCGACCGGTGGTGGCCGACCTTGCTGATCTGGTAGAGCAGTTCTTCCTTGGTCTTGTAGTGGATGTAGAGCGCGGCGGGGCTCATCCCGGCCCGGCCGGCGATGTCCCGGGTGGTGGTGGCGTGGTAGCCGCGCTCCGCGAACGCCTCGACCGCGGCGATCACCAGCCGCCTCGCGGCGTCGGGGGTGATGTCACCCCACGCCTCGCCGGTTGCCGCCTCCGCAGTCATCGCACGCTCCTCACGCCCGTCACACCCACTTGGTCGACAGGGCCACACCCTACCGCCATGGGTGAGCAAGCGCTTAGGCGAAGGAGCCGGCGACCGCACCGGGGCGGGGCGTGCCGGGCGGGCCGGCCAGGGCAGCCGGAGCCAGAGCCAGAGCCGATACGACCAATGCCGATGCCGCCGGAACCGCTGCGGCGCTAGAACGCGGAGATGCCGGTCAGCGCCCGCCCGATCAGCAGTTTGTGTATCTGGCTCGTGCCTTCGTACAACGTCATCACCCGGGCGTCGCGCAGCAGCTTGCCCGCCGGGAATTCGTCGATATAGCCATACCCGCCGAAGACCTGGAGCGCGTTGTTGGCGCAGCGCACCGCGGCCTCACTGGCGTAGAGCTTGGCGACCGACGACTCGGTGGCGAAGGGCAGCCCGCGGTCGATGAGGTCGGCGACCCGCCAGGTGAGCAGCCGCGCGGCGTCCACGTCGACGGCGATGTCGGCGAGCATCTCCTGGACGAGCTGATGCCGGGCGATCGGCACCCCGAACTGCTCGCGCTGACCGGCGTACCCGGTGGCTGCCTCCAGGCACGCCTGCGCGATGCCGACACAGCCCGCGGCGACCGACATCCGGCCCTTGGCGAGCGCGGACATGGCGACGGAGAAGCCCTTGCCCTCGGGCCCGAGCATCGCGTCCGCCGGTACCCGTACCGCATCCAGCACCAACTCGGCCGTCGCCTGGCCGCGCAGGCCCAGCTTGCCGTGCACCTCGCGGCGGGTCAGCCCGGGGGCGTCGGCCGGCACCAGGAAGGCGCTCACGCCCCGGTGGCCCTCGCCGCCGGTGCGCGCGAAGAGCAGCACGACATCGGCCCAGGTGCCGTTGGTGATGAACATCTTGCTGCCGCTGATCTCGTACGCGTCACCGTCCCGCACCGCGCGGGTGGTGAGGTTGGCGGCATCCGATCCGGTCCCGGGTTCGGTGAGGCCGAAGCAGCCGATCGCGTCGCCTGCCGTCAACCGCGGCAGCCACGCGCGCTTCTGGGCGTCGCTGCCCCAGCGCGCTATCGACTTGGCGACAAGGCCGAGCGAGACCGACACGATGCCGCGCACCGCGGAGTCACCGCGCCCCAACTCCTCGGTGACCAGGCAGTACGCGAGATGGTCGCCGCCCGAGCCGCCGTACTCCTCGCCGATGGTCAGGCCGAGGAAGCCCAGCGCGCCCAGCTTCTTCACAATGCCGCGATCCACGCTCTCCGCCCGATCCCACTCGACGGCGTGCGGAGCGATCTCCCGGTCGGCGAACTCCCTGGCCAGCGCCTTGACGGCGGCCTGCTCCTCGGACAGCTCAAGGTCCACTGCGGTCACCCGGCCCTTCTGGACTTCCCTAAACTACCGGCGCTAGTTTTCCGCCGGCAGCCTCTACTATGTGCCGCATGGCCCGCCCCCGCAAGCCCCTCCTCAGCCGCGACCGCATCGTGACGGCGGCGCTCGCCCTCATCGACGAGGAGGGGCTGAACGCGCTGTCCACCCGGCGCCTCGCCGCCAAGCTCGGGGTCAGCGGGCCGTCCCTCTACAACCACTTCGCCACCAAGGAGGCCATCCTCGACGCCGCCGCCGACACGGTCATCGCCCAGGTCGACCTGTCGATGTTCGCGCCCGCGCCGGACGGCCGACCCGACTGGCGTGCCGCCCTCCTCGCCTGGGGCCGCTCCTACCGCGCCGCCCTCACTGAGCACCCCCACATCGTGCCCTTCCTCGCCACCGGCCCCGGACTGCGGCCCGCCGGACTGCGAATGGCCGACGCCGTCTTCGGCGCCATGGTCGAGGCGGGATGGCCCGCCGCCCAGGCGACCCGGATCGGAGCGCTGATGCGCTACTTCGTCACCGGCTCGGCGCTCGGCTCTTTCGCGGGCGGCTTCGTCGGCGACCCCCAGGCGTACGACCCGGCCGACTACCCCCACCTCGGCCAGGCCCACCTGCTGGCCGGCCATCGCGAGCAGGTCGACGAGGGGGCGTTCGAAACCGGCCTACGTGCCCTCATCGACGGACTGGCCCTCCAGTTCCGCTGAGTCCGCCGCGCCTCCGATGACAGGATGACGCGCATGCCCGCTTTCGACGACATCCCCGCCGACGCCCACGTCCAGGTCAACTACACCAAGTACGACGGCTCCCTGCACTGGAACCTTCGGATGCGCCGGCTCGGTGAGGACGCACACGGAACCTGGCTCGGCCTCCCCGCGGACAGCACCATATGCAAGGGTCACAGCCGGACCCTGGCCCTGCCCGAAGCCCACGTCATCCTCTTCCCGCGCGACGCCTGGTGGACCGCCACCTTCAACGCGGCCCCGCGCAAGACCGAGATCTACTGCGACATCACCACCCCACCACAGTGGCCCTCCGCAGCCGAGGTCACCATGGTCGACCTCGACCTCGACGTCCTGCGCCACCGCGACGCCCCGCTCCCGGTCCTCGTCGACGAGGACGAGTTCGCCGAGCACCAGGTGCATTACGGCTACCCCATCGACGTCATCCGCGCCGCCAGCCAGGCCGCGTCCTGGCTGATGCACGCGATCGCCGAGCACTCGGGCCCCTTCGACGGCGCGCACGAACCGTGGCTGGCGCAGGTCGCCTAGCTCCGCGACCGGCCAGGCGGTCCGTCCGGCTACCCCGGCCGGTCAGAACACCACCAGGGCCCGGCCGCCGCGCCCGGCAGTCATCGCCTCGAAGGCATCCGGTATGCCGTCGAGGCCGATGCGGTCGGTGACCAGAGCGGAGAGGTCCAGCCGCCCTTCGCGTGCGTGCCCGGCGAGGACGGGGAGATCCTTCGCCGGGTCGCAGTTGCCGTACACACAACCGGACAACGTACGGCCGAAGTAGAAGAGTTCCAGCGCCGTGAAAGCAACCTGCTGATCCTGTCCGCCGATACCGACGACCGCGGTCCGCCCGCCGCGCCGGGTGGACGACCACGCGGTACGGATCGTGTCGGCGCGGCCCACGCACTCGACGGCCGCGTCGGCACCGTAGCCTCCCGTGAGTTTGCGGACCCGCTTGGCGGTGTCCTCACCCGCCACCACGAAGTCCGTGGCACCCGCCGCCCTGGCCAACTCCTCCTTGCCCGGAGCCACATCGACCGCGATGATCCGGTCCGCCCCGGCGATCCTGGCCGACTGCAGAACGGCCAGGCCCACCCCGCCGACTCCGTACACGGCGACCGACTCCCCCGGCCGCACCCCCGCCACATGGTGCACCGCGCCGTAACCGGTCAGCACCGCGCAACCGAGCAGCGCCGCATCGCCCAGCGGCACCCCCTCCGGCAGCGGCAGTACCGCGTTCGCCGCCACCACCGTCTCCTCCGCGAACACCGCGGTACCCAGACCCGGGTACAGCTCGCTCCCGTCGACGGCCAGCGTCGCGTACGGTGCCGCCGCCGCCGCGCCCGCGTTCGCGCACAGCCACGGCTCGGCGAGCCCGCAGAAGTGGCAGGACCCGCAGGCCGGAGCCCAGTTGAGCACCACCCGGTCGCCGACCGCCACGTGCGCGACGCCCTCCCCCACCTCCACGACCGTGCCCGCCCCTTCGTGGCCGAGCACCGCGGGCACGGGTTGTCGCAGGGTGCCGTTGGACAGCGACAGATCCGAGTGGCACACCCCGGCCGCCGCCAGCTTCACCCGCACCTGGCCGGGCCCGGGCTGCGGCAACTCGATGTCGGTGACCACCAGCGGGGCGTTCACTTCGGGCAGTACGGCGGCGCGGACCACGGTGTCTCCTGGGCTGCTTGCGAAGGTTGTCGAGTTGTCGGCTTTCCCGGGCGCCAGGACCCGGGGGCGGGGACCCGGGGGCGGCCGGACCCAGGGGCGGGACCTGGCTGGCGGGTGCCAGGGGCGGACCCGGCTGGCGGCAGCCAGGGAGGGTCGGCACCCCAGGGCGGGGACCCGGAAGGTCAGAACTGCAGCGACTTGGTCTGGAGGTACTCGGCCAGCCCGTGCGGGCCCAACTCCCTCCCGACTCCCGACTGCTTGTAGCCCCCGAAGGGCGCCGCCGGATTGAACCGCCCGCCGTTGATGTCGACCTGCCCGGTCTCCATCCGCCGGGCGAACGCGACGGCCTCCGCCTCGTCCGCGCCCCACACCGCCCCGGCCAGTCCGTAAACCGTGCCGTTGGCGATCCGCAGCGCGTCCTCCTCGTCCTCGTACCGTATGAGCGCCACCACCGGGCCGAAGATCTCCTCCTGGGCGATCGTCATATCGGGGGCGACGTCCGCGAAGACGGTGGGGCGCACGTAGTACCCGGTGGTCAGGTCGTCGGGCGCGTCGCTGCCGCCGGCCGCTATCCTGGCGCCTTCCTGGACGCCCTTCGTTATGTAGCCGCGGACCCGGTCGCGCTGCTTCGCGTTGACCACCGGGCCCAGCCGCTCGCCGGGCACGTATTTCGCGGCGGCCTTCGTGGCCAGTTCGACCGCCTCGTCGTAGCGGGCCGCGTCCACCAGCATCCGGGTCCAGGCGCTGCACGTCTGCCCGGAGTTGGCGAAGACGTTCGCCACACCGACATTGACCGCGCGGGCCAGGTCCGCGCCCGGCAGGATCACGTTCGCCGACTTGCCGCCGAGTTCGAGCGCGACCCGCTTGACCGCGCCGCCGGCCGCCGCACCTATCCGCCTGCCCACCGCGGTGGACCCGGTGAACGACACGAGATCGACGTCCGGGTGCTCCGCGAGCGCCTGGCCCGCGACCGGGCCGAGGCCGGTGACCAGGTTGAACGCCCCGGCGGGCAGGCCCGCCGCGTCCAGTATCTCCGCCACCAGCTGGGCCACGAGCGGAGTGTCCTCAGCCGGTTTGAGGACCACGGTGCACCCCGCGGCGAGCGCGGGCGCCACCTTGGCCACGACCTGGTGCAGTGGGTAGTTCCACGGCGTGATGGCCCCGACCACACCCACGGGTTCGTGCAGCACCCGGGAGTTGCCGATGCGTTCCTCGAAGGAGTGCTCGGCGGCAAGCTTGGCGAACAGCCCCATCACCGCGGTCGGCATGTCCGTGTGCACCGCGGTCGCGAACGCGGGCGGCGCGCCCAGTTCGGCGGCGATCGTCGCGGCGATCTCGTCGCGGCGCTCGGCCATCAGCTCCGCCGCCGCGGCGAGCACCGCCGCGCGTTCGCCGGGTGCGGTCGCCGCCCATCCGGGCAGCGCCTGCCGAGCCGCCCGCACCGCCGCGTCCACGTCCCGGGCGTCGCCGGCCGGCACCTGGGCGATGACCTGCTCGGTCACCGGGTTGACGACGTCGATCCGCCCGTCGGCCGCCGCGGGCCGCCAGCGCCCGTCGACGTAGAGCTCGTCGCGCCCCTGGTGGACCTGCTCGCCACCGCCTGCCGTATCCGTCCTGCCGTCCACGCTGCCCTCCGAGATCGCTGCTCTGCGCCCAGTGCCCAAACTAGCGCCGATAGTTTTTAATGACCAGTGCTTGCCCGGCGGCCCCGGGTTCGCGTAGGTGATGGATGGCCACGTGCGCCCTTCGCCGACCCTCGTCGATCACGCCCGACGGGTGCCGAGTGGCTCCGACAACGACCTACCCGGCGGTAGGCACCGCCACCCGTCGAAAATTGGTTCGCTATTCGAGCACGGTACCGAGATAGGCCCTGACCAGCACTTTCGCCTCGGCGATCACGCGCGAATCACCTGTTTGAGTGGTCCGGAACGCGAGTTGCATCGCGGCGTCGGCGGCCTCGACGGCAACGGTGAGCGCCAGTCGCAAGCGCGGGTCGGCCGGGTCCACGGTGAGCCGGTCGGCAAGCAGCGCCGGCAACCGGTCGGCGAGGTCCTGGTTGGTTTCGCCCGGCACGCCGAAGTCCACCAGCGCGAATCCGGGCGCGGTCCGCTTCATCGCGGTGTACTCCTCGACCAGCACGTCGACGGCGGCACGCCAGTCCGTCCCGGCGTCCGGCTCGGCCAGCCGCGCCGCCGTGCGGTCGAGGAACTCGTCGAGATTGCGATGGGCCAACGCGTCGGTCATGGCGCGCTTGTCGGAGAAGAAGCGGTAGACGGAGCCGATGGGCACTCCCGCACGCGCGGCCACCGCGCGCGTGCTGAGCCGTTCGTAGCCGCCTTCGTCGAGTTCGCGGGCGCACGCGTCGAGAATGCGGGCGAGGCGTTCGGTGCTGCGGCGCTGGACGGGAGCACGGCGCAGTGCGCCGCGGACGTTTTCCGGCCCGGGCACGGCGGTTCAGCCCCTTGCGATGGCGTCGAAGAGCCTGCGCAGGCCGTCCAGGGTCTCCGCGAGCGCGGCCCGCGGGTCGTCGGCGCGGGCGACCGCCATCGCGCTCTCGCTGAGGCCGCCGTAGAGCATCGAGGTGAGGGGGTCGGCCGGGCGGTCCGGGATCGCCCCTTTCCTGATCGCTCGAGCCACCCCCCGCAGGGTCAACTCGCGGCAGTCGACGCCGAGTGTGCGCATCGTCTCCCAGCCGAGCGCACCGGGCGCGTCGAAGAGCGTGATGCGCTGGACTTCGGGATCGAGCGAGGCTTCGAGATAGGCGCGACCGCCGGCGAAGACCGCTTCCCACGGGTCGTCGGCGACCTTGAGGTAGGCGGCGGAGATGGCGGCCGCGAGTCCTTCCTGTTCGCGCGCGTACACGGCGCCGAACAGCTCTCGCTTGCCGGCGAAGTGGTGGTAGAGCGCGCCTTTGGTGACTCCGGCCCGCTCGCAGACGGCGTCCAGCGAGGTCGCCCCGTACCCGTCGGCGGCGAACAGGGTTCGGGCCGCGGTGACCAGGTCGTCGACGGTGGCGTCGGAGCGCTCGCGCTGACGCTGGCGCGGCGCCGTCGAGACGGTGTCGCCGTCGACGCCGCGCGCCTGTCCGGTGGCGCGCCGTGCGCTTCCGCCTGCGTTGGGTCCCGCCACGGCCTGCCTCCCACTCTTGCCCGCCGATCGAACCGGCTGCCTTGCCCGCTTCCACCCTAGCCAAGGCCATCGCTTGACACATACATACCTTCGGTATGTATGTTCCGTACCGCAAGTATGTATCTGCCCTGCAAGGCTAAGGACGGCCATGTCCTCACCCGCCTCGTCCACCCCGTCTGCTTCACCCGTCTCTCCCCAGCCCCCTTCCCGCACCGACACGCCGGCCGACCCGCCGCGCGGCGCACCGGCCGGCGGCTTCCGGCCCGGTCTCGTCCTGCTGTTGAGCGCGGGCGCCACCTTCATCGCGTTCCTCGACACCACTGTGGTCAACGTCGCCTTCCCGGACCTGGCCACCTCGTTTCCGTCGGAGCGGATCTCCGACCTGTCCTGGGTGGTGAGCAGTTTCGCGGTGCTCTTCGCCGCCCTGCTCACCCCGATGGGCCGGATCTCCGATGCCCTGGGCCGCAAGCGGGTGTTCCTGCTCTCGCTGACCGCGTTCACCGTCGCGTCCGCGCTGTGCGCGGCGGCGCCCGACCTGCCGTTCCTGATCGCCGCCCGCGCCCTGCAGGGAGCAGCCGCGGCGGGCATGATCCCGGCGGCGTTGGGGCTGCTGCTGGCCACCACCCCGCCTGCCGGCCTCGCCGCGGCGATCGGCGCCTGGGGCGCGGCGGGTTCGATGGCCTCCGCGGCCGGACCGGCCCTGGGCGGTGTCCTGGTCGACGTCTTCGGATGGCGCTCCGTCTTCTTCATCAACGTCCCCGTCGGCATCGCGCTCGTGGCGGCCGGCATACGCGGTCTGCCGGAACGCGCCGACGTAGGGCAGAAGCCGCCCGACCCGCTCGGCACCGCCGCCTTCACCGCCGGCATCGCCCTGCTCGTCCTGGGACTCACCAAGGGCAGCGACTGGGGTTGGGGTTCCGCTGCGACCATCGGCACCACGACCGGCGGAGCCGTCCTGGGCGCGCTCGCGCTGGGGCGTTCCGCGCACCACCCCGCGCCGGCGGTGGAGACCGGCCTCTTCGGCAACCGCACGTTCGCGGTGGCGTCGGCGGCGTCCGCCTTCACCGGCGCGGCCCTCTTCGCCTGGTTGTTGAGCGGCCCGCTCTTCCTCACCACCGTCTGGCACTACTCGGTGCTCAAGGCCGGCTTCGCGGTGACGCCCGGCGCCCTGACCTCCGCGCTGGCAGCCGTCGTCGTCGGCAAGCGGGCGAAGCCGCATCAGCTTCCCTTCGTCATCGGCGCGGCAATGGCTGCGTTCGCGGCGGTGAGCGTGTGGACCTGGCAGCAACTCGGTTCGGAACCAAGCTTCCTGACCCTCTGGCTGCCGATGGGGCTGATCGGCGGTGCGGCGTTCGGCGCGACGCTGACCGCCCTGTCCACCGCGGCCGCCACCTCCGTGCCGCCGTCACGGTTCGCCTCAGGCATCGGAATGAGCACCACGGCGCGCCAGTTGGGCGGCGCGCTCGGTGCCGCTGCCACCGGCGCGATCATCGCGACCCACCGGCTCGGCAGCCCGCAGGCGTTCCGCGACGTCTACCTGGCCTGCGTGCTGCTGGCCGGCGCCTCCGCCGTGGTCGGCCTCGCCATGTCCCGCACCATGTCCACAGGCAAGGAGTCCTGACATGACCGCCGACCCGCTCCCGCCCTTCGACACCGCACCTCCCGTGGACGGCGCCCAGGACTTCGAGCGCGAAGCCACCGACCCGCACTGCATGAGCGACACCGAGAGCGACGCCGTCCTGCACGGCGCGCCCTGGAGGCGCCTGGCGGTCGTCGGGGACAGCCTCGCGGAGGGCCTGGGCGATCCGGTGCCCGGCTACCGCACCGCGTGCTGGGCCGATCGACTCGCCCGAGCGCTGCGCCGGTCCGTGCCCGACCTGGCCTACCTCAATCTGGGCAGGCGCGGGCTCACCGCCAAGCAGGTCCGCGCCGAACAGGCCGAACCCGCGGCCGCCTTCTCCCCCGACCTGCTGGGCGTCGTCTGCGGCGGCAACGACCTGCTGCTGCCCGGCTTCGACCCGCGCGCCCTTGCGTCGGAACTCGACCGGCTCTTCGACACGCTGGGCGCGCCCGGCACCACACTCTTCGTCTATGCCCTCGCCAACGTCGTCGACGCCATACCCGAACTGCGCGGCGGACCGCTGGAGAAGGGCGTGGAGGTGCTCAACGAGGTGACCCGCGAGGTCGCCGACCGGCACGGAGCCCTGGTCGTGCAGATGCACGGGCACCCGGCGTCCGCCGACCGCGACCTGTTCAGCGCCGACCGGGTGCACGCCTCCGCGCGCGGCCACGCCGTGATCGCCGCGACGACGATACGCGCACTGGCCTCGCGCATCCCGGCCGCGGAGTTTTCCACAGGCGAGCGGTGAGGCTTGCCGTCGTGATTCCTATGGTTCAGCATAGGAATCACGACGGCAAGGCGGGGAGTGGAGCATGGAGTTGCAAGGCACCAGGCACAGCGACGACGACAATGACCTCGACTACCAGCCGGGGTTCGGCAACGAACACAGCACGGAGGCGGTGCCGGGCGCCCTCCCTGTGGGGCGCAACGCTCCGCAGCGGGCCCCTTTGGGGTTGTACGCCGAGCAGCTCAGCGGCACCGCCTTCACCGAGCCCCGGTCGCACAACCACCGCAGCTGGCTCTACCGCATCCGCCCGTCCGCCGCCCACCCCCCGTTCCGCCGCGTGCCGAACGGGGCGCTGCGCAGCGCCCCGTTCCACGACGTGGAGCCCGACCCCAACCGGCTGCGCTGGGGCCCGCTCCCGCTCCCCGGCGAACCCACGGACTTCGTCCAGGGCCTGGTCACCGTGGGGGGCAACGGCGACGTGCTGCGCCGCGAGGGCATCGGCATCCACTGGTACGCGGCGAACACCTCGATGGACCGCCGCGTCTTCTCCTCGGCCGACGGCGAGTTCCTGATCGTCCCCCAGGAAGGCGCCCTGCTCCTGCGTACGGAACTCGGCGTGCTGCGGGCCGAACCCGGTCACGTCGCGCTCATCCCGCGCGGCGTCCGCTTCCGGGTGGAACTCCTCGATCCGACCGCCCGCGGTTACGTGTGCGAGAACTACGGCCGCCCCTTCCAGCTCCCCGACCTCGGCCCGATCGGTGCCAACGGCCTGGCGAACGCCCGGGACTTCCTCGCCCCGGTCGCGGCCTACGAGGACCGCGAGGAGGACACCGAGGTGGTCAACAAGTTCGGCGGCAACCTGTGGGCGGCCGTCTACGACCACTCCCCGCTCGACGTGGTCGCCTGGCACGGCAACCACGTGCCCTACCTCTACGACCTGCACCGCTTCAACGTCCTGGGATCGATCAGCTACGACCACCCCGACCCGTCCATCTTCACCGTCCTCACCTCCCCGTCGGACACCCCGGGGCTCGCGGGCGCCGACTTCGTGGTGTTCGCACCTCGATGGCTGGTCGGCGAGGACACCTTCCGCCCTCCGTACTTCCACCGGAACGTGATGTCGGAGTTCATGGGCCTGGTCGAGGGGGCGTACGACGCGAAGGCCGAGGGCTTCGTCCCCGGCGGCGCCTCGCTGCACAACATGATGTCCGCGCACGGCCCGGACCGCACGACATTCGACCGGGCGAGCGCCGCGGAACTGCGCCCGCAGAAAATCGACGACGGACTGGCGTTCATGTTCGAGACGCGCTGGCCGGTGGTGCCGACCGAGTTCGCCCTGGGCGCGGGGCACCGGCAGGAGCAATACGACGCGGTCTGGGAGGGCCTTGAGAGAAACTTCCGACCGTGAACGCCTTCGCCCCCGACTCGCTGGTCCTCAACCGCAGGCTGCCGCTGTGGTACCAGGTCTCGCAGTCCCTGCGCGCCTCGATACTGGGCCGACGACAGGACGCCCCGCTGCGCCTTCCCACCGAGGAGGATCTCGCCCAGCACTACGGAGTGAGCGTGCTCACCATGCGCCAGGCACTGAAGGAACTGGAGACCGAGGGCCTGATATCCCGGCACCGCAGGCGCGGCACTTTCATCGAACCGGCCGCGCTGCGTGGAGCGCCCGTGAAACTCCTCGGCTCGGTGGACGCCATCGTCGCCCAGCAGTCCGGGGAGCGCACCACGATCCTGGCGCACGGCCCCGCCGCCCTGCCTCCGGAAGTGACCGAGTGCTTCCCCGACCTCACCGAGGCCGTCTTCTTCCGGCGGCTGCGCCATGACGAGTCCGGCGAGCCCACCAACTGGGCCGAGAACCACGTCCGTCCCGAACTCGCCGCTCGTATCGACCTCGCCGACCTGGAGCGCTGGCCGATGACGAAGGTCCTGCGCGATGTGCTGGGGGTGCGGATCAGCCGGATCACCGACACCGTCGAGGCCAGGCTGGCCGCTCCGGACACCGCCCGCCTGCTGCAAGTACCGCTGCTCAGCCCGATACTGCACTACACCGGTGTGACCTACGACGAGACCGGCCGCGCCGTCGACGTGGTGCGCATTCACTACCGCGGCGACCGGTTCTCCTTCACCGTGACGATGGAGGCACCCTGAGGGCCGTCAGTAGCATGCATGCGGTGAGCGATGACGCGCCTTTGCTGCACGACCTGATGCCATGGTCGGTACGCCCGCTGCGCATCGGCCGCGGCTGGCCGATGGCACCCGAGCCCGCCTGCCTGCGAGCACGCTGGACACTCCTCACCGCCGCGCAGGACGACGCCGCCAGAACCGCCCTGCTGCACCCGACCCGCGCCCGCGGCCCGCACACCCCGGTCGCCCAACTCCCCGGCCACCACACCCCCACCACCGCGATCGCCCGCGAGGACGGCCGCTGCCCGGAGCCGGTACGCATCCAGCACGGACCCTTCGACCAGCAGTGGCTGATACCCGACCACCGGCTGATCGACGTCGCCCGGCCCGAACTGTGGCGGATCGCCGACGACCGGCAGGTCTTCGCGATCGAGCAGAGCCCGCTGCCGGACGCCGAGGAAGCCGCGGTGGCCTTCTGCGCCCTGCTGCCCGACGGACGCTCACCGGCCGGCAAGCCCGCCCTGATCCGGCCGTTGTACCGGCGTCCCGGCGGCCGCGACCCGAACGTCGCGCCGGGCCTGACCCCTTGGCTCGCCTCCCGTCTGGGCACCGATGTCACCGCCGAGGACATGCTCGCCTGGATCGCCGCCGTGGCCCGCCCCGGCCACCGCGGCTGCGCCGTACCGCTCCCCCGCACTCCGGAGCAGTGGCATGAAGGAACCGCGTTGGGCCGCAGATCCCTGTGGCTGCACACCCGAGGCACCCGTTACGCCGATCCCGCGCAGGGCCGCGATACCGGCCTGCTGCGACCGCCCGGCGGCAGCCGGCCCTATGTCAGGGCGCCGCTGCCCGCTCGGCCGCAGCCGGACGATCTGAGGTACGACCCCCAGGAGCGCGCCTTGTGGATCGGCACCGGCCAGGTGGCTCCTGTGGCGCCCGAAGCCTGGGAGGCCACCACAGGCGGAGTAAGGGTGCTGGAGGCGTGGTACGGGCGGCGGGTCGCAGCCGGGGAGCCGGGGTCGCTGGAGGCCCTGCGCCCGGCCGCCTGGACCCGGGCCACGACCTCGGAACTGCTGGAGCTGATCAGCGTGCTGACGCTACTGGCCCAGCTTCGGGAAGAGCTGCGGGACTTCACCGCGCGTTTGGTGGCGGCTGCGGGCGTCGACAGGACGGGGACAGCGGGCGCGGTGACGCTGCGGTCGGCCGGAATCCTTCCGGTGCCTGCGGCCAGGCGGAGGCCGGCCTCGGTACTGGAGCACCACGAAGAAGGCCCGGACGGGCAGTTCGCCCTGCTGTGACTGCGAGTGCAGTGGGTCTGCTGCGGCCGCTGGGGAGGACGGCCGCACGCACCCCACCATAAGGACAGCAGGACGGACGCGAACTGCTCGTGATTCAACGACGGTTGCCGAAGAGCGACCTCCGCAGTCGGCGCAACGGCGCGAAGAGGGACACCCGAGCACCCCTGTTGGTCTTGGTGTGCACGGTGTCGCGCGAGGTCAACTCCCGCAACAGCACGGTGGCTTCCTCGGTCTCGCGCTGTGGCACGGCAGGGCCGGCCAGTATCGAGAGATGCCGGTCCAGGCGCGCACTGGACGCCGTAGTACCGCAGTTGATGGCAGGCACTCTGGGCCTGCCGTGCATCGCTATCTGTTCCATGACTCTCCCCACCCTGTCGAGGGTACCCAGCACGGGCAGGCTAACCCTATCGCCCCGTCACGTCACGTGCGCATCCCCCGTCCACCTCTGTCGCCCGATTCACCTTCCGTTCAAGGGCGTTGGCACGGGAACGGGCGTGCGGGGAACAGTGCCGCAACGTGCCCGTGCACGGAAAACCCGCAGATAACCGTCCGACCGCCCGCCGCGGCCGGGTGGCAGGTCACGTCTGTCGGAAGCGTCACGCTGTTCGGCCAGGGCGACACCGGAAACACGGTTCGTGACCGGCGAAGACGCTCCGGACGTCGGCGAACGTGAAGCCGCCACCCGACCCCCGTCGACCTCACTGGATTCATCCCCGGACAGTTGTGCGGCAAATCAACCCTATCGAGGGGTTTGGACGTCTGTACGGAAGTCCGACTCGGACCGAAAAGCGCTGGGCGATTGCCCCGCCGTGCCGGATCATGGGCCGCATGTCCGCCACATCCCGCCCACCGAGGAGGCACGTGCCGCCCACCTCCCCCGCCACGGACGGGAAGGCCGCCGCGGCCGCCGATCCGTTCCAGGCCCTGCCCGTCCATCTGCGGCTGGACGACAGCGACTCGCCGTCCGACGTCGTCGACGCCTTGTTCCTGGGGCGTTTCACCTCCGGGCAGCAGCCGTTCGCCCGCAGCAGCTCGCTGGAGAGCGTCAAGCCGGGTCTCACCCTGCTGCCGCCGGACGCGTCCGTGCTGCGGCAGGCGCGCGACAAGGACCGCAGCGCCCTCCTGGCCGAGGGAGACGGCTGGACGGTCCTGGTCTCGCGCTGGAACCGAGGAGCCGACGTCACGGTGACGGCGACCTCCGACGAACTCGCCGAGCGGGTGCTGAAGTCGGCGGTCGATGACGCGGAGGACGAACCGGAGCCGCAGTCGAACAACATCACCATGGGCTTCTGGTACGTCTCCCCCCGGCGGGGCCCGCACCGCACCACCCGGAACATCTCCGCCGGCACCTGGGACGAGCTGCGCGGCAACTACTCGGCGCCGGTCGCCGACGCCATGGACGGCCTCATGAAGATGACCGCCGACGACGTCACCGGGCGGCTGCTCCTGCTCCACGGGCCGCCCGGCACCGGCAAGACGTCCGCCCTGCGCACCCTGGCGCGCTCATGGCGCGACTGGTGCCAGGTGGACTGCGTCCTGGACCCCGAGCGGCTCTTCACCGACGTGGGCTACCTGATGGACATCGCCATCGGCGAGGACGACAGCGAGGGCGGCCGCTGGCGGCTGCTCCTGCTGGAGGACTGCGACGAGTTGATCCGCGGCCAGGCCAAGCACGAGACCGGCCAGGCACTGTCGCGACTGCTCAATCTCACCGACGGGCTGCTCGGCCAGGGCCGCAACGTCCTGGTCGGCATCACCACCAACGAGGACCTGGAGCGCCTGCACCCGGCCGTCGTGCGGCCCGGCCGCTGCCTTGCCCGCATCGAGGTCGGCCCACTGAACCGGGACGAGGCGGTGCGGTGGCTCGGCACCAGCGAGGGCATCGGCCGCGAGGGGGCCAGCCTCGCCGAGTTGTACGCCCTGCGCCGCGGCGCCTCGCCGACCCTCACCGTGCCGCCCCAGGTGGAAGGCGGCCTCTACCTCTGACGACGGCCTACTCGCCGTACTCCGCGCGCAGCGCCTCCTCCATCGCGGCGCGGGCGGCGTCGCGGTCCAGGCCGAGGCGGCGGACCCGTTGTGCGTAAGCGGTCGCGGCGTCCGCCACCTCGCGGGTCCTGGCGTCGCCCGCCGCGATGTACGTGCCGTGGCGGCCCCGGGTCTCGATCACCCCGTCCGCTTCCAGCGCGCGGTACGCCTTCGCGACGGTGTTCGCCGCAAGCCCCAACTGCTCGGCCAGCCCCCGCACGGTGGGCAGCTTGTAGTTGACCGGGAGGACCCCCGCACGGGCCTCCTCGGCGATCTGACCGCGCACCTGCTCGTACGGGGCGGTGGTCGCGTCCGGATCGATCGTGATCTTCAGGCTCATACGCCGGATACTGGCACAGCCGCGGTTGCCAGCGGCACCGCCCGGGCCGGGCCGTCAGGGGCGTAGGCGATGGCGTCCCCGCTCTCGTGCAGGTGGAGCAGGAAGCGGTGTCCGGCTCGATAACCGTCGATCGCCGCCCGGCAGTAGGCGACCATGTCGTCGGGCAGCGCGTCCAGCGGATACCAGCCGAGCTCCGAGCACTTGTCCGGTTCGCGGTTGACCGGCTCGGGGTCGCCGGTCGTGTGGTGCGCGACGAAGAACCAACCGATCCTGGCCCGTCCGTCAGGCGCCCGGTGCTGCATCACCATCGCGACGTCCAACTCGCCGGCGGCCAACTCGAGCCCGATCTCCTCGCGGGCCTCACGGATCATCCCGGCCCTGACGTCCTCGCCGTCCTCGAGGTGCCCGGACGGCGCGTGCAGCAGGCCGTCCGCGTAGCCGGTGCCGTCCCGGCGGGCGAGCAGCACGTCCTCGCCGCCCAGCAGGAGCAGATGGACGTCGACGACCTCGGTGTGCCGGCGGGAGGCTCGGGGCGCGGGCCGGACCACCGCCACGTACCGCTCGTCGCAGACCTCCTGCCCCCACAGCGCCGTGTCGTGTCCGAGCTGCTCGACCTGGGTCGATCCGCCGAGCGGCGCGGCGAGTTCGGCGAGGATGCCGGCGGAGATACCGACCGGGGGTGTCCCCCACCGGCCCTCGACGAGGACCAGCCGCCCGCCGGGTCGCAGCAGGTCGGCCCACCGCCGCAGTACGGCGCCCGGGTCCGGCAGGGCCCACAGCACATGGCGGACGAGGACGACGTCGAAGCCACCGCCCCCTACCGGCGGGTGGCTCGCGTCACCGACGACCACCCGCGCGTCCGTGCCGGAGAGTTTCGCGCGGGCGAGCGCGACCATCCGCTCCGACCGGTCCACCGCGGTGACCCGGTGCCCGTCGGCGGCCGCGAGTCGCGCGAGGCTTCCGGTGCCGCAGCCGAGATCGAGCACGTCGGACGGCGTCGCGGGCAGCCAGGACCGCAGCCGCGTCGCCCATGCCGAGCGGACATCCGGGTCGCGCAGGCCGTGGTCGGGCTCGTCGTCGAAGTGGTCGGCGGCGGCGTCCCAGTACTGTCGCGCGTCTGCATCGATGCTCATGGGAAGAGCCTCCCACCCACCACCGACACCTTCAGCGGCTCCGCCGAACGGCCTTCACCACGTGGGGCGGATCGGTCCGGTGGGCGCGAGGCGTACCAGTTCGTCCCGCAGTGTGAGCAGCCGGCGTTCGCCGAGGATCTCCTCCCAGGGCAACACGGCTTCGGCGGCGGCCGCTTCGGCGGCCTCGGTGCAGCGCCGACCGCGGGTGGTGAGCAGGACGAGCCGGGCACGGGCGTCGTCCGGGTGCAGCCGCCGCTCCACGTACCCCTTCTGCTCCAGCTCGTCCACGATCTGACTGGCGGCCTGACGGGTGAACCCGAGGTGTTCGGCGACCTCGGTGACCGTCGCACCGGCCGGGGCGAGCCGGGCGAAGACAAAGCCGTGGGTCGGGCGCAGGTCGGTGAAACCCCTCGCCACCACACCGTTGTGTATGTCCTGGACGAGCGACCCGGCGGCGACGAGCAGCGCGGCGGTCAGGCTCATTGCATCGGAGTCCTTCACGAAATCACCTTGACACAGAACGCAAGCTCCTTGAACATATAGGCAAGGAGATTGCGCAAGCTTCTTGCTCATCCAGCGACGCCGGGCCGCGCCCGGAGGAGGTTCGTCATGTCTTTCATCCCTGCCGCAGACGCCGCGGTCCACGAGTTGCACGGTGCCCGCTTCGTCTCGTACGCATCGCCCGCCCGCGGCAGCGAGGAGTTGTGCGCTTGGCGCTGCGAGTTGCCGGCCGCCTCCTCCGCGCCGGCACACCGGATCTCACGCGAGGAGGTCTTCCTCGTCCTGTCCGGTTCTCTGCAGCTGACCATCGACGGGGAGACCCGGACCCTCACGGCCGGCGACGCCGCCGTCGCCCCGCCCGGCTCCTCGTTGGGGATCGCCAATCCCGCGGAGGAGCCGGCCGCTCTCTGGGTGACCACGAGCATCGGATTGCAGGCTTCACTGGCCGACGGCTCGCGAATATCCCCGCCCTGGGCTAACTGAACGCCGACAGGCAGGTGGTCGGGGTCGCGTGCGCGGGATCGAGCGAGTTCGCCGCCTCGTGGAACGCGATGCGGTCGGTCAGACCGATGGCGACATGCTCGGAGACGTCGACCGGACAGAGGTTCTGAAGCACCACGTTGCGGACGTTCGGACCGGACAGCGCCTGCGTCGTGTACGGCGTGACGACCTCGTCGTAGATGGTGGAGATCACGGTGTAGTGCACGCCGGGCACGGTGTCGCCGCCGGCGTTCAGCGTGCGCTGGAAGTCCGATCCGGCCACCTGGTCGGCGAGACCGGGGAGATCGGCCTGGAGAAAGTCGGCCGCACCGGGGAAGTACGGAAGCAGCGCGGTCAGCCTGTCAAGCGTGGTCCCGTGGTTGTCGGGAGCCAGGGCGACCAGGGCGTTCACCTTGGCCGCGCCGCCGAGGAACTTCAGGTAGTAGCGCGGCATCATGCCGCCCTGCGAGTGGCCGACGATGTCGACCTTGGCGGCGTGGGTGGCCGACAGCACCCGATCGGTGAAGTCGGAGAGTTGCTGCGCCGAGTCGGCGATCGGACCCAGCCCGCCGATCAGGTTCTCACCGGGGAGCATGCCGTAGTCGAAGGAGAAGACGCAGTAGCCTCGCGCCACCAGATAGGGGGCGAAGACCAGCCAGTTGTCGGTGCCGTTGGCGAAGGTGCCGTGCACCAGGACGACGGGGCGGGGATGCTGGGCGGAAGGTCGGCAGGAGTAGTTGTTCCAACCGCTGGTCGGTGCGGAGCCGGCGGACGCGGAGGCGACAGCGGTGGGCGCGACCGCCATCACGGTCGTCAGCGCGAACACGGCCAGAAGCCGTCTCCAGGGCAGCCTCATGTGATCTCCTCACAGGTCAGGGAAGGTGGGCACGACAACGACACCCAACAGCGTGTGATCCGGATCACTTTGCTGGACTCGTGACAAGTTACGCATGAGTAGAAAGCCGCTGACTAGCTACGCGTGAGTAAAAAATGCCGCGCCGAACAGACTCGGCCGCCCCCCAACAAGCACCCATGGCGACGAGGGAGTCGAGAAGCTCCTGACCATAGAGCCGCGTGAAGCGTCTGTGCGTTCGGTTCTCAGAAGAATGTCGACCCTCTCCGTAGGCGGCGTGCCGGTGAGCTCGGGCGGCACGCGGTCCCTGCCCATACCACCCGCACTTCACCCCCTGCTGCCGACGACGTCCTACGGGGCGGTTCCTCGGCGACGGTGGAAGACGGCGACCTGCGGCTACCGCTTGCGCTGGGAGGCGGAGCGACTCGCCGCGGGATCTGGGCCGCCCTGGGACTGCCATAACTCGGCGGACCGACCGCCTCGGACGCAGGGCGTGGGCCACGGACTGCTGGAGGGCCGGCGGTTGCCCGTGGCGGCAGGGTCGGGGCGTCACGGGGACCGGGCGGGCGGCGGCGCTCTGGTCCCCGGGCCGGGGCAGTGAGGCACGGGCGAGCGAGGAGCCGGCGAGCGTCGATGGAAGGCGGCGGGGCAAAGGCATACCGATGCCGCCCGAGGGCATCACACGTTCAGGACCGCCGGGCGGCCAGACATCCGGCCATGGCGGCGAGATGGTCGCGGTGGCGGCCCGGCGGCAGGTCCTCCAGTGCGGCCAGCGCGGCCGCGAGGTGGTCGGCCGCGGTGGCCCGGGCGGCACGCAGCGCACCGCCCGCTTCCAGGAGTTCGGCCAGGGCGTGCTGGGCGTCTTCCGCGGGCCGCCGCCACAAGTCCAGCAGCAACAGACGCTGCTGGGGAGCCGCGTTGCCGAAGGCGATCAGTACCGGCAGGGTCGGGCGCCGGTTGCGCAGGTCGCTGAGCGCGGGCTTGCCCGCCGCCCGGACGTCGTCGGCATACGGCAGCAGGTCGTCCTGCATCTGGAACGCGACCCCGAGATGGTCGGCGAACCGGGCCAGCGCGCGGGCGTGCGGAGCCTTCGCACCGGTGAGTACGGCGGCGGCACGGGTCGCGGCGTCGAGCAGGGCGCCGGTCTTGAGCCTGACCATCCGGAGGTACTGCGCCATGGCGCAGTCCATGCGCCCGGCCAGATCGGCTTCCATCATCTGGCCCCGGCTGACCTCGACAGCGGCCGTGCTGATCACATCCAGCACCCGGAGGGCCTGCTCCGAGCCGTAACCGCTGGAGTTGAGCGCCCGGACCTGCCCGAGCGCGGCGCACATCATTGCGTCCCCGCCCACCAGGGCGTCGGCCTGGCCGAACCGCTCGGCCACGCTGGGGCGGCCACGCCGCAACGCGTCCTGGTCGATGATGTCGTCGTGCACGAGCGTGGCGGCGTGCAGCATCTCCAGGGCCGCGGCAGCCGGCAGCGCCGCGCCCGGATCGCCGCCCAGCGCCGCGACGGTCTCCAGCAGGAGCAGCGGGCGCAGCAGTTTCCCCCCGGGCAGCAGGGCATGGCGCATCAGCACGCCCAACCTGTCGTCCGAGGCGCACACGGACTCCAGATACCCGAGCAGAGGCGCGGTCAGTTCCGCGGCGCAGCCGTCCGCGAAGGTCTCAGCGGGCGGGGAGAGCACCGTCAGGGACTCGGGGCCGAGTTCGACGCCACCGCGCACACTCCACCAGCTCTCAGCCAGGACAGACGACAGGACCAGCCCGCCCGTTCCCTCGGCGCGACGAACCGGGCGGAGACCATGAGCGGCAGATACCCACACAATATGCCGAGTCCGTCGAGCCGCATTCAGCGCCCCACACGTGACGAGGGGCGCGAAGGTGTCGAGGGGCGACGTTCCGGGGCGGAAACGGGGACGGAGCCCGATCCGGCCTCCGTCGAAGGCGCAGCGGTTCGGCTCGGTCGGGTCATGGTGCGAGAGCCGGGCGCCTCAGCCACCGAGGCGATGGTCGACATACGCGCCGAGGGTCCTCGCACATGCCCTCACTCCGCTCACCGTGTCCGCGCCGCCCGGAGCGCGTCCGCCGCCGGTTCCCCCGACGCTGACGCCGGACGGACGCTTCCCGGCGGCGGCGGGTCCCCGGAACCGAGCCCGGCGACCGCGGGCTCACGCCCCGGGAACAGGCCCGGCGGCGGGAACGGAACCGGTGCCGGAATCGGTCTCGGAGCCGGACCCGGAAACGGGACGAGGACCAGGCACGGGATCAGGATCGGGCGCAAGGACGCCCTCCGCCTCCGCGAGGCCGGTCCGGGGACGACGCAGCAGCACGAACCAGGCCGCCAGCCAGCCCGCGACTCCGACCGCAACGAGCTGTACGCGGAAGTCGACGACGGCGACCATTCCGGCGCCGACCGCGGCGGCCACCGCGGTCGGCGCGAAGACGACCGTGCCCGCCGCGGCTGCCACCCGCCCGACCAGTTCGGGACCGGTGCGCTGCTGCACGGTGGTGAAGGCCGCGACGATCACCCACGGCAGCCCGACCCCGATGGCCAGGGTCCCGACGAGGCAGACCGGCAGGGACGGTACGGCCCGCACGGCGGCACCCGCGGTGAACAGCATCAGCCCGGTGGCGGCGAAGACGCGTTCCGGCAGGCGGCGCATGACCGCTCCGGAGACCACACCGGCGACGATCGAACCGCTGCCCTGCACCGCGTAGAGAACGGCGACGAACGCCGGCGGGCGGTGCAGTCCCGAATCCGTCATCGCGTAGATGGCGGCGCTGCTCACCCCGGACAGGAACATCGCGACGGCGCCGCCGGCCACCAGCCGCAGCAACAACCTGTCGCTCCGCAGGTGCCGGATGCCCTCCGCGGTCTGCTCGCGCCAACCGCCCGCAGCCGGGGCGGGGGGCTGCTCCCGGACCCGCAGCGCGGCGAAGGCGAGGGCGGCGAGCACGAACGTGGCCGCGTCGAGCACGGCGACCGAGCCGCCGCCGAAGCGCAGGAAGAGCCCGGCGCCGGCGAGCGGGGCGAGCAGTTTCATCGCCTCGTTCACCGTCATCCGCAGGCCGTTGAAGTCGCCGCGCAGATCGGGCGGGATCGCGGCGGTGACGATGCCGGCCTCCGCCGCGTCCGTCAGGACCGAGGCGGCCCCGATCAGGGTGAACACGGCGAACAGCAGCCACACGTCCCGTCCGGTGCGCACTGCGAGGAGGACCGGCAGCAGCGCGGCGAGGGCCGCGTTGGTCCAGATCAGCAGCGACCGTCGGCGCACCCGGTCGGCGACGGTGCCGAGCACCGGGCCCACCAGAGTGGGCCCCCACACGCAGAAGGTCACCGCGGCGGCAAGGCTGTCGGAGCCGGTCAGCGTCTTCACCCAGATCCCGGCGACCAGCATCATCGCCGAGTCACCGAATCCGGAGACCAGTACCCCGCCGAGGCACGTGGTCGCGGTGCGGTCCCCCAGGACCCTTCTTACCGTCATGACTCCCAATATATTGATTGGGAGTTCGGGAGCAACCCCCGCGTCCTCCACCACTCCGGCAGGGCCCTTGCTCGACATGGCAGTCGGCGCGTCACCCGACGGCACGGTGTAATGGGCCCATGACGGCGACCGACCCCCTCCTGCGCGCCCTGGCCCACCCGCTGCGACTGCGGATGGTCTCCCTGGTCTGGAACGTGCCGCTGTCGGCCGCCGAACTCGCCCGCGAACTGGGCGTATCGCACGCTCTGGCCAGTCAGCACCTGCGCCGGCTGGACGCGGTCGGGCTGGTCGAACTCGCCGAGGTGCGGTCCAACCGCGGCGGCAGGGAACGGCGTTATCGCGCGGTGCACGCCTCGCCGCTGTCCGACCAGCGGCACGAGGCCGCCCCGCTGCTCGCGGAGGCGCTCGCCCACAACATGCGGGATCGCGCGGCGCGGCGGGCACCGGACGCGGAAGGCGTCACGTCGGACCTGGAGTTGTGGGTGGCACCGGAGGTGTGGGACGGCTTCCGGCGGCGACTGGCCGCGCTGTTCGACGAGTTGCACGACGCCGCCCAGGCACCGCACGCCGCGGGCACGGTCGGTATCGGGGCGTCCGTGATGGCATTTCCGCTGGCGGAGCCGGACTCGCGAAACTCCGGCCACCCGGAAGAGTGAATCCGTGCGATTCGGCATTCGAGCAGGAACAACAACCGGTCACGGTGCGTTTTCCCATGCACAGGCAGTAATCGACCGGTATCCGTCAGCACCACACCCCACCCAGGAGCGATCATGAGCCCGGCCCCCGCCACCAGCCCGCTGCTGGACCTGCTCAAGGAACAGCGGAACGGAGTGCTCGTCACCCTCAAGAAGGACGGCAGGCCCCAGCTGTCCAACGTGACGTTCATCTACGACGAATCGACCCGGTACATCCGCGTCTCGGCCACCGACAGCCGGGCCAAGACCCGTAATCTGCGCCGCGATCCGCGGGCGAGCTTCTATGTCACGACCCCCGACCTGGGCGCGTACCTGGTCGCCGAGGGAGAGGCGGAGCTGACCCCGGTGGCCGCCGATCCGCACGACGCCACCGTCGACGAGTTGGTCGAGATCTATCGAGCGATCGCCGGTGAGCATCCGGACTGGGAGGAGTACCGCGCGGCGATGGTGGCCGACGGGAGGCTGGTCATACGCCTGCGAGCCGACCGTGCCTACGGCTGGGGCCGCACGCAGGGCGGCACGAGCGGCGCCCTGGACTAGGGTCCGTCGCCCGGCTCTCCGCGTCGCGCCGCGCGGGCCAGCCGGCCGGACACAGTCGCCAGGTGCGAGGCCAGTTCGGGTGGCTCCTTCACCTCGAACTCCACCCCGGTCATGCCGATGAACATCGCCAGCGCGTCCATTGACTCGAATCCGGTGGTCAGTTCGCAGGTGTCGGGCCCCCGTGCCGTGAGGGAGCCGAAACCGGACCAGGCGAGTACGGCGATGGTCTCCAAGGGCGCGTGCAGCACCACCCTGGCCTGGAAGCGGTAGGCACGGGAGGTGACGCCCTCGGCGACATAGGAAGCCGCGTCGTCGGGAAGTTCACGCGGGGTGAAGCGCGGGCCGGTGGGCGACTTGGGCTCGATCCGGTCCACGCGAAAAGTCCGCCAGTCGTCCCGGTCGGTGTCGAACGCGAGGAGGTACCAGCGACGGCCGTGATGGACCAGCCGGTAGGGCTCGACAGTGCGGCGGCTGCCGGCGCCGCCGTGGTCGAGGTAGTCGAACCGCAGCCGTTCACGGTCCCGGCAGGCGGCGCCGATGGAGGTCAGCACTTCCTGGCGGACCGTCGCCGTGGCGGGCGCGGGGCGCACAGTGACGGCCTGCATCGCCTGCACCCGGTGCCGCAGCCGTGACGGCAGGACCTGCTCCAGCTTGGTCAGCGCCCGCGCCGAGGTCTCCTCGATGCCCTCGACGCCGCCGACCGCGCCGGTCCGCAGGCACAGCGCCACCGCGACGGCCTCCTCGTCGTCGAGCAGCAGCGGCGGCAGGGCGGCGCCCGCACCCAGCCGGTAGCCACCCGCTGTGCCGGGGGTGGCGTGGACGGGGTAGCCGAGCGCACGCAGCCGTTCGACGTCCCGCCGGACCGTGCGGGCGGTGATCTCCAAGCGCTCGGCAAGTTCGGGTCCCGTCCAGTCACGACGCGACTGGAGGAGGGAGAGCAGACGCAGCAGGCGTGCCGACGTTTCCAGCATGTCGTTCAGTCTGGCAGCGATTCAGGACAGGAGTGGACCGCGATGTGATCGATCGACGAAGAGCAGGACAGCGTGGCCGGGGCGGTCCGCTGCGGGGCCCGGGGTGATTCTCGGCGCGGGGCCCGGCGGCATCCGGGGCGCGGGGCCCGGCGGCATCCGGGGCGCGAGGCCGGAGCGGCTGCCAGGTGCCGGGTGCCACCGGCGCACACCTCTGCCCTCGGCAGCCCGATTCAGCAGTCGCACCCGCACCCGCAGTCGCAGCAATCGCAGCAGTCGCCACATTCGCAGCACTGGCAGCAGTCGCCGCAGTCAGCGCAGTCCCCACAGGAACTGCACCAGGACTCGCGCGGCCGGCCGGTCCAGGCGTCCTCGTGGTCGGTGCAGCACAGCCGGCAGGTGCAGCACAGGCCGGTGTAGACCAGGCAACCGGCGAGCAGGCCGCGGCGGCGCGGCGGTTCGGGCGGCGGCGGGAAGCCTCCGGGGCCGCCCGGTGCACCCGGCTGCCCGGGCGGGTAGGGCTGCTGGTTCGGCGCACCCGGTGCGTAGGGGCTGCCGGTGTACGGGTTCCCGGTGTACGGGTTGCCGTCCTGCGCCGCCGGGCCGTGCGGGCAGTTGCCTGCGCCGAACGCCCGGTCCACGGAGCGTTCCAGTTCGTGGACGAGCAGGGTGTGGGCCAGCCGGGCCGAGGCGGTGTCGGCGAAGTCGACGTCACGGAGGGCGAGCCGGATGCCGTGGCGGGCGTCGTCGCACAGTCGCCGGGCCTCGGTGAGGTCGGTGCCGGTGGCGGTGAGCGGGTTCCAGGCGCCTGTTCGGGCATCCTCGGCCAGGTCCTCGACCGCGTCGAGGAGGTGGGCGAGGCGGCCGAACAGCCGTCCGGCCTCCTGAAGCGGGGCGGTGTTGCCCGGCCGGCCGGCGAGGACCGCGGTGTGGGCGAAGGCCGCGGCGGTGGCGGTCTCGGTGGGTTCGGTGACGGCCAGCACGCAACTGCCGGGCCCGGCCGCGGCTTCGACCTCGCCCTGCCGGCCGACCGCGTCGAGCAGCAGCGTGGTGTCGAAGCCGAGGTCGCCGCCGGTCCGCGCGCCGGCCTGGTCCCAGCGGCGGGCGACCTTGCGAGCCGCGCGAGCGACGGGGCGGCGGCCGAACGCGCCGTCCCCGTCCTCGACATGGTCGCGCACCTTCGCCGACGCCAGCACCAGCGAGACCGCCGCGGCCAGCCGGGCGCCCTCGCCCTTCGCGACGGGCGCGGTGCGCATGCCGCGCAGCGGGCAGGGCCCCGCGGTGCGTCGCTGGTCGGCGGTGAGCGTGGACTGCGCCTCCACCAGCACAGAGATGATCAGACCGTCGTAATTAGTAGCGACACGGGCGAACTGCCCATGTCCGTCGCGCAAGGCGAGGCACAGACCGCACAGATGCGCCAGCCATGAAGCCGCCATGCCCTCCGACATCCGATGCCGGCAAGGCCGAATGATTCCGAACACGCTTCCCACTCCCCCGTCGGACCCGGAACTCGCGGTGCGGCGGGACGGGGCGGCGACCACCCCTCGGATGGTCCGCCGGCCGCCATGCGCCCACCGCCACCTGCACTTTGACCTTCGGTCAGGTTTCAGAACCCGACCGGCGGTCATGTTATCGGTGCGGTCCCCCGCTTCCGTACGGCCGTACGGCCCCCGAAATCACCCGATCGTGGAGGACGTTCCCATCGCATCGTCAGCTCTCCGATGCCTGCCCCTGCTTGACGGTGCGCCACTATCGTGTGTGCCAGTACCGTCACAAAGCGCCTGCGTGGCGCCTATCCCCTTGGCGCATCACCCTCATCATGGATGACGATAGGACTAAGCGGACGGTACAGACCGCGTGCGAGAGAGGAGGCGTCCATGGGTTCGGTTCGACGGGCGAGTGCCTGGCTTGGCCTCGTCGACGACAACGGCGGCGAGGGTTACTACGACGAGGAGTACGCCGACTACGGCGAGGGCCCGGAGCGCGCCGACACGTGGGTGACCGACCCGCGGGTTCGGATCGCCACCGAGTCGGCCGAGGGGGAGGGCCGGCGGATCGCCACGGTGACGCCCGACGGCTTCCGGGACGCGCGCGGTATCGGTGAGTTGTTCCGAGACGGCGTGCCGGTGATCGTCAACCTCACCGCGATGGAGCCCTCCGACGCCAAGCGCGTCGTGGACTTCGCCGCCGGGTTGACCTTCGGCCTGCGCGGGTCCATCGAGCGGGTGGCCACCCGGGTGTTCCTGCTGACCCCGGCCGACTACTCCGTGATGAACGCCGACTCCCGCCGCGGTGGCGACGGCTTCTTCAACCAGAACTGAGACCGGTTCCGGCCGCACACCGGCCGGGACCGGTGGCCACCGCCTTCCGTGGGCAACGCCTCACCCGCGGAAGGCATCGAAACCCGTGAGTGCCTTGCCCAGTACGAGTTGGTGCATCTCCACCGTGCCCTCGTAGGTGAGCACGGACTCCAGGTTGGTCGCGTGCCGCATCACCGGGTACTCCAGCGAGATGCCGTTGGCGCCCAGGATGGTGCGCGCGGTGCGGCAGATCTCGATCGCCTCGCGCACGTTGTTGAGCTTGCCGAAACTGACCTGCTCCGGGCGCAGCGTGCCCGTGTCCATCCGCCGCCCGAGGTGGTGGGCGAGCAGGATGCCCTTGTGCAGTTCGACCGCCATGTCGGCGAGCTTCGCCTGGGTGAGCTGGAAGGCGCCGATCGGCCGGCCGAACTGCTCCCGCCCGCGCGCGTACTCCAGCGCCGCCTCGAAGCTCGCCCGGGCCGCACCCATCGCCCCCCACACGATGCCGTAGCGCGCGTGGTTGAGGCAGCTCAGCGGGCCGCGCAGGCCGGTGACCTCGGGGAGTACCGCGTCCGCGGGCAGCCGTAGGCCGTCCAGCACCAGCTCGCTGGTCACCGAGGCCCGCAGGCTCCACTTGTGACGGATCTCCGGGGCGGAGAACCCGGGGGTGTCGGTGGGGACGACGAAGCCGCGCACCCCCTCCTCGGTCGCCGCCCAGACCACGGCCACCCCCGCGACCGACCCGTTGGTGATCCACATCTTGCGGCCGTCGAGCACCCAGTCCGAGCCGTCCCGGACCGCCCGGGTGCGCATGCCCGCCGGGTCGGAGCCGTGGTCCGGCTCGGTCAGCCCGAAGCAGCCGATCACCTCGCCCGCGGCCATCGACGGCAGCCAGCGCTCCTTCTGCCCGGCCGAGCCGTAGCGGTGGATGGCGTACATCGCGAGCGAGCCCTGCACCGACACCAGCGAGCGGATGCCGGAGTCGGCGGCCTCCAGTTCCAGGCAGGCCAGGCCGTACTGCACCGCGCTCGCGCCCGCGCAGCCGTAACCGGTCAGCTGCATGCCGAGAGCGCCGAGGGAACCGAGTTCACGCGCGAGTTCGCGGATCTCGGGCAGTTCGCCGCGCTCGTACCAGCCGGCCACGTGGGGCAGCACCCGGTCGGCGGCCCACCCGCGCACGCTGTCGCGCACCGCGCGGTCCTCGGCGGTGAGCAGATCGTCCAGACCCAGCGGGTCGTACGGGTCGAAGGGCGCCCTGGACGCTGGGGACATGGGTGGACCTCCGGCCCGTAAAACTAGCACTGGTAATCGCGGCTCGGCGCCGACGTTACGGCTCAGTCCCTCGCCCGTCCAGAGCGTACGGCGCCCGGGGGCGCGGAGGAGGAGCGTACGGCGGAGCGCTCGGCGTGCACCGGCCACGGCCGTTCCCCGGCGGGAGGCGCCACTGGATCGGCGGCAGGTTCCGTGCCGGGACGGCCAGGGCGACCAGGGAGGACGTTCTCCGCCGCGGACTCGGCACCCGGCAGGCGCTCCTCGCCCACCCTGCACTCCATCACCGGCGGCAGCCGCCTCGCCGCCCACGCGCCCGACAGCAGCAGCACCACGCTGACCACGAGCGTCACATGCAGGCCGTGCACGAAGGAGTGCCGTGCGGCGTGTCGCAGCGCCGCGCCCGGGGCGCCGCCGACCCGGTCGGCCACGTCGTACGCACCGCCCAGGGACTGGTCGGCCGCAGTGGTGTCGGCGGCGCTGATCCCGGGGGCGCGCGGCGCGTAGACGGCGTTCATCACACTGCCGAGCAGCGCGATGCCCAGTCCGGCGCCGAGTTGGTACGCGGTCTCGCCGACCGCGGCCGCGCCGCCCGCCCGGTGCGCGGGCGCCTGGCTGAGCATCGACTCGTACGCCCCGAACAAGGTGGCCTCCAGGCCGAAGCCCAGCGCGACGAAGACGACGGTGAGCAGCATGGGGCGGTCCTGCTGACCCATCGCGGTCAGCGAGAGCACGGCCAGCGCCGTGAGCAGGAAGCCGCCGCCGACCATCCGGCGCGGCCCGAAGCGGGTCAGCGCCCGCGAGCCCGCCAGCCCGCCGGCCATCGCGGCGAAGGTGAGCGGCAGCAGGCGCAGCCCGGTGTCCAGCGGGCTCAGGCCGAGCACGAGCTGGAGGTACTGCACCGCGATCAGTTCCAGCCCGACCAGCGCCAGCATGGCCAGCACGATGCAGCCCACCGAGGTGGAGAAGGCCGCCTGGGCGAACATCCGCACGTCGATCAGCGGGTGTGCGAGGCGGCGCTGGCGCCGGACGAAGAACACCAGCAGGGCTAGGCCGAGCAGCAGCGGCACCCAGACCGTGGGGTCCACGGGGGCCGCGCCGGCGCCGAACCGCTTGACCCCGAAGACCGCGCCCAGGATGCCCAGGGCGGCCGCCGCCGCGCCCACCACGTCCCAGGGGCCGTCGCCGCAGCCGCGCGACTCGGGCAGCAGCACCCGGCCGAGCGGCAGCATCACGGCCATCAGCGGGATGTTGACCAGGAAGACCGAGCCCCACCAGAAGTGCTCCACCAGGAAGCCGCCGAGCACCGGCCCGACCGCGGCCCCGACCGCGGCGACCGCGCTCCACACGCCGATCGCCGTCGCCCGCTCGCGCCGGTCGGGGAAGACCTGCCGCAGGATCGACAGCGTGGCGGGCATGATCATCGCACCGCCGGCGCCGAGCAGCGCACGAGCGGCGATCAGGATGTCCGGAGTGGGCGCGAAGGCGGCCATCGCCGAGGCGGCGCCGAAGAGCGCGTAGCCGATCAGCAGCACCCGGCGGCGGCCGATCCGGTCCCCGAGCGTGCCGAAGAGGATCAGCAGCGACGCGGCGATCAGCGGGTACGCGTCGACGATCCACAGCAGGTCCTGTGAGCCGGGCCGCAGATCCTCGGTGAGCGCGGGGACCGCCACATGCAACACGGTGGCGTCCAGCGCGACGATCAGCAGGCTCGCGCACAGCACGACGAGGATGGTCCAGCGGCTGACCGGCCGCGTCATAGGCGTACCTCCACGGCTGACTCCGTGACTCCCGGGCGGGTGAAACGCCAGCGTACGTGACCGGGATGTGCCCGGCCCGACCTGCGGCGGTGTCCGCCGGTAGGGTGATGGCCGCCCCGGACGGAGCAGCGGCCGCGAAAGAACCACAACCGGTACGGCTCCCGGCCGGACGCCCGCGTCCGCCCGGCCCGCGCCTGGCCCGTGTCCTGCCACCCGCCCGGTGCAGCCGCGGCACCGGACCGCTGTCATCGGCGCCGTCAACGGAGTCGTCGTCGCCACCCTCCGGCCGGCGCGGCGCGGCCTCGGAGCCGCCGCGTTCCGGCCGTACCCCGGGCGCCGGGCCCGCACCGGCCCTGCGGTCCGCCCGCCCGTTCACCCCGCGCCGGCCCGGCCATCACGCGGGAAACCCTGAATAAATTCGAGGGAAATAAGTATCGAATAAGAACATGGGCATGTGAGTATCAACACCCGAACATAAACTCCACGGCCCCTCGCATTCACCTCAATCACCGTCCGCCAAAGGGGTGGTGAGACGCACTCCACATCACATCGTCATTACAAATCCGGTCGTGAGGCGGTTGCATGCCATCACACGCTGTAACGTCGTTTCAGTGCGTACCGATAACGGGCCCGACCGCGCGGCGGAGCGACCGGCGAGCCGTGGCCTGCCGCGGATGAGTCGAACACGTGTGTGGCTGTTCGGCCTCACCGTCGCCTCCTACGTCGCGATCGTGGTCGGCGTGGTCACCACCTCGAAGCTGGTGACGCTCGACTGGCAGGTCATGCTGTGGCGCCCCTACAAGCAGTGGCCGCAGATTCACGCGTTCCTGGACTACTTCGTCGTCCTCGGCCAGCGCGGCCCCACCGCCGTGATGGTGCTCGCCTGGCTCGGCTGGCGCGCCTGGCGCCACCGCACCCTGCACCCCCTGCTGGTGCTCGGCACCTCGCTGCTGCTGCTCAACATCACCGTGGGGGCCGTGAAATACGGCCTCGGCCGGCTCGGTCCGCATTACGCGACGACCGTCGGCTCCGCGGAGATGTTCGCCGGCGGCGATATATTTCCTTCCGGGCATACCGCCAATGCGGTGGTGACCTGGGGCGTACTGGCCTATCTCGCCACAACTCCGCGAGCCCGGCGCTGGGGTTCGATCGCCAGTGCGCTGCTGGCGCTCGGCGTCGGCGCGACCACCGTCTACCTGGGAACCCACTGGGTGAGCGATGTGCTGCTCGGGTGGGCGGCGGGGCTGCTGATCCTGCTGGCGCTGCCGTGGTTCGAGCCGTTCATGGCCAAGGCCGAGGACTGGATCACCGGCGGCTGGCACCGCGTCCGAGGCCGGCGCACACGGCGTACGGCTCCGGGGACGGCGCTGCCGGCCGCTCCCGCCCTGCCCGGCCGCCCCAGCGGGGGCGGCGAGCCGGACCGCGAGACGGTGGGCTCGACCGCGCAGGTCACCGCGCCGTCCGGCGCCTCGGCCGCGCCCGTGGGGCCCTCCGCCGTCACCGCGCCCGCGGGTGTCGCCGCGTCCTCGGCTCCCTCGGCGTCCGTGTCGTCGGCGGCCGTCTCGGCAACGTCCACGGCGCCCGGCGGCGGGCACACCCCGAGCCGTCCGCCCACGGTGCGCGGCGAGCGCACTCCTCCCGGCGCGGTCGGCTCCCGCCGGCGGCCGGTGGACCGGCAGTCGGCCCGCCCGGTGCCGCCACTCAGCCAAGCCAGCAGCGCTGCACACGGCCCTCGGCCACGATGAAGTTCAGCCGCCGTCGTCGGCGGCCGTCTCGGCAACGTCCACGGCGCCCGGCGGCGGGCACACCCCGAGCCGTCCGCCCACGGTGCGCGGCGAGCGCACTCCTCCCGGCGCGGTCGGCTCCCGCCGGCGGCCGGTGGACCGGCAGTCGGCCCGCCCGGTGCCGCCACTCAGCCAAGCCAGCAGCGCTGCACACGGCCCTCGGCCACGATGAAGTTCAGCCGCCCGAGGACGTACTCCATCGTCACCACCGTCCCGGGCGGCAGGCTGCGGAGCGTGGTCCAGCCGCGCTCCCGGGCCCGGGCTTCCGCTTCCGCCGCGGTGAGGCCGACATAGGCGTCGAGGTCGTCGTCCGGATTCCGGTCAGGCGGGTTCGGTAGCGGTCCCATGGCCGCAACGGTATTCGGTGCAATAGCCGCACGGCGTACGGCGACGGGCGCACACATGTTCCGCACAGTCCCCGCACAAAAAAACCGTCAATTCCGGTGGTTTACCGGACACCGACAAGTTAACCGCGGCCGGATGCGATCGGTGTCCCGGCCACGCGTGCGGGGTCGGCGGAATCCCGCCGGCCCCGTACACGTCGAGGGGTTCGCCGGATGGCCGGCGGTCAGTTGACGGTGAGGACCGCTCCCGGCAGCAGCCGGTTCGGATCGGAACCGATCAGGCTCTTGTTGAGCTCGTACAGCCGCTGCCAGCCGCCGTCCACGTCGTAGGAGCGGGCGATGCCCGCCAGGGTCTCATCGGGCTGCACGGTGTGCACGATGTGCTTGAAGCCGCTCATCCCGATGCGCCGCGAGCACGCCGGCCAGGCGCTCCAGCCCTGCACCCGCAGCACCGCCTCGGCGATGTCGATCTGGTGCTGGGGCGTGGCCAGGTCCGCGCGACGCGCGTACTTCAGGCCGCCGAACAACTCCCAGGTGGGCTGCCAGAACTGGAGGCCGCCGTAGAAGCTGTTGCCGCTGTTGATCTGCCAGTTGCCGCTGCTCTCGCACATCGCCAGGTCGTCCCAGACCGAGCGCTGCCGGGTGAACGTGACCACGCGCGGGGCCGCGGCGGTCGTCGGCGAGGCGTGGGTGGTAGCGGCAGCGGCGACGGCAGGCGCGGCAGCGGCATGAGCAGCAGCCGGAGCGGCAGCGGCGGACATCGCAGTGGCGAGCGGGACCGTAGAGGCCGCAGGGGCCGCGGGGTCGGCGGGCCGCGAACGGCCGGGGGCCACCGCGGACTTCTGGGCGGCGGGTGCCGCGGCGGCGGGCTGGGTCACCAGCGGGAGCAGGGCGCACGCGCCGAGCACGGCGACCGCGGCGGCGGCACGCGGGCCGCGGATGCGCGCGAGGGTGATACGGCGGACGCCGCCGAGGTGGCGCGAGCGGCCCGCGGCGCCCCACGCCTCGCCCCGCGGGACGTCCTGGGCGGGCCAGGCCGGGCGCTCCGGCCACGCCCCCTGCGCCCCGGGCTCCACCGCCCCGGACTCCTCCGTGCGGGACCGGCTCGGAGGCGCCGTCCGGGCCGCCTGCGCGACTTGGGGTGGCTGGGCGGTCCCGGCGCTCCGGGCCGTAGTCTGGGCCGACCCGTCCGGCAGCGCTGGCTGAGGTGACTGAACCGGCTGAGCTGGCGGGGCTGACAAATCAGATGAGTCCGACAAGTTCGACAGTTCGATCATCGGGCCACGCTAAGCACGGCCCCACCCCGGAACTCGGCTGGCACGGCCCGCCAGGCCCCGCACCTCACCCGTATGGCGCACACGCGCGAGGCAACCCGTACCCCGCAAACCGTGACCCCCCGCGCGGGCCGTCCGTTGTCACAGTGCGCCGGGACCCGCCCGGCGGCCGAGCCTTCGGCCCGCATTCGTGACCGCAGCACCGCACTTCCAAGGAGACTCCGTGGCGCCCATGCTCGACGTGAGTGATGAGGTACGAGCCGAGATCGGCGACGAGGAGACCCAGCGGCTCCTCACCGGCGAGAGCTCGCCGGGCACGTACGACTGCACGTCCTGCCGCACGCCCGGTGACAGCGGGCAGGAGCGGACCAGCACCGTGCTGTTCGTGGGCGACGAGACCGCCGTGCTGGCCTTCGCGCACGCCGCGTGCATCCCCTCGCAGGTCGTGCCGGTGTCCGAGGCCCAGTTGCAGGGTGCGGTGGCCAGCATCTCCGGCGGCACGCTCGCGGAGAGCCCCGGCGCGGGCCTCCCCGGCGGGCCGCCGCCGCACGCCGAGCCGCGCACCGAGCCGTACGGCGGGCCCGCGGGCGGTGGCGCGGCAGGTGGCCAGGGCGCGGGTGGCCGGACCGCCGACACCCCCGCCGTGCCCGACCTCGACCTCGCGCCCCGGCAGGCGGTGCTGGGCATCACCTGCGGTCTGATCATCGTGGAGGACCAGCTCCGCCCGGCACTGGTCGTCGAGCCGACCGGTCCGGTCGCCCGGGTCGGCTCCACCGGCGGCGGCGACGACTTCCTGCCGCTCCTCATCGAGCAGGGCTTCGTGCCCCAACTCGACCTGGAGGCACGGCCGTCGCCGCTGCCGGGCTGGTCGGTGCTGCTGGCCATGGGCAAGCTGCACGCCGTGCTCCAGCCGGGCGCCAACGGCGGCCCCGCCGCGGCCTGGTGGCAGGCGCACCAGCCGCTCCAGGTCAGCGACGGCTGGCGGGCCGCGGTGCAGCGCGGGAACGAGGTGTACGTGTACGCGGGCCCGGCCGGCTCGATCGGTCGCCAGCCGCGCGAGGACCTGATGCGGGACGCGCTGGCCCGGGCCTGCTCGCGCGGCCAGCTCGTCGCGGCCGCCATGCCACTGTCCGGAACCTGATCAGCGCAACCTGATCAGCGGATCGTCAGAGCATTCCACCGATCGAGGGGCGCGCACAGCACGCTGTGCGCGCCCCTCGCGCGTCCGCCCGCCGCCAATACCGCCAACACCCTGTTGACCTGGTCAAAGATCGGCAATTCAACCGCGCGGCCCGCATCCCGCCCGGCGCCGGGTCGTTGGCAGTTACGTGTACAGCTTCGACGCCTCCTCCCGAGCCCCTTACCAGCGCTACATCCCGTCCATGCGCACGGCGCAGGACGCGACCGGAGGCGGTGCGTCGAACACGCCGATCTACGATGCGCTGTACTCGGAATACCGCAGGCTGTTCCGGACCCTCCCCGGTGATCGCAGCGGCGAGGAATCGCTGCAGTTCAAGGGGTTCGCGGCCTGGCACGCGGAGTACCCGCCCTTCGCGCCGGGCGGCCGCCACCGCGGTGACCCGGGCGGCGCGGCCGGGACCGGAAACGGCGGGGTGAGCGGGGCGAACGGCGGCCCGGGCGGCGGGGCGAACGGCTCAGGCGGCGCCGCGAACGGGCCCGGCGGCCGGACCGGGCGGCGTGGCGGTGCGAACGGCGACGGCCCGGCGGCACTGCCCCCGGGCCGCGGCGACAACCGGATGCGGTAGCGGGAGCCGGCGGGCGGCACGGGCACATCCGGCAACGGCCCGGCGCGGCGACCGCCGAGAACCAGCGCGACCGCCGCGACCGCCGATACGCGCCGGGAGGACCGTGGGCCGCGGCTCGTACCACCGCGGCCCGCGGCGCCGTTACTTCTTCCGGCCCCGCTTCTCCCGCACCCGCACCGACACCTGGATCGGCGTGCCCTCGAAGCCGAACTCCTCGCGCAGTCGGCGCTCGACGAACCGGCGGTAGCCCGCCTCCAGGAAGCCGGACGCGAAGAGCACGAAGCGCGGCGGCCGGGTGCCCGCCTGGGTGCCGAACAGGATGCGCGGCTGCTTGCCCCCGCGGATCGGGTGCGGGTGGCCGGAGACCAGCTCGCCGAGGAACACGTTCAGCCGTCCGGTCGGCACCCGGGTCTCCCAGCCGGCCAGCGCGGTCTCGATCGCCGGGACCAGCTTCTCCATGTGCCGCCCGGTCCGTGCCGAGACGTTGACCCGGGGCGCCCACTGCACCTGGACGAGGTCGCGCTCGATCTCGCGTTCCAGGTAGTAGCGGCGCTCCTCCTCCATCAGGTCCCACTTGTTGTACGCGATGACGACGGCCCGGCCGGCCTCGACCGCCATCGAGATGATCCGGGTGTCCTGCTCGGTGAGCGTCTCGCTCGCGTCGACCAGGATCACCGCGACCTCGGCCTTCTCCAGCGCAGCCGCGGTGCGCAGGGAGGCGTAGTAGTCGGCGCCCTCGGTGAGGTGCACCCGCCGCCGGATGCCCGCGGTGTCGATGAACTTCCAGGTCACGCCGCCGAGCTGGATCAGCTCGTCGACCGGGTCGCGGGTGGTGCCCGCGACCTCGTTGACGACCACCCGGTCGCTGCCGGCCACCTTGTTCAGCAGCGACGACTTGCCGACGTTGGGGCGGCCGATCAGCGCGACCCGGCGCGGGCCGCCGAGGGCCTCGCCGAAGGTCATCGCGGGCGCCTCGGGCAGCGCCTCCATGATCGCGTCCAGCAGGTCGCCGGTGCCGCGGCCGTGCAGCGACGAGATCGGGTGGGGCTCGCCCAGGCCGAGGCTCCACAGCGCGTACGCGTCGGCCTCGCCGGAGGGGCCGTCCACCTTGTTGGCGGCCAGCACCACGGGCTTGCCGGCCCGGCGCAGCAGCTTCACGACCGCCTCGTCGGTGTCGGTGGCGCCCACGGTCGCGTCGACCACGAAGACCACCGCGTCGGCCGCCTCGATCGCGAACTCGGCCTGCGCGGCAACGGACGCGTCGATGCCGAGCACGTCCTGCTCCCAGCCGCCGGTGTCGACCAGCTTGAAGCGCCGGCCGTTCCAGTTCGCCTCGTAGCTGACGCGGTCGCGGGTGACGCCGGGGCGGTCCTCCACGACGGCCTCGCGGCGGCCGATGATCCGGTTCACCAGTGTCGACTTGCCGACATTGGGTCGGCCGACGACCGCGAGCACCGGAAGCGGGCCGTGGCCGGCCTCCGCGAGGTCGTCGGCGACCTCCTCCGGGTCGAAGCCCTCCTCCTCGGCGAGCTGCATGAACTCGGCGTATTCGGCGTCGCCGAGCGCGTCGGCGTCGCCGTGTTCGTATCCCTGGTCCATGAGGTCTCTCCGTCGATCAGCAAGAAGTACGTGGGCGCCGTTCCCGGTGCGGCCGGGCGGCGCGCGGCCCGCGGGCCGGGTCGGCCGGCCGGGCCCGGGTCACGCCCGGCCGGTGGCCCGCCTGGCCTCGGCGAGGTGCGCGGACAGGTGCGCCTGGATGCGGGTGGTGGCTTCGTCGAGCGCGGTACGGGTCCGCCGCCCGCTGCCGTCGCCGGCCTCGAAGGGCTCGCCGTAGACGACGTCGATCCGGGCGCGCAGCGGCGGCAGCCCGCCGACCAGCCGGCCGCGGCGGGCGCTGCCGAGGACGGCGACCGGGACGACCGGGGCGCCCGAGCGCACCGCGAAGTACGCCAGCCCGGCCCGCAGCTGGGCGAAGTCGCCGTCGCCGCGGGTGCCCTCGGGGAAGATGCCCAGCACGCCGCCCTGCTCCAGCACGCCGAGCGCCGCGGTGATCGCACCGCGGTCGGCGCCGGAGCGGTCGACCTTGACCTGGCCGATGGAGCGCAGGAACAGGTCGAGCGGGCCGACGAACGCCTCCTTCTTCACCAGGAAGTGCAGGGGGCGCGGGCAGGTGCCGATCAGCATCGGCCCGTCGACGTTGTGGCTGTGGTTGCCCGCGAGGATGACCGGGCCGTGCGCCGGCAGCCGCCAGTCGCCGAGCACCCGGGGACGCCACAGGCCGTTCATCAGCCCGATGCCGATGCCGCGGGCCACCGCGGCGCCGCGCGCGCTGGGCAGCGGCGGCGCGGCCGGCGCGCCCGCCGGTGCCGCGGGCGCCGCCAGGGTCTCGCGCTGCGTACTCACCGAGCCGCTCGCTTCTCCCCGACCAGTGCGACGACCTGCTCGACGACCTGCTCGAGGGTGAGCTCGCTGGTGTCGACCTCTATGGCGTCGTCGGCCTTGGCCAGCGGCGAGGTCTTGCGGCCGGAGTCGGCGGCGTCGCGCCGGACCAGGGCGGCCTGGGTGTCGGCGACGGACTGCGCGCCCTTCAGCTCGCCGCTGCGGCGGGCGGCGCGGACCTCGGCGGAGGCGGTGAGGAAGATCTTGACGGTGGCGTCGGGCAGCACGGTGGTGCCGATGTCACGGCCCTCGACCACGATGCCGGCGGGCGCGGCGGCGGCCGCGGCACGCTGGATCTCCACCATCCGGGTGCGCACCTCGGGGACGGCGCTCACCGCGCTGACCGCGGCGGTGACCTCCTGGGTGCGGATCGGGCCGGAGGCGTCCAGGCCGTCCACGGTGATCGCGGGGGCGGCCGGGTCGGTGCCGGCCACGATCGCCGGCTTGCCCGCCTGGTCGGCGATGGCCAGCGGGTCGCCGACGTCCACGCCGTTGGTCAGCATCCACCAGGTGATCGCGCGGTACTGCGCGCCCGTGTCCAGGTAGCTGAGGCCCAGCCGGGACGCGACCGCCCTGGACGTGCTGGACTTGCCCGTGCCGGAGGGGCCGTCGATCGCGACGATCACCGGATTTGACACAGCGGGTGGCCTTCCTCGTGCACGGATGCGGGTGCGGGCGGGCCGGCGGGCGCCGGATGCCATCCCTCAAGGTTACCGGCCCCCCGGGTGGCCCAGCGCCACCCCGGCCGGGCGGGGCCGGGCCGCGCCGGGCTGCCGCGCCGGGCGAAGGGCCGGGCCGCGCCGGGCGCAGGGCGTAGCGGAACCGGTCGGCCGGGCCGGGCGGGCCCCGACCGCGGCTACTGCCGCAGCGCCCAGCCGCGCTCCCGCAGCGCCGCCGACAGGACGGTGGCGCTGCGCGGCTCGACCGTCAGGTTCACCAGGCCCGCCTGCTGCCCGGTGGAGTGCTCGATCCGCACGTCCTCGATGTTGACGCCCGCGGCGCCCGCGTCCGCGAAGAGCCGGGCCAGCTCGCCGGGCTGGTCGCCGATGAGCACGGCGACGATCTCGTACGGCTTGGGGGCGGCGCCGTGCTTGCCGGGGACCTTGGCACGGCCGGCGTTGCCCCGGCGCAGGATGTCCTCGATGCCGGCCGCGCCGCCGCGCCGCTTGTCGTCGTCGGCGGACTGCAGGGAGCGCAGCGCGGTGACGGTCTCGGTGAGGTCGGTGGCCAGGGCGTCGAGCACATCGGCGACCGGACCGGGGTTGGCGGCCAGGATGTCCATCCACATGCCCGGCTCCGACCCGGCGACGCGGGTGACGTCGAGGATGCCCTGCCCGCACAGGCGTACGGCGGCGTCCTCGGCGTGTTCCAGGCGGGCGGCGACCATGCTGGAGACGAGCTGCGGGGTGTGCGAGACGAGCGCGACGGCGCGGTCGTGCGCGTCGGCGTCCATCACGACGGGGACCGCGCGGCACAGGGCGACCAGTTCCAGGGCGAGGTTGAGCACCTCGGTGTCGGTGCCCGCGGTGGGGGTGAGCACCCAGGGGCGGCCCTCGAAGAGGTCGGCGCTCGCCGCCAGCGGGCCGGAGCGCTCCCGGCCGGCCATGGGGTGGGTGCCGATGTAGCGGGTCAGGTCGCAGCCCGCGGCGTCCAGCTCGCGGCGCGGGCCGCCCTTGACGCTGGCCACGTCCAGGTACCCGCGGCCCAGGCCCTCAGCGATCACCTCGGCGAGGGTGGTGGCCACATGGGCGGGCGGCACCGCCACGATCACCAGGTCCACGGGGTGCGGCGGCTGCCCCGAGGAGCCCGCGCCGAGCGCCTCCGCGGTACGCGCTGCGGATTCGTCGTGGTCCCTCAGGTACACGTCGACACCGCGGTCGCTGAGGGCGAGCGCGGCCGACGTGCCCATCAGGCCGGTTCCGATGACGAGGGCGGTCCTCACGAAGGTGTCCTTGCGGGGTGCGGCGGCGGGAGTACGGGCCGGCGGTACGGTCCGCGACCAGCGTAGCCACGGCGCGGCGCCGGCGCGGGGCGGACCGCGGACCGAGACGGGGCGGAGCCGCACGGCGGGGCCCCGGTCTTCCCTGGCGTCCCACCAGCCCCGCCCGTTGCGGGTCGCCCGTGGTCACCGCGGGGAACGTGAAAATCGCGCGCCCGGTCCGATGAGATGACCATAATCGCCCTCATGCGCGATTCGCTGGGGGACGACGTGGGGCACCAACTGGTCAGGGACCACACGGTCTACGCGTGCGTGATGGGCTCGCGCGCCTTCGGACTGGCCACGGACGCCAGCGACACGGACCGGCGCGGGGTGTTCGTGGCGCCGACCCCGCTGTTCTGGCGGCTGGACAAGCCGCCCACCCATGTCACCGGACCGCGGGACGAGCAGTTCTCCTGGGAGCTGGAGCGCTTCTGCGTGCTCGCGCTGCGCGGCAACCCGAACGTGCTGGAGTGCCTGCACTCCTCCATCGTCGAGCACGTCGACGCGACCGGCCGCGAACTGCTCGACCTGCGTGGCGCGTTCCTCTCCCGCCGCGCCGAGGCCTCCTTCCGCGGGTACGCCGCCCAGCAGCTCGGCAAGCTCGAAGCGGACCTGCGCACCCACGGCCGGCCCCGCTCGAAGCACGCGATGCACCTGCTGCGGCTGCTGCTGAGCTGCCGCGACCTGCTGCGCACCGGCCGGCTCGGCATCGACGCGAGCGAGCACCGCGACCGCCTCCTCGCGGTCAAGCGCGGCGAACTCGGCTGGGACGAGATCCGCGCCTGGACCCGCACCCTCCACGAGGAGATCGACGCCGCCTCCAGCCGCACCCCTCTCCCGCCCGAGCCGGACCGCACCCGCGTCGAGGACTTCCTGATCCGCGTCCGCGGCACCTCCGCCTCCCCCGCCCTGCCGCCGCTGGTGCCCGACGTCAGCCGCTCCTCGTAGCCGCTCCTTCCAGCCGCTCGCGCTCAAACGGCGGCCTCACGGGTGCGGACCACCAGGTCGTGGAGAGCGTCCTGGGCGGTGGGGCGGTCCGGGAGTCGGGAGGCGTCCTGGGCAGCGGTCAGGGTGCCGTGCAGGGCTTCGACGTCGGCGCCGAGCCGACCCGCGGGCAGTTCGGGGGTGGGCGCGTGCTCGGCCTCGGCCTTGGCCGTGACCAGGTCCGGGAGGTAGGCGGGCGCCTCGGGTACTTCCGCCAGGAGGGTGGGGAGGTGGGCCAGCACGTGCCCGGTGCGCATCAGGTGGATGCCGGTGAGCAGCACCCGGAACGTGTAGAGGAGCGGCTTGAGTTCGCCGTTCTTGAGGTGCAGACGCCACTGGGTGGCGGCGAAGCCGCGGTAGTGGTGGGCGTGGCCGGCGGTGATCACGCCGGGCGCCAGCGCGGCGAGCTCGGCGTGGACGTCGGTGGTGTGGACGACCAGCGGGGAGAGCAGCTGCTCCAGCACGTAGCCGTTGCGGCGCAGCATCAGCCGGACGAACTTCAGCAGGTCGTGGGTGACCAGGTCCAGGTCGAGACTCCCGCGCTGCCACATCCGGGTCCGGGTCGGCTCGCCCTCGTGCAGGCCGATCACCTCGCGCAGCGGCAGCAGGTGCACCCCGCGCAGGTCGACGTCGGAGTCCTGGGAGGGGAACCCGTACAGGTGCGCGCCGGAGACGGTGACGAACAGCGGCTCGGGGCCGCTGCCCAGCAGATCGCTGACGGCGGGGGCGAGGTCGGGCACCTGTGCGGCGGAGAGTGTGGCCAGGGCGGCGACGGGGGCGGCGGAGGAGGAGGCGGGCGCGGTCATGCGCCCATCCAACCGCCAGACGCGGACGCGTGGCGAGGCGGCGGACACGGGTAAGTGGCCGCCGCCTGGAGGGCGCCCCTTACCGGGGGGCGCCTGCCGTCGCGTTCCCGTCGCGTTCTACAGGTCGACCTCGCGCATGAGCATGCCGACCTCGGTGTTGGTGAGGCGGCGCAGCCAGCCGGACTTCTGGTCGCCGAGGGGGATCGGCCCGAAGCTGGTACGCACCAGCTTGTCGACGGGAAAGCCGGCCTCGGAGAGCATGCGGCGGACGATGTGCTTGCGGCCCTCGTGGAGGGTGACCTCGACCAGGTAGTTCTTGCCGGTGTTCTGCACGATCCGGAAGTGGTCGGCGCGCGCCCAGCCGTCCTCCAGCTCGATGCCGCTCTTGAGCTGCTTGCCCAGGTCGCGGGGCAACGGGCCCTGGATGGCGGCGAGATAGGTCTTCTTCACGCCGTAGCGCGGGTGTGTCAGCCGGTGGGCCAGCTCGCCGTGGTTGGTGAGCAGGATCAGGCCCTCGGTCTCGGTGTCGAGCCGGCCGACGTGGAAGAGCCGGGTGTCGCGGTTGGTGACGTAGTCGCCGAGGCACTGCCGCCCGTCGGGGTCCTCCATGGTGGAGACCACACCGGCCGGCTTGTTGAGCGCGAAGAACAGGTACGACTGCGTGGCGACGGTGAGCCCGTCGACCTTCACCTCGTCGTGGTCGGGGTCGACCCGCATGCCCTGCTCGGTGACGATCTCGCCGTTCACCTCGACGCGGTGCTGCTCGATCAGTTCCTCGCAGGCCCGCCGCGAGCCCATGCCGGCCCTGGCCAGCACCTTCTGCAGCCGCTCGCCCTCCTGCTCGGCGCCGGGGAAGGTCTTGGGCGTCTTGACCTGCGGCTTGTTGTGCCGCTCGCGGTTGCGCTGCTCGATCTGGGCATCGAGTTCGCGCGGCCGGGCCGGGACCGGCTTACGGCCGCGGTTGCCGGTCGGCCGGGCACCGGGCTTGGCACCGCCCGCGTCCTTGGTGCGGGGCATGCCGCCGGGCTTGTTCGCACCGGACTGGCCGGTGCCGCCGACGTCGTAGCGGCGCTCCTCCGGACGCGGCTTGCGGGGACGCCCCGGCTCCTCGCCGCGCCGGTCGGCGGAGCCGCCGCCGCTGCCGCCGCGGGGTTTCCGGTTGCCGCCGCTGTTCCTGTCGCTGCTTCGCATCAAGGTTCCGTAATCGAGGTGATCGAGTTCGAGTTCGTCGGTGGATCGTCCGGGGCGTCCGGGTCGAAGGACGGGAGTCCTTCCGCGGACTCCGCCTCGACCGCTTCCGCCTCCGGCAGGAACGGGGCGAGCTCGGGCAGCTCGTCAAGGCTGCGCAGGCCCATACGTTCCAGGAAGTAGTTCGTCGTCCTGTACAGGATCGCACCTGTCTCGGGTTCCGTCCCACCTTCCTCCACCAGCCCGCGCTGGAGCAGGGTGCGCATCACGCCGTCGCAGTTCACTCCGCGCACCGCCGAGACCCGGGACCGGCTCACCGGCTGCCGGTACGCCACCACGGCCAGCGTCTCCAGCGCGGCCTGGGTCAGCCGGGCCTGCTGGCCGTCCAGCACGAAGCTCTCCACCGCCGGCGAGAAGGCCGGCCGGGTGTAGAAGCGCCAGCCGCCCGCGACCAGCCGCAGGTCAAAGCCCCGGCCCTCGCGGGTGTAGTCGTCGGACAGCTCGCGCAGCGCCTTGCCGACCGCCCGCCGCGGCCGCCCCAGCACCTTCGCCAGGTGCTCCTCGGTCGCGGGCTCGTCCACCACCATCAGCACCGCCTCCAGCGCCGGCTTCAGCTCCAGCTCGGCCGTCGCGGCGGCGAGCAGCCCGGCCGGGGCGGCCTCACCGGCGGCGGCAGCGGCTCCGGCGGCGGCTCGCGTGAGGTCGGTCACGTCGGTCATCACTGCTCTCCCTTCCCGGCGGCGCCGGGCTCGGTGGTGTCGTCGGCAGCGGCGGCGGCCTGAGCGCCCGCGGCAGGGCCGCCCGCGGTACGGCCGCCCCCGGGACGACCGGCCTCCGTACGACCGGCCTCCGTACGGCTGCCCGCCGTGGCGGCCTCCTGGTCGAACTCGTCGGTCACCAGGGGCGCCGCGTCCTCGGCCGTGCCCGTCCAGCGCACCTGGAGCGCGCCCAGCGCCTCCTCCTGGTCCAGCGCGACCGCCTTCTCCCGGTACAGCTCCAGCAGCGCCAGGAAGCGGGCCACGACCGTGAGCGTGTCCGCCGCGTCGGCGGTCAGCTCGCCGAAGCTCGCCGCGCCCCGCTCGCGCAGTATCGCGATCACATGCTCGGCCTGCTCCCGCACGCTCACCAGCGGCGCGTGGATGTGGTCCACGTACACCTGCGGCTTCGGCTTGGGCTGCATCGCCTTCACCGCGAGGCGCGCGAACCGCTCGGGGCCGATGCTCAGCACCACCTCCGGCAGCAACTCCGCGTGCTGCGGCTCCAGTCCGACGGTACGGGGGTGGCGCAGCGCCTCCTGTTCCAGCCGCTCCGCGAAGATCGCCGCGATCTGCTTGTACGCGCGGTACTGGAGCAGCCGAGCGAACAGCAGGTCCCGCGCTTCCAGCAGCGCGAGGTCCGCCTCGTCCTCCACCTCCGCGGCGGGCAGCAGCCGGGCCGCCTTCAGGTCCAGCAGGGTGGCCGCGACCACCAGGAACTCCGTGGTCTGGTCGAGGTCCCAGTCCGGGCCCATCGCGTGGATGTGCGCCATGAACTCGTTGGTGACCCTCGACAGCGCGATCTCCGTCACGTCGAGCCGGTGCTTCGAGATGAGCTGGAGCAGCAGGTCGAACGGCCCCTCGAAGTTGGAGAGCCGAACGGTGAAACGGTCGCCGGCGGTTGGAGGTTCGGCTCCACCCGTCCCCCCGGGCACCTCCGCCACCACCGGTTCGGCTCCACCCGTCCCCCCGGGCACCTCCGCCACCACCGGTTCGGCTTCGTCCGCCGCCTGTTCGGGGGCAGCAGCCGGTTCCGGCTCGGCGGCGGCGCCGCGGCCGAGGCTGCGACGGGGGTTGGCGGGTGAGGTGGGCATCGAGGTCCTGATCGGCGACGTGGTGTAAGCAGGCTACTCGCCACAGCAGGTTGCGCCCCGTGCCCGAGCGCCGCGCCATCGTGTCTTGCCGCGCGGTTCCGCGCCCCTTCGGCGTGACCGCCTCCGCGCGGAGAGCCGCACAGTCCCAGGGGCGCCCCGGCGGGTCTGGGCACCGCGGCCCGCAGGGACTAGCGTCCCCGCAGCCGGCGGACCAGGATGCTCGCGTCCCCACGGGACTCGAGGTCGGCCAGCACGACGGCGACCGCCTCCCGGACGATCCGCCCGCGGTCGATCGCCAGTCCGTGCTCGCCGCGCAGCACCAGGCGGGCGTGCTCCAGGTCCATCAGCTCCTCCGCGGAGACGTAGACCGTGATCTTCTCGTCGTGGCGCTCGCGGCCGCTGGGCCTGCGGTTCTGCCGGGCCGCCTTGCGCCGGGCGGGCGCGGGCGGCTGGGGCGTCGCGGTGATCGGCGGCGGCGTGGGCTTCTGCGAGGTGACGGTCGCGGTGGCCACGGGGGTGGCCGTGGCGGCGGCCTGCACCGTGCCGTTGCGTTCGGCGTTGCGGTCACCGACGCGCTCTCCGGCGCCCGGGCGGCGCTGGCCGGGCGGGACCGGGTGCGTGCCGTCGCGACCGGTGTGCTCGTCGCTCCGCGCGGGCGCGGACCCGTTCGCCGTGGGGACGGTGGAGGCGCCGGGCGCGCCGCCGTTGCCCTGCGAGCCCGGTCCGCCGGACCGCGCGTCGGCGTCCGCCTCGGCGCCATGGGACGGCGGGGGCGCCTGGAGCGCCGCACCACCGGTGGTCCGGAACAGTTCGTCGGCGCCCGGCAGACTCACTCGGCGTGGCACCGGGCGAGCACCTCCCTGGCGAGTTGGCGATAGGCGGCGGCACCGACGGAGTTGGACGCGTAGGTGGTGATCGGCTCGCCGGCCACGGTGGTCTCCGGGAAGCGCACGGTACGGCCGATGACGGTGTGGAAGACGTGGTCGTCGAACGCCTCGACCACCCGGGCCAGCACCTCGCGACTGTGCACGGTGCGGGAGTCGTACATCGTGGCGAGGATGCCGTCGAGTTCGAGTTCGGGGTTGAGCCGCTCGCGGACCTTCTCGATCGTCTCGGTGAGCAGCGCGACCCCGCGCAGCGCGAAGAACTCGCACTCCAGCGGCACGATCACCGAGTGCGCCGCGGTCAGCGCGTTGACGGTGAGCAGGCCGAGCGAGGGCTGGCAGTCGATGACGATGTAGTCGTAGTCGGACATCAGCGGCTTGAGGGCGCGCTGGAGCGCGGACTCGCGGGCCACCTCGCTGACCAGCTGCACCTCGGCGGCGGACAGGTCGATGTTGCTCGGCAGCAGGTCCATGCCGGGCACCGCGGTCTTCAGCAGCACCTCGTCGGCGGCGAGGCCGCGTTCCATCAACAGGTTGTAGACGGTGATGTCGAGTTCCATCGGGTTGACCCCGAGGCCGACCGACAGGGCGCCCTGCGGGTCGAAGTCGACGAGCAGCACGCGACGGCCGTACTCGGCGAGCGCGGCACCCAGGTTGATGGTCGAGGTGGTCTTGCCGACCCCGCCCTTCTGGTTGCACATCGCGATGATCTTCGCCGGGCCGTGGTCCGTGAGCGGGTTCGGGATCGGGAAGTACGGCAGCGGGCGGCCGGTGGGGCCGACGCGTTCGCGGCGCTGACGGGCGGCGTCGGGCGCGAGCGTGGCGGCGTACTCCGGGTCCGGCTCGTATTCGGCGTCCGGGTCGTAGAACTGACCGTCTTGCAGGTCGTGGTCGTCGTCGTAAGGAGCCATGGCGTAACCGGGGATTGTCTCCGTGGTCGTCGTCTCGGGCCGGCGGGACTCAAAGGTACGGACCGCAACGGAACCGACGGTCGTTCCTGGTTGACCACCTCCGGGAGCAAATGTCGACTCGTTCACAAGTCGTCTTACCTCCTTGGTGACCAGGAAACATCTAGATAGGTCAGCGTGACTACAGCCGACGTTTCGCGACTCTATGGCGTGTCGGTGGTCCGCAGCAACACAATCCGCCGGACACGGCATGATGTGTCGGGAACCGAACACCCCGCTGTCAAGGGCGTAACCACGCGAACGGCGGGGTCTCGATGGACAAGACCCCGCCGTGCAGGCGCAGTTGGCGCAACGTGCCGATGCGTGACGTTTTTTCTGCTGCCGGCGCTCAGCCCAGCACGGTGTGCAGGTCAGTGGCGTCGAGGTCGTGCGCCTCGGCGACCGGGCCGTAAACGACCTGCCCCTCATGGGTGTTGAGGCCGAGGGCGAGTGCCGCGTCGCGCCGCAGCGCCTCGCGCCAGCCGCGGTCGGCGAGTTCGACGATGTACGGCAGCGTCACGTTGGTGAGCGCGTAGGTCGAGGTGTTGGGCACCGCGCCGGGCATGTTGGCCACGCAGTAGAAGACCGAGTCGTGCACGGTGAAGGTCGGTTCGGCGTGCGTGGTGGGACGCGAATCCTCGAAGCAGCCGCCCTGGTCGATCGCGATGTCGACAAGTACAGATCCCTGCTTCATCCGCGAGACCAGCTCGTTGGTGACCAGCTTGGGCGCCTTGGCGCCGGGCACCAGCACCGCGCCGACGACGAGGTCGGCGTCGAGGACGGCCTGCTCCAGCGCGAGCGCGTTGGAGGTGATGGTCTGCACGCGGTTGCCGAACACCTTGTCGGCCTCGCGCAGTTTGTCGACATCCTTGTCGAGCAGGGTGACGTGGAAGCCGAGACCGAGCGCGATGGTGGTGGCGTGCCAGCCGGAGACGCCCGCGCCGATCACCACGGCGCGGCCGGACTTCACCCCGGGCACGCCGCCGGGCAGCACACCGCGGCCGCCGGCCGAGCGCATCAGGTGGTAGGCGCCGACCTGCGGGGCGAGCCGCCCGGCGACCTCGGACATCGGGGCGAGCAGCGGCAGCCGGCGGCCGGGGGTCTCGACCGTCTCGTACGCGATCGCGGTGGTGCCGGACTCCAGCAGCGCGTCGGTGCAGGCGCGGGAGGCGGCCAGGTGCAGGTAGGTGAAGAGGATCTGGTCCTTGCGCAGCCGGTGGTACTCCTCGGCGACCGGCTCCTTGACCTTCAACAGCAGGTCGGCGGCGCCCCACACCTCGTCGGCGGTGCCGAGGACGGCCGCGCCGGCGGCGAGGTACTCCTCGTCGGGGATGGACGAGCCGCCTCCTGCGCCCTGCTCGACGACGACCTCATGGCCGTGCCGGACCAGTTCGTGCACACCGGCCGGGGTGATGGCCACACGGAACTCGTTGTTCTTGACCTCGCGGGGGATGCCCACCTTCACGTCGATCACGGTCCTTGCACTGAGGAGGTTCGGGAGGGTGCGGCCATGTATCCGCTATACGGACATGGCACAGCATCGCACGACACACCGGACGAGCCCGGCTTGTATACGGCGAAACTCAGTTTAGTGAAGGAGGAGCCGGTGTCCAGCCTTACAAAGTGGTGGGTTTGGCGGAGACCATTGGCAGTTTCGTAGGCTGACAGCCCCTGGGAACGAGAACGGCCGGTCAGAAAGCCGGGAGCTCGCCGGCCCGGAGCAGGCGGCGGGCGGCGGCGCGCTGGAGGTCGGCGCCCCCGGAGTCGCCGAGGTGCTGGAGCGCGTCGGCCAGCCGCAGCAGCACCGCGGCCTCCAACCGGCGCTCGCCGACCTGGCGGGCGTAGTACAGCGCGTCCCGGCACGTGCGCAGGGCGTCCTCGGGCAGCCCGGCGTACTCCTGGACCCGGGCCGCCTCGACCAGCGCCCGGGCCTGCGAGGCGAGGTCACCGAGCCTGCGGTGCGTCCCGGCCGCCGCGCGCCACTCCCGCAGTGCCTGGGCGTGGCTGCCGAGGTACGTCAGGACGGCGCCGATCCGGGCGTGCAGCCGTGCCTGGTCGACGAGTTCGCCGCGGCCCTGGCGCAGCGCGAGCGCGCGGCCGAACCAGTCCCCGGCCCGCGACAGGTCACCCAGTTCGAGGTAGCAACCGCCGATCGCCTCCAGCACGCGGCCCTCGGCCCCGGTGTCGTCGGCGGCGCGGGCGGCTTCGAGCGCCTTGCGGTACGCGGTGACGGCGTGGTCGGTCCGGCCCGCTTCCGCGTCCAGGTCGGCGAGGTTGATCAGCGCGGCGGCCTTCTCGCGCGGCAGGCGGCGGCGCTCGGCGACGGTGAGGGCCAGGGTGTGCAGTTCGTAGCGGTCCGCGCGCGCCGAGGGGCGGCGCGGCCCGGCACCCGCACCGGGGCGGCCGGGCAGGCCCGTCGCTCCGGGGCCCGGCCCGCCCGGGGGCATGGCGAGCAGGGCGCGGACCAGGGCGGCGATCAGCCGGCGGGCGAGGGTGTCGAGTTCGCCGTCGGCCACGGCGGCGCGGGCCGCGGCCATCAGCGCCGGGCGGCGGGCCAGCAGCCAGTCGGCCGCGGCGGCGGGTGAGGCGAACCGTACGGTGCCCGGCAGCGCGTCGGTGCCGCCCTCGCGGGCCAGCGCGACCCGGCACGACTCCAGCAGCCGTACGGTCCGCTCCAGCATCCGGGCCCGGGCCAGGGTGATGTCCTGCGGGCGGTCGGTGCCGGCCAGCAGCGCGCGCAGCAGCGGTTCGAGGCAGCCCGGCACCCGGTACAGGCCGTCGGCGGCGCCGCGGACCAGCAGCGCGGAGTCGGCGAGGCCGGCCAAGGCGCGGTCGGCGGCGTCCACCGCGCAGCCGGCCAGCGCGGAGGCGACATGGGCGTCGATGCTGCCGGCCGGGGCGAGCACGAGGCTGCGCAGGAGGCGGGCGACGGCGGGCGGAAGGGTGCCGTAGGCCGCCCGGAAGGCGCGCAGCAGTTCGGCCGGCGCTGCGGGGCGGCGTACGGCGGCGGGCTGCTCGGGGGCCGCGCCACCGTCCGGGGCGTCACCCGTGGCGGGAGCGGAAGCGGGAGGCGCGGGGGCGGCCGGCACGAGCGGGGTGTCGGGGGTGGCCCGCAGCTGGACGGCCGCCTCCGACAGGGGCATACGGGGCTGGGCCGCGAGCCAGGCGGCGGCGAGCCGCAGCGCGGTGGGGTGGCCGGTCAGCTCCTGCACGAGCGTCTCGGCGGCGCGTGGGTCGTTGGTGACCCGGGTGTCGCCGATGGTGTGGGCGAGCAGCGCGAGCGCGGCGGGGGTGTCCAGGCCGCCGAGGGTGCACGGGCGAACGTCGGGGATGCCGGACAGCGGGCCGTCGGCGGTCGCCACCACCAGGCTGCCGGGCGACTCGGGCAGCAGCCCGGAGAGTTGGTCGGCGCGCGCCACGTCGTCGAGGACGAGCAGCAGCCGGCGCCCGGTGGTGGCGGAGCGCAGGACGGCCACCGGGTCGGCGGCGGTCTCCGGCCGGGACGCGGTGTCGGCGCGGCCGGGAGCCGCCTGCCCGGGCACCGCGGGACGGCCGGCGGCGGGCCGCCGCGCGGTGAGGGCCCGCAGGAGCGCGCGGGCGGTGTCCTCGGCGGGCACGGGGGCGCCGTCGGTGTCGGTGAGCCGGAGGAAGTACTGCCCGTCCGGGTACGCCGCCGCGACCTCCCGGGCCAGCTTGACCGCCAGCTCGGTGCGCCCGGTGCCGGGGCGGCCGACCACCAGCAGCACCCGGCCGCGGTCCGGCTGCTTCCCGCCGGTCACGGCGAGCCCGGGCCGCACGATGTCGGCCCGCAACTGGGCGAGTTCCCGCTCGCGTCCCACGAAGTACGCGGCCGGCTCGGGCAGTTCGCGCGCGGCCACGGTGCCGACGGGTTCAACGGCGGGAGGAGGGGGCGGGCCGCCTGCGGGCGGGGAGACCGGCGGGGCCGGCGCGGCGGCCGGCGGGTGCGGCGGCCGGGGCGGCACCGAAGAGGCCGGTACGGGGACGGCCGCCGGTACGGGGACAGCCGTACGTACAGGTACGGCCGCCGGTACGGGCGCCCCCACCGGCTCAGGTGTCCCCACCGGCTCGGGTGCCTCCACCGGCTCGGGTGCCTCCACCCGCTGGGCTCCCTCAGCCGGCTCGGGTTCCTGCGCCGACCGCTCGGGCTCCGCCGCGGCCGGGGCGCCCTCCGTCGCCGCCCGCTCCGGTTCCTGCACCGGTTCCGGGTCCGCCGGGGCCCCCGGGGACCGCTCGGGCGCAGGGCTCCCCGTCTCGTCGGTGCTCCCCGCAGGGGACCGTCGCGGGTCGAGGGCCTGGTCCGGCACTGGCGCACTCCCGGAGGTGAGGTGGTGCCCCGGGAAGGGGGCGCGTCGAGCCTAGTTCACGCCCGGCACCGCGCCCCCGGGTCCGTGGCCGACAGGGGCGCCAATGATCACCCTTTCAGCTCTCCGCGCGCCCGCCTGACCGCCCTCACGCGGTGAACGGCCGCGCCGGCCACGGCGACTCCGCCGGGCGCAGCGCGTCCACCCCGCCCGAGGCGAGCGCGGCGTTGAGCGCGAGCACCCCGACCACCAGGCAGCTGTTGTGGAGTTCGCCGGCCAGCACCCCCTGGACCAGCTCGGCCAGCGGCACCCGGGCGTACTCCAGGTCGGCTTCTTCCTCACTGACCTCGAAGCGCTCGCCCTCGGCCTCGGAGACACCGCGGGCCAGGAAGACCCGGACCGCCTCGTCGGAGCCGCCGGGGGTGGTGTAGACGTCGGCGAGCACGCTCCACTCCTCGGCCTTGACGTGCGCCTCCTCGTACAGCTCGCGCTGGGCGGCGTGCAGCGGATTCTCGCCGGGGATGTCGAGCAGTCCGGCGGGGATCTCCCACAGCTTCTGCCGGACCGGGTGCCGGTACTGCTTGAGCACCAGGACGCGGTCGGCGTCGTCGAGGGCGAGGACCGCCACGGAACCGGGGTGGACCTGGTAGTCACGGCTGACGGTGGAGCCGTCGGGCATCACCACCTGGTCGGTGCGCACACCGGTCTTCTTGCCGGTGAAGGGCGTGGAGGTGGCCGTGACCTGCCACTCCTGCGGAGTGTCCTGGAGCATGCTGCGCCTTCCGGGGTGTCAGGGGGTCGGATCGACGGGAGAGCAGCCGGCGGTCAGCGGTTCGCCTGGGCCGCGACCGCTGCCTTCACCAGGCCGGCGAAGAGCGGGTGCGGCCTGGTCGGCCGGGACTTCAGCTCGGGGTGGGCCTGCGTCGCCACCAGGTAGGGGTGCACGTCGCGCGGGTACTCGACGTACTCCACCAGCTGGTTGTCGGGCGAGGTGCCGGAGAAGACCAGGCCGGTCTTCTGCTCCAGCTCGGCGCGGTAGGCGTTGTTGACCTCGTAGCGGTGGCGGTGCCGCTCCTCGACGTAGGGCTGGTCGCCGTAGACCTCGCGGACGATGGAGCCCTCGGCGAGCTTGGCCGGATAGGTGCCCAGCCGCATGGTGCCGCCGAGGTCGCCCTTGCCATCCACGATGTCGAGCTGCTCGGCCATGGTGGAGATCACCGGGTGGGCGGTGGCGGGGTCGAACTCGGTGGAGTTCGCGTCGGCGATCCCGGCGAGGTTGCGGGCGGCCTCGATCACGATGCACTGCAGGCCCAGGCACAGGCCGAGCAGCGGGAGGCGCTGCTCGCGCGCGTAGGTGATGGCGCCGACCTTGCCCTCCACGCCGCGGTCACCGAAGCCGCCGGGCACGCACACCGCGTCGACGCCGGCGAGCTGTGCCGCGGCGCCGGCGGGGGTCTTGCAGTCGTCGGAGGCGACCCACTTCACGGTGACGCGGGCGTTGTTCGCGAAGCCGCCGGCCCGGATCGCCTCGGTGACCGACAGGTAGGCGTCGGGCAGGTCGATGTACTTGCCGACCAGGGCGACGGTGACCTCGTGGGCGGGTTCGTGCACCCGCTTGAGCAGGTCGTCCCACTGGGCCCAGTCCACGTCGCGGAAGGGCAGGTCGAGCCGCCGGACCACGTAGGCGTCCAGGCCCTCGGTGTGCAGCACCTTGGGGATGTCGTAGATCGAGGGGGCGTCGATCGCGGCGACCACCGCGTCCTCGTCGACGTCGCACATCAGCGAGATCTTCCGCTTGATCGCGGTGGGCACCTCGCGGTCGGCGCGCAGCACGATCGCGTCGGGCTGGATGCCGATGTTGCGCAGGGCCGCGACCGAGTGCTGGGTCGGCTTGGTCTTCAGCTCCCCGGACGGGCCGATGTAGGGCAGCAGGGAGATGTGCACCACGAACACGTTGTCGCGGCCGACCTCGTGGCGGACCTGGCGGACCGACTCCAGGAACGGCAGCGACTCGATGTCGCCGACGGTGCCGCCGACCTCGGTGATGACCACGTCGACGTCGCCGCCGGCCATCCGCCGGATACGGGACTTGATCTCGTTGGTGATGTGCGGGATGACCTGGACGGTGTCGCCGAGGTACTCGCCGCGCCGCTCCTTGGCGATCACCGTGGAGTACACCTGGCCGGTGGTGACGTTCGCGGAGCCGGCCAGGTTCACGTCGAGGAAGCGCTCGTAGTGGCCGATGTCGAGGTCGGTCTCGGCGCCGTCGTCGGTGACGAAGACCTCACCGTGCTGGAACGGGTTCATCGTGCCCGGGTCCACGTTGAGGTACGGGTCGAGCTTCTGCATGGTGACGCGCAGGCCGCGGGCCTTGAGCAAGGCGCCGAGGCTGGAGGCGGTGAGCCCCTTGCCCAGCGAGGAGGCCACCCCACCGGTGACGAAGATGTGCTTGGTCGTCGTCGCCTTCGGCGCACTGTTCGAGAAAGGTGCCAAGAGGGGGCTCCCGTGGTCGCGAGGTGAGGGTCGGGACGGCGCTCGGTTCGTTCGCGCCGTCGCGGCGGTTCAGTGGTTCACAGCCCACCGGCCCACGGGCTACCAGGGTATCAGCGCCTCCGGGCGCGAATGGCGGCAGGCGCGGACCGCCGGGGAGTAGTCACCGCACGACGACGGCATGGCGATGATGTGAGGAATCCGTGGTGACCGCGCGGACACCGGGTGCCGATCGCGTGCACGGCGGTCGGCGTGCGAGGCTGGACGGCGGGCACGTACCGTGTCTGCCTGCGGTGACGTCCGATCCACGCGTACCGGGGCGCGTGGCCACCCGACCGGCTCAGTGAAGATCAGGGAGAGGCGCGCACCGCTCGCTGTGAGGACGTATTCTGCTCGAACGCATTGCGCGAGCGACCGGCACGGCACCATCCCCGCCCCTCTCCGGATCACTAGCTCGTCCACAGTTCCAGAGCTGATTTGCCGTAGGAATTGCCCCCATACCGCAAGACCGTCCCAGCGGGGGCGGCGCCGTGTTCGACTGGAGTTTCACGTGGCCGGGCGTATCGAGGACTACGCACTCATCGGTGACATGCAGACCGCCGCACTGGTCTGCAGGGACGGCACCGTCGATTGGCTGTGCCTGCCGCGGTTCGACTCGCCGGCGGTCTTCGCCGGCCTGCTCGGCACCGACCAGCACGGCTTCTGGCGGATCGGCCCGGCCGTCGCCGAGGGCGCGAAGACGCCGGACGCGACACGCCGCCATTACCGCGGCGAGTCGCTGGTCCTGGAGTCGGAGTGGGACACCCGCACCGGCACGGTCCGGGTGACCGACTTCATGCCGCCGCGCGACGGCGCGCCGCAGGTGATCCGGATAGTGGAGGGCGTCAGCGGCCGGGTGCCGATGCGCTCCTCCCTGCGGATGCGCTTCTCCTACGGCCAGATCGTGCCGTGGGTGCAGCAGGTCGGGGACCGCACGGTCGCGGTGGCCGGCCCCGACTCAGTGTGGCTGGACACCGATGTCGAGACCTACGGTGAAGACCTGACCACGTACAGCGACTTCACCGTCTCGCCCGGCGACCGGGTCTGCTTCACCATCAGCTGGGAGCCGTCGCACAAGCCGCAGCCCCCGTTGCCCGACCCGCTCGCCTCGCTCGCCGCGACCGAGGACTTCTGGCGGGAGTGGGTCGAGCAGTGCACCTACACCGGCCCCTACCGGGAGGCCGTGATCCGCTCCCTGATCACGCTCAAGGCCCTCACCTACGGGCCGACCGGCGGGATCGTCGCCGCGCCCACCACCTCCCTGCCGGAGGACATCGGCGGGGTGCGCAACTGGGACTACCGCTTCACCTGGCTGCGGGACGCCGCGATCACGCTGTCCTCGCTGCTGCGCACCGGCTACCGCGAAGAGGCCCGCGCCTGGCGCGAGTGGCTGCTGCGCGCGGTGGCCGGCGACCCGGAGAACCTCCAGATCATGTACGGCATCGCCGGCGAGCGTGAGCTGGGCGAGAACATGCTGCACTGGCTGCCCGGATACGAGGGCTCCTCGCCGGTCCGGGTCGGCAACGGCGCCGCCCACCAGCTCCAGCTCGACGTCTACGGCGAGGTCACCGAGGCGCTGCACCTGGGCCACATGACCGGCCTGGCCCGCAACGACTACGCGAGCGTGCTCCAGCTCAGGCTGATCCGCTACCTGGAGAAGCACTGGATGGAGCCCGACGAGGGCATCTGGGAGGTGCGCGGCCCGCGCCGCCACTTCGTGCACTCCAAGGTGATGGCCTGGGTGGCCGTCGACCGCACCGTCAAGCTCATCGAGTCCGGCGAGATCGACGGCCCGCTGGAAGAGCTGAAGGAACTGCGCGACGAGATCCACTACGACGTGTGCGAGAAGGGCTACGACCGGGAGCGCAACACCTTCACCCAGTCCTACGGCTCGCGCGAGCTCGACGCCTCGCTGCTGCTCATCCCGCAGATGGGCTTCCTTCCCCCGGACGACAAGCGGGTGATCGGCACCATCGAGGCGATCCAGCGGGAGCTGTCCACGGAGGACGGGTTCGTGCTGCGCTACCCGACCTCGCGCAGTGACGCCAGCGGCGACGAGAACCTCGACGGGCTGCCCGGCGACGAAGGGGCCTTCCTCGCCTGCTCGTTCTGGCTCGCCGACGACCTCGCGATGATCGGCCGCGTGCAGGAGGCCCGCCGCCTCTTCGAGAAGCTGCTCGCGCTCCGCAACGACCTCGGGTTGCTCGCGGAGGAGTGGGACCCGCGCCGCCAACGCCAGGTCGGGAACTTCCCGCAGGCGTTCAGCCACGTGCCCCTCATCGACACCGCCCTCCGCCTCACCGCCTGCGGCGCCTTCCAGGCGTAGGGGGTGCCCCCGCCCCTCCGGGGTGGGTGGTGCCGTCGGTTCAGTGACCACCTGCCGGTGGTGGGCCCTGGTTCTGCGCGGCTCCTTCCGCGAACAGAGCGCAGGGGCACCCGGGGGTCAGGGGCCCGTCAGCTCGTCGTAGACGCTGAGGACTTGGGCCACGGTGTCGTCCTCGGTGGGCCAGGTGGCCGCCTGGGCGCGGCCGGCGATCGCGAGGGCGGTGCGCCGGTCCTGGTCGGCGAGGAGATCGGTGACCGCGCGGGCGAAGACGTACGGGTCGCCATAAGGGACGAGCAGGGCCGCGTCGCCGACGAGTTCGGGGGTGCCACCGACCGCGGTGGCGACCAGGGGGACGCCGGCGTACAACGCCTCCTGCGCGATCAGGGGGCGGCCCTCCCAGCGGCTGGGCAGCACCACGAGGTCGGCGGCGGAGAGCAGTTCGGGGACGTCGTCGCGCCGACCGAGCAGCACCGCCGGCAACTTCTCGGCGTCGATGCGGTGTTCCAGCGCCGCCCGCTCCTGCCCCTCCCCCGCGATCACCAGTAGCGGCCGCAGTTCGGAGTCGGCCCAGTGCGCGGCCGCCGTCAGCAGGAAGTCGTACCCCTTGGAGGGTTCGAGGCGGCCCACCGCCAGCAGCAGCGGCCGTTCCTCGGCACCGAACTCGGCCCGGACCCGCTGCTTTCTGCGCTCCCCGTCGGCGGGCGGCATCGGCGGACGGGCCTGCGGTCTCGGTACGGCCGCGGGCGCCAGCCGCACGTCGTGGGCGCCGTGGCCGCGGGCCCGGTCGACCAGGTCGGAGGAGACCCCGAGCACCACGGTGGCCGCGCGTACCGCCCGGCGTTCCAGCCAGCGCGCCATCATCCCGGCCCTGCCCTGGGCGGGTGTCTCCCCGCCGTGCCAGGTCACGACCAGCGGCACCCGGCGGCCGCCGAGCGCGAGGGCGGCGAGCAACCCGGCCCGCAGGCCGTGCGCGTGGACCACGCTCGCGCCGGCGCAGGCGGACCGCAGCGCCGCGACCGCGGGGGCGTCGGCGGCCGCGGAACGGCCGAGTTCGATCGGGGAGAACCGCGCACCGGCCGCCGTGAAGCCGTACTCGGCGTCGAGGCCGGCCGGACCGCAGACGGTGACGCCCACCCCGCGCGCGACGAGTCCGGCCGCCAGCGAGCGGACGTGCGCGCCCACCGCCGTGCTCAGCACGTGCACGGCGTTGAGCTGCCCCTGAACGGGGTGCGGGCTGCTGCTCACGCGGGCGGGGCTCCTGACTCGGCGGACGCTGCTGCGGCGGACGCGGATACGGGCGCCCGGTCCAGGATGCCAGGCCGTGGCCCTGGCCTGACCGCCGCGGAGGGCATCCCTGCCGCCCGCCCCCGCCCGGGATCACCCATACGGGTGTGCCGTACGGCCCCAGGCGTCGAACCGCCGCACCACGGGGGCCTTCCAGAACCGTTCGCCCGCGCCGACCCGGTCGCCCACCGCGGCCAGCGCGACCACCACCGCCGCGTGGGTGACCAGCGCGGTACGGCCGTCGGCGAGGGCGAGTGCCGCGCCGAGTGCCGCGCCCAGCGCGTGCGCGCCCGCGTCACCGAGCATCGTCCGCTCGTGCAGGTCGTCGCCGAGCACCGCGGCGGCCGCGCCGAGCGGTGCGGAGGCGAGCACCGCGCCCGGGCCGCGCCGCAGCAGGTTCGGCAGCCCGGCGGTGATCACGGCCTTGGCGGCGCGGCCGGGCGCCACGTCCGCGAGGTTCACCGCGTGGGCGCTGCCCGCGATGACGACGCCGGCCAGCATCTGGTCGAGCGGCCTGGCCTTGAGCAGCACGCCCGCCGCCAGGCCCGCCGCGCCGATGCCGAGCAGCTTCACGCCGCCGGAGGTCAGCCGCCGTTCCCGCAGGGCGCCGAGGTGCGCCGCGAAGCCGCGCTCGCCCGGCACGCCCTTCTGGTCGTCGTACGCCCCGCAGGCGCCGGCCGCGAGCGCGGCGCCGACCGCGGCGATCCGGGCCCGCGCGCTCACCCCGCGGGCCGCGGCCATCGCGGTCGCGGCTCCCGCGGCCGCCGCGAGGCCGCCGTACAGCTCCACACCGCGGCCGGCGTGGTTCGTGCGCTGCCACATGCGTGCCTCGACGGGTGGCCTGCGGCGCAGTTGGCGGTAGGCCGCGCGGGTCGCCGCGGCAGCCGCGGCCCCCACCGAGAGGTGTCCGCTTCTCGGGTTCACCGTGTCCGGCTCCTCGCCGTAGTTGGTTGCGGTCGCGTCCCCGGGCCGGGTCGCGTCCCCGGGCAGCCGGCCATCGTCAGGTGGCCCCGGACGCGACCGGAAGGGGTGGCCCGGAGGACGGGTTCAGCGGGACGCCTTGGCCGCGGCGAGGAGTTCCTCGGCGTGGGCGCGGCCCAGCTCCGAGTCCTCCAGCCCCGCGAGCATGCGGGACAGCTCGCGCACGCGGTCCTCCCCTTCGAGCACGGAGACACCGCTGCGGGTGACGGACCCGTCGTTGGTCTTCTCGACCAGCAACTGCCGGTCGGCGAAGGCCGCGACCTGCGGAAGGTGGGTGACCACGACGACCTGGGCGGTGCGCGCCAGCCGGGCGAGCCGCCGGCCGACCTCGACCGCCGCCTTGCCGCCGACCCCGGCGTCGACCTCGTCGAACAGGTACGTGGGCACCGGGTCGGACCCGGCGAAGACCACTTCCACCGCGAGCATCACCCGGGACAGCTCACCGCCGGAGGCGCCCTTGGCGATGGGCCGCGCCGGCGAGCCGGGGTGCGGGGCGAGTTGGAGCTCGACCTCGTCGGCGCCGGTGGGGCCGTGCACGACCGCGCGGCCGCCGACCTCGATCCCGGTCGCCGGGTCGGCCGCCTCGGTCTGCCGGATCGCGACGGTCACGCGGGCGTGCGGCATGGCGAGTTCGGCGAGTTCCGCGGTGACGGCGACGGCGAACCGTTCGGCCGCCTCGGTACGGGCGTCGGTGAGGTGCTGGGCGAGGTCGCCGAGTTCGGTGCGCAGCCCGTCGCGTTCCGCGGTCAGCTCCGCGATCCGCTCGTCGTCGCCTTCGAGTTCGGTGAGCCGGGTGGCGCTGCGCTCGCCCCAGGCGAGCACCGCGTCGATGCCGCCGCCCTCCCCCGCGTCGGCGGCGTCGGTGCCGTACTTGCGGACGAGGTGCGCGAGGACGGAGCGGCGCTCCTCGACGGCGGCCAGCCGCAGCGGGTCGGCGTCGAGGTTGTCGGCGTATCCGGCGAGTTCGCCCGCGACGTCGCCGGCGAGGATGCCGATCTCGCCGAGCCGCACCGCGAGGTCGGCCAGGACCGGGTCATAGGCGCTGACCGCGTCCAGAGCGCGCTGGGCGGCCGCGATCACGGTGCCCGCGTCGACGCCCTCGGGGTCCTCCGGGTTCCCGGCGAGGCCCGCGTGCGCGAGGGTGGCCGCGGAGGCGAGCGCTTCGGCGTGGCCGAGGCGTTCGGCCTCGGCGGCGAGTTCGACGTCCTCGCCCGGCAGCGGCTCGGCCGCGGAGATCTCCTCGACGCCGAAGCGGAGCAGGTCCGCCTCCTGGGCGCGTTCCCGGGCGCGGGTGGTCAGTTCGTCGAGCTGCTCGGCCACGTCCCGCAGCCGGCGGTACGCGGAGCCGTACTTCACCAGCGGCCCGGCGACGGCGTCGCCCGCGTACCGGTCCAGGGCCTCGCGCTGCCGCGCCGGGCGCAGCAGGCCCTGCTGGTCGGTCTGGCCGTGCACCGCGACGAGCTCGTCGGCGAGTTCGCCGAGCAGCCCGACCGGCACGCCCCGGCCGCCGACGTGCGCGCGGGAGCGCCCCTCGGCCGAAACGGTACGGCTGATCAGCAGGGCGCCGTCGTCCAGCTCCGCGCCCGCCTCCACGGCGCGCACCGCGGCCGGCGCCCCCGGGTCGAGGCCGATCCGGCCCTCGACCACCGCGTGCTTGGCGCCGATCCGCACCAGCGCGGGGTCGGCGCGGCCGCCGAGCAGCAGCCCCAGACTGGTGACGACCATGGTCTTGCCCGCGCCGGTCTCACCGGTCACCGCGGTGAAGCCGGGGGACAGCTCCACCACGGCATCCTCGATGACTCCGAGCGACCGAATCCGCATTTCCTCCAACACGGATACGACCATACGAGGTTTCGGCTGGCCGTGGGACCGCCCGGGGTACCCGTTCGCGTGAGTTCCCCGGACCTGGCGGCGGGCGAGTGGCGGGCGAGCGACGGGCGGAAGTGCTCCCGCCGGCTTTCCCCCGCTCCCCCGGGCCCCTGGGGGTCAGGGCGCCGCGACCCCGCGCCAGCCGGAGACGGGGAGCGCGAACTTGGCGACCAGACGGTCCGTGAAGGACGCGTGGTGCAGCCTCGCCAGCCGTACCGGGACGGCGCCGCGCCGCACTTCCACCCGGGCGCCCGGCAGGAGTCGGACGGTCCGACGCCCGTCGCACCACAGCACACCCTGCTGGGACTGCGGCTGCACCTCGACCGCGAGCACGGACCGCGGCGAGGTCACCAGCGGCCGGGCGAAGAGCGCGTGCGCGCTGATCGGCACCATGAGCAGCGCCTCGACCTCCGGCCAGACCACGGGCCCGCCGGCGGAGAACGCGTAGGCGGTGGAGCCGGTCGGGGTGGCGCAGACCACGCCGTCGCCGCCGAACCCGGAGACGGGACGGCCGTCGACCTCGGTGACGACCTCCAGCACGCGTTCGCGCGACGCCTTCTCCACGGACGCCTCGTTGAGCGCCCAGTCGGTGTGCACGACCCGGCCGTCGTTGCGGACCAGCACGTCGAGGGTCATCCGCTCCTCGACCTCGTACTCCTTGGTGACGACCCGGTCCACCACCTTGTCGAGGTCGTCCCGCTCGGCCTCGGCGAGGAAGCCGACCCGGCCGAGGTTGACGCCGAGCATCGGCACCCCGGAGGCGCGGGCGAACTCCGCGCCGCGCAGCAGGGTGCCGTCGCCGCCCAGCACGATGATCAGCTCGCAGCCCTGTACGGACCCCGGCCCGATCTCGCCGACCAGCTCGACGGCGGCCGGCAGCGGCAGGTCCGCGGCCTCGTCCTCCAGCAGCCGCACCCCGATGCCGCAGCGCATCAGCCCGTGCACCACCCGCTCGGCGCTGCGGATCGCCGACTCGCGGCCGGTGTGGGTGAGCAGGAACACGGTACGGATCGCGGTCCCGCCCGCCTCGTCAGGTGACCCCGCCTCATCAGGTGACGTGGACAGCTTGGACAGCTCGGTCATCGGGGCCCCTCCGCCACAGCACGGTCGACTTCGGCCGGGTCCAGCGCGGGGGCGCCGGAGCGCAGCCACAGAAAGTACTCCACGTTCCCGGACGGGCCGGGAAGCGGGCTGGCGGTGACGCCGAGCGCGCCCAGCCCGAGGGCGGCGGCCTGCTCGGCCACCTTCCGTACGCTCTCGGCCCGCAGTCCGGTGCTGCGGACCACTCCGCCGCTGCCCAGCCGTTCCCGGCCCACCTCGAACTGCGGCTTCACCATCAGCACCAGGTCCGCGTCCGGCGCGGCGCAGCGCACCAGCGCGGGCAGCACCAGGCCGAGCGGGATGAACGACAGGTCGCCGACGACCAGTTCGGCCGGCCGGCCGTCGATCGCCTCCAGCGTCAGCTCCCGCACGTTGGTGCGGTCCTTGACGATGACGCGGTCGTCGCTCTGCAGCGACCAGGCGAGTTGGCCGTAGCCGACGTCCACGGCGACCACCTCGGCGGCGCCCGCGCGCAGCAGGACGTCGGTGAACCCGCCGGTGGAGGCACCCGCGTCCAGGGCGCGGCGGCCGGCCACGACCAGGCCGCGCGGGGTGAACGCGGCGAGCGCGCCGGCCAGTTTGTGGCCGCCGCGCGAGACGTAGTCGGGTTCGTCGTCGTTCTTGGCCACGACCAGGGCCACGCTGGTCTCCACCTGCGTGGCCGACTTGGTCGCGGTCGCCCCGGCCACGGTCACCCGGCCGGCGGCGATCAACTGGCTTGCGTGCTCACGGGAGCGCGCGAGATTCCGGCGCACCAGCTCGGCGTCGAGTCGGCGTCGTGCCACGTACGGTTCAGCCCCTGTTCTCGTCCAGCGCGGTCAGCGCGTTCCGCAGTCCGGCGTGCACATCTTCGTAGACCTCGATGTGCGCGTCCGTGGGGAGCGCGTCCGCGTCCCGCAGCCGCTCAACCGCGGCGTCCACCTCAGCATTCCCCGTCGCTTCGACCGTCACCCCCAACGGCTCGGGGCGCCGCTCGGCTTCGGCCACGTGGGGCGGCTGCTCGGCGGCGGTTCCGGGTGCGTCGGGGGGCGTTGGGTTCGGGTCCGTCGCGGGTCGCCGCTCGGGGGTCACGCCGGGCAGATCGTAGCTCTCACTCATCGCCGCCGCCGGGCCGGGTGGACTCGGGCACCTGCGTCGGAGCGGGCGCCGGGGTGGGCTTCGCGGCCGGGGTGGTCTTCTTGGCCGGCGCCTTCTTCGCGGTGGTGGTCTTCTTGGTGGCCGACTTCTTGGTGCCGGCGGCCTTGGTCGCGGTGGCCGACTTCTTCGCGGGGGTGGTCTTCTTCGCGGCCGTCGTTTTCTTCGCGGAGGCCGGGGCCGCCTTCTTGGCGGGGGTCTTCTTCGCCGTCGTGGTCTTCTTCGCCGTCGTGGTCTTCTTCGCGGCCGTCGTCGCCGGTGCCGTCCCGGCGGGCGGGTTCGGCGCGGCCGTCGAAGGGGTCGAAGACGTCGAAGCAGTGGAAGGCGTGGAAGTCGTCTTCGCGGGGGCCTTCTTGGCGGTGGCCCTCTTCGCGGAGGCGGTCTTCTTCACGCCGGCCGGCTTCTTGGCCGTCGTCTTCCCGGCCGCGGTGGTCGTCTTCGCGGCTGTCGTCTTCGTCGCGGTCGCGGCCTTCTTGGCCGGGGCCCTGCGCGGGGTCGCCGGCCGGTCCGTCGCCGCGGTCCTGCGCGGGTTGGCCACCGACTTCCGCGCGGTGCCGCCCGTCCTCCCGGGCGCCGCCGCGGACTTGGCGGGCTGCACCGGCTCGGGCTCGACCCGCACGTGCTCGACCGGGGGCGTCGACGCCGGGCCGGACGGCGGCTTCGGAGTGGTCGGGCGGGTGGGGGCGGTGCGCTGCGCCCGCTCCTTGGCGGTGGCCGCCCGGCCCGTGGACCCGCCGGCGGCCTGGGACCCGGCCGCCGTCCCGTCGTCGGACTGCGGTGTCTCCAGGTTCCTGATCCGGCGTTCCAGCGTCTCCAGCACGACGCCGACCTTGGTGACCTCGTCGGCGAGCCGGCTGACCCGACCCATCGTCTTGTCGACCTCTTCCCTGACGATGCCGAGCAGCAGGTCGCGGTTGGCCCGGCCGGAGGCGATCAGCTCGTCCGCGAGGGTCTGCACCTCCGGGGGGATCGCCGCACCGATCCGCTCCTGAAGGGCCGCGGGGTCGATTCCCGCCTGGTCGAACATCTCCTTGGCCGCCTCGACCGCACGGCGCCGGGTGGCCTCTGTCAGGCCGCCCGCGATCTGCAGACAGGTACGCAGCGCGTCCCGCATCGCTCACACTCCTCGCCTCGCCGTCGGCGCATGCCGCCGCACGCTGATGCATGCGGTGACGACGCTACCTCTTTCCGTCGCCGTGCCCCGATCACAGGCACTGCGGTACCGTCATCCGGACGTATCGCACCACCGGGAGACACCGCAGCCGATGGCCACCATCGAGGAGTGCCGCAGCGCGCTCGCCACCTTGTCGGCGAACCTCGCGAAGGCCGATGGCGCGGTCCGCGACGCCACCGCGCTGGACCGCTCGCTGAGCTGCCGGATCACCGACCTGGGCGTCACTTTCGTGGGCCGGCTGGCGGCCGGCAGCATCCAGGACGTGGTCACGCTGCCGGGCGCGCCGGAGCGGAAGGCGCAGATCCGGCTGGCGATGACCGGCGACGACCTGGTCCGGCTGGTCGGCGGCGAGCTGAACTTCGCGAAGGCGTGGGGCTCCGGCCGGGTCAGGGTGCAGGCGAGCCTGCGGGATGTGCTGAGGCTGCGCTCGCTGCTGTAGCGGCGCCGTCCTGCTCCGTGTCGGCCCCTTCCGTGTCGGCCCGTTCCGCGTCATCCCGTTCCGCGTCGGCCTTCCCCGGTGCGCGCCGGGCCGCCGGCACGACCAGCGGCGTACCGCTCTCCGGGTCGTCGATGATCCGGCACCGTACTCCGAAGACGCGTTCCACCAGTTCGGTGGTGATGATCTCGGCGGGCGGGCCCTGGGCCTCGATCCGGCCGTCCTTCATGGCGATGAGGTGGGTGGCGTAGCGGGCGGCCTGGTTGAGGTCGTGCAGGACGGCGACGAGGGTGCGGCCGCGCTGCTCGTGCAGGTCCGCGCACAGGTCGAGGACGTCGATCTGGTGCTGGATGTCGAGGAAGGTGGTCGGCTCGTCGAGCAGCAGCAGCGGGGTCTGCTGGGCGAGGGCCATCGCGATCCAGACGCGTTGCCGCTGACCGCCGGAGAGTTCGTCGACATAGCGATCGGCGAGGGCGGCGACGCCGGTGGCGGCCATCGACTCGTCGACGATCAGCTCGTCCTCGGCGGACCACTGCCGCAGCAGGCCCTGGTGCGGGTAGCGGCCGCGGGCGACCAGCCCGGAGACGGTGATGCCGTCGGGCGCGACCGAACTCTGCGGGAGCAGGCCGAGCGTCCTGGCCACCGCCTTCGCGGGGAGCGCGCCGATCGCCCGCCCGTCGAGCAGCACCCGCCCCTCGGCGGGCTTCAGCAGCCGCGACAGGGCACGCAGCAATGTCGACTTGCCGCAGGCGTTCGGGCCGACGATGACGGTGAAGGACCGGTCGGGTATCGCGACCGAGAGGTCCTTGGCGATGATCCGCTGGTCGTAGCCGAGGGTGACGGCCTCGGCGGCGAGGCGGGTGCCGCCGGCCGGGGCCGGGGCGACCGTTCCGTGGGCGCCGGCCACCTCGGCGGTCTCCGCCGCCTCCGCCGCCTCCGCCGCCTCCGCCGTCGTACGTGTCGACTTGTCGGTGCCGCGGAACATCCGGCGGAACCCCTTTCCTGGTCGTGCCGTCGCCTGGTCCTGGCCGTGCCTCGCCCCGGAGCCGTCCCGAGCCGTGTGGTCTGCCGCGGTGTCGTCTGCCGCCGCGCCGTCCCCTGTCGTGCCCTCCCGCGCCGCGCCGTCCGCGCTCATATCCGCCCCGCCCTTCGTTCGCTGATCAGCAGCCACAGCAGGTATCCGCCGCCGAGGACCCCGGTGGCCACGCCGACCGGCACCTCGCCCGAACCGAAGGCGCGCTGGGCGGCCCAGTCGGCGGCGACCAGCAGGGCCGCGCCCATGAGGGCGGACGGGACGAGCGCGACACCCGGTGAACGGGTGAGGCGGCGGGCGAGTTGGGGCGCGGTGAGGGCGACGAACGCGATCGGGCCGGCCGCCGCGGTCGCGGAGGCGGTGAGCAGCACGGCGACCAAGACGGTGATGAGCCTGATCCGCTCGACGTGTACACCCAGCGCGCTGGCCGCGTCATCGCCCATCTCGGTGATCCGCAGCGCGCGTCCGCTGATGAGCAGGATCGGCATCAGGACGACGGCCGCGCCGAGCAGCGGCCACGCCTGGGACCAACTGCGGCCGTCGAGCGACCCGGTGATCCACACCACGGCCCGCGCCGCGTCCACGATGTCCGCCTTGACCAGCAGGTAGCTGTTGACGGCCGACAGCACCGCGGAGGCGCCGATGCCGACCAGCACCAGCCGGTAGCCGTGCACCCCGCGCTTCCAGGCCAGCAGGTAGACCGCGATCCCGGTCAGCAGGCCGCCCACCACCGCGCCGATCGAGACCTGGTACGACGGGCCCTTGAACAGCACGATCACGACGAGGGCGCCGGCCGCCGAACCCTGGCCGAAGCCGATGACGTCGGGGCTGCCGAGCGGGTTGCGGGAGACGGTCTGGAAGGCGGCGCCCGCCATGCCCAGGCTGGCGCCGACCAGCAGCGCCACCACGACCCGCGGCAGCCGCAGTTGGCGGACGATGAAGTCCTGGCCCGGGTTGCCGTGGCCGGTGAGGCTGCGCAGCACGTCGAGCGGTGCGATGTGGTAGTCGCCGGTGCCGATCAGCACCACCGACACGGCCAGCGCGATGACGGTCAGGCCGGCGCACACCAGCAGCGAGCGCCGGTCGACACGCACGGAGCGGCCGCCGCGGCGCAGTACGGTCTGGCTCACAGTTCGGCCATCCTTCGGCGTCGGACCAGCGCGATGAAGACCGGCCCGCCGATGACGGCGGTGACGATGCCGACCTGGAGTTCCGCGGGACGGGTGATGACCCGTCCGATGACGTCGGAGCCGAGCAGCAGCACCGGCGACAGCACGGCGGCATACGGGAGTATCCACCGCATGTCGGGGCCGGTGATGCCGCGCACCACGTGCGGCACCATCAGGCCGACGAAGACGATCGGGCCGCACGCGGCGGTGGCCGCGCCACACAGCAGGGTGATCGCGGCCATCACCATCACGCGGGTGCGGGTGAGTTTCGCGCCCAGGCCGCGCGCGGTGTCGTCGCCGAGGGCGACCGCGTTCAGCGGGCGGGCGGTGGCCAGAGCGAGCACCGCGCCCACCGCGAGGAAGGGCGCGATGTCCCGGACGGTGGCCATGTTCGCGGAGGCGAGCGAGCCGACCTGCCAGAAGCGCATCCGGTCCAGGGCGACCTTGTCGGTGAGTTCGACCGCGGTGGTCCAGCCCTGGAGCAGCGCGGTGATCGCGGTACCGGCGAGCGCGAGCCGTACCGGGGTCGCGGAGCGGCTGCCGCCGATGGCGTAGACGAGCACGGAGACCACGGCGGCGCCGGCCAGCGCGAACCAGACGTAGCCGGTGGTCGAGGTGACGCCGAGGAAGCTGATCCCGGAGACCACGGCCGCGGCGGCGCCGGCGTTGACGCCGAGCAGTCCGGGGTCGGCGAGCGGGTTGCGGGTCAGCGCCTGCATCGCGGCCCCCGCCACACCGAGCGCCGCGCCGACCATCAGGCCGAGAACCGTGCGCGGCAGCCGCAGTTTGCGGACCACGACGTCGTCGTCGGTGCCGGAGTAGTGGAACAGGCCGTGCCACACCTGGTCGACGGGGATGTTCCGCGCGCCGATCGCGACGCTCGCCACCACCACGAGGGCGAGCAGTCCCAGGGCCAGCAGCAGCCCGGCGGCCCGGCGCGTGTCGGCGCGGGAGACGCTGCCGCGGGGCGGGGCGGACGGGGGCCCGGTGTCCGCCTGAGGCGGGGAGTGACGGTCGACCAGCACGGAACTTAGGTTAGCCTACCCTCGCCAGGTCACTTCGAGCAGAGCGGTAGCCGTCATGCATTCGTCCCGTTTCGCAACAACGTCCGGACTGTCGCGCCGAGGTGTCCTCGCCGCGGGCGGATCGGTCGGGCTCGGCGCGCTGCTGGCGGCGTGCGGTGGGTCATCGGACTCCGGCTCCTCCGACTCCGCGAAATCGGACGGCAAGGGGGCCAAATCCCGCTCGGGCCCGTGGAGCTTCACCGACGACCGCAAGAAGACCGTAAAGGCCGCCCACGTCCCGGGCAACCTTGTGGCCTACATCGGTTCCGCGGCCGCCCTGCACGACTACGGCATCGAGTGCACCGGCGTCTTCGGCCCCACCACCCTCAAGGACGGCTCCGCCGACCCGATGGCCGGCGGCATCGACGTCAAGAAGGTCACCGTACTCGGCAACACCTGGGGCGAGTTCAACATCGAGAAGTACGCCGCCCTCAGCCCCGGCCTGCTGATCAGCCACATGTACGAGGCCCCCACCCTCTGGTACGTCCCGGACGACAGCTCCAAGCAGATCCTCTCCCTGGCACCCAGCGTCGGCATCGACGTCGCCGGTGTCCCGCTGACCACACCGCTCCAGCGCTACGCCGAACTCGCCCGGTCCCTCGGCGCGGACATGACCGCCGGCGCCAACGCCGCCCAGAAGGCCCGATTCGAGAAGTCGTCCGCGGACCTGCGCGCCGCCGCCAAGGCGCACCCGGGCGTCACGGTGCTGGCCGGCTCCGCGAGCACCGACTCCTTCTACGTCTCCACCCCCTCCTCCGCCGCCGACCTGAGCTACTACAAGAGCCTCGGGGTGAACTTCATCGTCCCGAACAAGGTCAAGGGCGGCTTCTTCGAGACGCTGAGCTGGGAGAACGCCGACAAGTACAAGTCGGACGTCATCATGCTCGACAACCGCACGGCCACACTCCAGCCCAAGGACCTCATCAGCAGGCCCACCTGGGCCCAGCTCCCCGCGGTCAAGGCCGGCCAGGTGCTCGGCTGGCCGAGCGAGCCGATCTTCTCCTACGCCAAGTGCGCCGACCGGATCGACGCCCTGACCAAGGCCATCACGTCCGCGAAGAAGGTGATCTGACACCATGTCCGACCTGACGTACGACTTCTTCCACCCGCGCGTGGTGCGCACCCATCAGCTCTCGCCGACCCTGCTGCGGGTCGTGCTCGGCGGCGCGGACCTCGCCCGGGTCGTCAGCGGCGGCCACGACCAGCGCTTCAAGCTGTTCCTGCCGCACCCCGGCCAGTCGGCGCCCGTCCTGCCCGACGTCCTCGACAGCGACTGGTACGGCCGCTGGCGCGCGCTCGACCCGGCGGTACGCGGCATCATGCGCACCTACACCATCAGCGGCGTACGGCAGGACCCGCCGCAGGTCGACGTCGACTTCGCGCTGCACGGCGACCTCGGCCCTGCCTCCCGCTGGGCCGCGCGGGCCCGCCCCGGCGACGGCGTCTCGATCCTCGCGCCCGTCGCCGAGGACAACGGCGGCGTCGAGTTCCAGCCGCCGGCCGGCACCGGCTGGGTGCTGCTCACCGCCGACGAGACCGCGCTGCCCGCACTGGCGAACATCCTCGCCGCGCTCCCCGCCGGCCTGCCGGTGCGCGCGTTCGTGGAGGTCGGTCACCCCGACGACCGCGTCCCGCTGCCCACCGAGGCCGACGCCGAGATCACCTGGCTGGTCCGCGGCGGCCACGACCGCACCGCGCCCCTGCTCGACGCGGTCCGCGCCACCCGCGTCCCCGAAGGGGCCGCCCGCTACGCCTGGTTGGCGGGCGAGTCCGGCTGCGTCCGGGCGCTGCGCCGCCACCTGGTCGCCGAGCGCGGCCTGGACCGCAAGGCCGTCTCCTTCACCGGCTACTGGCGCCAGGGCCGCACCGAGGACGACCTGCTCACCGCCGCGATCGCCGCGGCCGAGGACGAAGCGACCGCCGAGGCGAAGAGCGAGGCGTCGGCCGAGGCGCAGCCGGCGGCGGTGGGAGCCGCGGGATAGCGCGCAGGGCAGGGTCCCGAGCACTGCCCCGGGACGGGCCGGCGCCGCCTCACCCGGCCCAGCGGCCGGTGAAGAAGGCCAGCGCGACGACGGTGGCCAGCGGCCCGGCCACCGCGAAGTAGGCGGTGCGCAGCCGTGGCCGGACCGTGGTCGCCGCGCACAGCGACGTCCACAGCGGCCACCACAGCAGCGCCGCCCGCGGGATCGACATGTACCAGTACGACGTGCCCAGCGCCCACAGGCTCAGCGCGATGTACACCGCCTCGGCCCAGCGGTGCCGCCACAGCAGGTACACCAGCACGGCCACGCCGGCCAGCATCGCGAGCAGTTCGGCCTGGAACATCGCCGCGTAGCCGGTGCCCTGGGTGTGCCCGAACGCCGCGGTCCAGGTGTGGTGCCACGCGGTCCAGGGGCTGTGGAAGTCCCGGGCCCAGCCGCGCTCCTCCGCGTCCTTCCACGCCATCCAGTCGCCGGTGCGGCCCTTCAGGTAGGCGCTGTACAGCAGCGGCGGCAGCACGGGCAGCGCCAGCCAGGGCAGCGCACGCAGGTCGCGCGGGCGGCGCACCGCGGCCAGGAACTGGACGGCGAGCGCCGCCGCCAGGAAGAGCCCGCTCACCCGCACCGCGCAGGCCAGGCAGGTCAGCACCGCCGCCTGGCCCCAGGCCGCCCGGCGCGCCGCGAGCCACGCGGGCAGCGCCAGCGCCAGGAAAAGCGCCTCGGTGTAGCCGGCCGCGAGGAACACCGCACACGGCGACAGCAGGAACAGCTGTACGGTGCTCCGCCCCGCGTCGGCGCCCGGCAGGTCCCGCCCGGCTATTCGGCCGAGCGCCAGCACCGCGACCGCGCCCGCCACGAACGAGACGGTCAGCCCCGCGGCGGTCCAGTCCCGGATCACCGTGTGGACCGCGCGCAGCACCATCGGGAAGCCGGGGAAGAACGCGTCGCGGTTGTCCCAGCCCTGCTCGCCGGGGCCGGGCCCGCCCGCGGGGAAGTAGCCGTCCCGCGCGATGTGCAGGTAGTACGCCCAGTCCCACTGCTGCCACGGCGCGAGGACCGACATCGGGCGGCGGCTGTCCGCGTCGGCCGGGAAGATCCAGCGGGCGCAGTACTCGGTGACCCACAGCCCCGCCCGGGTCAGGACGTACAGCCACAGCACATCGCGGTCGGCGGGCGTCAGCCGGGCGGCGAACCGCCTCACCGGGGACGGGCGTCGGCGCCGCGCGCCGGAGGGTTCGCGGGGCACGGCCGGCGCCGCCTCGGTGGCCGGCGGGGCGGAGAAGAGCGTCATGAACGGACCTTCCGGGCTGCGTCAGGACGTACGGCACCGCGCCCTGGCGGGTGGGACGCGCGGGCGGGGGCGGTGCGGGATATCGGGATCAGGGTGCGAAGTCAGCGATCGGGTGCGGGTGTCGGGCGTAAGGCGGCCGGTGGCCGGCGCGCGGGGGGCAGGGCGTCCAGCTCAGGACCCTTGCCGTCCACGGCGCTTGCCGTCCGCCGTGCCTTGCCGTCCACGGGACGTGTCGTCAGGGCTCATGAGGTCAGGGCTGGTGGTCAGGGCCCTGCGTTCCGGGCTCCGTGGTCCGCGGATAGGTCGGCAGGCCACCGGCCGAGGTGGTGGACGCCGGAGGGCCGACGCCCGTCGGCGGGGTGGTGCCGGTAAGGCCGGACGGGTCAGGACTGCGGGTCGGGTCCTCCGCGGACGACGACGCGCTGCTGGTCGCGGTGCCGGATCTGCCGTCGCCACTGGGCGTGCCGCGGCTGCTGGTGACACCGCTGGGCGACACCGGATCGCCGCCGCGCGGCAGCGTCGCGACGAGCCCCGCGGCCGTACCGGCGAGCGCCACGCACGCGGCCGCCGCGGCCATCGCCGTCCGCCGTCTGCGGCGGGCCGCGCCGCGCGCCCGGACCTCGGCCGGGGGCGCGGACCGGGTCCTGGCCTGACCGCTCGCGGCGGCCGCCTTGAACAGGCCGCGCAGCGGATCGTCCCCGCCCCGCTCCCGGGACCGGCCGGGGCCGGCGGCGCCGAAGGCGGGACCGGGGAAGTCGCCCCCGTCGTCGAAGTCGCCGAAGCCGCCGTGCATGTCGTGGTGTTCAGGCACCGGGAGCCTCCTCGTTCCGCGGATCGTGCAGGAGGTGGGCGAGCGCCGAGCGACCGCGGACCAGGTGCGTCTTGACGGTGCTCACCGACACCCCGGTCTCGGCCGCTATCTGGTCGACGCTGAGATCGCAGACGTAGTGCAGGGTCAGCGTGCGGCGCTGCTTCGGCGGCAGCTCGCGCAACGCCTCCACCAGCACCACCGGTTCCGGGCCCGGACCTTCCGTGGGCACGGGCGGCCCGGTCCGGTGCCAGGCGTCGGCGGTACGCCGCCGGCCCCGCCACCGGCTCACCGCCAGCCGCCACGCGACCGTACGCACCCATGCCTCCGGGCGTGCGTCGGACCGCAGTTGGCGCCGCCGGCTCCAGCCCCGGACGAACGCCTCCTGCACGACGTCCTGCGCCTCTTGGTGATCGCCGAGCATCACGTACAACTGGCCGGTCAGCCGACCGACCGTCTGCGCGTAGAACTCCTCGAACTCCTCGACGGTCAACGATCGCTCCCGGTCTGCTCGGTCTCACCGGGCATACGCTCGTCGGGCCCGATCCGGTCTACACCGCGCACCACTTCGCGACGTGACCTGCGTCATACTCCGGATGCGCGGGGCTCCCCCACAGCTCCCGGTTCCCCGTTCCCCCGGCTCCCCCGGCCTCCGCTCCTCCCGTTCCCGTCCCGACCCTTCAACGGGCTACAACCCCAGGCGCGCGACCGCCTTCGCCGCGTCGAGCTCGCAACTCCCCTCGCCCGCACTGCTCCAGGCCGCCCCGCACAACGCGCGCAGCCCGTCGAGCGGCTCGCCCCCGCCCTCGACCGTGAGCGCGCCGCCCGACACCGACGCGGTCCAGCCGCCGCACACCGCGGCCCCCTCGCCGGAGACCTCTACTCCCGGCTGCGCCGCGAGCAGATCCCGCAGGTCGCGGCCGACATACGTGGGCCGGTGCTTCGGCGGGGCCGCGAGCAGCGCCGCCGGGTCGGTGATCCCGGTCAGCACCAGCAGCGAGTCGACACCGCCCGCGAACGCGCCCTCGATGTCCGTGTCCAGCCGGTCCCCGACCACCAACGGCCGCTTCGCGCCGGTCCGCAGCACCGTCTCCCGGTGCATCGGCGGCAGCGGCTTCCCCGCGGCCTGCGGGTCGCCGCCGGTCGCGAAGCGCACCGCCTCCACCGCGGCGCCGTTGCCCGGCGCGATGCCCCGCCCGCTCGGGATCGTCCGGTCGGTGTTCGACGCGAACCACGGCACCCCGCGGTTGACCGCGTACGCCATCTCCGCCAGCTGCGACCACCGCAGATCCGGTCCGTACCCCTGCACCGCCGCCACCGGGTCGTCGTCCGCGGAGTCCACCGGCACCAGCCCGCGCTCCCGCAGCGCGGTCATCAGGCCCTCGCCGCCCACCGCGAGCACCTTCGAACCCGCCGGCACCTGGTCCGCGATCAGCCGTGCCACCGCCTGCGCCGAGGTGATCACGTCGGCCGCGCCCGCCGGCACCCCCAGCCGCGTCAGGTGCTCCGCGACCGTATCCGGCGTGCGCGAGGCGTTGTTGGTGACATAGGCGAGGTGCATGCCGTGCTCACGCGCCGTGCCGAGCGACTCCACCGCGTGCGCGATCGCCTCCCCACCCGCGTAGACGACACCGTCGAGGTCGAGGAGCGCGGTGTCGTACGCGGTGTCCAGCGACTCTTCGCTGCCGTGCGGGCTGGTGCGGTACGTCATGGCGGGGCTCGCTCCTTCGAGTGCGGACTACCCGTCGATCATCCCCCATGCCCGGGGGCGTCGTAGCATGCGCGGATGAGTGAGACCGATCAGGACCACCCGCGGGGCCCTCACCTGGCGCCCTTCCGCGGGCTGCGCTTCGTACGGGAGCGCGTCGGCAGCCTCGCCGCCGTCACGTCGCCGCCGTACGACGTCGTGGTACGCCCCGACGGACAGCGCCACTTGGAGACCGCCGACCCGTACAACGTGGTCCGGCTGATCCTCCCGGACGCCGCCACCCCTGACGCCCGCCACCGCAAGGCCGCCCGCACCCTGGCGGCCTGGCTCGACCGGGGCGTCCTCGCCCCCGACCCGGTCCCCGCCCTCTACGTCTACGAGCAGCGCGACGGCGACCACCTCCAGCGCGGGGTGATCGGCGCCCTTCGGCTGAGCGGCCCCGAGGCGGGCGCCGTGCTGCCGCACGAGGACGTCATGCCGGGGCCGGTCGCCGACCGCGCCGCCCTGATGCGCGCGACCGCGGCCAACCTCGAACCCCTGCTGCTCGCCTACCGGGACGGCCCCGCCACCGCCCGCGTCGTCGAGCGCACCGCCACCGCCGCGGACCCCCTGCTCGCCACCACCACCGAGGACGGCGTACGGCACCGGCTGTGGGCGCTCACCGACCTCGCCGACCTCACCGCGATCGACGCCGAACTCGCCGACCGCCAGGCCCTCATCGCCGACGGGCACCACCGCTGGGCCACCTATCGCCGGCTCCAGACCGCCCACCCGCCCGGCACCGGCTGGGACTACGGCCTCGTGCTGCTCGTGGACACCACCCGCTACCCCCTGCGGGTACGCGCCATCCACCGCGTGCTGCCGGAACTCCCGCCCGCCGCCGCCCTCGCGGCCGCGCGCCACGTCTTCCGGGTACGGCGGCTGGCCGGCAGCGACCTGGCGGGGGCGCTGGAGGCGCTGGAAGAGGCGAGCGCGGAAGCGGAGGGGGCGCTTCCGGACGGGAACGCGGGTGGGGGCACGGGTACGGGTGCCGGCGGCAACGCCTTCGTGCTGGCGGGCGACGGCTCCTTCCACCTGCTGGACCGGCCCGACCCCGTGCTGCTGCGGGAGGCCGTGCCGGAGGACCGGCCGGAAGTGTGGCGGCGGCTGGACGCCACCGTCCTGCACAGCCTGCTGCTCGACCGCGTCTGGCAGGTGCCGGACTCCCCCGACCACATCCGCTACATCCACGACACCGAGGCGGCGGTCCGCCTCGCCGGGCAGCTCGGCGGCACCGCCGTGCTGATGCACCCGGTGCGCGAGCACATCGTGCTCGACCTGGCCCGCCAGGGTGTGATGATGCCCCGCAAGTCCACGTCCTTCGGGCCGAAGCCGGCGACCGGCCTGGTGATGCGGAGCGTCGAGCTGGGATGACCGGCCGGCGCCTTTCCGCCGCCTGCGAAACGGCGAGGGCGGCACCCGCGTGGTCGCGGATGCCGCCCTCAACTCACCGGATGGTGAAGGACGTTCAGTCGTCCTCGCGCTCCGGGTGCGCCGGGGCGCGGAACGGGGAGTCGAGGAAGGACGACGGCTCGGCCGATCCGGCGTCGCCGCCGGTCACCTGGTCCTCGTCGTCCGCCGGGTCCTTGACGTCCTCGGTGCTGTCCTCGGCGTCGTCCGTGTCCTCGGCGTCCTCGGTGTCCTCCGAGATGCCGGCCGCCTTGGCATCGGCCTTCACGTCGGACGAGGCATCCGCGTCGCCGCGGTCCTCGTCGTCCTCGTCGTCCGAGTCGGCGTCGTCGTCCTCGTCGTCGAAGTCGGCGGCGTCCACGTCGTCCGCGTCCTCGTCGTCGACCACGACCTCGTCGGTCAGGCCGTCGTCGATCACCTCGACCACGACGTCGGCGCCGGCGGGCGCGTCCGTCGCGGCGTCCGTGCCCGCGTCCGACGCGTGGCCGCTCTCGTCGTCGTCCTCGTCACCCTCGAAAGCGTCCACGAACGCGACACCGTCGAGCTGGGCGAGCCGGTCGGAGGCGTCGGTCGTCCCGTTGTGGTCGGCCTCCACCGCCTTCGCGAACCACTCACGGGCCTCGGTCTCCCGGCCGACCGCGAGCAGCGCGTCGGCGTAGGCGTAACGCAGCCGGGCCGTCCACGGGTGGATGGCGTTCGCCGCCAGCTCCGAGCTCTGGAGGGTGACCACCGCGGCCTCGGCCTGGCCGAGGTCCTGCCGGGCGCCGGCCGCGACCAGCCGCATCTCGACCTGCCCGGCCTTGTCCAGCTTGTGCACCTCGGGCGCACCCGCCATCTCCAGCGCGCGCTCGGGTCGCCCGAGCCCGCGCTCGCAGTCGGCCATCACCGGCCACAGGTCCACCGTGCCAGTCATCCGCCGGGTGGTGCGGAACTCCGCCAGCGCCTCCGAGTACCGCTCGGTCGCGTACGACGCGAAGCCGGCCGCCTCGCGGACCGCCGCGACGCGCGAGGCGAGCCGCAGCGCGACACGTGAGTACGCGTACGCCTGCTCCGGTTCCTCGTCGAGGAGCCGCGCGACCATCACCAGGTTGCGTGCCACGTCCTCCGCGAGGGTCTTCGGCAGGCTCATCAGCTCCTGCCGCACGCTCGGGTCGATCTCCTGACCGGTGACCTCGTCCGGGATCGGCAGCCGCCTCACCGGCTCGCGGTCGTCCCTGCGCTCGTCCCGGCCGCCGCGGCTCTCGAACCGGCCCCGGCCCTGCACCGCCGGACGCCGGCCATGGCCACGGTCGTCATCACGACGCGGACCACGCGGACGGTCGTCCCTGCGGTCATCACGCCGGTCGTCACGCGGGCGGTCGTCACGGCGGAAGCCGCCGCGGTCGTCATCACGACGCGGACCACGCGGACGGTCGTCCCTGCGGTCGTCACGAGGACGGTCATCACGCGGACGATCGTCACGACGGAAGCCGCCGCCGGGACGGTCGTCCCTGCGGTCATCACGGGGACGGTCGTATCGAGGACGGTCGTCACGGGGACGGTCGTCGCGCGGGCGGTCGTCCCTGCGGAAACCGCCACCGCCACCCGGGCGGTCATCGCGACGGAAGCCACCGCCACCACCACCCGGGCGGTCGTCACGACGGAAGCCACCGCGGTCGTCATCACGACGCGGACCACGCGGACGGTCGTCCCTGCGGTCGTCACGAGGACGGTCATCACGAGGACGGTCAAAGCGCGGCCGGTCCGAACGGTCGTCGCGACGGAAACCACCGCCACCACCACCCGGGCGGTCGTCGCGACGGAAGCCACCGCCACCACCACCCGGGCGGTCGTCACGACGGAAGCCGCCGCGGTCGTCATCACGACGCGGACCACGCGGACGGTCGTCCCTGCGGTCGTCACGAGGACGGTCATCACGGCGGAAGCCGCCACCACCGCCCGGACGGTCGTCGCGCGGGCGGTCGTATCGAGGACGGTCGTCACGGGGACGGTCGTCGCGCGGGCGGTCGTCCCTGCGGAAACCGCCACCGCCACCCGGGCGGTCATCGCGACGGAAGCCACCGCCACCACCACCGGGGCGGTCATCGCGACGGAAGCCGCCGCGGTCGTCATCACGACGCGGACCACGCGGACGGTCGTCCCTGCGGTCGTCACGAGGACGGTCATCACGAGGACGGTCAAAGCGCGGCCGGTCCGAACGGTCGTCACGGCGGAAACCACCGCCACCACCACCCGGGCGGTCGTCACGACGGAAGCCACCGCGGTCGTCATCACGACGCGGACCACGCGGACGGTCATCACGCGGGCGGTCGTCCCTGCGGAAACCGCCACCGCCACCCGGGCGGTCATCGCGACGGAAACCGCCGCCACCGCCCTGACGGTCGTCACGGGGACGGTCATAGCGCGGCCGGTCGGAACGGTCGTCGCGACGGTTGCCGGCGCCACCACGGTGGTCATCGCGGCGCGGGCCACCGGGACGGTCGTCACGCCGATCCTCGCGGCGGTGATCGCCGCGCTCGGGCCTGTCTTCGGGCGAGTTGGACATCGACGTGACTCCTGTCGGATCGTACTGCTGTAGTTCAAGTCTCCCGTAGCGGCCGGGAGGACGCGCTTCGAGCACAACAAAAAGGACCCCTGGTCCCAGCGCTCAGGCCAGGACCAAGGGTCCAGAAAGATTGTTCGGCGGTGTCCTACTCTCCCACAGGGTCCCCCCTGCAGTACCATCGGCGCTGAAAGGCTTAGCTTCCGGGTTCGGAATGTAACCGGGCGTTTCCCTAACGCTATGACCACCGAAACACTATCGGGTCATCCCGCATACACGGGATTTCGACAGAGTCCGAGCGAACAAGCACACTTTTCAGTTGAGTGTTCACCGGATGCGACTGTTCGCAACCCGGGAACCAAACAGTGGACGCGAGCACACATGGACAAGCCCTCGGCCTATTAGTACCGGTCAGCTCCACCCCTCACGAGGCTTCCACATCCGGCCTATCAACCCAGTCGTCTACTGGGAGCCTTACCCCATCAAGTGGGTGGGAGCCCTCATCTCGAAGCAGGCTTCCCGCTTAGATGCTTTCAGCGGTTATCCCTCCCGAACGTAGCCAACCAGCCATGCCCTTGGCAGGACAACTGGCACACCAGAGGTTCGTCCGTCCCGGTCCTCTCGTACTAGGGACAGCCCTTCTCAAGACTCCTACGCGCGCAGCGGATAGGGACCGAACTGTCTCACGACGTTCTAAACCCAGCTCGCGTACCGCTTTAATGGGCGAACAGCCCAACCCTTGGGACCGACTCCAGCCCCAGGATGCGACGAGCCGACATCGAGGTGCCAAACCATCCCGTCGATATGGACTCTTGGGGAAGATCAGCCTGTTATCCCCGGGGTACCTTTTATCCGTTGAGCGACGGCGCTTCCACAAGCCACCGCCGGATCACTAGTCCCTACTTTCGTACCTGCTCGACCCGTCAGTCTCACAGTCAAGCTCCCTTGTGCACTTACACTCAACACCTGATTGCCAACCAGGCTGAGGGAACCTTTGGGCGCCTCCGTTACCCTTTAGGAGGCAACCGCCCCAGTTAAACTACCCACCAGACACTGTCCCTGATCCGGATCACGGACCGAGGTTAGACATCCAGCACGACCAGAGTGGTATTTCAACGACGACTCCACCACGGCTGGCGCCGCGATATCAAAGTCTCCCACCTATCCTACACAAGCCGAACCGAACACCAATATCAAGCTATAGTAAAGGTCCCGGGGTCTTTCCGTCCTGCTGCGCGAAACGAGCATCTTTACTCGTAGTGCAATTTCACCGGGCCTATGGTTGAGACAGTCGAGAAGTCGTTACGCCATTCGTGCAGGTCGGAACTTACCCGACAAGGAATTTCGCTACCTTAGGATGGTTATAGTTACCACCGCCGTTTACTGGCGCTTAAGTTCTCAGCTTCGCCACACCGAAGTATGACTAACCGGTCCCCTTAACGTTCCAGCACCGGGCAGGCGTCAGTCCGTATACATCGCCTTACGGCTTCGCACGGACCTGTGTTTTTAGTAAACAGTCGCTTCTCGCTGGTCTCTGCGGCCACCCCCAGCTCAAGAGGTAAACTCCATCACCGGAAGTGGCCCCCCTTCTCCCGAAGTTACGGGGGCATTTTGCCGAGTTCCTTAACCATAGTTCACCCGAACGCCTCGGTATTCTCTACCTGACCACCTGAGTCGGTTTAGGGTACGGGCCGCCATGAAACTCGCTAGAGGCT